>NZ_JAYKZI010000001.1:201818-791870 GCF_036662515.1 Arthrobacter sp. S2(2024) | reverse complement strand
GGCCCCGACACACCGTGTCGGGGCCTGACCCACTTAACACACCCCAACACACGACACACGAGCCAACCCCCGCTCACATGATGTGAGCCGGCGTCCTGCCGGGAGCCGGTATATGTGAGCGGGCGTCCCGCCAGGAGCCGCCACATGTGAGCCGGCGTCCCGCCAGAACCCCTTGTTTGTGAGCGAGCGTCCCGCCGGGAGCCGCCACATGTGAGCGGGCGTCCCGCCGGAACCCGGCATATGTGAGCCGGCGTCGGGGGCGAGCGCGCTGGATCCGGAATCCGGGGGTGCCGCTGGGCGGTAAAGTTGGTGCACATGGAGAGCCTCTTTAGTCACCTCGCGCCGGACTCCGAACCCCAGCCGGAGCAATCCGGTGAGCTGGACCCCGTGGTGTGCACCGTCGTCGTGCCTTCGCCTGTGGCGCATGCTTTCATGGGCTTCACCGACCACCCGCATCTCTGGTGGCCGATGGAGGACCACAGCGTCTACGGTGCGGGCTCGCACGTTGAGTTCGAGGAGAATTTGATCCTGGAGACGGCCGACGACGGCCGAACCTCGATATGGGGGACCATCGACGACTGGCAGCCGCCGTTGTCCTTCCATGCGAGCTGGTATCCAGGCAGTAACGCGATGTGGTCCACCGAACTTCGTCTGGCCTTCCGCGCCGTTGACGGAGGAACGGAGGTTCGTCTGGTCCACGACGGCTGGGAAGGCGCCGAACACCCCGCGCAGACCCGTGCAGACTACGCGGCTGACTGGCCTGGAGTTCTTGAGCGCTATGTCCGGTTCATGGGCGGCGCAAGTGAATAGAATCCGTCGCCTTCAAGCGACTGACTGGGAATTGCTTCGCGACGTCCGGTTGGAGATGCTGTCGGACACCCCGATGGCCTACGTGGAGAGCCTCGGGGCCGCCCGGCGCCAGACTGACACTCAGTGGCAAGAGCGAGCAGCCACTATGTCGGGCGACTCGAGTATCACCCTGGTAGCGGACGACGGCACGGACGGTAGCCCGATCAGCGGACTTATGCGCGTGGTCATCAAGCAGCCGCAGGATCCTTCCCGGGCTCTACAAGCCATGCTGATCAGCGTCTACGTCGCACCCGAACACCGTGGCCTGGGCCTGGCCGACCAGTTGCTTGATGAGGCTTGCGCCATAGCAGGCGCCGAGCTTGGAGCAGGCGTGATCGAACTGGGCGTCCACGAGGACAACGCCCGAGCGAAGGCGTTCTACGAGCGGCACGGATTTGAATACACCGGTGCCAGCCGGCCGTATCCGCAGGACAAAGCCAGGTTGGAGATCGTCATGGCACGTCGGCTTTCACCCGCAGGGCCGACCCAGCCGGGGCAGGCTGCTGCGGATCGGGTGCTGGACTCGAAGCCCTGAAACGCCCGGAAGACTGCGGGATTGTTGTGTTCGCGGTACTCAGAGATGGAGGGACCGAATACACCGCCGGTGCTGGAAACCCAAAGAAGCTAGGGCCAGCACTGGAGCGTATCCCTCTTGGCCTGGCCGCCTATGTGAACGTATATGCCAGTCGACCCAATGCCGGTTCCTGCAATGCGGTAATCACCCGCATACTAAGTCGCTGGCGGACGACACGGATGCTGGTAGAGCGCACGACCACGCAATGGTCATGCCAGAGCACCGAAGCCCGCAGCCGCGATAGGCTAATCAACTTTAGCTGAGGCTCAGCGCAGTTGCGCTCAACACCGGACCCATCTGCCACGACACATGCTCACCAATACCTTGCTGCTAGTTGCAACCGCGGGGCCGCTGGCTAGACTAAGTCCACGTGCGCCGCTACTGGGAGGTAGGCCAAGATATGCCGATCGAACGGCAATTAGGCTCATTCTTCATTAGCTTCGCATCCCATGACCACTCAATCGCAGCTGAATTGGCAAGCCGGCTTCAGGAACGGCAGCTCTCGACTTTCTTCGCGCCGCGCGATATCTCCGGCGGGGAGAACTTCGCACTCCGGATCGTTCAGGCGATTGTCGAGTGCGACACAATTGTCGTGCTATTGTCGGCATCCGCTATTTCTTCGCCTCATGTGCGACGAGAGGTGTCCCTCGCGATCGACGAGCGGCGTCAGCTGATACCAGTGACTCTGCCCGGCACGCGATTCCCCCAGGACTTCACGACGGAGTGGTCTTACTGGCTCAGCGCGGTACAAGTGCTCGGGTTTACAACTGTCGACGACCTTGTGGATGTCTTGACTGCGAGGCCTTCCCCCACCGCCATTCGGGGCGCATCCAAACCCGGTACCGTGACGGCTCCGGCGAACCTGCTTGAAGCCGCCACGGCGGATGCGATCTCACCTGTCTCACTCCTGAGGCCCGAGCATGCGGTCGTGCCATTTTCTGGCCGCGAAGACGAACTTGCGCGGCTGATCTCCTGGCTAGACCGCAATGAGAAAATCAGTGTTCGACTCGTGACGGCACCCGGCGGAAGCGGCAAGTCGCGGCTAGCGCAGGAGCTTATGGCGCAAGCAGGAAGCCGAGGTTGGAATGCCATGTTCATGCGTGACTTCGCCACGCCCATTCCTGCGGGTTCCGGGCCGGCCCTGTGGGTAGTGGACTACGCGGAAACCAAAGGTCCAGAGCTCGCGGAGTCGATTCAGCAGCTCTCCCACACTCATCTAACTGCTCCAGTCCGCCTCCTACTGCTGGCCCGCGGCTCCGGTGACTGGTGGCGCGCTCTCAGCAGCGCAAACGTCGGTGTGGAGGCCATCCTCGCTGACGCGGTCGTACAGGAGCTGGCACCCCTGACAAAAGATCCTGCGCAAGCAACCCAGCTGTACTCCGAGGCCCTCAGCTCGTTCGCAGATGCACTCGGAGTGAGTGTTCCTGACGCGAGGTTACCCACAGAACCCAGCGATTCCATCGTCGACCTGCTGCAAAGGGCCCTAGTTGCTGTGCTGGTCGATTCACAGAGCGATGACTCCGAGCGCGTCGTTAAGCGGTTGCTCGGCCATGAGCGCCGATACGTACGAGTGTCCGCCGTAGCAGCCGGCCTTGAGCACTTCGACGACATTGACTTCGATCGGATGACGGCCCTGTTTTCACTCTTCCCGCCCCAGAACGAAGCGGAAGCCGTTGAGCTAGCTGGCCTAGCGCAACCCGGTGTTGGGCCGCAGGACCATCACCGGCTCGCCCGTTTGCTCCGGCGGGTATATCCCGCTTCGGGACGTTACTCGAGCGGCCTCAAGCCCGATGTGGTGGCCGAGCTGGCAATCTCCGGCCTCCTCGCCGAGGACGGCGGGATCCCTGGCGGCCTCAATACCTGGGCTCTTGTGGACGACGACCGTTTCGAATCCGGCCTGCGCATTTTGGCACGGGCGGCGGGTTCTGCACCATCAGCACAAGCCGAGCTTGAGAAAGTGGTCCACGCTTCGGGTGTGCCGCGGCTGAAGATCGCGATGGATGTAGCTCTCCAGGTCGAATCGCCCCATGCGATTGCCATGGCTATCGCCTCTGCAATCATGACCGGTCGCTTTGACGACGATCTCCAGAGCGCATTCGACCTACTTCCGGAGGAGACCGTCGCACTTTCCGAGGTCGGCGCGGTACTCGCCGAGAGGCTCATCACCCAGTTTTCTTCGTCCGATAGACACTCGTTGACGAGCGGATTGATGCTCGTGAAAGCCTCCAGCCGTTTCAGCGACGCAGGCTGGAACGCCGAAGCGCTCAGGGCCGTCTCAGCAGGGATCACGGAACTCCGCCAGGATCATTCTGAACCGGCACGGTTGGAGCTAGGGCGCGCGTTATCAAACCTTTCCAACCGGCTCTGGGAAACCGGTGCACTAGACGCCTCCCTCGCGCCCGCCACGGAGGCAGTTGAACTGCTCGCTTCCACTGGGGATCGCTTCGCCATGCTCGGTGCGCGCAACAACCTGGCGTTCCGCTATATTGAAGCCGGGCGCTATGATGACGCCCGTGCACAATGCGAACTTGCGCTTGAGCTGATAGGCGACGAGGGCCGGGTCGCGGGTCCGATCCGCCCTTGCGCCCTCGCGGTCGACAATAACTTGGTTTGCTTAGATGCCGCGACTGGCGCGTGGGAGCGTTCGGCCGAACGAGCCGCGGTGCTCATTGAGGAGCGCCGTAAGGATTACGCCGTCCATCGAGACCGCCATATGTCGTATCTCGCACGTGCACTCGCGAATGCCGCGGTTCCTTTTGCCGCAGCAGGTGACCCGAAGGCTGCAGAGACGGCGATAGCTGAAGCCCGCGCGCTGCACCGCATCACAGCGACCCGCGCTCCCATTTTCTCCTTCGAAGCGTCCGAAAGTGCGCTCATTGATGTAATAGTACGGGTCCTGTCGGGCTCCTTCGAGAGCGCCAGAGAGGCGTTGAATGACACACGACGGACCTTGGAGGCCATACGGGCGGACGTGACAGGGCTCTCTGACCGCATCGACGAAGCGATCACCGCTGCAGGCCGATGCATTGACGTCCGCACGACGCTAAACCGTGACAAGTTAACCGCGGTCGGCGGAGCATTCGGCAGCCCGGTACGTTTCCCCCTCTTGCTTGAGTACAAGGACCTGTGACGGTGGTGCTGATCGTCGGCGTCTCGCGGCGCACAATGGGACGGGGCGAACTCCTGGCACCCGCTCACGTCCGATTTGTGCCATGGGATGGATCATACGAGGCTGAGGTCTTATGGCGACGAAATGGAGATCGCACCGTGGAGCTCGTTGACGCGGTGTCTCGCGGGAAAGCTGTCCGCTGGGTACATCTCGACACGGTCGGGGTGGACCGCCTCCCTCTCACAGTCTGGCGCGAACGAGGCATGCGCGTCTCCAATGGACGCGGCCTCAGCACCGTACAAGTAGCGGAATGGGCGTTGGGAGCAATCCTTCTCGCAATGCGACGGCTCCACGAGACTGTCCGCCTCTCCGACCTGGGCCTTTGGCAACGGCCGACTGGGTCGATCTGCACCCTGCATGGCCAGCGTGTCGTAATCCTTGGGATGGGTAGAATCGGGACACGCGTGGCCCACTTAGCCAATGCTTTCGGCGCGACAGTCACTGGGGTCATCAGATCGAAACCCGTGGCGCACGATCCCCGGCGACCACTAGTCGACTCGCTGCTGTCGGTTGACCGATTCCGCGAGGCATGCAACGGCGCCTCGATTCTTGTGCTCTGCGCGCCCGTCACGGAGGAGACAGTGTCAATCGTCTCGGACGAAGTCCTCTCTGAGTTGTTGGACTCTGCGTGGGTGGTGAACGCAGCGCGCGGCGCACTCATCGACGAAGCGGCCCTCGCCGAGGCAGTGCGCTGCGGCCGACTTGGCGGAGCAGTGCTGGATGTCACATCGCGAGAGCCGCCCGTCGCGAATAGCCCGCTTTGGGGGCACCCTGACATTGTCCTGAGCGGCCACATGGCCGACCAGCCTCGTGCCAGCCCAGAGGAGTGCAACGGGCTATTTTCTGCCGAGTTGCAGCGTTATCTATGTCACGAGAGAATGCACAATGAGGTTGACCTTATAAGGGGGTACTAATGGTCGAACCGCCCGTGCCCTGGCCCCTATACTCGAGCTCTGCAAGCGAGCAAGTGGCCCAGTTGGTGCGTTCCGGGGCAATCTTCGACTACGCCGGACAAGGACGGATAGCCGAAGTTGAGCGCCGACTCAGTGAACACTACGAGACACAGTACGCACTTACTCTCAACTCCGGTACTAGCGCGATTTTCGTCGCTCTTGCCGCCCTCGGCGTCGAGCCGGGAGACGAAGTCGTGGTGGCCGGTTGGACATTTCTCGCTGCTATAACGCCGCTGCTGTGGCTCGGCGCGATACCTGTCCTAGCCGACGTCGCTCCGGAGCAGCCTGTCGCAAGTGCGGACAGCATTCTTAAGGCACTGACGCCGCGGACTCGCGTCGTCGTAGTCACGCATCTCTTCGGTGAGCCGGTCGATTCGTGTTCGCTGCGTGACCTGTTGACCCCTTTGAAGATTGCATTGCTCGAAGACTGCTCGCACGCCCATGCCAGCGATGTGGGGGGACGACCGCCAGGCACCTGGGCGGACGTGGCGATCCTAAGCTTGGGTGCCCGAAAGATTGTTTCCGGAGGGCATGGCGGTGTCCTTCTAACACGAAACCGTGAGCTCTACGAAACTGCACTCATGGTAGGTCACAATAAGCCCCGCACACGTCGCGAATTCGCTGGCACAGCAGAAGCGCCGCACGCGGAGCTTGGGCTTGGCGGCAATCTAAGGATGTCTCCCGTGTCAGCTGTACTCGTCCTCGACCACCTCAACCGCCTCGACACGCTGTCGAGTGCGCGACTAGAAAACGTTCGAGTGCTTGAAAGCGCGCTGGCGCCATGGCTACTCCCACTCCGTTCCAAAGCACCCGGTGAGAACCTCACTTACTTCGACCTGGTGTGGGTGTTGCCCGCAACGCAGGGTCGCGATGAGAGGGATGCAATGATCGCCACCCTGAACCGCATCGGCCTCCCGGCCCGATCGGTTTCCACACGCCCACTGAGCCAAACCTTGCGCAATGTCGAGGCAAGCGCTGGCACCCACTCAGGTCGCTTCTGGGCCCAGCTCCAGGCTTGGGCAGGCTCGAGACCCATATTGCCAGAGGCTGAGGCCCTGCACGACCGGGCAATCAGCCTCCCCGCCGAGCTGTTCTACGAGGCCGGAGCACCCTATGCCCGACACCTGGCCAAAGCACTCCGGCAGGCAACGGCGACAGGCATGTTGTGGCAGATCTAACTCTGCTGGCTCCCGCCAGTGTGGGGGCTTGGTTCGAATTGCTCGGAGGCGACAGACCGTCGATGATTCCGATCGGAGAGAGTGATCCCCTCACTGTGGACATGGTGGAAACTATCTCTGCCACGAGCACAGGGGGCAAGGTCCGCATACACTCAGGCCACGACAGCCTCATGCGGGACTCGTTGCTGGCCGAGGAACTGCGCATGCGCGGGGCCCAGGTGTACGCCCAATCACCCACTGCAGTTTTAGCGGGGCTTGATAAGACCTTTGCCCGCAGGCTTATGCAAGATGCAGCAGTGCCGCTGACACCGTGGGGAGTGGAACAGCTTCCCACGAGGGCCGACATCCTCGTGAAAGCGCGGGACTCAACGCAGAGCCGCTCGATTCGCTGGGCGCGCGGCACCGAGACAATAGGACCGGACAGCTACTGGGAGCAGTGGATCGATGGTTTCGAGTACTCAGTCACCGGCTATCGCGAACACACTGCGCTCACGATGCTGCCTATCGTAGCCAAAGGACGAACCAGACAGGACCTCTTGCCGCCGTGGCAAAGACCCCGATGGGTAAGACCCGGAGAGTCCTTTCCTTGCGCGGATGCCATGTACGAGGCCTCTCGCACCATTGCGGAAACCCTCGACATCTGGGGATTCTTCGAGGTCGAGTTTGTGAGGGGGAGAGACCTCCGCGTCATCGAGGTGAATCCGCGGATCAGCGGCACGCTAAGACTTGCCGCGATGGCAGCGGATACAAGGATCTTCTCGCCGGGCATACTCGCCGCCAGCCCGCCGATTCTGCAGCCTGCGCTGTTCGGGCTAGAGGTTCCTTTCGACGGGAATCCTATCCTCGAACCAAGACTCATCGCGACCTCGCGCCTAAGCTGCGTCAGTCACTCAATGGCAGACGTCGTTAGGCAGATTGCCGCCCGGGCGCCGCGTGCGATCGGAGCCCTAGAGGAGTTCGACGTCGGGACGGGTAATGACTGACTATAACGCGCGAGGCTTCGCCGACAAGTTCCGCGCGAGCAGGCCCCTCGACCCTCGGGTAAAGCAAGTATGGGTCGAGCTCCTACGCGAAGCCGTTCCAGAAGACGTCGCAGTCGACACTGCTCTTGACCTGGGAGCGGGCACAGGCCGATTCTGGCCGGCGCTGCGTTGCGCCTGGCATCCTCGGCAAATCGTTGCCGTCGATCGGTCGGTGGCCATGGTCAACGCGATGGTACCCGCGCTAGATGTCAAGGCGGTCGTTGCGGACATCGACGATGAGGAGATCGCCGATTATCGCGTCGAGGCGATCTTTTGCTCCATGTCGCTCCACTACAGTGCCGATCCTAGTGTCTTGTGCTTGCGCTTGAGGGCCATGCTCAACCCACGTGGTGTGCTTTGTATACGCACTGCGAGCCGCGAGACGACCTCGGATAACGCGGTGCTCGGGTTCTTCCCCACCGCCCTCCAAGCCGAGCTTCGCGCCTTCCCGGAACGTGGTGTAATCGAGGAATGGCTCAAGGGAGCCGGCTTCTGCGTGCGCTCGCAACTAGTGCGAACTCCGGCTGCACCGGGATATCTCAAGTTGGTCCGGCGAGCTCTTCGCCGCGGGCTACCGTCACTGCAATTGGTCTCGAATTCTGAGTTCGCGCTCGGCATGCTGCGTCTAAGCGTGTGGGCCGCGGCTCGAGTGATACGCCGTTGCCCTTTGCCGCTCGACCAAACCCTTCTCGTAGTGGGCGTGGTAGCGTGACCTCCTGGATATTCGTTGCACGAGCGGTCTCTCACGCCACATTGGGGGATGAAAAGTTCGCTCGTGCTGTCTGTCGCGTCCTTGCCGAATATGGATGGACCGTGCGTCTTGGAGGCAGTGCAAACCCGCGGCGACCAGCTGCCGACATCGCGGCCGACAACGTGGCGGCCGTCGCCGAGGCGGTCGCACTCGTGGCCGTCCTGCCCGAGACGGCAGAGACCGTATCGAGCGTCTGGCTCGAAATCGGGATTGCGCTCGCGACGGCTCGGCCCACGGTGATCGTAGCGCGGAGCGGAATAGAGGTTCCGTTCTTAATCCGCGCTTCGGCAGCTGCCAGCCCAGGGCATGTTGCGATCGTCGAGGCTGCTTTTACTGCAGAGGCGACCGCCAAAGACGTCGTGGCTGCAATCAATCGGATATCGCGGCCAGGAGACCAACCGGAATGAGTCCCGATCCACTTCCTACGAAGATCGCAGGTGCATTGGGCCCCAATTCTTCACCACGCTGGACAGCGACTAGGCTGCACCTAAGTTACTGAAATTATCACCAGTCGTCCTGCATCTGCCAATGAGGTTCGACTCCTCACTGCAACGAGCCGACAGGCGACCCCCAAGCCATCCACACGATATTGTGACCTACGTGAAATACCTGTCGCAGAACCCGGTCCACATTATTCGCCTTGCCGTGGGCGCCATTGCGGCCGCGGTCTTTCTCGTGGCCGTATTCACATGGACGGTGATCGGCTTCGTGCCCGAATTCAGCCGGCGTCTACCGGAACCATTGACCGACTTCGGTACGCCAGACTCCTGGTGGCCATTAGCGGTACCATTCGTCGCGATCATCGTTGGCTTGCTGGCGGTCAATCATGTGCTGCCTCCCTCAGTACGGATGGCGACAGTCGCTGTGGGTGCATGCGGCTCATCCGCCGTGCTCATGGGTGTTGCCGGATACTGGCCGTGTTCCGGCGAGGAAGCCCCAGGCTGGACTGCGCTGCGGCGTACATTCGACATTTTTGGTGGCACAATGGATCTGCCGTTCGGAGAGGGCCACGGCTGCCCCGCCACAATGCCATTGGGACTCCAAGCCTCTCGGCTCCTCGCGCTCGCTGCAATCGTAATACTTGCGGCGAAAGCAATTTCTCTGCTGTTCTCGTCCAGCATCGATGCACTTAAGGCGCGACAAGCGAAGCACGTCGTTTTGTTCGCCGGCCTCAGTGATGAAACTTTGCTGGCCGCCAAAGCAATTAAGCAGTCACTTACTGATAAGGAGCAGCTCATACTACTCTCGGGCGGCGAGGATCCTCAAAGACTCCATGCCGTTGCACGCGAGATCGGTGCGCTTACCTTGGCGCTCGACGTGGGCGACGGGGCTGCCGTCAATAGGTTTCTAAATTCACGGAGCGCTGGATCCGTGCGTGGCGTCTACCTGATGCATTCTGACAGCGCACGCAACTTGAAGGCAAAGGATCATTTCCTTGCTGCATCGATGATCAGCGGGCGTACTACCGAGGTACCCGGGCGACTCGTAGTGCGTATTGACAATCCCTGGCACGCCGAGGACTGGAGGCACACCGCCATGACCACTGTGTGTGGGTGGCTGCTTGACGCAGTGAGCTGCCATGAGCTGGCCGCCCGTCACGCCGTGTACCGTCTGCGCGAAGAGAAAATAGGTCGAGTGATCGTGGTCGGTGCTTCTCCGTTTGAGCTGGCATTCCTTGCTGAACTTTCATTTCAACATCGGGTCCAGGCTGCGATGGGGGATACCCAGGGTGCTCTGGTTCCTTATGCGACTATCGCCGGCCCCCGTGGGAATGAGATCGCAGAGCACTTCGCCGACCAACTTGAGCGCTTCGGTATCCACTCTCATCGATTCGTGGCTTCGAGCGGCGAACCCATTGAGCAACTCATGGAAGGAGATGCGGTTGCGTTAGTGCAGGCTGCAGATCAAGAGGGTGAATCCACCTTCCTAGCGGCACGCCACCCTGAGTGGCGGATCATGATTTGGGACGATGCTGTACGAGGAGTCACCGCCCCACTGATGGGCCGGTTGTCAAAAGTCGGTCCCACCCTGGAGCCCGTGCCGGGCGAGGGGCTCGGTATATGGGACTGGCTGGGGCGAATTGCACACGAGCGCTACCTGCGTGTCTGGGAGAACGGCGTTCCGACTATTGGGGACAGCGTCAGGGGGCGATGGGGGGATGATCTCAGTGCCTTCACAAAGGAAAGCAATATGCGCTCCTTTGTATCCATGTCACGGGCAATAAGCCAGATGGGGCGTGTGTGGGCGACTCGACTCGGCTCAGCTTCTCACCCCCAGGAAGAGAGCACGCTAACCCAAGCTGAAACAATGCTGCTTGCCCGGTTAGAGCATGACTCATGGGTGCGTCATCATCAGGAATATGGGTGGTCCTACGCTGAGCAAAGAGACAACCGTCGCAAGCGTCACACACTGATGGTTCCGTGGGAAAATCTTGACGAGGACGCTAGACGGAAGGACTTTGAAGCTGTGCAAGTAGTAATCGAAGTGTTCGCGACGCTTGGCTTTGTACTCGCTAATGCGGACACCGTCAAGGAGTGTCAATGACCACCGGCCCTGCCCCGGGAGGGGTAGATGATGAGCTGTTCGAACGTCTGGGCACCGTGCACGCGTTACAGCTCTTGGAAGACTGGACCTGGACTACAAAGCGAGGCGACACGCTTCGCGCCTCTGCTGGGGACTGGAGGATTCATGATGACGAAGCTTCCTGGACCGTCAAGGCCGAATTGTTCGCGGCGACTTACCGACATATTGGCGGCGACTGCTACAAGCGGGTCGGAGTGGTTCGCGCTCGGCAAGTGTGTAGCGTGGAAACGGTTCGGACGCTAGAGGGCGACGCAACGGCCCTCCAAGGTGACTGGATCGTCACCGGCGCAATGGGAGAGTCATGGCCTGTGAGCGAGGTTGACTTTCGGGAACGGTACCGCTCGGTCAAGCTGAAAGTCGGGGGCGCCTGCCTTTCTGAGCCGATGAATGGAGACGACGCCGGCGTGTTAGAGCAAGCCTCGATAACAGGGAAGGAATGCGACGAGCTCCGATCGCTGCCAGGCTAGCGGGATCGCATTGGCAATTCACCCCATTAAAGCTCGGCATAGCTCGGCTCGGGAGAGCCGTGGGCGCCATTTTGCCAAGCTGCTGGACCTCAGCCCGTCGGAGCTTGGCGTATGACGCGCGGCTCCTTATCATGGCGGCCAGATCAGTCTGCTCAGACTGCTTCGCCGCAACGGTGGGTTTCGGCGAGTTTGTGGAAAGGCGCGGTTGCCGATCCAGACTGACGGTTTCGGGACCATCACCGGCGAGCACGGGGTGGGGCAGTACAAGCTGCGTTGGCTCGGACTTGAGCAGCCTGAGCCCATCCGGGAGTTGCAGCATCGCATCAAAGAACTTTTCGACCCGGCCGGAATCTTCAACCCCGGCAAGGCTATCTAAAGCTCTGGTATTCCAAATCTAATCGTCAGGGTCCAGCATCACACTCAGCTGCCCCTTTAGCGGCAGTTTACTTTGCCATGCAATGCCCCTAATCTTATTTGGTATACCAAATTAGGATTCCAGGGAGGCAACCAATGGAACAAGCACAGCCGCCGCGCCGCGGTACTTCCGCGTACGCCGCTCGACGGACTGCCTGGATACTCGTTGCACTGGCACTTGTCTCCATCAACCTCCGTCCGGCCATTACGACGATCGCCGGCACCATGGGTCAGCTGCAGGCAGGCTTTGGACTCGACGCGCATCTGCTGCCGCTGCTTGGCGCCTTGCCTGTACTTGCCTTCGGCGTCTCGGCCCCTTGCGGTCCGTGGCTGGCCCGTCGCCTGGGCAGCGGAAGGGCTGTGGCAGCGGCGCTCCTGGTGCTTGCCGCGGCGCTGATCCTCCGCGTATTCGTGCCCGGACTGTTGCTGCCCGGAACGTTCCTGGCAGGGGCATCCATCATGACCGCCAGCGTGCTCGTGCCGCAGATCGTCAAGGCAAACCGCGGTACCGGCTGGTGGACGGGGCTGTGCACCATGGGCTTCGGGCTGGGCGCGGCGCTCGGCGCGGGGCTCGTCCAGCCGCTGCAGCAAGCGCTCGGGGGAAGCCTCGCCTGGGCGCTGGCCGTCTGGGCCGTCCCCGCCTTGCTAGGGGCCGCGTTGATCCACCGCACCGGTCAACCGGCCGGGCGCCCCGACGGGACCGGCGAGACCGAAACCGGCGGACCGACGTCGGGCGCTGGTTTACAGAAGACGACGACGGCGGGTGGCGCAACGGGGGAAACCGGCACCATTCCGTTGCGGAAGCAGCGGACGGCCTGGGCCGTGACCGCGTTCTTCGGGCTGCAAGCCATGCTGTATTTCGCGATCACCTCGTGGCTCGCGGTGTTCTTGGTGTCGAAGGGGCAGACCGTGGCCGACGCAGCAGGTCTCTTGGCATGGTTCAGTGTCGCAGGGCTGCCCGCGAGCCTGCTGGCTCCCGTCCTCGCGGGGCGTCGCGCGGTTCTGAAGGTCATGGCTCCAGGCCTGGGATTGCTCGTCGCCGCGGCTTTGATAGGGGTCTTGACCGCGCCCGTGGCTTTGCAGTTCCTCATGGTCGGCGTGTTGGGGATCGTCCAGAGTGCCGGCTTCGGGCTGGGAATGGCGTTGGTTGTCATCCGCTCAACCGGACCACAGAGCGCCGGCAGCCTGTCCGCCATGAGCCAGGGCTTGGGCTTCGCGTTGGCGTCCCTGGGGCCGTTGGGGGCGGGATTCCTCCATGAGTGGTCCGGCGGCTGGGACGTTCCCTTCTGGGCCCTGGCCGCGGAAGCGGTGCTTCTCGCGGTGGCCGGTTTCCTCGCGGTGCGCGGGCCGGCGGTGTCGGTGGAAGCCGTCGAGACGGAACATCGTGGCGAGCCCGCCGCCGTCGNGGACGTTCCCTTCTGGGCCCTGGCCGCGGAAGCGGTGCTTCTCGCGGTGGCCGGTTTCCTCGCGGTGCGCGGGCCGGCGGTGTCGGTGGAAGCCGTCGAGACGGAACATCGTGGCGAGCCCGCCGCCGTCGGGCTCTAAAACCAAAAAAGTGGCCGGTCCCTCGCACGAGGGATCGGCCACTTTTTTGTGCGGGCTTAGACCAGCTCGAGCTGATCCGCCACGACCTTGCCGCGGTGGATGACCGTCCGGTCGGTGCCGCGGTCCATCACCGCGGAGGCGACCGTTTCGCCGTCGAGCAGCAGGAGTTCGGCAGGATCGCCGACCTCGACGCCCGGGCGGTGTGCCGTGCCCTTCAGGCGAGTGGCGGACGGGTCGAGGATGCTGGCGCCGCCTACGGTGGCGATCGCGAGGCAGTGCTCGATGAGCTCGTCCTTGCGGAAGCCGTGGGTGAAAGCGAGCTGCCAGGTGCGGTCGAGCATGTCCGTGTTGCCATAGGGGGACCAGTAGTCGCGCTGGCCGTCCTCGCCCAGGCCCATGCGTACGCCGGCTTCGGCGAGCAGCGGGATGGGCAGCTGGGCGGCCACACCGGCGGAGCCCGGCGCCACCGACGCCATGGAGATGTCCAGCTCGGCGAATTCGTCGATGAGGCGGCGCGTGGTGGCCTCGGAGACGCTGCCCAGCTGGTACGCGTGGGACATGGTGACCTTGCCCTGCATCCCCAGGGCGCGGGTGCGCTCGATCACGAGGTCCGTGCTGAAGACGCCGAGTTCGCCGGGCTCGTGGAGGTGGATATCAATGGGGACCTGGTACTTTTCGGCCAGTCCGAAGACGATGTCCAGATGCCGGGCCGGGTCGCGGTCCAGGCTGCACGGGTCGATGCCGCCCATGACATTCGCGCCGGACTTGAGTGCCTGGTCCATGAGGGGTACGGTGCCGTCCTCAAGGAGGAGGCCGGCCTGCGGGAACGCGATGATGTCGACGTCGGCCTGCCCTTTGAACTGCTCCTTGGCGGCCATCACGGCGTCGAAACGCTCAAGCCGGCAGTCGACGTCGATCTGGGCATAGGAGCGCACACGCGTGGTGCCGCGGGCGATCATCCGGCCGAGGGTGTTGTTGACCCGTTCCTGCAGCGGAACCTCGGCGTTGCGCCAGTTCTGCCGGTCGTTCATCATCATGGTCCAGACGCCGGGGCCGCCGGTGTGTTCGCGGAACGGCAGTCCGATGCGGGTCGAGTCCAGGTGCACATGGACGTCCGAGAACGACGGCACGAGAAGACGGCCGCGGCCCTCGACGACGGTGGTGTCGCCAGTCGCCGCAGCGCGTGCAGGGTCATGGGGTTCGACGCCGGTGATCTTGCCGTCCGTGACGAGGACGTCGCTCAATGCTTGTCCCCAAGGACGGACGGCACGAATCAGGGTGTTCAATGTATTGCTCCTTTGATGTTGGATCTATTGCACACCAGCGAGGGCTGCGGATTCCAGACCTGCGTGGTGGCAGGCCGGGGCAGTCGCGCTGGCGGGTCGGGGGATTTCGCTGATGCACCGTTGCTGCTGTTCCGCTCCCAAGGTGCCGAACAACGGACACCGGGTGCGGAAGACGCAGCCGCTGGGTGGGTTTGCCGGCGACGGGAGATCTCCCCGGAGCCGGATCTTTTGCTGCTGGCGGGCTGCCCTGGGATCCGGCAGGGGCACGGCGGACAGGAGAGCTCGCGTATAGGGATGCCGGGGCTCCCGGAACAAGTCCTCCCGGCTTCCTTGCTCCACGATTTTGCCGAGGTACATCACCGCCACCTCATGCGAGATATGGCGGACCACGGAAAGATCGTGCGCGATGAAGATGTATGCCACTCCGGTGTCCCGCTGGATCTCCTGGAGCAAGTTGACCACCTGCGCCTGCACCGAGACATCGAGGGCGGATACGGGTTCGTCGCAGACGATCACCGAGGGGTTCAGCGAGATGGCGCGCGCGATGCCCACCCGTTGGCGCTGGCCGCCGGAGAACTCGTGCGGGAAACGGTTGTAGTGCTCCGGTTTGAGGCCCACCTGCTCGAGGAGTTCCTTCACCCGGTTCTTGAGGCCGCCGGCCGGGTTGATCTTTTGCGCCAGCATCGGTGCGGCGATGGCGGTGCCCACGGTTTGCCGTGGATTGAGCGAGGCGAAGGGGTCCTGGAAGATCATCTGGACCTTGCGGCGGAAGTTGTACAGATCGCGGCCGCCCAGCTGGCTGATGTCCACGCCGTCGATCAGGATCCTCCCGCCGGTCGGATCCATGAGGCGCGCGATCATGCGCCCGGTGGTGGACTTGCCGCAGCCGGACTCACCCACGAGTCCCAACGTCTGGCCGCGCGCGAGGCTGAAGGAGACGCCGTCGACGGCTTTGACGGTCTTGGAACCCTTGGGGGAGAACAGACCGCCTTTGATGGGGAAATGCTTCTGGAGGCTCTCCACCTGGAGAATTGCCTGCGTGTCCATGGCGGGTCCTAACGCGTATTCCGAATAGTGACGATCTGGGGGCCGCTCAAGTGGCAGCGCTTTCCGTGGCCGTCTTCGACCACGAGCTCCGGGCGCTGGCTCGCGCATACGCCGTCGCCGGCAAGGGCCGCGTACTCGCACCTGGCGCTGAAAATGCAGCCTTTCGGGAGGTCAAGGAGCGACGGCGGCTGGCCCGGAATGGGGTTGAGCCTGCCCGAGCTACTGCTCAGCGTGGGCATCGATTTGAGCAGGCCCAGAGTGTAAGGGTGCCGCGTGTCGTAGAAGATCTCGTCCACCGGTCCCGATTCGACGCATTGCCCGCCGTACATGACCAGCACGGAATCGCACACTTCGGCCACCACGCCAAGATCGTGGGTGATCAGGATCAGGGCCGAGTTGGTTTCCTGCTGGAGCTCGGACATGAGGTCCAGGATCTGTGCCTGCACGGTGACGTCCAGCGCGGTGGTGGGTTCGTCCGCGATGAGCAGTTCCGGTTCGCAGATCAGTGCCATGGCAATCATGGCGCGCTGGCGCATGCCTCCGGAGAAATGGTGCGGGTATTCGTCGTAGCGCTGCTCGGGGCTCGGAATGCCTACCCTTCCGAGCATGTCGACGGCGGCCGCGCGGGCTTGCTTCTTGCTTGCTTTGTTGTGGACGAGGTAGGCCTCGGCGATCTGATGGCCCACGGTGTAGAAGGGATGCAGGGCCGAGAGAGGATCCTGGAAGATCATGCCGATGTTCCGGCCGCGAAGCTGCCGCATGGCGGACTCGGGCAGTGTGACAAGGTCCTTGCCTTGGAACAACGCCTGGCCGGTGACCCGGGCTGAGGTCCCCTTGAGGAGCCCCATGAGCGCCTGGCTGGTGACCGACTTGCCGGACCCTGACTCTCCGACGATGCCGAGGGTCTGCCCGCGCTCCAAGGAGAAATCCATCCCGTTGACTGCCGAGACAAGGCCGTCGTCGGTGGGGAACTTCACCGAAAGGTTCCGGACGTCGAGGAACGCGGCGGCTTCCGCGGCCTGATGGCCGGTTCCCGCGGCCTGATGCGCGGTTCGCGTGGCCGGTTGACCGGCCGGACTGGGCTGGAGCTGGGTCATTGGAGCCTCACTCGGGGATCGATGGCAGCGTAGGCGAGGTCGACGACGACATTCGCGACGATGACGAAGAAGGCAGCCAGCATGGTGATGGCCATGGTGACGGGGAGGTCGCCGGAAATGGCAGCCCGGACGGCCGTGAAACCGAGTCCCGGGACGGAGAAGATCTGCTCGGTGAGGACCGCGCCGCCGAGGAGAAGCCCGATGTCCAGGCCAAGCATGGTCACCACCGGAGTGATCCCGGCCCGGACACCGTGTTTGAACGTCACTGTTCGGGGCGCCAGGCCCTTGGCACGGGCCGTGCGGATGAAGTCCTCGCTGAAGGTTTCGATCATGTTGGTCCGGGTGACCCGGATATACGCCGCGCTGAAAAGCACCGCGAGGGCGACCCACGGCAGGAAGTAGTTGAGCACCCAGGCCCCCGGACCATGCGGACCGAAGGGGCTGTTGATCTCGTTCGTCGTGAAGGGCAGGAGATGCAGCTGGTTGACGAAAACCAGCAACAGGAACAGGCCGGTGACGGGGATGGGCAGCGAGACTCCAACGGACGCTGCGCCGACGATGAACTTGTCCGTGGCGGATCCCTTGCGAAGGGCGGCGAGCAAACCGAGCCCGACGCCGGAAACGGTCCAGAGCACCAGCGCGCCGACCGCCATGGAGAGCGTGTAGGGCAAGGAGCGGGCGATGATGTCCGAGACGTTTTCATTGGTTTGGAACGATTTGCCGAGGCATGGCCACTGGCAGATCGATTCCGCTCCGGGAGCACCGATCATCCGCGGCGAGACCAGACCGCGCATGTAGTCGATGTACTGGACCAGGAAAGGGTGGTCCATGCCAAGGGCCACGCGGGCTTCCGCGATGCGTTCTGGAGTGCACTCCTGGCCGCAAGCGGCGGACGCAGGATCGGCAGGACCCAGCTGGAACAGCGTGAAGGTGATGAAGCTGACGGCGACGAGAAGCAGGATCAGGGAGCCTGTCCGGCGAAAGATGAATCTGATCATTGTGCTGGTTGCGGGCCGTCCGGTAGTCGCCGGACGGCCCGCCTCCCTTCTGGGCTGGCCTGATTGGTGTGAACAGGCCCGGTTGTGTGTATTTGGCCTGGTTAGTGCTCGACGCCGACGATCGAGAGGTCGATGCCGCCGAAGAAGTAGCCCACTTGGGCGTTGCGGATATTGGAGCCAACCACGCTGTTGGTGTGGCTGCGGACGAGCGGGATGATCGGGTAGGTCTTCAGGGCCTTGCCGAACTCCTCAGACCATTTCTTGCCGAGTTCCTCCGAGGTCCCGGAAGTGTTCCGGAGCTCGAACATGGCTTTCGAAATCTGCGGATCGAAGTAGCGCGACGTGTTGGAGAAGCCGTAGCTGGTGCCGTCGTTGTTCGGTCCGAGGATGGGATCGGCGGACGTACGCACCGACGCAGGGTCGGCGCCACCGCACCAGCCCGAGCGCGCAATGTCCGGCAGCTGGTCACTGGCCAGGACGGAGTAGTAGTTCGGGGCCGGGATCGGCACGAGCTGGACGTCGATGCCCAGGGCCTTGAGGTTTTGCTGGATCACGGTGCCCGTGTTCTTATAGGCGTCGCGGTTGTTGGCGTACCCGTAGGTGAGGGTCTTGGGGTAGTTCTTGCCTTCGAGGAGCTTCTTGGCTTCCTCCAGCTTGGGCTTGCCGGTGGGGTCGATCTCCAGGTCCTGGGCTACGTAGCCGCGCATCTTGGCGTTGAGCGGGGTCTGGGTGAGTTCGCCGAAGCGGCGTCCGCCGTACTGGACCAGGATGGACTGGCGGTCCAGGGCCAGGGCGATGGCCTTGCGGACATCGGGATCGGAGATCTTCTCGGTGTTGAGGCTGAGGACGTCGTTGCAGCCGAGCAGTCCCGATGCAACGCGGTCCTTGACCTGGGCATCAGCGAGCTTGGCGGAATCCGAGGTCTGCAGTGCACCGTTGGAGTCCAACGTGAGGGCATTGGGATCGGAGTTGGCCAGGAGCTGCTGGCTGATGGTGGCCTGCGAAGTGGAGAGCGAGAAGCTGAAGGTGTCCGGAAGTGCCGTGCGGTTGGGGTCGGTGGACGGATCCCAGTTCGGGTTGCGGACCAGTTTGAGCGACTTTCCGCGACTGTACGAATCAACCATGTACGGGCCTGTAGACACCGGGTGGTTGGTGTAGTCCAGCTTGGTGTCCTTGTCCTTCGGGACAGGCGAAGTGTTGGAACGGGAGGCCAGCGCCGGGAATTCGGCGAATGGCTTCTTCAAGTGGAAGACGATGGTGCGCTCGTCCGGAGTTTCCACGGCCTTGAGGTCAGCGGAAGGATCCTTGTACGGCCCCTTGTAGCCGCCGGCGTCGAGCGCCGCGTTGAGCTCCTGCGGGGCCTGGGTGTAGACGTCCTGGGCGAAGGTGCGTTCGATGCCGTACTTGACGTCGGCGGAGGTGATGGGGCGGCCGTCTTCGAACTTGACGCCCTTCTGGAGGGTGAATGTCCAGGTGAGTCCGTCTTTGGACACCTGGCCCGTGTCCGTGGCGAGGTCCGGAACGATGGTGGGCGGCTGTCCGGGCGTCTCCTTCGCCATGGTGAGGTTCCTGTAGTACAGCTGGCCGACGTTGGCCGTCTGGACGTAGTTGCTGTTGCCCGGGTCCAGGGTTTGGAAGTCCGAGGACATCAGGACGTTGATGTTGCCGCCCTTGGTGGTGAAACCGGACTTGACCACTTCGGGAGCCTGCTCGGTGCTGGAAGCGCCGGAGGCGGCAGTTCCGGGCTGGTTCTGTCCCGCCGCGCAGCCTGTGGCGGCGGTGGCGATCAGCACGGCAAGGGCCAGCGCTCTGGTGGGGGTATTCATTGTGCTCCTCATTTGGGTGGGTGGAACGGATTTGAAGGGGGATTAGTGGCGGGATGCCTTGGGGTCCAGGGCATCCCGCACGGCGTCGCCGAGCAGGTTGAACGCCAGGACCGTGACGATGAGCATGGCGCCGGGGACTGCCAGGAACCAGGGGTCGCTGAGGTACCAGTTGCCGGATTGGGCGGCGTTGAGCATCTGGCCCCACGACGGCGTGGGGTCCTTGACGCCGACGCCGAGGAAGGACAGTGCCGCTTCTGCAGAGATGTTCGTGGGGATGAGCATGGTGGCGTAGACCAGTACGACTCCCATGACGTTGGGAATGATCTGCCGGAACAACACGCTCAGGTGCGAGGCGCCGAAGGACCGCGCGGCCTCGACGAACTCGCGCTCGCGGAGGCTCAGTACTTGGCCGCGGACAATACGGGCGAGGTATGCCCAGCCGAAGAAGCCCAGGATGATGACGAGCGAAGCCATGGGCAGGAAGCTGCCCTGGCCCAGCGCGGTGTCCCGCAGCCGTGACTGCAGGATGGGGGTCAGTGAAAGGACCAGCAGGAGGTGCGGAAAAGCGAGGAAGAGATCCATGATCCGGCTGATGATGGCGTCCGTTTTGCCGCCGAAGTAGCCCGCGGCCGCACCGATCACGGTTCCCAGGACCACCGAGACCGCAGTGGACAGCAGGGCAATGGTGAGGGATACCTGGCCACCATAGGCGAGGCGGGCAAACAGGTCACGGCCCAGTCCGGGTTCCACGCCCAGCCAATGGCTGGCCGAAGGGTACATGTATCCGGGGAGCGGCAAACCGGGAGTCTGGAGGTCGTCCAGGACATCGGGGCTGGTGTTGGACGTGAAGGGATCGTTGCCGGACATGGCACTGAGCAGCGGGCCGAGGATGGCGAACAACATGATGGCCACCACCACGCAGAGGCTCAACAGGGCAATCTTGCTCCGGCGGATCCGCAGCCAGGCCGTCGCCAGGAGCGACCGCGCCTCGGCGGTGGGTCTGCTTGGGGACGTGCTGGGGGATGGACTCTCAGCCGTAGCTTCGGCGGTGGACTGTAGCTGGGTCAACGGGGGTGCTCGATTCATGATCCAAGGAGTAGGCTCCGGACTTTTTGTATACCAAAAATAGACTAGAGCAGGTTCGATGGGATGTAAATCACAAATATTGCACTATCTGGAATACCAAACAGCTCTGTTTCCTCCCGTGTATGCTCGGGTGGAACGTAAGACGACGGGGAAGGGAAGGGTGGCCGACGCCGATGCCCGAAACGCTGACTGGCCGCGACGACGAAGCCCGGGCCGAACAGGTCTACCAGCTGGTCCTTGAGGGAATCGTGGCGGGGAGATACGAACAGGGCGCGCGGCTGCGTGAACGGGAGCTCTCCGAGCTCTACAACGTTTCACGAATCCCCGTGCGGGAGGCCATCCAACGCCTCGAGCAGGATGGCTTCGTGGAAACCTTCCCCCGCCGGGGCGCCGTGGTGCGGCAATTGACGCTCACCGACGTCAATGAACTCTTCGACGTGCGGCTGTGCCTGGAAACGTTCGCCGCCCGCATGGCGGCCTCCCGGGTCGCCGCGGGCGAACCGGGAGGCCGTTTGCAGGAACTCCTCGACGACACGAGGCAAGCGATCGACGACGACCGGACCGACGACGTCGTGCGCCTCAGTGCCGCGTTCCACGCCGAAATCGTGCGGCTGTCCGGCAACCGGCTGCTCATCGAGTCGGTCAAGCCGTTGTTCGGCCGCATGCGCTGGATCTTCGGGCTCGCCCACAACCGCAGCAACGAACTCCAGCGCGATGAGCACATGGAACTGTGCAACGCCATCCTCGGCGGCAAGGCCGAGCTCGCCTACACCCTGGCGTACTCCCATATCGAGCTCGGGCGTGAACCCGTGCTCAAGGGACTCGCGGAGACGCTGGAGCCCTAAACCCCTGCGTTAGTCGTCGGAATCCGGGTATTCGTCCTCGTCGTACCGGGATTCCTCGGTTTCGGCTTCCAGGATCTTGAGCATCGCCGTGTCCGGATTGAGCATGATGGCAGCCTCGTCACGCCGGTGGCGCAGGATGGTGTCCAGATAAGACTGCACGGCTTCCGCCAAGGGGATGTGGCTGTCCTGCTTCTGGCTCATGTACCAGCGGTGTTCGAGGACTTCGTGGACCACTTCTGCCGGCTCAAGCTTGCCTGCGAGGTCGCGCGGGATGGAACGGACGATCGGCTCGAAGATCTGGCTGACCCAGGTGTGGGCACTGATTTCTTCGTCCATGTCCGGGTTGTTGTCCGCCCGGAATGAATCCATGTCATTGAGCAGCCGGCGGGCCTGGTTCTCCTGGGCATCCAGGCCAGTGAGGCGGAGCAGCCGCCGCTGGTGGTGGCCGGCGTCGACCACCTTGGGCTGAAGCTGGATGGTGGATCCGTCCGCGGTGGTCTTGATGGCGTATTCCTCGACGTCGAAGCCGAGTTCGTTGAGGCGGCGGATGCGCGCGCCCACGCGCCAGCGTTCGCCGAGCTCGAACGATTCCTTTTCGGTGAGTTCGGCCCATAGCCGCCGGTACGAGTCCATGATGAGCTCCGACGTCGCTACCGGGTCCACCTTCTCCTCGATCAGCCCGCCTTCGAGCAAGTCCATGAGTTCCCCGGCGATGTTGACGCGGGCGATCTCCAGATCGTACTCGCGCTGGCCCACCGACAGATCCGGGTACAGCTCGCCGGTCTCGGCGTCCACCAAGTACGCGGCGAACGCCCCGGCGTCGCGTCGGAACAAGGTGTTGGAGAGGGAAACGTCGCCCCAATAAAAGCCGATCAGGTGCAGGCGCACCAGCAGCAGCGCTTGGGCGTCGATAAGCCGTGTCAGGGTGTCCCGGCGAAGCATCTGTGAGAAGAGCGCACGGTACGGCATGGAGAACTTGAGGTGCCGGGTGACCAGCACCGGGTTCAGTGGCTTGCCGTCAACGGTGGTGCGGCCGGTGATGACCGCGACCGGCTCGACGCAAGGCACATCCATCCGTGCCAGCTTGCGGAGCATGTGGTATTCGTGCCGGGCAACGTGCTCGGACGTTTCCTTGATGGCGATGACGGAGCCGGCCAGGTGCGCAAAACGCACGATGTGCCGGGAGATGCCGCGGGGCAGGGCGGCCAGGTTCGCCGCGGGCCAGTCTTCGAGTGCGATGTGCCAGGGGAGGTCCAGGAGCTCGGGATCCGCCGCCGCTGCGGTGATGTTGAGGGATCCGATGACACTTGCCGGCGGTGCCGCGTCATTGGCGCTCGCAGCCTCGGTGCGCGGGAGTTTGCCGATCTGCGCGTAGTCGGTGGGTTCGTCATGCCACTTGGCACCGCTTTGCTCGGTCATGGGTCAATTCTTCCGTATGGAGGCTGTTGTTAACGACGACGGCGGCCCGTCCACTCGGAAGGGCCGCCGTCGGTAATGCGGTGTGGGTGTCAGTCGCCCAGGCGCAGGCCCGACTTGGTGTCGAACAAGTGCACGTGGCCCGACTGCGGACGGACGAAGATGGACTCGCCCTTCATCGGGGGACGGCGGCCGTCGACGCGGGCCACGATGTCGTGGCTCTTGCCGTCAAGCGTGGTGTGGCCGTAGACGTAGGCATCGGCGCCGAGCTCTTCGACGACGTCGACCTCAACTTCGAGGCCCTCGCCGGCGCCAACGGTCTCGAGGTCTTCCGGACGGGAACCGAGCGTGACGGTCTTGCCGTGTGCCTCTTCGAGGACATCGTGCGGTACCGGGTAAACCGTGCCACCGAACTGGACGCCGCCGTCGACGACCGGCAGTTCCAGCAGGTTCATGGCTGGGGAACCGATGAAGCCGGCCACGAAGACGTTCTTCGGGCGGTCGTACAGGTTGCGCGGGGTGTCCACCTGCTGCAGCAGTCCGTCCTTGAGGACGGCAACGCGGTCACCCATGGTCATGGCCTCGACCTGGTCGTGGGTCACGTAGACGGTGGTGACGCCGAGTCGGCGGGTCAGGGATGCGATCTGCGTGCGGGTCTGCACGCGGAGCTTGGCGTCCAAGTTGGAAAGCGGCTCATCCATGAGGAAGACCTGCGGGTTACGGACGATTGCGCGGCCCATGGCAACACGCTGACGCTGGCCACCGGAGAGGGCCTTCGGCTTGCGGTCCAGGTACTGCTCAAGGTCAAGAAGCTTGGCTGCTTCGCGGACACGCTCGGCACGCTCTTCCTTGGAAACGCCGGCGATCTTGAGTGCGAAGCCCATGTTGTCCGCAACGGTCATGTGCGGGTACAGAGCGTAGTTCTGGAAGACCATTGCGATGTCGCGGTCTTTCGGCGGGACGTCCGTGACGTCGCGGTCGCCGATCAGAATGCGGCCGGAGTTCACATCCTCGAGGCCTGCGAGCATGCGCAGGGAGGTGGACTTACCGCAACCGGAGGGTCCAACGAGGACCAGGAATTCGCCATCGGCGATGTCGATGTTGAGCTTATCGACGGCGGGCTTATCTGTGCCCGGGTACAGACGCGTAGCGTTATCAAAAGTAACTGTTGCCACAGTTATCAATCCCTTCACCGGCAGGTACGTGCCGGACGATCCGTTGTGAATGGTTCATGTTTATTCAGTTGGACTCCCCGCCCTGGGCTGGGCCCGGGCAAGGGAGACTGAGTGACGCCGCACGGTAGTTGTGCGCCACATCACAACCAAGAGTATGGCAGCAGCCCGGGTTATTCGCCTAAATGTTACGAACGTCACATGTGAGATGAGTCTCCCGAGACCTCGCGGCGACGTTCGCGAAGGACCGCTTCCAGGAGCTCGGCGACGTGGACAGGGGCCTCGACGCGGAACTCGGCCTGGGTGAAATCCAGCCCGACTTTCACCCCGACATCCCCGGCGCCGAGTCTGGCGATCGCGTCCTCGTCCGTCACATCGTCGCCCGCGAAAAGGATCCCGGTAGCAGAGGTTGCCTGGCGCAGGAACTCGACCGCCTCGCCCTTGGAGGAATGCACCACCGAGGTCTCGAGGACACGTTTGCCGTTCTTGAGGAAGACTCCCGGGCGACCTTCAAGGACTGCGCGCGCAGCGGCGACGGCGTCCTCCGCTACGTCATCGTCGGCTCGGCGCGTATGGAGTACGACGCCGGCAGGCTTGTCTTCGAGGACTGTCCCCGGAGCTTCCTGCGAGATTCCGGCCAAGACCTCGCGGACTTCGGCAAGGAGCTCCCGTTGGGCGTCGTCCAGTTGGAGTTCCGCCGAACCGGGGCCCATCCAGGCCTCCGCGCCATGGCTGCCGATCAGCAGCGTTGCCTCGGGAGGGGAGGCGACCGCCCGCAGGCTGGCCAGTGCCCGCCCGGAGATGAGCGCCGTCGTCGTCCTCGGGAGTTTGGCGAGTTCAGCGAAAGCAGTGGCTGAGCGCTGGAGCGGCCGCGCGGCGTCGGCGTGGTCCACGATCGGGGAGATGGTGCCGTCAAAGTCCATCGCCACCAAAAGGTGGTCGGTTCGCGCGATCCTGCGGACGGCGTCGAGCAGTTCGGGCGTCAGGCTCAGCGGGGGAGTGGCTGCTGTCTCAGGAGTCATCGCGCACCACGGTTTCTGCCAGGGCCGAGAGGAATTCGGCCGACCAATGATCGACGTCGTGGTCGAGGATTTGCTTGCGCATGGACTTCATTCGGCGGCGTGATTCATTCGGGGGCAGGTTCACGGCCCTCATGATGGTGTTCTTCAGTCCGTCGATGTCGTGCGGATTCATGAGGAGGGCTTGCTTGAGTTGATCGGCCGCGCCGGTGAATTCACTGAGGACCAAGGCGCCCGTGTTGTTGGTCCGGGCTGTGACATATTCCTTGGCCACGAGGTTCATGCCGTCACGCAATGCCGTCACCAGCATGACGTCGGCCGCGAGGTACAGCGCGACCATTTCCTCGACCGGGTAGCTGTGGTGGAGGTAGCGGACGGCGGTGTTCTGCATGGTGTCGAAGCTGCCGTTGATGTGGCCTACGGTGCCTTCAATCTCTTCCCGCAGGAGCCGGTACTGCCGCACGCGCTCGCGGCTGGGGCTCGCAACCTGGATCAGTGTGGCGTCCTCCACCGTGAGCCGTCCCTCTTTGAGGAGTTCCTCAAAGGCCTTCAGGCGGTGGGGGATGCCCTTGGTGTAGTCGAGGCGGTCCACGCCCAGGAGGATGGTTTTGGGGTTACCGAGGTCCTGGCGGATCTGCCGGGAACGTTCGATGATGTCCGGGCGCTCCGCGAGCTCGCTGATTTGATCCACGGCGATGGAGATCGGGAATGCCTGTGCGCGGGCAATATGGGTGATCTGCCCATCCGCTCCCTTGACGTGGACTTGCTGCTGCTTGACGCTTGCACCAATAAAGCGGCGTGCCGAGCGCATGAAGTTTGCCGCGTCGCTGGGGCGCTGGAAACCCACCAGGTCGGCGCCGAGCAGGCCTTCGATGATGGCCTGGCGCCATGGCAACTGGGCGAAGATCTCCGGCGGCGGGAACGGGATGTGGTTGAAGAAGCCGATGCGCAGGTCCGGGCGCGCCCGGCGGAGCATGCTCGGCACGAGCTGGAGTTGGTAATCCTGCACCCACACGGTGGCTCCGTGGTCTGCGTGCTGGACGACGGCGTCGGCGAAGCGCTGGTTGACCCGGCGGTAGCTGTCCCACCAGGTGCGGTGGAACTCGGGCGGGGCAATGACGTCGTGGTAAAGCGGCCAGAGAGTGGCGTTGGAGAACCCTTCGTAATAGAGCTCAACATCGCGCGTGCTGAGTTCCACGGGAATCAGGTCCATGCCGCCGTGGCTGAAGGGTTCCAACGCTTCGTCCGGCGCGCCGTGCCAGCCCACCCACGCGCCGTCGGTCTTGGTCATCATCGGCGCGAGGGCAGTCACCAGGCCGCCCGGAGAGCGGCGCCAGCCTTCCTCGCCGTTTTCCGCGTCATCGCTGGTGTAACGGTCTACCGGAAGGCGGTTGGAGACCACCATGAAATCGTGTTTCCGGGCCCTTGGAGCCTGATTGCCTTCGGGTGCGCTGTCGGTTTTTTCGCTTGCCGTTTGTTGCATTGCTGCCCCCTGGGGTTGCCTGTGACTCATCTCCCACCCTACCGGCGGGAATCATCGAGGACACTTGCTCGTTCCTCAGACTGGAGTCGAAGACCCCAGCAAAGCTGCCGGTCTTCTCCCGTAAACTGGCACCGTTGCCCTAGCTAAAAACCAACGCCGTCGATAAATCACGAGGAACTGATGAGCCCCGCAAACGAACCACGCCTGTCCAAGGCAGAGCGCACCGCCCAGGCCCGCGAAAAGGCCCGCGAGATCCGCGAAGCTCAGCTGAAGAAGGACAAGCGCAATAAGTTGCTCATCGGATGGGGCATTGTGGTTGCCGTTGTGGCGATCCTCGCCGTCATTGCCCTCGTGTTCACCCAGAACATTGTGAACAACGCCCCGATCGCCGATCAGGGCCCGACGCCGGCCAACGCCAACGCGCACGGCGGCGTGACGCTGCGGAAGGGCACGGATGTGGCGAAGGTGGCCGCCGGTACCGTCAGCCTGGCGTCCCTGCCGTCCGCCCCGGCCACCCCGCCCGCCACGGTGACCGCTCCCGGCGCCGAGGCTGAAGCCGGCAAGCCCGTCAAGGTTGTGGCGTACATCGACTTCATCTGCCCCATCTGCAAGAACTTCGAGAGCACGTACAGCCAGCAGCTGACCCAGTTGCGGGACGACGGCAAGATCACCCTGGAGTACCGTCCGTTCGGCTTCCTGGACGCCAGCTCCAGCACCAACTACTCCTCCCGCGCCGCCAACGCCGCAGCGTGCGTGGCGAACACGTCGCCGGACAAGTACTCGGCACTCGTGGATCTGCTGTACGCACAGCAGCCCGCCGAGGGCAGCGCAGGCATTTCCGACAACGACCTCAAGAAGTTGGCCACCCAAGCGGGATCGGCCAACATCGACTCTTGCATCGACAACAAGACGTACCGGCCGTTCGTCAAGGTGGTCACGCAGGAGGCCAAGAACATCGGGATCTCCGGCACGCCCACGGTCTTCATCGACGGCCAGCAGTGGGACAACAAGTCGGACTTCATGACCGTCCTGAATGCGGCTATCGCAGCAAAGAAGTAGTTCCCTTGGCCTAGGCCTCCCGTCCGCTGGAATTTCCGTGGGCGGGAGGTCGTGGGCTAACCTTATCTAGCGCTCGCGCGCACCAGCTCCGGTTCGCCGGGGTACCAGTCCCGGTCCGCCGGGGCAACCAGCTCCGGCTTGCCGGGGCGCGCCTCCTTAGCTCAGTTGGCCAGAGCACCGCTCTTGTAAAGCGGGGGTCGTCGGTTCGAATCCGACAGGGGGCTCCGATCAGCTTCGGTGCGAGTGCCCGCACGCGCTCGTGCTGCAGGTCATGACCTCGACCCGTCCGGGATCCCGTCGCCATCGGCGTCGCACAAGGACGCATCAGCCGTGCCTGCCCAGGATCTCCGGGTACAGAGGTGCTCAGGCAGTTTGGGCTACGGGCGCGGAGGGATCACCGGATCGCCGCTGGGTGAGTTCCACGTCGAGCTCCTCCCCGGTGGGCGGGTTGGCGCCGGGACGACTCAGGTAATCGCTGCCGCCATTGAGGCGCTTCGGCCTATCGTTTCGAGCACGGACGGGGCGAGGCCTTCGCCGGTGCGGTTCAGGAGCCCGTGGATCAGTGCGGACATGTAGGAGTCGCCGGCGCCGATGGTATCGGCCACTTGTGTTGCGACTGCGGGGATGCTCAGTTGCGTGGCGGCGGTGGAGAGCAGGGAGCCGGAAGAACCCGAGGTGATGACGGCCAGTTCGGCGCCATGAGGGCACTGAAGGAATCGGGCGCGAGCCACAAAGTGGCCTTGGTCGGTTTCGACGACTTCGCCCTCGCGGACATGATGGATCAGGGCATCACGGTGATCGCGCAGAACCCCGATCGCATCGGAAAACTCGCCGCCGAAAGGCTCCTGGCCAGGATCGACGGCGACCAAAGCCAGCCCAGCACCTGGGTTGTCCCCTCGGAGCTGATCGTGCGCGGCTCGGGCGAACTCCTGCCGTCGGACTGATTGCCGGATCAGACAAAACAACAACCACAAACCGAAGAGAGTCGACATGACCAAAACGTTGTACGCAAGAATTCACTGTCAAGCCCGGCTGTGAAGCCAGGGTCGCGGAAATGATGCGCGAGCTCACCGAACACGTCCGCGCCGAGCCGGGAAACGTGGTCTTCTGGCCCTACACCAGGGAATCCCGGCCCAACGAGTACTTCGTCTTCGAGGTCTACTGCGACCAGGCCGCTTTCGAGGAGCACATCGGCGCCCCCTACGGACGCAAATTCAACGAAGAACTCGCGAGCCTCATCGAGGGCGACGGCTCGGAACTGACCTGGCTCCAGGCGAGTCAGTAGCGCCGGCACAGTCCACGGAGCCTGCGTCCTGCTCATACGGGCCCGGTTGACTTTGAACCGGGCCCGTAGTGCGTGTGGAATTAGCAAGATTTAGGCTGTAGCGCCACTTGGCTGCCGTGTCGATGTGAGGTCCTCGACTGCTTTCTGCATGTGTCGCTTGATGGCTTGTTGAAGTCCGCTCTGGTCGCGCGCCTCAAGAAGGTCCAGGATGTCTTGGTGTTCCTGTACGAGCACGTCTATGCGGGGATATGCGACTTCCAGGCTGAGGATACACATACGGGACTCCGCGGCGAGTGTCTCGTAAATCCGGATCAGCCGAGTATTCCCCGTGCCTGAAACGAAAGCGGTGTGGAATTGCATGTCGAGCCTGGCGATCGCCTGCCAGTCCGACGCCGCAACCTGCTTTGCCATGTTCTTGATGATGCCTTTGAGCTCTCGGCAGGTATCCATGATCTGGTCGGGACCAGAGTCGAGGAGAGTGTTGGCGGCGGCCAGCTCCACTGCCTCGCGTACGGCGTAGATCTCTTTGATGTCTTCGTTTGAAAGCTCCAGCACGAAAACGCCGCGGTTACGCTTGCTGACCAGGATGCCTTCCTGGCACAGGCGTTGCAGAGCTTCCCTGAGTGGCCCCCTTGACGTGTTGAGCTGGCTAGCCAGGGCAGATTCGTTCACCTGCTGACCAGGCTTGAAAGCCCCTTGGACGATGAGCTCTCGGAGTTGGTCAGCGATCAGCTGCGCCGTGGGCCGGCCCTCCAATACGAACATTCCCTCCGGTGCCGCCATTGACATCCCCTCATTTCATACTTCGCCAAATTGAATCTATTAGACCGCTATCGCGGTGTACTTGTATTCCAGGAATTCTTCGATACCGATCTTTCCGCCTTCACGTCCCAAGCCCGACTGCTTGACGCCTCCGAATGGAGCGGCGGGATTTGACACTATGCCGGTGTTGAGGCCGACCATTCCGACCTCCAGTTCCGCTGAGAACCGCATGGCCTTGTCCATGCTTTCGGTGAACACGTAGCCCACCAGGCCCCATGCGGTGTCGTTGGCCATGCGCAGTACTTCGTCCTCACTGTCGAAGGGAGTGATGGCTGCTACCGGTCCGAATATCTCCGTAGTCATCAGCTCGGATTCCAGCGCCACATCCGTCAGGACAGTGGGGAAGTAGAAGTAGCCGGGACCTTCCGGGCGGCTTCCGCCAGTCAGCACCCGTGCACCCTTGGAAACAGCGTCGGCAACAAGAGACTCCACTTTGTCCAACCCGGCTTGTTCGATGAGCGGACCCACTTCCGTGCCTGCCAAAGCGCCGTTGCCCACCTGCAATTCTGACATCTTTTTGGAGAACTTCTCGCCAAACTCCTCCGCGACGGAGCGATGGACAAAGAAGCGGTTTGCGGCCGTGCAGGCTTCGCCCATGTTTCGCATCTTTGCCTTCATGGCCCCATCCACGGCCTTCTCGATGTCGGCATCGGCGAGCACGATGAACGGTGCGTTCCCGCCGAGTTCCATGGAAGAGCGCATGACGTTGTCAGCGGCTTGCCGCAAGAGGATTTTGCCCACCTCGGTGGAGCCGGTGAAGCTGATCTTGCGGGCGATGCCGCTGTCCGTCCAGGTCCGTACCACGCCGGAAGCGCTCGACGTCGTCACGACGTTCAGCACGCCGTCGGGAAGTCCGGCTTCCTTGAAGATGGCAACCAAAGCCAAGGAGGTCAACGGCGTCAGCTCGGCCGGCTTGAACACCATGGTGCACCCCGCGGCGACTGCGGGGGCGATCTTGCGCGCTCCCATGGCGAGCGGGAAGTTCCAAGGCGTGACCAATACCGACGGACCGACTGGTTCCTTGGTGATGAGGATGCGCGTATTTCCGTCCACGGAGGTGGTGCTGTCGCCGCCGATCCTTACGGCCTCTTCCGAGAACCAGCGAAGGAACTCGGCGCCATAGGCTACTTCGCCCTTTGCCTCGGCGAGGGGCTTTCCCATTTCGGCGGTCATGATCGCCGCGAGCCGGTCGGTGTTGGCAACGACCAGATCGAAGGCGCGTCGCAGGATATCGGCCCGTTGACGCGGCGTGGACTTGCTCCACTCGGCTTGCGCGCGACCTGCGGCCTCGATGGCCAAGGCGGCGTCTTCAGGACCGCCGTCGGCGACGTGGGCAATGACTTCGTTCGTGGCGGGATTCTCTACCGGGAAGGTGGCGCCGTCAGTGGCGCTTTGCCATTTTCCGTCAATGAACAAATCCGTTTGGAGAGTGGTGGGATCAAATGAGGGGTTCATATTCGCTCTTTCAGTGATCAGGGGAACTAGGAAGTGGCCGACTTGAGCGCCTGCGTGAACTTGGACAGGCCTGCCTGGATTTCATCGCTGCTGACGTTCAGCGCGGGGATGAGACGAATGACGTTGCCATGCGGGCCGCAGGTGAGCAGCAGGAGCTCTTCCTTGATGGCAGCCTGCTGGACCGCGAGTGCGGTTGCCGCGTCTGGAGTGTTGCCTTCGGCGGTGAATTCGACACCCTGCATGAGGCCGCGTCCGCGCACGTTGCCGATTCCCGGGAATTCTGCCTGCAGCGCGTCCAGCCCTGCCCTCAGTTCGTCGCCTCGCAGCAAGGCATTTTCCACCAAGTTTTCCCGCTGAATGACACCCAAGGTGGCGACACTGGCTGCTGCTGCGACGGCGTTTCCACCGTAGGTACCACCTTGGGAACCAGGCCAGGCCTTGCCCATCAAATCCGCCGACGCGGCAATTGCCGAAATCGGGAAGCCGCTTGCGAGGCCCTTTGCGGTGATGACCACGTCGGGCCGTATCCCGGCCCAGTCGTGCCCCCAGAACTTGCCCGTCCGGCCGACGCCGGCCTGGACTTCATCGAGGATGAGCACGATGCCGTGCCGGTCTGCCCGTTCCCGAAGTCCTTGGAGGAAGGCAACAGGCGTGGGGATGTATCCGCCGTCACCGAGGACGGGTTCGATGATGAAGCCAGCCGTGTCAGCCGGGGTGCTGATAGTCAGAAGGAGGTGGTCCAGTTCCTTCAGGGCAAACTCGACAGCCGTGGCTTCATCCCATCCGTACCGGTACCAATGCGGGAAGGGAGCTACGTGCACGCCGCCCATCAGGGGGGAGAATCCTGAGCGGAACTTGGTTCCGGCGGTGGTCAGGGACGCCGCAGCCACCGTCCGCCCGTGAAAGCCTCCCTGGAAGGAGATGATGTTGGGGCGGCCGGTTGCCATGCGGGCCAAACGGATGGATGCTTCCACGGCTTCTGATCCGGAAGTCGCGTAGAAGACACTGTCCAATCCTTCGGGCAGGACGCTGCTAAGGAGTTCCGTCAATTCCAGAAGGGGCTTGTGCATCACAGTCGTGTACTGGGCGTGGACAATCTTGCCCACCTGATCGCGGGCTGCGGCCACCACATCAGGGTGGCAATGGCCAGTGCTGGTGACACCAATTCCCGTGGTGAAATCGAGGTACTTCTTGCCGTCGGTCGCGTGGATCCAGCTCCCGAGTGCGTAGTCGACGACTACGGGAGTTGCCTGCTTGAGGATAGGGCTAAGTGCTGCCATGGCTTCATACCTTCCTAGTAACTGTAGATTGTCAACAATACGCGATCCGGAGTTCACCTAGCGAACCCATAAGAAGCGCCTAAATCTTTTCGAACCTGTGGGGCCGAACGAAGTCCAGCCCGTCAAAGTAGCGCTTGCCAAGGGCTTCGCTGGCTGCGATCTCTCCGTATCCGGACGCCATTTTGAATCCGGCACCGGAGAATCCAGTTGCGGCGTAGATCCTGCTGGAATTGTCGAGGAAGCCCAGCAAAGGCTGGAAGTCCGCGGTGTAGAGGTCCGGGAACGCGTCCGAGCGAACGATGTTAGGAAAAAGGCCAGGGAAGAACTCACGTACCGTCTCGGTTGTTTCCGCGATCTCCGCCGCGGTGAGGTCCCTCGGCACTGAGTCAGCCGCCGGTGTCGGCGCACCGCGACCATCCAAGGTGGCTTTTACCGTCACTCCGTCGACGCTCGGCGCGCCGTACATGGAGCGGTCTCCGGAAATCCTGATGAAGACGGGGAACCGCTCCGGGGAGAATTCCGCCGCGTCTCTAGCCACGAACCAGGACAGGAATATCCGCCGTGTCTCGGTTGCCGCTTTCAGATATTCGGGCATGAGCTTTTGGGACCAGCCGCCGGACGCGACGATCACGTTTTCGAAGGTCCACGATTCGTCGCCCGCGGTGACGACCACGCCGTCGTCAGTTTCCTGGATGCTGTCGATCGATGTGTCGGTGACCACTGTTGCCCCGTTTGCTTGTGCAGCGGCAACTGCCGCCGTCACCGCACGGTCAGTGCGCAGGGCGCCGGCATGCGGATCGAACACGGCGCAGTCATCAGGCCGAAGGTTGTGCTGCGGATACCGTTCCGCCATGGCGTCTCGACTCAAGATCTCATGCTCGGCCCCGTTGACCCGGGTCGTTTCGAGTAGGGCGGCGATGTAAGGGCCATCAACCGTCCCGATAGATAGCCCGCCGCAGCGCGTCAGAATGTCCTGCCCTGATTCCGCCTCGAGTTCGGCCCAGAGGCGCCGGGAACGCTGCAGGATGGGGTAGTAGTCGGGTATTCCGCGATAGAGCATGCGGAAGAGTCGGGTGTCCCCTCCTACCGCGCTTCGGGCGTGGCCGGGTGATTGGGCTTCAAACCCGACGACGGAATCGGTCAAGCGGGATGCCTGCCATAGGGCCATGCTGCCGATGCTGCCCAGGCCGATTACGGCCAGTTTTCCGTCCATGGCTTAGAGCACCTGCTTCAGGAAGGCTTGCGTTCGGCGTTCCTTCGGGTTGGCAAGGACTTCCCTCGGGGCGCCGCGTTCGACGATGACGCCTTCGTCCATGAAGAGCAAGGTGTCCGATACCTCCCGGGCGAAGCCCATCTCATGGGTCACGACCACCATCGTCATGCCCTTCTTGGCCAGGTCCTGCATGACGGCGAGGACTTCGCCCACCTTTTCGGGGTCCAAAGCGCTGGTGGGTTCATCGAACAACATGATTTCCGGATCCATGGCCAGGGACCGTGCGATGGCTACGCGTTGCTGTTGTCCACCGGAGAGCTGGGCCGGATAGCGGTCGCCGAAAGCGCCGAGGCCGACGCTCGCCAGCAACTCCTGGGCTCGCTCGGCCGCCTGCTTCTTGTGGGTACCTTTGACCAGGACGGGACCGGACATGACATTTTCCTGGGCCGTCATGTTGGGAAAGAGGTTGAACTGCTGGAAAACCATGCCCACCCTGGTGCGCTGCGCGGCGACTTTCTTCGGGCTCAAGGCGTAGTAGGCGGTGTCGGTCTCGTAGTATCCGAAGTCTTCACCATTTACCTTGAGGACCCCCGAGTCGACCGTCTCGAGACCGTTGATGCAGCGCAGGAGGGTGGATTTCCCGGAGCCGGACGGGCCGATGATGCAGCAGACTTCGCCGCAGGCGATGTCAAGGTCAATGTTCTGCAGCACGGTCTTGTAGCCAAAGGACTTGCGGATTCCGCGGGCGTGAATGGTGCCGTCGTTACTCATCGGGCAACACCTTCCGGTTCTGTCAGCACAATCTTCTTGGCCTTCCGGGGAAGGCTGGAGGTTGCGCGGGAGTATCTCTTCTCGAGCAGGGATTGCGGATAGCTCAGCAGCAGCGTCATCACGAGGTACCACAGGCTGGCGACGATCAGCAGCGGGATGGTCTCGTAGGTGCGGGCGTAGATCAGTTGTGCGCTCTGGAGGAGCTCTGCGACGCCCAGCACGCTGACGAGGGATGTTTCCTTGAACATGCCGATGAATTGGTTGCCGGTGGCGGGAATGATCGAGGGCATGGCCTGGGGGATGATGACCTTGCGCATCTTCGTTGCGCCGCTCATGCCGAGCGAGTCGGCGGCCTCGATCTGGCCTTTGCCGACGGCCGAGAAACCGCCGCGAATGATCTCCGCCATGTACGCGGCCTGGTTGAGGCTAAGCCCGATCAGAGCCGCTGTGATCGGCCCCATGACCGCGTTCACGTCCACAGCCGTGCTGATGTTGGTGAACGGGATGCCGATTGTCAGGTTCGGGTAGAGCGCCGCGATGTTGAACCAGAAGATCAGCTGCACCAGGACCGGCGTTCCACGGAACAACGTGATGTAGACACCCGCCGTGAGGGCGACCGGCTTAATCCGGGAGGATCTCATGATCGCCAGCCCGAGGCCCAGGAGGGTGCCCAGGAACATGCTGGCGACGGTGAGGAAAATCGTGAGCATTAGCCCATTGATGATCGTTTCGTAGGTGAAGTACTTGGCGACCACATCCCACTTGAAATTGGGGTTGGTCGATACGGAGACGAGGACGCCCGCGCCGATCAGGCCGCACACCACCCAAGCCACGTATTCGAAGACGCCCCGCCGCCGCAGCCTGGGCTTGAGCGCCGGATCGGTCCTATCTATCTTGTTCCCGCTTCCGTGACTGATGGTTTGCACCATGGGAGTAACCCTCCTAGTTGAGCTTCGCATCCGTGATGGCACCCGATTCGAGGCCCCAGTTCGAGAGCGACTGTTTGTACTCCGGGCTGTTCAGGACCGATTGGACGGCAGCCTGGAGCGCGGGGGTCAGTGGCGAGCCCTTCTTAAGGCCGACTGACGTCAGGTCGCTGGCGCCGACGTTAATCTGGGGGGTGAGGAGAGTGAACATGCCCGGCTGCTGCTTCCCGGCCCATGCGAGGGAGGTGGTGTCGTAAAGGATGCCGTCGATGCGCTTGGACGCCAGCTGGGTCAGCGCCTCCTGGACGTTGGGAAGCGTCACGGAGTTGATGGCTGGCTGCCCTTTGGAGGTGCAGGTTTGCTCAGAGAGGGCCGGGAGGCGCTTCAGCTGGCCCGTCGAGCCGGCCGTGACGGCAATGTTCTTGCCGCACAGGGTTTCATTGGTGAGCTTGAGTGGATTGCCTGCACTCACTGCAATTGAATTGCCGTCTTTGAAGTAGTCGATCATGTCCAGGACCTTCAGCCGCTCGGGCGTGGGGGACATCGTGGTGATAGTGAAGTCGTAGCGGCCACCGTCAATGCCGGGAATGATGGTGTCAAACACAGTGTTCTCAAACTTCAGCTTCAGCCCGAGCTTCTTGGCCACCAAGCGGGCAATATCCGGATTCAGGCCGATAGGGGTCTTGTTGTCGTCCGAGAGAAAGGTGGTGGGCGGGTAGTGAAGGTCCATTGCGACCGTCAGCTCGCCCTTGTCCTTATAGGACTGCGGCAGCAGCTTGACCGCGGCTGCATCAGGCTGGACGGCCTGGGAAATATCGGTGGTGTTTGAGGTCTTGGAGCTGTCCGGTGCCGGGGCACTCGTGGCGGTGCTTCCGCAGGCGGTCAGCGCGAGCAGTACGGCCAGTGCTGCCGTTGCAGTTTGTGCCTTGGTTCGAGTCTTCATAATGCTTCCCTTCGAAGGGGTAGTCAGTTCGGGGTTGTCACCGGGAGGGGGAGGAATGTGATCTGGATCTCTCCGCCGTCTAATGCAATGCAACTTCATCAAAAGTAGATTGTCAACAATTTACAGCAACTTTTTTTGAATTGAGGGCTGGAGCGACCAGGGCCGTCTCTTCTGATTGAACTGTTGACAATTTACAATTTTGGAGCCTAGGGTCGAGTTATCGGGCAGGATCTTCCAGCCTGCCGGGGACCCGTTCCCCGCTCACCGCGCGCTTCCCGAAACCTCCAATACGCAGGCACGGCGCCGCTTCCACTTCCTGACAAAGAACGGAACCGAACATGGCAGACACCAACTTCCGGCCGAAGTACATCTCCTTTGATATCTACGGCACGCTGATCAACTGGGATACCGATTCCACTACCCGCCGCCTGCTGGATGGCCGCCTGCCTGAAGAGCAGTGGCCTGCGTTCAAAAAGGTGTTCCGCGGGTACCGCTTCGACGAGGTTCTTGGCGACTACAAGCCCTACGAGCAGATCCTTCAAGGCTCTTTCGACCGCGTGTGCAAGTACTTTGGCATTGGTCCGACCCCGGGCGCGGGCGCAGTGTTCGCCGACGCGATACGCAGCTTTGGTGCCCACGATGACGTGCCGGCCCCGCTGAAGCTCATGGGCGACAACTACAAGCTGGTGGCTTTGTCCAACGCGGACGACAGCTTCCTGGAGATCAGCATTCCCAAGCTCGGCGCAAACTTCCACGCCGTGCTGACCGCTGAGCAGGCCCAGGCTTACAAGCCGCGCTACCAGGCGTTCGAGTACATGCTCGATACCCTGAACGCCAAGCCCGAGGACTTCCTTCACATCTCCTCGCACACCCGCTACGACGTGCACCCGATGCACGACATGGGCTTCCGCAACCTCTGGCTGTTGGACCGTGGCTATGACCCCATTGGCCCGGGCTACGACCTCAACGTTGCCAAGTCCCTGGACGAGATCAACGAGCACCTCGGTCTCTAGACCGACTTCGAGGCGAAAGGCCATTCCGTGAAACTCATTCCTTACTGGCTGGACACAGCCGAACCATCCGGCGACTATCGCAGCACGCCAGTGCCGGAAAATGTCGACGTGGCGATTATCGGGGCCGGCTTCACCGGCCTATCCGCCGCGCTGGAGTTCGCACAGCAGGGCGCCAGCGTCGCGGTCCTCGAACGCCACACTGTGGGCTGGGGTGCGTCCGGCCGAAACGGAGGAATGGCGACCACGGGTTTGGCCATCGGCTTCAGCACCGCAGTCAAGCGCTATGGCGAGGACCGGGCCGTGGAATACTTCCGCGAGTACAACGACGCCATCGACAGCATCGAGAAGCTGGTCCATGACTATGCCATCGACTGTGACTTCAACCGCTTTGGCAAGCTCTCGTTGGCCTACCACGAGTCGCATAACGCGGGCTTCCGGAAGTCCCAGGAGCTGCTGGCCAAGCTCGTGGACCACCATGTCACGCTGATTCCGAAGTCCGAGATCCACAGCGAGATCGGCACCGACTTCTATCAAGGCGCCATGATGGATCCCCTGGGCGCCGGGCTCCACGTGGGCAAGTTCGTTCACGGCCTCGCCGGGGCCGCAGCCAACGCCGGAGCCCAGATCTGCGAGAATGCGGGCGTGACCGAGCTCAAGAAGGTCAGCGGAACGGTCCACGACGTACACACCACCCGCGGCATCACCCGGGCCAAGCAGGTTCTGGTCGCCACAAGCGGTTACACAGGCAATGTCACACCGTGGCTTCAGCGCCGCGTGATTCCGGTGGGCAGCTTCATCATTGTCACCGAGCCCTTGCCGGAGGACGTGGTGAACCGCATCCTTCCGCACAGGCGGCAGGCATCGGACAGCAAGATGCTGACGTACTACTTCCGGATCACCCCGGACAACAGGCTCCTTTTCGGCGGACGTGCTCGATTTGCGCTGTCCAGCCCGGATTCGGACGTCAAGAGCGGCGAGATCCTGCACAAGGCGATGACTGAGCTCTTCCCGTACCTTGCCAACGTGAAGGTGGACTACACCTGGGGCGGCTTGGTGGACCTCTCCATGGACCAGATGGTCCACGCCGGCGTGCACGATGGCCTGTTCTACTCGCTCTGCTACAGCGGCCACGGCGTGCAAATGGCCGCCCACATGGGCAAGAAGATGGCCCATTACATGGCCGGTGACAAGCAGGCGAACGTGTGGGAAGACCTTAAGAACCCGCCCGTGCCCGGCCACTTCGGCCCGCCGTGGTTCCTGCCCTTCATTGGCGGAGCCGCGAAGATTATCGACCGATTCAGCTAGGCAAGAGAAGGTTTCCTATGAGTTCGTCAACAACCGTCGCTGAAGCGTGCCCAAAAACAGCGGAAGAAACGGCCTACAGGCGGGCAAGCATCGCCGCACTTCCGGGTGGCGCATTCCTGGAAGGCCGTTGGGAGAGAGCCGAGATGATCCTGGAGGTCCGGGATCCCGAAGACGGTGTCCTCCTGGGAAATGTGTGTTCCTCGACCCCACAGGATGTACGCCGGGCCGTAGCCCACATTCATCGGCACCTGCAGGACGGTGAATGGCCCCTCCGGGCCCGCCGCGAGGCTTTGGAACGTGCGGCGGTGCTTCTGGCCGAGCAGTCTGTTCGCTTCGCGGAGCTCATTGCCGCAGAAAGCAGCAAGACCATCAACGAGGCCGAACGTGAGGTGAGCCGCTGCACCGAAACGTTGCGGCTCTCCGCTGCTGCGTCCAGCGAACTCCGTGGAGAAACCCTCGCTTTCGAGGACAGCATGGCCGGAGCAAACAAGATCGGATGGTACAACCGCAAACCGGTGGGAATCGTCGCCGCCATCACGCCCTTTAATGATCCGCTCAATCTCGTGGCACACAAGCTGGGGCCAGCGCTCATCGGAGGCAATGGCGTCGTACTTAAGCCCTCGGGCCGAACGCCGCTGACCGGCCTGGCCTTCGTCCAGCTGCTGCTCGAAGCCGGTGTCCCTGCAGGACGCATCGCGGCGATTGTCGCCGGACGTGGAGTCTCCGAGGCGATCGTGACGGACCCGCAGGTGGACCTCATTTCCTTCACCGGCGGCCCAAAGACGGCGGACCGGATCGCTGCCGCCGCAGGTGCCAAGAAGATCCTCTCGGAACTGGGCGGCAACAACGCCACGATCGTCTGCGCCGACGCTGAACCAGCGAAAGCCGCAGAGGCAATCGTTGCCGGTGCGTTCGGAGTGGCCGGCCAGAACTGCCTTTCGGTCCAGCGCGTCTACGTCCACATTTCGCTGTTCGACGAGGTCCTCGAACACGTGGTCACCGGGACCAAGGCGCTCCGCTTCGGGGCGAAGTTCGATCGCGGCACCGACGTCGGCCCCCTCATTACCGAAGCGGAGGCCCGCCGGGTGGAGGAATGGGTGGACGAGGCCAAGGCTGCGGGTGCCGCCGTGCACGTGGGCGGGCAGCGCCGCAACGCCTTCTACGAGCCCACGGTCCTCACGGACGTGCCGGCGGACTGCCGGGTCATCCGGGAGGAAGTGTTCGGTCCGGTGGTCAGCCTCATGCCGTTTATCCAGGTCTCCGACGCCATCCGCGCAGCCAACGATTCCGAGTACGGGCTGCAAGCCGGTGTGTTCACCGAATCACTTGAGCTGGCTTTGGCGATTGCCGACAAGCTGCATGTGGGCGCCGTGGTGATCAACGAGACCAGCGACGTACGGATCGACTCGATGCCCTTCGGCGGGTTCAAGAAATCCGGTGTTGGGCGTGAAGGCGTCAAGCACGCCGTCCGTGAGATGACTGAACCCAAAAGCACCATCATCAAACTGGCGGAGCCGGCCGCCGGCTGGCAACAGCTGGCGGCCGCAGAACGGAATGCTTCATGACCACCCACAAAATCGCGGTAATCGCGGGCGACGGCATCGGCAAGGAAGTTGTCCCGGCGGCCATCGAATGCCTGGAACGCATCGCCGAACTCCACTCGTTGGGACTTGAGTTCACCTATTTCGACTGGGGCTCGGACTACTACGCCGGGCACGGGCGGATGATGCCCCTTGACGGGCTCCAACAGCTGGCGGAGCACGATGCCATTTTCCTGGGTGCCGTGGGTTCCCCGGCCGTGCCGGACGCAGAGTCCCTGTGGGGTCTACTGATTCCGATCCGCCGGGAATTCCAGCAGTACATCAACCTCCGTCCGGTGAAAACGCTCGACGGCGTGAAGTCACCCCTTGCGTCCAAGGAACCGATCGATATCCTCATCGTTCGTGAAAACAACGAGGGGGAGTACTCGGAGGTTGGCGGCCGGACCTATCGCGGGCTGCCGCATGAAACCGCGGTCCAGGAAACCATTTTCACCCGCTTGGGAGTATCGCGGGCCGCGCACTACGCCGCATCGCTCGCCTCCTCGCGTAAGGGCCGGCTGACCTCGGCAACCAAGAGCAACGGCATCGTCCACACCATGCCTTTCTGGGACGAAGTGGTGGAAGAAACCACCCGCCTCTATCCCGGCGTGACGCTCACGAGCGAACTTGTGGACGCGTTGGCCGCTCACCTGGTCCTGAAACCCTGGACCTTTGATGTGATCGTTGCTTCCAACCTGCTCGGCGATATCCTTTCGGACCTGGGTAGCGCGGTCACCGGCTCCATCGGAGTTGCCCCGAGTGCCAACCTCAATCCCGAAGGTGATTTTCCGTCCCTTTTCGAACCCGTCCACGGATCAGCACCGGACATTGCGGGCAAAGGCCTGGCCAACCCTGTGGGCCAGATGTGGTCGGGAGCCATGATGCTTCAGCACCTCGGGCACCCGGAAGCCGCCGAACACCTCCAATTGGCTTTCGAGTCTGTCCTCCGGGAGGGGGGTGGCACGCGCGACGTCGGAGGACCGTCCTCGACGTCCGAGTTCACCGCCGCCGTCCTGGCCGCCATTGACGACATCGACACCATTGGCGCGATGGACGCCACGACGGGAAACACGCCGCCGGCAGCAACGGCGTCGTCATGACAGCTACGGAACGCAAGCGGCCCGTCGTCGCGGTCCTGTACCGGGAGGCTTTGCCGCCCCGGCTACAGGAGATCGAGGAGCTGGCGGATGTCCGCCTTACCAAGGCCGACGGGCTTGCTAAGGCGTTGGACGGCGCGGACGTGTTGTACCAGTGGCACTCGTTCTCACCTGCCTTGAAGGAGAACTGGGCTGCCGCCTCGTCGCTGAAGTGGGTCCATGTCTCGGCGGCAGGCGTCAGCCAGCTGCTTTTCGAGGAGTTGGTCCAAAGCGTCGTTGTCTACACGAACTCCCGGGGTGTGCTCAGCAGGGCCATCGCCGAATTTGCACTCGGGTTCGTTTTGGATTTGGCCAAGGATGCGCAGGGTTCGTTCCAGCTCCAGCAGCAACAACGCTGGCAGCACAGAACCACGCAAAAGATCCATGGCAAAAATGCGCTGGTGGTGGGCATCGGATCGATTGGACGTGAAATCGCGCGCCTGTTCCGTGCCGTAGGCATGGAGGTCAGCGGTGCCGGACGCACAAGTCGTCCCGGGGACGATGATTTCGACTGGATCTACTCTTCCCAGGACCTGCCCGGCATCGTCCATGACTACGACTATGTTGTGCTCGCCGCTCCGCTGACTGCGGAGACCAGGGGACTGATGAACATCGACGTGCTTGCGTCCATGAAACCGTCGGCGCACCTGATCAATGTCGGCCGTGGCGAACTTGTCCACACCGGCGCCCTGACTGAAGCACTGGCATCGGGCTCGATCGCCGGTGCCGCCCTCGACGTCGTGCACCCGGAGCCGTTACCCGGGGGACATGCGCTTTGGAGCATGGAGAACGTCATCATCACCCCTCACATGAGCGGTGACGCTGAAGATTATCTCGATGACCTCAGCAAGCTCTTCTTGGAGAATCTGGGACGGTTCGTCAAAAGCCAACCGTTGTTGAACGTGGTGGACAAGACCCTCGGATTTGTCCCTGTTTCCTGATCCAGAAGGCGTCTAAGGAGCCGCAACATGCCCACTATTGCCAACGCGTATATCGCCAATTCGGCTACGTCCGCACTGCAGCCCGGTCTCATTGAACGCAGCGATCCGGGTGAGTTCGACATCAGAATTGCCATCAAGTTCTGCGGCATCTGTCATTCCGACATCCACACTGCGCGAGGCGACTGGGCAAACGTCAACTTCCCGATCGTTGTAGGACACGAGATCTCCGGAATTGTTGAAGCTGTCGGAGCCAAAGTGACGCGCCACGCCGTGGGTGACCGGGTAGGTGTGGGCTGTTTCGTGGATTCATGCCGGAACTGCGTCAACTGCCTCGCAGGCGAGGAGCAACACTGCCTGTCGGGATCGACGAGTACCTACAACTCGGTGGGCCGTGACGGCCGGTCCACCGCAGGTGGCTACAGCAATAGCATCGTTGTGGACGAGAATTATGTTCTGCGGATTCCCGAGGGCATTTCGCTCGAAGCAGCCGCACCACTACTGTGTGCCGGGATAACCATGTACTCGCCCCTCCGCAATTGGGGTGCGGGCCCGGGAAAGCGGGTGGCCATTATCGGCATGGGCGGGCTCGGCCACATGGGCGTCAAGATCGCAACGGCACTGGGGGCGCAGGTGACGGTACTTAGCCAATCGCTCAGGAAGCAGGAGGACGCGCTTCGTTTCGGGGCGGCGGCCTGCCACGCGACGTCGGATCCCGCCACTTTCGCGCGCCACAAAGGCTATTTCGACCTGATCATCAATACCGTATCCGCGGACATCGATATCGATCAGTACCTTTCCTTGCTCGCCTTGAACGGCACCCTGGTCATCGTGGGGCTGCCCTCGAAACCACTAACACAACGGGCGTGGTCACTGGCGAGTTTTAGACGCAATCTGGCCGGTTCAAAGATGGGCGGCATCAGGCAGACGCAGGAAATGCTGGACTTCTGTGCCGCCCACGGGCTCGGCGCCGAGGTGGAGGTGATTCCAGCCAGCGAAATAGACGAGGCTTTTGACCGAGTCATTGACAGTGCGGTGCGGTACCGCTTTGTCATTGACGCAGCGACATTCTGATTTTCCGTAAAGGTCCTGGGTATTCCAGACGCCTGCCTCTCGGAAACCGGCGCAACTCGCCGCTCGCAGACCGAAGCCCATCGCGCTACCCTTTTCGGTGCAGGCCGGCCTGGGCCACCAGTTCGGCAAGCCATGGGCGATGCCCTCGATGAAAGACCATCCCAGGTGGAAGTCCCTGCACGGTGGGAACCGAATCTGCAATGTCGATGGTTACCCGGCCGCCCGCCATTGGCGCGTTGCTGATATGCAGGTCGCCGTAGGAAGGCGGCAGCTTCGGGTCCATCCAGAACCCGCCGCGGGAAACATGGGTGTCGTATCTCATCAGGCTCGTCACTAGTTGGATGGGTGAAGTCGCTGCCCACGCCTGGGGCGAGCATGCAGTCGGATAGGGCACAGGCTCGCTGTACTGGTCCCGGCTGAATCCGCAAAAAAGCTCCGGAAGGCGGCCATCCGAGTAGTCAGCGGCTTCAAACAGGGCGGACGCAATCCGTTGAGCCTCCTCGACGAATCCGTAGCGCATCAGGCCGGCGGCAATCACGGCATTATCGTGCGGCCAGACGGAGCCGTTGTGGTAGCTGGCAGGATTGTAGGCGCCCATGTCGCTGGCCAGGGTCCGCACGCCCCAGCCGCTGAACATCTCGGGGGACATCAACCGTTCGGCGACCAGCGGCGCTTTGTCCTCGTCGACGAGGCCGACCCAAAGGCAGTGCCCCATGTTCGAGGCGCAGGCATCCACCTGCCGTTTGTTGCCGTCCAAGGCAATGGCGTAGTACCCACGATCGGGCATCCAGAACTGCTCATTGAACCGTGCCTTCAACCGGGCAGCCCGATCGGCGAGTTCGGTCGCCAAAGCTGCGTCTCCGTCGTCGTAGGCAATCCAAGCTCGTGCCATGTATGCGTCATAGACGTAAGCCTGAACTTCGCAGAGCGCGATTGGCGGTTCTGCGAGGGTTCCGTCGGCGAAATTGATCCCGTCCCAGGAGTCCTTCCAGCCTTGGTTGATCAAACCCCGATCGTTGAGGCGCTCGTACTCGACGAAGCCGTCGCCGTCCCTGTCTCCGTAGTTCCGGATCCAGTCCAAAGCCCTGTCCGCGTGGGGGAGCAGGGCGGCGATGGTGTCCTTGGCAAAGCCCCAACGGCTGACCGAGCCTAAGACCGTCACGAAAAGCGGCGTCGCATCGATGCTGCCGTAGTAGATGGACTTGCCTCCCAGGGCCAGGCTGCTGGAGACGTCGAGCCTCACCTCGTGCAGGATCTTGCCGGGTTCCTCCTCTGTCACCGGGTCGACCACTGCCCCTTGCCGGTCCGCCAATGTCTGCAGTGTGCCAAGCGCCAAAGATGGATCAACGGACATGGCCATTTCCGAGGCCCAGAGCGAGTCCCGGCCGAACAGCGTCATGAACCATGGAGCACCGGCTGCCACGACGATCCGCTCCGGGTGGGCGGGGTCCTCGATGCGAAGGGCGCCAAGGTCGTCGTAACTCCGCCGCAGCGTCCGTTCGATGGAGTGGTTGCCCATATGGAGAACGGGAATCTTGGCCACCCATTCCTGTCTGCGGCGGTCGCTGCGTGAGAGTTCGCCGACGGCGGGGTGAACCACACTTGCCGCCGGCACCATTCCGTCATGGACTGGCGCGACAGTGAGCACCGTTCTCCATTGGCCACGCGGCGGGATGGTGGTCCGATACGTCAGCGCATCCAGGACGACATCCGCACCTTCGGACTTGATGACGACGGCCTTGCGGATGTCCTGCCAACTTGCACGGATGGTGAGTTCGTGTTCGCCCAGCTCGCGTGATTCGCTCCATTGGCGCTGGATCCGGGCTTCCTTCACCTCGAACACGTCCGCGAAATCGGAATCTACCCGGAACGAGATCAAGCATTCTGTTGGCTCCGTGGAGTGGTTGTGCACGGTGACGTGTTCCAGGATTCCAACGCCGACTTCACGAATGCGCTCAACGATAAGCGGACTGTCCCCGTATCCGTCCGACCGGATAACACGGCCCGCAAAAATGGCCCGGTAAGGCTCCTTGGTCTGGGCTGCCAGGGGCTCCAGTGACTGGCCGTTGATGGTCAGGTTCCAACGTGACAGGATGCGTGTGTCCTGGACGAATACCCCGTGCGGCGAATCCGGATGAATGTCCCCGTTGGGCAATGAGATGCAGAACGACGTACCTTCCACGAGGGTGACCGTCCCGGCGCCGAGCGGGCCGGCCGCCGTGTCAGCATTCCATCCAGCCATTGTTGGCTCCTTCAAGAACCCCTGCCAGGAACCCTCGGTCTTTCGTCAGGCGCCGTGGTCCCTGCTACATGCTCACACCGACGGTACTCCTGCGCACGCATGCGGGCCAGACCGGTCGAGGCAGGCGCCGCGCCTGGTCGGGACATTTTCCATTCAGCCCTATCGTCGATTGTTGACAATTGCTAAGGTTGAGTTTGTGCTCTTCCGAAGACGGGGGGCACTTTCGAAGGGCGCAGTCCCAAAAGGAGTAACAATGGTCAAGGCCACTGTCATGAGCGATGCAAACACAACGGACCCGGGCGAGCATAGCCCCAAGGCAACCTCCAGCACCCCGGGACAGACGGAGGTGTCGTTGCGTCTTTGGGCCCGCGAAGGGCTGAAGACGGGCATCTGGGAGGTCACTCCAGGAACGTTCGCGAGCACCCGGCCAGGCTATGACGAGATCTGCCAGATATTGAGCGGCACAGCGACCATCACGGAAGAAGACGGAAGCAGTTTCGAAGTCGGTCCGGGTTCCCAGTTCGTAACGCCTGCAGGGTGGCGGGGTACCTGGGAGATCCACGAGACCCTCCGCAAGATGTGGGTTGTGATCGATCTTCCCGCCTAGTAGCCGCGGCCTGGTCGAACGGGAAAGCGCCCCCGGGGCAGGAGCAACTGTTCCGGGGGCGCCGGCGGGCAACGCCCTTCGGCATCTGCGAGCACCACTACCAAATCCTTTGCCAACATGACTGGGTTTCATCGCCATTTGTTCGCAAAATCGTCAACTGTAGACAATATGATGTGCGTCATGAACTCTCACCTCACTGCATCTGCGATCGTCTATACCGTCCCTCCGCTTTGGCAAATGCGCCTCTATTTGGCTACTTCGTCGGCCTGTCCGCGGCCATCGGCACCACCGTGACGTACGCGGCGGTGGTACGCCCGGCGCTGCGAATACGAGGCAACGAGGGTGGCGATGTCGAGACCCTGCGTCGCCGGACTGCGACCTCCCTGGCGTGGGCCGGGGTCCTCCTGGCCGTCACCGCCTACTTCCAGCTCGCGGCATTCGTGGCCCAGTCAGGCAAGGGCGCGCCGTACGGCGATGCCTTGGAACCCGGGCAGATATGGGCTTTCATGAGCGCGCCCGCGAAGCCGGGCAACTGGGTTTCGGAAGGTACGCTCTTCCTCGTGCAGAGCCTCATCATCGTCCTGACCTCCGCCTTGCTGATCGCCCTCTTCAGCCCACGCGCACGGCGCCGGCTGGACTGGCTGGCACTGACCGCGCTGCCCTTCGCCCTGGCGGCGACGCTGATCAGGCTCGTACCAGCGGCTCCCTTCGCAACCACGGAGGCCCTGCTCAACAAGGTCTTCTTGCAAACTCACATTGTCAGCGGCTGCACGTGGCTCGGCGGTCTGGCCTTGCTCGTCGTCCTTGCTGGCACCCGTCGCAGTCTGAGCGATCGCGCCGGCCTGCTGTGGGCGGACATGTGGCGGCGTTTCGGCTTTGTCGCACTGATAAGCGTCGGAGCGGCACTGATCTCCGGCCTGTGGCTGACCTGGCAGCACATCGGCAGCATCCCGCAATTGTGGACCACGACCAACGGAGTGATCCTGCTGGTCAAGATCATTCTGGTACTGGGCATGATCACCGCCGGCGCCGTGAACTCGTTCTGGCTGATGCCACGCATCGCCCTGGCCCGTGAGGCCGACCCGACCGCCTCCCTCGTACACCTGACCCTTCGTCACTTCCCGAAGGTCGTCTGGACCGAGGTCGCCCTCGGTACAGGCGTACTGACTGCCATTACCTTCTTCAACGGGTCGGCCCGCGCCGAGGCGACGGGCCAAGGTGCCCCGCCCGTTGACCCCGGCCTCATCATCGCAGGCGCTGTCTTCGCCCTCACGCTGGCGGCTTCCCTCTACGCCTCGGCGAAGGCCTCGGATGCCCTGGCCAGACGCCGGATCGCCGCCCATGCCGCTACCGCCACGGCCCGCCCCGAAGCGGTATCCCAGGACGTAGTGTGATGCATCGGAGATTGTCAGCCATGAAGGACCAGTTGGGTACCGCGGAGGCCCTCTCGGCCGACAGGAGGAAGTAGTGGCTGGCCCTTGTGACGGACGCGGGCAGCGTAGGCATTACTGGGGGACAGCAATTGCAATCGACTCACCTTTAACTCACCTTAATGAGCGACAATCAATGACAAATCATCGCCTGTCGTTGATGGTAAAACCCCTAGAATCCGGGCGAAAATGACCAGGTCCAAGGCCTGCAAAGGCGTCCAGGGCTAAAAGCTGCTTAACTAACGCCTTCTGACTCGGAAAGTCCCTGGGTGTCAACGGCAGCTTAGAAGTGACCGGTGGTGGCATCTTGGTTTGCCCGCTGGCGGCAGGTGATTGACCAGTCGCGGCAAGTATTTTTGGACAGGGTCAGGCGCTCCGGGCGTGCCGGGTTTCAGGGCGCCTGACCAGTTTTTGGGTTAGTTCATGGGGCGGGTTCCTTTTCCGTTTTGGGCTTGCATGAGCCTGACGGACTCGCCGCTGGTTTGGCAGAGGTGGGCGTGGTGGAGGAGCCGGTCCACGGTCGCGGTGGCGATGGTTTTGGGCATGAGCTCATCGAGCCCGGAGGGGTGGATGTTTGAGCTGATCGCCAGGGCGCGTTTCTCATAGGAGGCCTCCACAACGCGGTAGAAGCCCTCCGCGGCGTCCGCGGATACCGGCAAAAGCCCGATGTCATCGATACAAATCAAGTCGACGTTGGTGGCCCGGGTGATGGCTTTGTTGACGCTGTCATCGATGCGGTGCCGGCGCACGAGGGCGCCGAGGTCTTCCATGCTCAGCCAGGACACGGACATGCCCTGGTCGATGGCCTGCTGGCCGAGCGCTTCCAGGAGCAGGGTTTTGCCGGTGCCGGAGGGCCCGCACGCGATCAGGTTCTCACGCCGCCGCACCCATTCCAGGGTGCGCAGGAACGAGGTCGTGGCCGCCGGGAGGGTGGAGAGGGTTTCCTCCCAGACGTCGAAGGTTTTCCCGGTGGGGAAGCCTGCGCGTTTGCGCCGGGTGGCCAGCATCGAGGCGTTCCGGCCGGTGGCTTCGGCTTCGAGCAGGACACGGACGACTTCGGTGGGGTCCCAGCGTTGGGCTTTCGCGGTGGCCAGGACGTCGGCGACGACGGCGCGGGCGTGCGGCATCCGGGTCGTGCGCATCAACGCGATCACGTTCTCCACCGCCGGGTCCGATAGCGGGCTGGGGGCAAGGACTGTCGCGCTCATTCGGTGGCTCCTTCAAAGTCATCATGGGTAGTCCCAGGGGTGGTGGTGCCGAAGTTAGCCCAGCCCCTGGTGCCCTGGCTTAGCCATTGGCCCTGGTCGGTGACGGTGCGGGTGCTGATTGTGTGGCTTGTGCCGCCGGCGGTGTTGACGATGGAGAGCAGGTCCTCGTGGGTGAAGCGCTGGTGCACCGCCGCCGCTCCCAGGCCCTTGTCGACTTCGCCGGCGCCCAGGACCTTGGCCAGGGTCACGGCGCGTTCCATTTTGTGCCGGATCTTCTGGGTTCCGGCGGCGGCGGCTTCCTTGAGCCAGAGCGCGGCACCGGCGCCGATGGCCAGGAACTCTTCCTCGGCTTGGTTGGTCGGGCGGATGACCCGTTCCAGGGCACCGGCCGGGGCCGGCGGGAAGTGGGCGTCGATGATCGCCGGGGTCCCGGGCCGGGTGAGCTGGTGGCGTGCGACCTCGACCGGGCCGGTGCCGTCGACATGGACGATGACGACCTCGGTGTCGGTGCCGCGGACCCAGACCATCTCACCCATCAGGGTGTGCGGGACGGAGTACCGGGATTGCTGAAAGGTGATCATGGGCGTGTTCGGCGGGACCTGGCGGGTGTGGCCGAAACTCGCGGTGACCGGGGTTTCCGGGACCGTGTGCAGGCGGGGGCGTTCGAGAACGCGGAGCATGTCTTTGGGGATCTCCAAAGTGGCCCGGTGCACCCGCGAGTTCACCTCCTCCATGAACGCCTCACACGCAGCCTCCAGCTCGGCGAAGGACCGGTACTCGGGCAGGAGGTTCGTCTCTTTGGGGACGAGGTCGGCTTTGGCGATCTTGACCGCGTTCTCGACCCCGCCCTTGGAGGCCGGGTCGGCCGGGATGCACGTCTGCATGGACGTCGAATAGTGCCTGGAAAACGCCACAATCTGCGCGTTCCGAACGGGGATTCCGGCGACGTGCTCGATCGTGACGGTCTTCTCGTTATCGGTCAAAATGTAGGTCGGGATCCCGCCGATCAGCCTGAACGTCCGGTCCAGGGCGGCGAACATGCTCGGCATGGTCTTATCCCGCAAGGCGATCACGATCCGGAACCGCGAGAAGGCCAGCCAAGCGACGAACAACACGGTCTTCACACCGTCAACGACGGGGCCATCCCCGTAGTCGAACTGGAGCCAGAGCCCTGGCTCCGGCGTCCAGGGCCGGTGAACGCGCACGTTCCGGGCCCGGTATTTGGCCTTCAGTTCAGCCAGCGTTGTCCTGGTTGTCCGCTCACACCCGGTGAACCCCAGGGCGATGAGTTTCTCGTGCACGACATCGCCGCGGATCTTCCCGCGGGACTGCTCGACCCAGGAGATCATCTGGGGCAGGAACGGGTCGGTCATCCGGCCGCGGTGCCGGGCCACAGGTGCCTGGGCGCCTTCCTGGCGGGCCTTCACATACGAGCGGACGGTGTTGTGTGAAACGCCGCAGATCTTCGCGGCATCCCGGTAGGACCGGGTCAGATCGTAAGCAGCTAAAATTTCCATGAACTCTCCTGGAGACTTCATAACGAGCCCCCTCCTTCCCGTTACGGGTGAAATACAACGATTGGCATCGCCATTTCACCGCGGAAGGAAGGGGCTCTCCTCGTAACGACACGAGGAATGGACAAGGGGGAATCCCGGCACGCCAAGCCACACACCATGGCCTACTGCTGTCCAAAAATGCTTGCCGCCGCTGGTCAAAACCACTGCCGCGAACGGTCAACCAGTTTTGCCGTCTCCGGTCAGTTTAAAGTTGCCGCTTACACCTGGAGCGTCCTCGCTGCGAAGATTCATGGTGAGACACGTTAGCGGGACATTGGCAAGGCCGGCTTTCTCAGCCACTCGGCTGGCTCGGTGATTCGCAGCGATAAATGGCGGCCTTTTCGCAGCGCTACATGTCACCCCCATGCGCGTGAGCCGATCCTTGGGTTCTTCTGGTGGTCGCACCACGAGTGAAGAGTGTTGTGGCGGAGTTGTCGTCGGCGTATCGGCCTGAGTTGGGCGCAGCAGTTCCGGGCGGCGTTGCAGGGTGGTGGTCAGTTCCTAAGCGAAGCGGCGGCCGGTGCCGATGCTGCGGGGATGGCGTTGTCGACGAGGGCGACGGCGATGGCGGCGGCGGTGGCGAAGGCGTCGGTGTTGAGGACCCGGCTGCGGGCCGAGGCGCCGTCCAGGAGAAGCGCCAGTTGCTCGCCGAGCTGCTCGGGGTCGTTGGCGCCGGCATCGCGGGCCGCTTCGGTGAGCCGCGCCGCAAAGGCCGTCTTGTAGTCACTGGCGAGTACGCGTGCCGGGTGGCCCGGGTCGGGGATCTCGACGGCCGCCGCGATGAACGGGCACAGGGGCGCGTGGATATCGAAGACGGCGAGGAGTCGTTCGCGGGGTGTGAGGTCGGTGCGGTCGAAGACTTCGGGCAGGATGTCGGGATCGAATCGGCGGAGGTACTCGGCGATGAGCTCGTCCTTGCCGGCGAAGTGCTGGTAGAGCGTCCGCTTGGACACCTGAGCCACCGCGCAGAGCTGGTCCACGCCGGTGCAGTTGATGCCTTGGTCGCGGAACAGTTGCTGTGAGGTGCTGAGGATGCGCTCTCGTGCGCCCCTGCCGCTGCGCAGGCCTCGCGGCCCCTTCTCAAACCCTGTCATACACCCAGCTTAGCCCAATCGGGTACCGATCTGTGTGCATAGCTTGCGCCCCGTGCGAGCGGTTGATACGTTAAGTACGCAGATCGGTGTACTTAACATCGGCAAGCCACATGAATGGAGTAATCATGGGAAAGCTCGATGGCAAGGTTGCAGTGATCACAGGCGCGACTAGTGGGATGGCGCTGGCCGGTGCGAAGTTGTTCGTGGAGGAAGGAGCCCACGTCTTCATTTCGGGCCGGCGGAAGGACGCGGTGGACGAAGCGGTCAAGCTGATCGGCCGGAACGTGACCGGCGTGCAGGCCGATTCGGCTGACCTCGATGATCTGGACCGTTTGTTCGAGACGGTCAAGCAGGAAAAGGGCAGGATCGACGTGCTGTGGGCAAGTGCCGGGGGCGGGGCGCAGAGCAAGCTCGGCGAGATCACCGAGGAGCAGTTCGACGAAGCCTTCTCGCTGAACGCACGCGGCACTCTGTTCACGGTCCAGAAGGCCCTGCCGTTGTTGAGCGACGGGGGCTCGATCTTTATGACCGGGTCAAACGCGTCACTCCGGGGCTACCCCGATTGGAGCGTGTATGCAGCGAGCAAGGCCGTGCTTCCCGCCTTCGCGCGGGTGTGGGTTGCTGAGCTGAGGGACAGGAAGATCCGGGTGAACGTGCTGACCCCCGGCTCGGTCGCGACGCCGATGATGGGCGATGTGTTGAGCCCGGAGCTGAAAGAGATGTTCGCGTCTGTGATCCCGCGGCGCGAGATGGGCCGCCCGGAAGAGATCGCGTCGGTCGCGTTGTTCCTCGCCTCGGACGACTCGAGCTACGTCAACGGCCAGGAGCTGGTCGCCGACGGCGGCACCACAGTGATCTGAACCACGCACCAGGAATGCCGCGGGCACACCCCACAACAACCAACGAACTGATCTCGAACGTGCACGAATGAGACAGGGCGACACCTTGAGAACAAGAAAAGAGCACACCTTATGAGCAGCATCACCCTCATCGGTACGGGGAATATGGCCCGTACCATCGGCACGCTCGCGGTGGCGGGCGGCAATACCGTCGAGGTCATGGGACGCGATCAGTCCAAGGCCGATGGCCTCGCCAAGGCTCTAGGCGGCGGCGCGACCGCAGGCAAGTGGGGCGCCATCCCCGCCGGGGACATTGTCATCACGGCCCTGTTGTACGACGGAGTCGTTCCGGTCGTCGCCGAGTACGGAGACGCCCTTGCGGGCAAGGTCATCGTCGACATCAGCAACCCTTTCAACGCCACATTCGACGGACTGGCCCACAGCGAGGAGACCTCGATCGCGCAGGAAGTCGCCAAGGTGGCCCCGGCCGGCGCCAGCGTGGTGAAGGCATTCAATACCGTCTTCCGCAATGTCCTGGAGAAGGGCCGGTCCGACGTCTTCATCGCCGGCGACAATGCGCAGGCCAAGGCGGATGTGGCGGCATTCATCGGGAGCCTCGGGCTGCGCCCGCTGGACGTCGGCGGCCTGAAAATGGCGCACTGGCTGGAAGGATTGGGTGTGGTCACGGTAGGCCTGGCCGGCAACGGGGTCGGCCACTGGGACTTCGCCCTCGGTGCCAACGAATTCACCGGCTAAGCCCCGGGCCCCGGTCCCCCGCCCGGGGGGCCGAGCAGCCGGCGGACAGCGCGGCGCTGCCGGTGGGCCGCCAGCTCACGCCCCCTTGATGGCGCCCCGGGGGGAACGTTGGGCGAGGCGGAACTCGCTGCCGAGGGCAGTCAGCGTGGGGGCCCGGGGTGTTCCTGGGTGGCGACATGGCTTGCTTCGTTGGGCAGGACTGTACTCGACATCACGCTGAAGAGATGGTCCGCTCGTGGCGCCAGGGAGGGCTGATCGTAGACCCACGCAGCTGCTGCGACGAGCGCGAACAAGTCAGTGCCGTCGATGTCGGCCCGCGCCACGCCCGCGTCCTGGGCGCGGTAGAGAAGCCGGGTGCCCGCATCGTGCAACGCAACGCACGAGACATTGAGTGCGGATTCGGTGTCCTCGAGCGCGGCCACCAGCAGTCCCGAGAGGCCCCGGTATTCGTGTGTGATCGCAACGCTGCCGCGGAACCATGTCAGTAGCGCTTCCTCCGGCGTGCCTGACAGCTCGAGGTCGGCCGCCTGAGTCGTCAGTTCGTCGACGTCTGTACGAAGCAAGGCCTCGATCAGTGCCTCTCGCGTGGGAAAGTGACGGTAGAGGGTGCCGAGCCCGACGTCCGCTTTGCGGGCGACGTCACGCAGTGATGCATCGGCTCCGTGCTCGGTCACGACGTCTCGCGCGACCACGAGCAGGCGATCGTAGTTCTTTTTGGCGTCGGATCGCATATGTCTCCCTGGTCAGTTAGTGGGGCGGCGCTTTGCATAATCGGTGCACCGATCCACTTAGACTAACCCGCCTGCGGAGCAGGCGGAGAGAGACCGGCCCCGCGGCTATCGAGTTGCGATGGCCAGCGCCGCGCGGATGGTGTCCTCACCGGCGGGCTGGCCCGACTCGACCGACGTCGGCCCGTACGGGGTTGCCCACACCGGGGTGCCCGTCGCCTGCCGCCAGCTGTCGGCCAACGATCCAGCGTTTATCACGCCATACCCGATGGAGTCGATGAATTTGGTCACCGCCGCCTTCGCCGGCGCGGAGTCGCCGGCGATCGGCAGGTACGTGCGGTCGGCCGCCCCCGCCGGGCGCGCGAGGGACAGCAGGTGCTTGTAGAAGATGTTGTTGAACGCCTTCACGATTAGGGCGTCCGGGATGTACCGCCGCAGCAGTTCGCTTGAGGTGAGCGACGTGCCGTCGAGCTCGGGGATGTGCCCGTCGCGCTCGGGGCCGTAGTTGCAGGTGTCGATGACGGTCTTACCTCCGAGGGTTGCGGCGGGCAGATCCGGGAACGCGCTGACCGGCACCGTGACGACCACGATGTCGCCGGCCGCCGCGGCTTCCGCGCTTGTCGCCGCGGACGCCCGTAGCCCGAGTTCGGCGACCGTAGCCGCGAGCGTTTCGGGGCCGCGCGAGTTGCTGAGCACCACCCGATGCCCGGCGCCGATCGCGAGCCGGGCGAGAGTGGTGCCGATCTGTCCGCTGCCGATGATTCCCACGGTTGTCATGAGCGCCCCTCGGGGAAGTAGTGGCCGTTGTCCAGATCGGCCAGGAGGCTGGGCTGAGTGGGTTCCCAGCCGAGGGTCCGGCGGGTGATGTTGTTGGACACCGGGTAGCTCTTGGTGACGATGTTCGCAATGAATCCGTAGTGCCCCGGCAGCATCAGTTCGTCCATGGGGATGCTCACGACGGGCAAGTCGAGCCGGCTGCCGATGGCCTCGGCGATCTCGCGGAACGGGATGCCCTCGTCTTCGACCGCGTGCCAGTAACTGCCGGCCTCACCTTTTTCCAGCGCCAGTCGGAACAAGGAAGCGAGATCGCGGGTGTGCACGGCGTTCCAGAGGTTCGTGCCGTCTCCGGGGTAGCTGGCGAATCCGTTCTGCTTCGCGAGGGCGATCAGCATGGGGAGGAAGCCGGCACGGTCGCTCGTGCCATGCGAGATGTTGGCGATCCTCACGACCGAAGACCGCACCCCCTGCTCGGCCAGGCCGATGACGGTGGTTTCGACGACGTTGCGCGCATGGAGGGTGCCCTTGTGCTCGTCGCCGACGAGAAGGGCTGGGTCCTCCTCGGTGGCGGGCCGGCCCAGCTGCCCGGACGAGCCTATACTCCCGGCCGCGACCAGCGGCTTGCCTGTTCCCGCTAGTGCCTCGCCGTAGGCGAGCATGACCGGGATTTCCGCGGCGGCCACGGCGTTGATCCCGCCGGTCGGGAGCAGGTCTTGCCGGTGCGCGACGTGGATGACGCCGTCGGAGTCAGCCGCTGCCTCTTTGAGCCCGTCAAGGTCCTGAAGGTCGCCACGGCGGACGGTCGCGCCGAGCGCTGACAGCGCCGCCGCGGAAGCATCCGATCGGGCAAGGCCTGTCACCTCATGCCCGGCGGCGATGAGTTCGGGGATGATGTACGAACCGGAATGGCCGGTCCCGCCAGTGACGAGAACGCGCATGCTAGTGCTCCTTGCGAGTGATGCGGTGGATAAAAAGGGGCGCGGCTGCGCTCAGTTGAGAGTGTTGATGCCGAGGGCGATGTTGAAGCCCGCGCCGTTCTGGGCCAGGCCCATCAGCAGCGGTCCCACCCCTTCCAGCCAGCGGGCCATCTCGAGGCCGCCGGCATCGAGCGGACGGAGTCCGAGGGACGTGACGAATGCCGAGACAGTGGCCTTGGCTTCTGCGTCGTCTCCGGCGAAGAGCACGTCCCACGAGCCGTCCTGAGTTAGCACGTGACCGAAGACGGTGTTGAACGCCTTCACGACGTGCGCGCTCTCAGGGACGACCTTGGCGATCTCCTGCGCACTGGAAGTACCCTCGGGAGTGACCACTCCGGTCGCGTCGGCGTTGAACGTATTTGAGATGTCGATGAGGATCTTGCCGGCTAGTGCACTCCCGTACTGGGCAGCGACCTGAACGGCGCTGGTGTATGGCACCGCGAGGACGACGATGTCGCCCGTAGGGACAGCGCCGAACGTCCCGACCGTGGCCCCGCCGCCGAGAGTGGCAGCCAGGTTCTTGGCCTTGGCCGCGTCACGCCCGATGAGCTCAACAGTGTTGCCGCCCTTGACCGCGCGAGCGGCTATTGCGTTGGTCATGCCGCCGAGGCCGATGAAACTGATGCTGCTCATAGCTGTGTACTCGCTTTCGCTGATCTGGACCTAGCTTTCTGCGATCAGCCGCGAAGCGGCGATCGGGCGACGCATGTGCGCTCATCCCAAGACAGGAAGCCGAACCGCTCTAATCGGAGCAGTAGTCCGAATATACGGTGCAGTGCTCCGTTAAGCAAGCGCGAGAAGTAGGAACAGCCATTTTCAAGCCGGACAGGTATCGCATTTTGGTCATTGACCTCGCTCGCCAGGCCCGTTCCAACTCACCACCGTGCCGAGGAGGAACAATGCCCGACTGGACGGCGAACAGAGCGATGGCAGTGGCACAATTACCGCAATTGGAGCCCAGCTCCACAGTCGGGTCTGAGTTCCCTAGCCCGTCGATGATCCGAAAGAACACCAGTGCTCCTTGCGACGGCGACTAAGTCGGAGGCGCTGAGCCAGCGGTCAGCGGCCGCTTCCATCATCGACTCCCGGAGAGTGCCGGCCTTCATACGGGCATCTCGGCAGGAACATCGCCTGGAGCCCGAGCTGAGGTGTGTCTACAGATGTACGTCATCCGGTTCCCCCGCCGCGAATGGTGCCCCCGTTCTTACGGCAAACTATCGCATAATCTGGGAGGGGCCGACACCGTGATCTGGTCTAATGTTGACCGATGATTGAACCGCGCCAACTTAGTGAAAGCGTCAGCATGCGCGTACTGCGCGTAAGCGATGCGGCAGCACTTGCCGCCGCATATGTGCGCAACCGTGCCTACCTTTCACCCTGGGAGCCGGCACGGCCCGAGGAGTATTACACCGTAGATTGGCAGTCAGCGGACATTGCCAACCGCCTCGTCGCGCACGAGGCAGAGGAAGCGTATCCGCTCGGACTGTTCGACGGCGGTCGCCTCGTCGGGCGATTCAACGTGGCCGGAATCGTCCGCGGCCCTTTCCAAAGCGCGGGGCTGGGTTACTGGGTGGACGGTGATTACGCAGGCCGCGGGCTGGCGTCCGCGGCAGTCCGCGCGATAGTCGAAGTGGCGCGTGACGAACTCGGACTGCACCGCATCGAGGCGAGCACTCTTCTGCACAACGCTGCCTCGCAGCGCGTGCTGCTCAAGGCCGGGTTCCAGCACATTGGCATGGCGCCGCGATACCTGCAGATCGCCGGAAGATGGCAAGACCACAACCTCTACCAAGTGGTCCTTCACGACTAGCACTCGTTGGGACCGATCCAGACGAAGGTAGGCACATTGCCGCTTTCGGGTGACCGCCCGTTATCTGCCCAGCTGCGGATCGGAGGTGAGCGCCCGGCCGTCGTCGAGGCGCCCGGCGAGGACTCGAACGAGCTTCGGATCCGCCGCGGCGGTGATCTTGAGGTCGTACCAGCCGCCCTGCGTCGGGATCACCACGGTTTTGGCCTGGCCTGGGTTGAGGCCGAGGGCCTGCGACCCGGCGCCATACGCGTCGGTGAGGGTGAGGGCGGCCGCGGCCGTGCCGGTGTTCTCGATCCGGAACTGCGCATGGCCGGAGTCGCCGTCGCGGGTGACGGTCGAGCGGATGTCCGCGGCCGCCGTCGTGCCTGCAAAACGGCGGTACCACCCTGCCGGGCCATGCATTTGCACGTCGTACTCGGCGCCAAGCGCCCACGCGGCGTCGAGGGCCGCACCCGAGCCGATCGTGTACGAGTACGGGCCCGCCGGAAGGAGGTTCGAGCGGACCTGCACGTGTGCGCCGATCGCCCCGGCGTTCGACCAGCGGGCGGAGAGCTTGCCGCTCGACATCGAGACCTCGACGTCGAGCGCGTATCCGAGCGGGCGCGACGGGCGCGTGCCCTTCTCCTGGGCCGGCATCGAGTTCACTGCGGGAGGCGTCGGCACGTAGCTCGGGTGCCGGTTGTGGTCCGCGGGCTTGAATGCCGAGGTGTCGGGCAGGGCCGGGGCCGCACCGCCGTTCGCCGTGAAGTCGAACGCGCTCGTGAGGTCACCACACACTGCGCGGCGCCACGGCGAGATGTTGGGGGACTTCACCCCGAAGCGCGACTCGAGGAAGCGCACAATCGACGTATGGTCGAACGTCTCCGAGCACACCCATCCGCCCATGCTCCACGGCGAGACGACCAGCATCGGCACGCGCACGCCGAGACCGTAATGGCCCGGGACGTCGGCGATGCCTGAGAACGTCATCCGGCCGTCGTACCACTCGCCCTCGGTCGAAACCGTGGATGCGCCCGGGATTTGCGAGGTGTTGGGGTGCGGCGGGACGACGTGGTCGAAGAAGCCGTCGTTCTCGTCGTACATGAAGAACACGGCCGTCTTGCTCCAGACATCCGGGTTGGAGGTAAGGATGTTGAGGATGTTCGCCGTGTACCAGGCTCCGAAGTTCGGGGGCCAGTTCGAGTGCTCGGTGTACGCCTCGGGGGCCACGACATAAGAGACCTGCGGGAGCTTCCCGCCCGCGACGTCCTCGCGGAAGATCCGGAACAGGTCGTCGCCGGCCTTCGCGTTCGTGCCGGTCAGCGCCTTCTCGTGGAGCGGGCTGCCGGGCTTCGAGTGCTGGTACTGCGTGAGGTAGAGGAGCGAGTTGTCACCGTAGTTGCCGATGTAAGGGTCGCCCGTCCAGCCCCAGTAGCCCGCAGCCGTGAGGCCGTCGCCGACGTCCTGGTACACCTTCCAGCTCACGCCGGCCTTCTCAAGCTCCTCGGGGTATGAGCTCCACGAGTAGCCGACCTCGGCGTTCCACAGGTCGGGGCCGCCGGCTTTGTAGTCGTTGCCGTCCCAGCCCGTGAACATGTAGTAGCGGTTGGGGTCCGTGGGGCCAAGCAGCGAGCAGTGGTACTGGTCGCAGATGGTGAACGCGTCCGCGAGGGCGAAGTGGAACGGGACGTCGCCGCGCTCGTAGAACGCCATCGTGGCCTCGGACTTGGCGGGGAGCCACTTGTCGTACTTGCCTACGTTGAAGGCCTCGTGGGTGAGCTTCCACGAGTGGTCGAGGTCTTCCATGAACTGCATGCCGAGATTCGGTGCGGCTGGGTGGTACGGGAGGATGTCCCGCGTCCCGTTGTTCTGCGCGAACGCGTCCTTTCCGCTCGGGAGGATGGCCGGATGCGGGTCGCCGAACCCACGCACGCCCTTGAGCGTGCCGAAGTAGTGGTCGAAGGCACGGTTCTCCTGCATGAAGACGATGACGTGCTCGACATCCTTGATCGAGCCGGTGGCACGGTTGGCCGGGATCGTCGCGGCGCGAGCGATGCTCTCGCCGAGCATCTCAGCGATTGCTGCGGTGGCTGCGCTGGCCCCGGATAGTTGAAGAAAACGCCGACGGTTGAGACCTGACATGAGCTGCTCCCAGTGCTTGGCTTAGCTGACGAAAACCCCCGACCGACTCTTCCAGCGCCAGGCAAAAGTTAAGTGCCGGAAAGGCAAATTTTGGGGCAACATGTGGCCGCTGCGCCGGAACCGGCGTTCATCCGCTTGGAGTCCCGCCCGGGGAGTGGCTGAGCTTTTCAGTCTTTCGGGCGGTGAGATAAAGGCGGTGGGCAGTGATGACCAGGACCAGCCAGGCGGCACCGAGGGTCCAGGCCGCCAGGACATCCGTGAGCCAGTGGTGGCCCAGGAACACCCGGCTGAGGCCGATGGTCAGGGCGAAGAGGGCCGCGGCGGTCACAGTCCAGGCTCGGGCCCGGCGGGAGCGGCAACGCAGGATGACCAGGTAGGCGATGATTCCAGCGATGACGAACGAGTTCAGCGAATGCCCACTGGGAAACGAGGGGGAATACTCGTAGGGCGGCACGGCGTCGATGAGCGGCGGCCGGGCTCGGCCGATGAGCTGCTTGCCAGCGATTGTCATGAGCAGGGAGCCGGCAGCCGCAGTGACAATGAGGATCGCAGGGGTCCAGGAGCGGCGCCGGAGGACCAGGACGGAGGTGGCGATCGCGGCCAGGATCGGCATCCCGATTCCTCCGCCTAGATCGGTGTAGGCAGTGGCGGCGGCGTCGAGTGCTGGGCTGCGCAAGGTCATCGCCGCCTCCAGGACCGGGTGGTCCAGGGCGGCCACGCCATCTGCTTCCGTCACTGCCTCGTACACCTCGCCGGTCGCGAAGGCCAGCAGTGATGCCACGACGGCTCCCGCAGCGAGGACCAGGATCAGCGCACCGTACGCGCCGAGACGGGCGCTGAGGCGTTGTGCGCGGGAGGCGAGCCACCTTCCGGCGGGGGTCTTCCACCGGGCCAGGTCAGCGTCGCCGACAAACCGGTCGTCGCTGAGCTCGCTTTTGCCTCCGGCTGAATCTTCGTCCGATGTGCCTTCGGGGTGAACGCCCATTGTCTTCCGCCTCACATCGTGCATGGATTTGATCAGTAAGGTTACCTTCTAGGCTGTTTGAAGTCCGGATCCAGAGGATTGGCCTCGGGCGCCGGGAAGGAGCACGGAGTGGACAATGATGCTGATAGCTGGTTCCTGAGCCGTGCTGAGCGGGGGAATCTGGCCACGGACGTGCACGCGGGCGTTGCCGGGGCTCCGGCATGGTCGGAGGGCAACCTCGTGCGGCCCCTGATTCATGGAGCGAGCTATTTTGCCCGACTGCATGAGGAGTTGACCGCGCTTCAGGCGGGAGACCGGGTGTGGTTCACCGACTGGCGTGGCGACGCCGACGAGCGGCTACTGGCGGACGGACCGACGATCGGGGATCTGCTAGCGGGGTTGGCACGCTCGGGGGTGGAAGTGCGGGGCCTTGTCTGGAGATCCCATGGAGAGCGGGTATCGGCTCCGATGAGCGGCCGATCCAACGAGCTTCTTACCCGCAAGATCAACGACGCCGGCGGAGAAGTGCTTTTGGATCAGCGCGTCCGAATGTTCGGCTCCCACCACCAGAAGTTGTTCGTCATCCGCCGTCGTGACGATCCTTCGCGGGATGTCGCGTTCATTGGCGGGCTCGACCTTTCCCACAGCCGACGGGACGGCGCCGACCATGGGGGAGACCCGCAAGCGGTAACCATGGATCCCAGATACGGGAAACGGCCTCCGTGGCACGATGCCGCACTCGAGCTGCGTGGCCCCGTGGTTGCGGATGTGCTCGCAGTGTTCGCTGAACGGTGGAACGACCCCCATCCCTTGGACCGCGGTACCCCGTACCGGATACTGCAGCAACGCCTGGCCCGCATGCCCCGGCACCCCGAACCGCTCCCGGCTGCCGCCCCGCCGCCACCACCGGCCGGTCCTCATGCAGTGCAGCTACTGCGCACCTACGGCGTGAAACGTCCCCCGTTCCCGTTTGCACCCGAAGGCGAACGCAGCATTGCCCTCGGTTACGCAAAAGCCTTCGCCCGCGCCCGCTCGCTGATCTACATCGAGGACCAGTACTTGTGGTCGACAGAAGTTGCAGCCGGAATCGCCGGGGCCCTCGAGCGGAACCCCGACTTGAACGTGATCGCCGTCGTTCCTCGCTACCCCGACTCCGACGGCCCCCTGGTAGGACCGGCAAGCCGGATCGGTCAACTTCGCGCCCTGAGGATGTTGCACCAGGCGGCACCCGACAGGGTCGGAGTGTTCGACCTGGAGAACAGCTCGGGAACTCCGATCTACGTCCATGCCAAGATCTGCATCATCGACGACATGTGGTTCACCTGCGGCTCGGACAATTTCAACCGCCGGTCCTGGACCACCGACAGCGAGCTCACCTGCGCCGTATTCGACGCCCCCGCCGGCAACGGAGAGTCGCCCGGCGCCGACAGCGGCCACGACATTGGCGCCGGCCACGACGCTCATCGGCCGCTGGCCCGCGGGCTCCGGCTCCAACTCTGGGCCGAACACCTGAGCTTGGACCAGGACGATCCCCAACTCCACGACCCGGCGGCGGGGCTCAAGCTGTGGAAAGCCAGCGCCGACGCCCTCGACCACTGGCATGAAACCGGGCGCCGTTCGCCCCGCCCCGCCGGGAACGTGCGGCACCACACCCCGGAACCCGTGTCCTTCCTCCAACGCCTCTGGGCGGATCCGATCAGCCGCTTCGTCGTGGACCCGGACGGCCGCCCCCGCCGGCTGCGCGGCACTAGCCGGTTCTAGGCAAGCTGGGCCGAAGCGGCCCGGCATAACTGATTGCGAACCATCTCTTCCGGCTTGCCCATGGCCCTTCTGGGAATCCTGGCATAGGGTTTGACCCACTACCCGCCGGCTGCCCGACTGGGTTCATCAACACGATGTGGGCGCTCGGGAATGAACTTTGAATTCGGGGATCTGGCCGACGCCGATTCCCGACCGATGAAGACGTGAGGGAGAAACATGACGCTTGCTCGTGCTGGACATCGAATTGCCACCCATCGTCCCTGTATACCCGCAGCGCTGCCAAGGGTGCCGGCTTGCGGGCGGTGCGGCCCGGGGTTTCCGTTGACATTCCATGAATATGTTCCGGCGGTCTATGCGGCCGATGGCAGCGGATTGCGGCCGCCGTCGGCAAGCTACAGCTGTCCACGATGCGGTACAAAGGACAACCATCAGGTTCCCTCGGGCTGGGCACCGCCCGAGTGGCAGTGGTACTCCTAAGCCAGGTAGGACAGCGCTGCGACCACGTGGGTTTGGACGCCCATGGACAGGGCCGGATCGATCACGGGCGCGAAGAGTGGAGAGTGGTTTGCCGGTATGTCCCGGGCCACTGTCCCGCGTTCGACGGCGGCCCGGTAGGTTTCGGGGTCCGCGCCGCCTAGGAGCCAGAACGTGTATGGGACCCCGAAGGCGTCCGGAATGCGGCTGAAGTCCTCTGACGCGGTCTGCCTATATGCGGTACGCACTGAGTCCTCCCCGAAGTGGGCGGCGAATGCGGCCCGGACCGTCTCTGTCACGGCCGCGTCGTTGCTGGTGAGGGGAAACTGATCGTAGTACTCGAAATCCGGGTCTTGCGGTGATCCCGCGGCGGAACACTCGCCAAGGACTATCCGCTCAATGGCCGCGAGGACGGACGCGCGGACCTGGGTATCGTAAGTGCGGACGTTGAGCAGGAGTGTGGCGCGGTCGGGGATGATGTTGGACGTCGTCCCGGCGTTGAGCGCCCCCACTGTGACAACCGCGAAGTCGCCCGGTTTCGTCTCCCGCGAGACGATGGACTGCAGCCTGAGCACGATCGAGGAGGCAAGCACCACGGGGTCGACCGACATGTGCGGCATTGAGCCGTGCGCGCCCTTCCCATACACGGTGATCTTGAGCGAGTCCGCGGCGGAGAGGACGGGGCCCGGCGTGGTGGCTACCATCCCTGCCGGGATCGGCATCACATGTTGCGCGAAGGCGACGTCCGGCCGCGGCACTTTGGCGACGAGTCCGTCGTCGAGCATTGCTTGGGACCCGGCCCCGATCTCCTCGCCGGGCTGGAACAGCGCGATATACGTCCCGGACCAGGCTGTCCGGCCGTCGGCCATGAGTTTGGCCGCGCCGAGCAGCGCAGCCACGTGCAGGTCGTGCCCGCATGCGTGCATGACACCGTCCACGGCCGACGCATAAGACAGCCCCGTCGCCTCGGTGACCGGTAACGCGTCCATGTCCGCGCGGGCAAGCACCGTTGGGCCGTCCCCATTTGCGAGGATGCCGACGACGCCGGTGCCCCCGATGCGCGCTACGGCATAGCCGAACCCCGCGAGTTTCCCCTCGACGACCCTGGAGGTCCCATGCTCCTCGAGGCTCAGCTCGGGGTGTCTGTGCAGGTCCATATATGTGTCCCGGATCCAGGCGAGTTCTCCTTCAAGGCCTGCAAGGACTGCTTCGCAACCGCTCATGGACCCATCGCTCTCAGTAACAGTTCGGGCGCCTGGGCGAACCCGCGCAACCGGGAAACCCAGCATAGACCCGGAAGCCGAACCGGAGGAGTGTACATTCCGAAGCCGCGAGCGGGATTACTTCCACGTCGCGGCTTCGGAAGGGGCGGTACTAGTCAGCGAGGATGTGGTACAGCGCTCGCCGGGCTTCGTCGATCTTTTCCATAGCCGCCGTACGCTGTTCGTCCGTTGCGGCGAAACGGAATTGATGGATGACTCCCATGAGCTTTGCCACGCTCTGGTGGAACGCGGGTCCTGAACCCTCCGGATCGATGTTCCACGCATTTTCCAGCTCCTCAGCATGCTCCGCTACGTACGCCTTCCCGGCATCGGTGAGTGTGAACTCGGTGCGCCGGCCTTCGCCGACGGGCGCAATGAGTTCCTCGTCAACGAGCTGCTGCAGGGTCGGATAGACGGAACCCGGGCTTGGGCGCCACGATCCCGACGTCTTCTCGGCGATTGTCTTGATGAGCCCGTATCCATTGGATGGCGCTTCAGCCAGCAGGGAGAGGATCGCGAAACGAACGTCGCCCTTGTTGGCCCGACGCGGGCCCCCGGGACCAAAGCCGGGACCAAATCCTGGTCCGAAGCCTGGTCCGAAACCGCGGCCCGGCCCAAAACCGCGGCCCGGCCCGAATCCGCCGTGTCCGTGGGGACCGCGACGGCTGCGGCCGCGTCCGAAACGTTCCATATCCGGACCGCAATCTGTGTGTTTATTGTCGTGAATGCCTTTCATAACGGCATCGTCCTTTTCAGTGTTTTGTGGGTTGCCCTCAGGCTCGCAGGTTGTTCTGCGATATTTAACGATATATCGCTGACTGTCGTTAAACAAGAGCTGGATTTTGTTCGAACTTGGTCTGCGACGCAGGCCGGGGATACCCGATCGCTCTGCCGATTGCCCACTCGGAACTTAGGATGGTCGCTAACGAGATTGAGGACAACAGATGAGCGCACAACTGACGACCATCGAGGTCGAAGAATTCCTGCCGCATTCGCCCGCCAAGGTTTGGCGTGCGCTGACGGAACCCAGGCTGATCGCCCGCTGGTTGATGGAAAACGACTTCCAAGCGATCGTCGGGCATCAGTTCCAGATGCGCGGGATTCCCGTTCCGGCAGTTGGCTTCAGCGGCTTGGTGGCCAGCGAAGTCCTTGACGTGAAAGCGGAGAAGCTACTGCGTATTTCGTGGCGGGACGCGAACTCCGGAAACAGCCTCAACAGCACCGTGACGTGGTCGATCGCCGCGGAAGACACGGGCACCCGTCTGTCGCTTGTCCATGACGGGTTCAATCCCGACGAGCCGACGCACGTGGCATCGCACCGCATCATGAGCGGTGGCTGGCGAAACCATGTGCTTCCGCGGCTCGGCCAGACCCTGGCCGAACTCGACAGCACTGAATCCGACAGCGCCGAACTCGACAGCTAAGGCAAACAATGCAATTCGTCGTCTTCTACAGCTCGGATCCTTCCGTACACCTCACCGGCAAGGCTCCACGAACGCTGGCACTTTAGGCTCGATTCCCCACGCCACCCGGTGGAGTGCGGTTGCGAGCCAACCCCGGAGCCGAGCCAGCCGCAGGCGCCTTGCCGGGCGTGCCGGAACAACCGGTGCCCCCGGCAAGGCACTGCGGCTGTCATTGTTCACGAGGCCAATGACCGCGCAGGCCATCATCAACGAAAAATCCATAGTCATCTTCTTCTCATCTAAAACGTGGAGCCCTGGACTGTAATCAGTTAGCGGCTGGAAAAACCCGAATACTCAAGGCGGAACCGCCGTCGTTCAAGGTCCTGTTAAAGACGCTAAGCGCTCCGGAAGACGATGTCAGCAGCTAGGCCGCTCCCTGCTTTTCCTAGGATTGGCGGTCCTACCCACACCGGGCTCAGTCCGAGATCGACGCCGGCGCCGCCAGTTCGCTTGCGGTGGTGGCCGCCCAGCTCGCGAGCAGTTTCAGGCGTTCGTCGCTCGCCGACCCTGGTTCCGGGCGTATAGGCGAACATCGTCCACCCGGGGTTGGCCGGCAGTTCCATTGCCTCGTAGCTGAGTTCGAGATCCCCGACCACAGGGTGATGCATGCGCTTGATGCCGGTCCGGTGGAAGCGGACGTTGTGGGCGGCCCAGCGTGTGCGGAATTCCTCGCTCCGGGTAGCGAGCTCGCCGACCAGATCACTTAGGCCCTTGTTGTGTGGCTGCCGTCCGGCGTAACTGCGCAGGGTGGCCACAATGTCGTTCGCGCCTTGCTCCCAATCGATGTAGAAGTTGCGTCCATGGATTCAGGCTACTTCCGGCAGGGGAAGTGCGGGAGGTCCTGTCAGTACACCGTTTAAGCGCCGTGGGCGGATACGGCTGGGTGCAGTATCCGCCCGCAGTGCTTGGTTGCCTTGGGGGGTTAGTGACCGGGGCCGCCGGTTTCGGTTGCGGTGACCTTGAAGCTCGCATCGAGCTTGACGGTGGCGTGGGTGCCGTCCGACTTGGTGATGTGGGCTTCGTAGGCGGCGCTGCCGTCGTCTTCGGTGGTCATGTTCTCCACCGTGGCGCCGGAGTTGGCGGCCAGTACGGCGGCCTTCACTTTGGCTGCGGTGTCACCCGTGAGGTCGGTTTCGCTTCCGTGGTTGCCGTGGCCGCCCTTCCCGCCGCCCGGGCCGCCGGTTTCGGTTGCGGTGACCTTGAAGCTCGCATCGAGCTTGACGGTGGCGTGGGTGCCGTCCGACTTGGTGATGTGGGCTTCGTAGGCGGCGCTGCCGTCGTCTTCGGTGGTCATGTTCTCCACCGTGGCGCCGGAGTTGGCGGCCAGTACGGCGGCCTTCACTTTGGCTGCGGTGTCACCCGTGAGGTCGGTTTCGCTTCCGTGGTTGCCGTGGCCGCCCTTCCCGCCGCCCGGGCCGCCGGTTTCGGTTGCGGTGACCTTGAAGCTCGCATCGAGCTTGACGGTGGCGTGGGTGCCGTCCGACTTGGTGATGTGGGCTTCGTAGGCGGCGCTGCCGTCGTCTTCGGTGGTCATGTTCTCCACCGTGGCGCCGGAGTTGGCGGCCAGTACGGCGGCCTTCACTTTGGCTGCGGTGTCACCCGTGAGGTCGGTTTCGCTTCCGTGGTTGCCGTGGCCGCCCTTCCCGCCGCCCGGGCCGCCGGTTTCGGTTGCGGTGACCTTGAAGCTCGCATCGAGCTTGACGGTGGCGTGGGTGCCGTCCGACTTGGTGATGTGGGCTTCGTAGGCGGCGCTGCCGTCGTCTTCGGTGGTCATGTTCTCCACCGTGGCGCCGGAGTTGGCGGCCAGTACAGCGGCCTTCACCTTTGTTGCGGTGTCACCGGTGAGGTCGGTTTCGTTCCCATGGTTGCCGCCGTTCGTGGCGGGGGCGGATGGGCTGGCGGTCGAGGTGTCAGTAGTTGCGGCGTTAGCGGGCAGGGCCATGGCGGTGAGGACTCCGCCGCCTGCGACGGCGCCAATCAAGGCGGCGCCTACGGCGATTTTCCGGACTTTGTTCACGATGTTGCTCCTTAGAGGTTCAACTCCGAGGGGTTCGAAGCTGTATCCCATCCTCGAACCCCACGCTTTGGCCCCTGTATGCCTATGCTGTGCCTGGACTGTGACATTTTTGTCCGGCTCACAGCATCCGGAAGCGTGGCGCCATGCGTACGCCTAGAGGTTGGTCATCCGTTCCGCGGCGTCGTTGTAGCGCCCGCCCTGCACCTGGATCCTGGAGGCGGCGTCCTCGATTTCGCCCAGTTCCGCGGTGGACAGTTCGACGGCGGCGGCACCGATGTTTTCCTCCAAGCGGTGCAGCTTGCGCGTTCCGGGGATTGGGACGATCCAGGGCTTCTGTGCCAGGAGCCAGGCCAAGGCGATCTGACCGGGCGTGGCACCCTTGCGTTGTGCGATGTTCGCGAGCAACTCGACGACGGCGGCATTGTGCTGGAGCGCATCCGGCGCGAACCGGGGGATGGTGCTGCGGATGTCGTTGCCGGCGTCGAAACTGGTGTCCGCGGTAATGGTTCCCGTCAGGAAGCCCTTGCCGAGCGGGCTGTAGGGCACAAAGCCGATGCCCAGTTCCTCGCACGCGGCCAGCACTTCTTCCTCGGGGCGGCGCCACCAGAGGGAGTATTCGCTTTGGACGGCGCTCAGGGGCTGGACGGCATGCGCCCGGCGGATGGTTCCGGCGGACGCTTCGGACATGCCGAAGTGCTTCACCTTGCCGGCCTCGATTAGTTCCTTGACCGCACCTGCCACGTCTTCGATAGGAACGTCGGGATCCACCCGGTGCTGGTAGTAGAGGTCGATTGCGTCGACGCCCAGCCGGCGCAAAGAGCCGTCCACGACCTCCTTGATGACCTCCGGGCGGCTGCTCACGCGCCCGCTCGGCTTGCGTTCTGCGGGATCGATGTCCCACCCGAACTTGGTGGCGATCACCACTTGGCCCTTGTACGGAGCGAGCGCTTCGCCCACCAGTTCCTCGTTGGCGTACGGGCCATAGATTTCGGCAGTGTCGAAGAATGTCACGCCCAGGTCCACGGCGGCACGGATCAGCGAGATCATTTCCTGCCGGTCCGGCTTGTCGCTGTATCCACCTGTCATGCTCATGCAGCCCAGTCCGACGGCGGAGACCTCCAAGCCGTGGGTGCCCAGTGTGCGCTTTTCCATCGTTCGTCCTCCTGTGTCGTGAATCCTGTGTCGTGAAACAAGATCCAGCCTTGCCGTCAACACTAGGGACGCGTCGGTACTGTCACGGAGTCCCTGTCAGTACCTCTCTCAGAGCGGAGCTCCCGACGGCGGCGGTCCGCCACCGTCGGACGCCCAAGTGAGCCGCCGTCGGGGGCTGCTTGTCAGCAGGCCGGCCGGTTCCGGACGTCGCTCGAGACATGCTGCTTGAGCAGCGAGCCACCGGCTTCGGCCTTCAATTCCCGGTTTTCAACCATGACCTGCCCGCGCAGGACCGTCATGCTCGGCCACGCCGCTACCTCGTAGCCGTCCCACGGGGTGTAGTCGGCTTCGTGCAGGTCCTCGGCGTGGATGGCCTTCTTCACTGTGGTGTCCAGGACCGCCAGATCGGCGTCGCTGCCCACCGCGATCACGCCCTTCTGCGGGTACAGGCCGAGGATCTTCGCCGCGTTGGCCGAGGTGATGTCAACAAAGCGGGTCAGGTCAAGACCGCGTTTGGCCACCCCTTCGGTGTACGCGACGGCCATGCGCATCTCGACGCCGGCATGACCGCCCGTGGCGTCAAGAATGGTCTTGCCGCGGGTCTTCACCTCAAGGTCGGTGCATACGCCGTCGGTCGCGAGGGTGCTGAGTGAGCCTTCGAGCAGCGATTCCCACATGGAGTCGCGGTCCGTTTCCGACTTCAAGGAAGGGTAGGTGTGATAAATTGCGCCGTTCTTCTGTTTGTAGTCTTCCGCCGTGAAGTACGCGTAGTGGGGGAGGATCTCGCCGTAGACCGCTTGGCCGCGCCCCCGTGCCTCGCGGATGGCGTCAACGCCTTCGCGGGCGCTGACGTGCATGAGGTAGATGGGCGCACCAACGTGCTCTGCGAGGGTGATGACCCGCTGGAAGGACAACTTTTCCGAGAGGTTGTTGTGGGCGTGGTGCATGTTCTCCAGCCCGATCCTGCCTTCGCGCTGCAATTGCTTGTAGGCGTACATGACAATGTCGTCGTCCTCGGCGTGCACCGCGAGCATTGCCCCGGCCTGGGCTGTTTGTTGCATGAGCCCCCACATGTTGCCGAGGTCTGTCTTCTGCTTGGGGCGCGTCGGGGTGGTGTTGGTCATCCAGACCTTGTAGCTGCCATGGCCGGCCGCGACGGCGTCGGGGATCTGTTCGAGTACCTCGAATGGAATCTCCGGCTCCTTGAACGTGCCGTGCAAGGCGTAGTCGGTGTAGCTTGACCCGGCCCATTCGGCCGATTTGCGGGCAAAGGACTCCGAGAGCTCATCGCCGGGTTGCCAATGCGCGAAGTCCACCAGGGTGGTGGTGCCGCCATAGATGGCGCCCTCGCTCACCCGGTCGGGGCCAAAACACTTGATTCCGCTTTCGGCCGCCGTCGGGAGGACGGAATTGGTGTGGACATGCGGGTCCACGCCGCCGGGGACAACCAGTTGGCCGCGGAGATCGACCGTACGTGTCGCTTCCTCCGTGGGTCCGAGGCCGGTCTCGCGGAGGGACACAATCTTGCCTCCCGCGATGCCGATGTCCAGGGTTTTGGCGCCGGACGGGGTAACGACCAAGCCGTTGGTGAGAACGAGATCAAGCATCAGGGGGTCGCGCCTTTCAGTGTTGGTGAGGTTCAAGGGAAAACGGTGCGGAGGTGAAGTAGCGGGCGGCAAGGGAGACTTTGACCGAGGCACGGGCGTTGACGAGCTGGGACACGGAAACGTCTGCGGCCGCGCTCATTAGCATCGCTGTCTTCTCGCGGGTCCACTTCCGGTCCGCCTGCAGGAGTTCGAGCATGTCGTCGAGCGCCAGCCGCGCGGCGTCGTCGAGCGTCTCGCCGTCGCCGATCGTGATGACGGAACCCCCGGACAAGACCACCGGCCGTTTGACGGTGACCCCGGGCAAGACGTGGCAGGAGAGGACAACGCTGCCCTCGACCTCGACGGCGGTAAGGGAGCACTCGCCGTCGCCCTGTACCGCATGAAGGTCGCCGGCGTAGAGCAAGGCGTTCGCGCTCTGCACGGGCAGGATGACGGCGGAACCGGCGGTGACGTCCTTGCAGTCCATGTTGCCGCCGTGCGACCCGACGGTGCTGGAGTTGGGATTCCCATCGGCCGGGGCCACGCCGATTTTCCCGATCATGGGCCGGATGGGAATCCGGATGTCGTCGTCGAACCGGACGCTCCCGTCCACAATGTCGACCACCCGGCCGGACCGCCCCAGTCCGCCGGTGAAACCGCCGCGCCCGGGGAGCGTCACCATGGCGCCCCGGTCCGCTATCCGGATCTCGTGGACGTCTATACGGAGCGTGTCCCCGGGATTGGTGCCGCGCACTGCCACCGGCCCGGTCACGGGGATCGACAACTTCTCGTACTCCCCGGTGCTTTCGAACAGGCCGCCTGTCAGTAGGCTCCGGGCGCCGAGGGAGAACTGCTCGCCCTGGCTTACTTCGATCACGGGGGTGGCGTCGCGGTCAAAGGATCCCAACGCAGATTCATAGCTTGCGTGGAGCATGTTCAGCATGCTGCCCCTTTCGTTTGAGTCGGCGGGGTGAAGCTATGCGGTGGGGTAGACGGGCTGTGCCCACTGTTGATCGGCGGCGACCCGTCCGACGACGGCCTGCCGGTACGCGTGCTGCAGCTGGCGGGTGAGTTCACCCGCAGTACCGTCGCCGATGGGCGTGCGGTCCACGGAAGAAACGTGGTTGATTTCGGCGGCGCTGCCGCACACGAAGATTTCGTCGGCCGAGTAGAGTTCCGTCCGGTCGATCGGGCGGATGTCGACGTCGACGCCGAGGACGTTTCGTGCCAGATGTAGCACGCTGTCGCGGGTGATCCCCTCGAGGATGCTGTCCGTTGCGGGGGGCGTACACAGCCGGCCTTGGCGAACCATGAACACGTTGTAGCCGGCACCTTCGGCAACGTGACCGTCCTCGGTCAGCAGAAGAGCTGCGTCGTACCCGTTGCGCCGGGCCTCCAGCATGGCAAGGCGTCCGTTTTGGTAGTTGGCGATCGATTTGACCCTGGGCGGCATGGAGCGGTCGGACAGGCGGGCCCAACTGCTGATCTGCACGTCCAGTCCGCTGGCACCGAAATAGTTGCCCATGGGGATGGCCGCCATGAATACGGAGACAGGGCCGGTGTCCTCCGGCTTGCCGTCGCTCGAGTCGACGAATACTTGTGCGCGCATGTGGAGGTTCCCGCGTAGCTCGTTCGCCCGCACCAGGCCGAGCAATTGTTCACTCAAGACGCCGATGTCGCGCGGTCCGTCGATTTCCACCACCCGCATCGAGTCAATCAAGCGGCGCATGTGATCGGCCACCCGGAAGGCGTAGAGCTGCTGGTCCTCATCGCTCCAGTAGGCGCGGAACCCTTCGAAGACGCCGACGCCGTACTTCAACGTGGTGCTCAGGACATGGAGCTTGGCATCCGCGTACTCAACCAGTTCACCGTCACGGAGCAGGTAGCGAACGCTGGGCTCGAATGCGGGCTCTTTGGTGTCGGTCACAGTTGCCGATTTACTCAGATTGGTCATTGTTGTCTCCAAATCGTGTTCGGAAAACAGATCAGGGCTCGGCTTCACACCAAGGTTGACATCCGTCTTCATCTTACTGTTGGTGTTGTCACCATAATGAAGACGCTTGATGGTCCTGTCAACAGTGACCATTGACACACAATCATAGACTTCAATAAAGTGATGAAACTTCGATATGCAAATTCTCGGCAGGATGTCGAGTGGCTGGAGCCCCGCATGCGCCAGTCAAAAGAAGGCTTTCACCTACACCCGTCAACCGGATCGAGTGCCAATTGAGTGAAACTACGACAGCCGAGTCCCGGACTCCAGTGAGGTCCCTGGGCGGACGTGCGTCGGGCTGGGCCAAGCAAGGCAGGGCCTGGGCGTACAAGCGATCAGGGGCGGTCCTCGCCGTCGTCGCCGCCGCCTTCATTGTGGGACTCCCGCTCGCGGCGATTTTTCTCCGCCTTCCCCAAAACCCCCTCCAGCCGGACGTGGAATCCATGGCCCTGGCCCCCAACTCCGTTCATTGGTTCGGCACGGACGGCAACGGCATGGATGTGTTCTCCCGGACGATTGAATCGGCGAGGCTCGACCTTCCCATATCCCTCGCGGCGACGGCCATTGCCCTTGTCATCGGCGTTCCCTTGGGCCTCTTCGCTACTACCGGCGTGGCCGGCGAGGCGATCATGCGCGTAGTCGATGCCTTCGCCGCCCTCCCCATCATCGTGATAGCCGTGGTGTCCATCCAGCTCATGGGCGGCGGTGCCACCGATGTCATCCTCGCCATCGCGCTGGTTGCGGCTCCGCGCTTCGTACGCTTGTCCCGTGCGGCGGCGATTTCGCTCCGCTCATCGAGGTACGTCGAGGCGGCGGTGGCCATCGGATGCTCGCCAATCCGCGTGGCCTTCAACCACATCTTCAGGAACGCGTACGGTGTGATCCTCGTGCAGGCCACGCTGACCACTGCCGGCGCCCTGAGCACGATTGCCGCCTTGAACTTCCTCGGCGTCGGGGTCAAACCGCCCCAGCCAAGCTGGGGCGCGATGATCGACGACGGCGTGAGCATGCTCATCCGGGGCCAATGGTGGGCCGTGGCTTTTCCGGCGCTCGCCCTCCTCCTGGTCATCGGTTCTCTCAACATCATCGCCGGTGCTATTGAGGACAAGATGGAACGAGTGGAGCACACCCGATGAACAAGACCCTCCAAGTCCGGGAACTCGAAACCGAGTTCCACACTCCCCGGGGTGTGGTCCGGGCGCTGCATGGCGTCTCCTTTGAGGTGCAGGACAACGAGATTGTCGGGATCGTCGGTGAATCCGGCTCGGGCAAATCGACCGTGGTCCGCTCCATCACGAAGCTGTTGATGCCGCCGGGCAAGGTGTCTGCCGGCAACGTCAACTTCGCCGGACGCAACCTCCTGGACCTGCCCGAGCGGGAAATGCGCCAAATCAGGGGCAAGGAGATCGGATTCATCGCCCAGAATCCGTTCAGCGCCTTGAACCCGGTGACCCGCATCGAAAAGCAGTTCGCCAATATCGCCAAGGCGCACGGAGTGAAGGTTGATGCCTCCGAGCGCAGCCGTGCACTACAGCTCTTGGAGTCGACGGGAGTCCGCGATCCGGAACGCGTGATGCGCGGTTACGCGCACGAACTCAGCGGCGGCATGGCCCAGCGCGTCGTCATCGCCATGGCGCTTTACCTCAACCCTCAGCTGGTGATCGCCGATGAGCCGACGACGGCGCTGGACCTCACCGTCCAGCGCCAGGTCCTGGACACCCTTCGCCGGCTGACGGTCGAGAGCGGCCGTTCGATGCTGATCGTGACCCATGACCTCGGGGTGGTGGCCTCCTACTGCAACCGCGTCCTTGTCATGTATCGCGGAAATATCGTGGAACAAGGACTCGTTGAGGACGTTTTTGTCCGTCCGCGGCATCCTTACACGATCTCCCTGCTCAACTCGGTGGTGCGTCCCGAAGATGAGACGCAATTCGTTCCAGGGGACGCCGAAGCTCCGGATACCGCGGAGCCGGAAGCGCCTAACCCCTCCACGGTCCAATTGTCCGAAGCCCGGAGGTCTTGAGAATGCCGCTCCTTGAACTCGTGGATGTCACGAAGATCTTCCGTACTCCCCATGGGGAAGCACGCGCCGTAGATGGAATCACGCTGTCCGTGGAAGCCGGCGAGACGCTCGGCGTCATCGGCGAAAGCGGTTCTGGCAAGTCGACCCTGGGCCGCTTGATCCTGAGGCTCGCCGAGCCGGATTCCGGATCCGTCGTTATCGAGGGGCAGGACGTGTTGGCCCTTGGGCGTGGCGAACTCCGCCGGAAGCGCCGCCATTGGCAGATCGTCTTCCAGGAACCCTTCGCGTCATTGAACCCGCGCCTGACGATCCGGCAGATCGTCGAGGAGCCGCTCATCGTCGCCCGGATGGGCGACCGTGCCGAGCGGCGGCTGCGGGTCCTGGCAACCTTGGAAGAGGTGGGCCTCTCGGCCGATTTCATGGACCGGCGCCCGGCGAACCTCAGCGGGGGACAGCAGCAGCGCGTGGGGATCGCACGCGCCCTGGTCACGAATCCCAGCCTGGTGGTCCTGGATGAGCCAACGTCCTCGTTGGACCTGACTATCCGCGCCTCTATCCTGCGCACCCTCGCGCGCCTCAGGGCTTCGCGCGGCCTCACGTACGTCTTCATTTCCCACGACATCGAAACGGTCCGGCACTTCTGTTCCACGGTGGCTGTCATGCACCGCGGAAAAATCGTCGAAACTGGTCCCACCCGAGATGTCTTGATGGCTCCGCAGCACCCTTATACCCAATCGCTGATTTCCGCCGCGTTGCCGGTAGTTCCCTATTCCGCCGTCGTTGGCTCTACGAATTCCCGGGGGCAGATTTCATGATCCGCTACATCATTTCAAGGCTCCTTGTTGCTGCCTTATTGCTGTGTGGCCTCATCACCCTCAGCTTTGGCCTCGTGTCCCTTCTTCCCGGCGACCCCGCGGTGGCCCTTCTGGGTGAATACGCAACCCCGGCAGACGTCGCCCGTATCCACGCGGAACTTGGCCTGGACCTGCCTTTCTGGGAACGCTACCTCGGGTACATGTCCAGGACCCTGAGCGGGGACCTTGGCCATTCCCTCTTCACGGGCAGTTCGGTGTCCAGCGAAATCCTGACCCGGCTCCCGAATACCTTGATCTATATGGTGCCGGGGCTCGCCTTGGCCCTCATCATCGGCATGGCGAGTGGAACGTTCGCGGCTTATCGCTACCGGCGTTTTGCCGATAAAGCCTTCACGTTCTGGATATCCATCCTCATGGCCATGCCGGAATTCGTGCTGGCCCTCGTGTTGCTGTTCGTCTTCTATCAACAACTGCGCATCGCGCCCGCACCGATCGGCATGCTCTCCAGTGCGCAGATCACTCCGCCGCGCGTCACGGGATCAATTCCCCTCGACGCCATAGTTGCCGGCCAATGGGGTACGTTTTCGTCAATCCTCGGCCGCGCTGTCCTTCCTATCGTGACGATGGGTTTGTTCTTTGCTGCCCCGTTTGGAAAGACGGTGCGCTCGGGACTCTTGCAGGTGCTCCAATCACCACAAATCGAGTTCGCGAGGGCCTGCGGACTGCGTCCCACCCAGGTCTTCCGATATGCCCTCAGTGACATCCGCGGGTCACTCATGACCTACTTGGTACTTCTCTTTGCCGCGTCCCTCAGCGGAGCGGCCATTGTGGAAAGTGTCTTTTCCTGGCCAGGAGTGGGTGGTTGGTCGCTCGACGGCGTACTCAAAGGCGATGTGCCCGTCATTCAAGGTTTTGTCCTCATCATGGGAACCACAAGCTTGCTCGGCTACGTCGTTCTCGACGCCTTGATCACCCTTCTGGACCCCCGCACGCGCAGCAAAGCCGTGGCAGGACGCCGTCAGAAGCGCCTGCGCGCAAACCCGGCAACCATCTCCTAAGAAGCCCTCAGCCGCCTCCGAGAAGTCTTGACAGACGTCTCCCGACTTCAATAGATTGAAGACATGTTCACTAAAGTTCATGAAGATAAAGTTATTGCCCTCGGTGGAACCATTCCGCTCGATGGCCGCGTGAGCTGGGTACCGGCCGGGGCAACCGGCTTCCAGCCGTCGAATTGCTATCTCCTCAGCGAAGGGTCCGGCCGACTGTTGGTCGACACCGGGCTCGCAGTCCACAGCCAGGAAATCCTCGATGACCTGGTTGAACTGCTCGACGACGACGGCCGGCTCTCCATGTTCTTCACGCGGAGCGAGATGGACTGCGTTTCGAACCTGGAACCCATTGCCGGGAAGTTCGACATCGAACGCCTCTTCACCGGCGGCGCCATCAACCCCTTCGATGCCTTCGATGACCTCAGCCGGCTTGCGCTCCGAGGACGCCGGCAGCAGATCGACCAGAAGGGAGAGGGCGGAGATTCCATGGCCCGCACCCCAGAGATCGAGGTGGCGCCGGGCCGTCACTTGACCATCGAGTCGCCGCTCCTGCGGCTCCTCCCGACCTTCTGGGGCTGGGACGCGAATACCGGAACCATCTTCACCTCCGACACCTTCACCCACGGCACCATGACGAGCCCGGACGGTTCCCGCATCATCGACTCGATCGCCCAGGACACCACCACGGCCAAGCAGGTCGCCGAGCACCTCTACGCGAAATACGAGTGGATCCCGCGGGCCACGTGCGAGCCGCTCCGGGAATGGCTCTCGGACAAGTTCGAGACCCTGGCCCCAGAGACCATCGCCCCTTCCCGCGGTTGCGTGATCCGCGGGCGCGAGCTCGTCCGCCGGCACCTTGATTTCATGCTCGCCGCGCTGACACCGGAAAAGGCATAGGAGAATCCCGATGGAAGAACTAGTAGAAACCATGAGCCGCGACCTTCCGCGCGAGGTAGCCGACGGCGTCACCTGGATGAGTTCGTGCCTGCCGTTCCACCTCCAGGACCGCGTTATCCACGGGCACACCTCCACGTACCTGGTACAAGGGACCGAGTCGTCAATCCTCATTGATACGGGCAACCCCTCCAGCTGGAACATCATTTCGGAAACCCTTGACGGTTTGCTCGGGGACAAACCGCTGAGCTACGTCTTCCCGACGCATCCGGAGCTTCCGCACACGGGAAACCTTCCGCGCCTCGTGGAGAAGTACCCCGATATCAAGGTTGTCGGCGACATCCGGGACTACCACCTCTTCTACCCGCAGATCGTGCCCAACCTGCACGCCCGGGTTCCCGGGGACAAAGTGGATCTCGGCGGCGGGTATGAATTCGTGATCGTCGAGGCCATGATCAGGGACCTGCCAAATACCCAATGGGGCTTCGTGCCGAAGTCGGGCGTGCTTTTCACGGCCGACGGTTTTTGCTACATGCACCGCCCGGAACTCGATGATGAGGATCCGGTGCACCTCCCCGGCGAATGTGGCCTGACAACAGATGAACTCTCGGCACCCATCGCGGTCGAGAACGCAGCCTTCTTTACCGGCAGCGCGTTGTACTGGGCCAGATTCGCCAACGACGCCGACCAGGTCTACGACCGGGTCGGCAAGCTGATGGATGACCTTGGGGTCAAGATCGTAGCGCCCACCCACGGCAACGTGATCACCAATATTCCGGAGGTGGCGCCCATCATCCGGGCCGGCCACAAGCACGCCTACCGTTACTAATCCACTGCCCACATCAGCAGCGCACTACTCGTAACACGTCCTTTCCCTCTGTACAGAAATTGGAACCAGGCTTATGAAGAATTCGCGTTTATTGCTCGGCTGGGTCGCAGCCGCGGCAGCTGTGTCGCTCACCGGATGCGGGGGAGCCACTCCCACCGCGGCGGTGGCCAAGCCGGAGTCGGTCGTCATTGCGGTCGGCGCCCTCCCGGACAGCCTCACCCCCGCCCCGTGGGGCGGCAGTGCATCACACGTTGTGCTCAGCGGACTCGGTTCCCAGCTGCTGGAGTACAAGACCGGCGCAACTGATGACCAATCATGCTCGACGCCGTCTACTGCGGTGACCGGCCGGCTCGCCGAAAGTGCGGTTGCCGCCCCGGACGGCAAGGGGGTCATCGTCAAGCTGCGGAAGCTGACGAGCCAGTTTGGAAACACCCTCTCGGCCGAGGACGTGAAATGGAGCCTCGCGATCGGGATGGTGCGGCAGCCCGTCATGAAGGGGACGCTCAAGAGCAGCGGATTCAATGTGGACAACCTCGTCACCGTGATCGATGACCGCACTGTTGAACTCAACACCCTCGGCATGACGTCATACACGCTCGAGTCACTGCAGAACAATCTCTTCTACATCCACGACAGCAAGGAAGCGAAACTTCACGTCACGCCGGATGACCCCACGGCCAACAAGTGGCTCTCGAAGAACCTGGCCGATTACAGCGGGTGGAAGCTCGAGGAGTTTACTCCCGGGACGTCCCTGACGGTGACCGCGGACCCGAACTGGGGAGGCGATCGAGGCTCGGTAAAGCGGGTTGTGGTCAAGGCCGTTCCCGACACCGCGACCCGGACCCAATTGGTGAAGACCGGCGAGGCCCAGATTGCCAACGGCTTCGAATATGACCAATACGGCTCCATGACCGGTGTCAGTGGGGTAAGTGTCCTCAAGTGCACCAGCCAGACACGCGACACCATGATGTTCAACACGAAGACCGGTCCGCTGGCAGACGAGAAGGTTCGCCAGGCAGTCTCCATGGCGATCGACCGGGCCGCCCTGGCCAAGGGTGCCTACGCCGGCCTCGCGGACCCGGCGGGCTCGATCTTTCCCGCGGTGAAGGATTCGCCCACCTACAAATATGACCCCGACGGGGCCAAGAAGCTGCTGGCACAGACCCAGTACGCGAACGGATTCCCCCTGACACTCAGCTACAGCGTGAGCCGCCCGGGTCCCGTCGCGAAGAGTTCAGCCGTCCTCATCCAATCCATGCTGGCGAAGGTGGGCATCACGGTGCAGCTGTTGAACGTTGCGAGCCCGACCGACTTCTCCTCGGCGCTCATCGACGGACGTTTCCAGGCCGTCCTGTACTCCGAGCCGATCGTCATCGCAGACCCCGCGTTCTACACCTACGCGTTCTACTCCACGGGAGCTCCGAGCAACAGCACCGGATGGTCCAATCCTGAATTCGATGCCGCCCGGACCCAGCTGGCCGCCACCCCGAGCACGAACACGGACCAGCGGACGGCCCTGCTCAAGAAGATGGCCGGACTGGTGGACCAGGGCGCCCCGATCCTCTCCCTGGTGGAGGTCCGGAACCTGATCGTCAAGCAAGACACCTTGACGGGTGCGGTACCGCTCACCAACGACCAGGTCTATTTCGCCGGTCTGGGCAAGTAGCAAATCCCAAGAAGCACATGGTTCTGGCCGGCGGGGCGACCGCCGGCCAGGACTCACCCGACCCCAGATCCGCTGTGACCCCGGATCCGCTTGAAGGAAGAAACCATGATTGAAATCTGCGGCAAACCCGTCCGCGACACCCTCGAGGAACTGCTCGATCCCGCCACTACTGCACTGGTTGTCATCGACATGCAGGTGGGAGCTGTTTCGCACGGTGGCGCAATAGGGGATTCCGGACATGACATGAGCATGATGCCGTCCGTTGTCGAAAAATGCGGGCGGGCCATCACCGCGGCCCGTGCAAATGGGGTGCCGGTTTTCCACATACGCGTCGAGAACCTTCCCGACGGCGCAAGCTCGCCGGCGGCCTGGCTGCGTGCCCTCTATACCGCAGCGAACGGCCGCCCCATTGACCTCGGCAAGCTCAGTGCCAAAGGCGACCCCGCGACCGAATTCTGCGAACCCTGCACGCCCGAAGACGGGGAAGTCGTGATCACCAAGCGACGCCCCAGCGCATTCATCGCCACCGAACTCGCCCTGCTGTTGCGCAGCCAGGGGATTGAGTCGGTAGCGCTCGTGGGCGTTTCCACCGGTGGCTGCGTCGAAGCGACCCTGCGCGACGCCGTGCACAACGACTTCTATGCCGTGCTGCTCGAGGATGCGGTGGGAGCCTACGACACGGTGGTGCACGACGCCGCGTTGACCGTCATGCGGGCCCGGCACGACGTCTGCACCCTCGACGAAGCTATTGCTGTCTGGGAGACAGCCAGCGCCTCCTGAACCATCCGGATCCAAGGGAAGGAGTGAAAATGGGCGGTTTGCTGAGCGGCCGGATCTACCGGCTCGGCGGGGACATCGAACTGGATGAGCGCGTGAGCTGGTGCCCGCCTGGCGTACAGCGTGCGCAAGCGGTGAACTGCTACTTGATCAAGGGGCCGTCCGGTTCAGTGCTGGTGGACACCGGGATTCGCCTTCACCAGGAAGGCATCATCGAACAGCTCGACCGGCTGCTGTCACCCGGAGAGCCACTATCCATTGTCCTCACCAGGACAGAAATGGAATGCTGCCTCAACATCCCGGCCATCGAGGAACACTTTGCGGTTGGCGCGGTCTGGTACACGGGCGGAATCACAGTGCCCCGTTCGAAGGCCGAATCCAAGCGGATTGCCGTGGATCCGGGGACGTCGATGCGCGTAGAAGTGCAGGACGGCGTCGTCGTCGAACTCGTGTCGCCGCTCCTCCGGCTCCTGCCGACCCTCTGGGTGTTCGATCCGGAATCGGGCGCGCTGCTGACCTCGGATGCGTTCACGCACGGCGGGAGTGCCAAGCCGGAGACCCGCGAGGGGCTCCGGAAATTCCGCTGGTTCACAGGGGCAGATACCGGGCCGATCGCCAGGAACGTTGCCGACATCTTCCGGGACCGCGATGTCCGCGCCGTCGGGCCCGGCTACGGGACACCCTTTGTGGGCAGGGACCTGTGCCTTGAGCAGGCACAGCAGCTGGCGCGGGCAATCGAGGAAATCGGGATCCAGAGAGTGAGAGTCCAGTGAAGCACGATGCAGTCGAACTCCGATGGCTTGCCGACGGAACCTATTGGCTGGGTGGCTGCCTGTCGGCCAACGCCCAGGGGCAGGAAGTCCACTATCACGTCTCCTCCTACCTGGTGGTGGGCTCCAAAGCGACGCTCTTGGTGGACACGGGGGATCCGGCTCACCGCGCCCTCCTTCTCGCCCAGCTTGAATTGGTTCTCGGTGAACGTCCCCTGGATTATGTGTTCCCGACCCATCCCGAGATCCCGCACGCCGGCAACCTGCCTGCCCTGCTGGACAAGTATCCCGGGGCGCTCGTAGTGGGGGATGTCCGTGACTACCACCTGCATTTCCCCGAATACCGCTCCAGGTTCCGGACACAGGCGGCCGGAAGCCGGATCGATCTTGGCAATCGGGAGTTCCGCTTCCTTCCGGCCTTCATCCGGGACCTGGAGAACACTCTCTGGGGCCACGACGACGGCGCCCGGATGATGTTCGTTTCGGACGGCTTCTCCTTTATCCACGATGTCCCCGCAGCGCGCGGAGACGGGGAAGCAGAGGACGACGACGAACCGGTCCACCTTCCCGGCCAATGCCGCCTGTTGTCGGGCGAGATGCCGGAACCTCCCACCGTGGACCAAGCGGCGTATGGCACCGGGAGGGCTCTCTACTGGACGAAGTTCGTGGATGTCAGTGATGCCTTCGAGGCGATCGAAGCGGTACTGGACACGCTTCCCACGAAACTGATCGGCCCGGCCCACGGCAACGTGATCGACGACGTCGACGGAATGCTCAGGACGTCATTGGCCGCGCACAGGAGGGTCTATGCGGAAGGCCGCTGATTGCATAGTGAAGTTCAGTTCAATATAATGAATTCTAGAATTCGACGCTTCGATTGATAGCGACGAACGGCAAGGAGTGAGTCAATGCGAGACCTCATTGGATACGGGGAAAACCCCCCGGTCGTGACGTGGCCGAATGGTGCCAAGGTGGCCATCTCCATGGTCATCAACTACGAGGAAGGCGCGGAGAGCTCCATAGAAGCCGGTGATGAAAGCGACGAAGACGTCACGATTTTCGGTGGTTGGTCCTCGGATCCGCGGCGGCGGAGCTTGATGAAGGAATCCTTCTTCGAGTACGGCAGCAGGGTAGGCATCTGGCGCTTTCTGGCTTTGCTCCGGGACTACAACGTGCCCGCGACATTCATGGCGTGCGGCGCAGCCCTGGAGCGAAACCCGGAGGCCGCCCAGGCGATCGTGCGCGATGGACACGAGATCTGCGCGCACGGCTACAAATGGCGGGGGACCGTTGGAATGACTCCGGCCGAGGAACTGGCCGAAATCCGGGCCTGCGTCGCGGCGATCGAGGGAGTCTCGGGTGTCCGGCCGGTGGGTTGGTACGTCCGCGAAGGAATCACGGAGAACACCCGTGCGATCCTCAAGGACGAGGGCTTTCTCTATGACTCCAATTCCTACGCGGATGACCTGCCGTATTTTGTCTCCGCCGGGGAATCCCGCCACCTTGTGGTCCCTTACTCAGGCGACACGAACGACGCGAGGTTTTGGGGTCCCGGAAGCCTCGGGACAGCGGATGACTTCTTCAATGTACTGAAGGACAGCCTCGACTGCCTTCTGATCGAAGGGGAAACCGTGCCCAGGATGATGTCCGTCGGAGTGCACTTGCGCATCGGTGGGCGGCCCAGCGTGGCCTTGGGCGTCAGGCGCTTCCTGGAGTATGCCCGTACCCGGAACGACGTTTGGTTCGCCACTAGGGAGGAAATTGCCCGGTGGTGGATCGCCAACCCGCCTGCCGCCGGTCAGCTCGAACCAGCGTACGAAGGCCGCGCGTGACGACGTCGATGCCGGGAGGACGGACTCCAATGGCCACGGATATTTCGCGACTTGTCCACAACGTGGACGAGCAAGGCTTCACGACGCTGGAGAAGACGGGACTGCGCGGACAAAAGGACCAGGGGCTCGTCTCTACGCTCATCTCGCGTGGCCTGAGCGGCTCCGACGATCTCTGCGTCAGTTGGGGCAGGATCCTCCCCGGGCAACATCACCTGTGCCATCACCACCCCGATGCCTCCGAGTTCTACGTGGTCATCTCGGGCGAGCCCCTCGTCCATCTGGGCGACACCGAGTACCGGGCCAAGCCTGGCGATGGCATCTACATTCCCCGCGGCACCACCCATGGCATTACCAACGACGGCGACGAAGACGTCAACCTTGTTGTCGGCGTCAGCAAGCCCGCCGACTGGCAGTTCGTGGCGGACGAGTGATGGCGGCGTCGCTGGTCCGGCAGGTCGGACTCATCACGGCCGAGCCGACCCCCACGCTGTTGTCCGTGGTTGCCTACCGAAACCTGGATTTCGTTGTCCTCGACGCAGAGCAGACAACATTGACCTTGCAGCAATGCGCGGATGCGGTCCAGCGACTGTCGGGCGCCAATACCCGGGTGGCCGTCCGTGTCCCCGACCTCGACGACATGACCTTGGTGGCGTTCGCGAACACGGGCGTGGACGAGATTGTGCTCCCCAGGGTGCGGCATCCGAAGGAACTTGAAAGGGCCTATCGGGCGACGAGGTTCAGCCCTTATGGGTTCCGGCCGAAACAGGCTTCGTTCGCCTCGGCGTTTGGTGCGGACTATTCGCTGGAGCCCCGGCTGACGGTCCTTTTTGAGACGGTGGAAGCCGTCGACGCCGTCGAAGACTTCGTCGCGTTGGAGTGTTTCGACGGCGGCTGGGTTGGCCCCACGGACCTGGCCGGCGAACTGATGAAACAGGGGAGGCCCGGGGCGGTCGCTCTTGAGGAGTCTGTCCAGCGCGTCGTCGACGTCCTCGGCGCCGCCGGCCAAAGCGTGGGCCTTCCTGCCGCGGACATTGCCAGTGCCGGCGATGTCCACGCCCGGGGCGCCGATCGCGCCGCGGTGTACTGGGAGCGTGAGCTCGCCTCGATGATCGCCCAGCTGGCTGATGCCGTCGCTCCGGAGACCCGGGTGACGAGGTGCGACTCCCTGTGAAAATGAACCGCGTGGTTCTTCTGCAGCGATGCCGATGCTGGCATGCTGTGACGATGAAGAAGGGCTCGACGCCGGAGGATCCAGCCAGGATTCTTCGTTTAGTTGACGAGTCTTCGATATACTGATGAGTGCTGGAACACTGAGGAGCCGTATTGGGAAGCACGGAAGTGGTTAAAGTCGACGACGATGACACTCTGCACCGCAACCTGTGGATCACCCACTTGGGGGCCATGCTCAAGGAACAGCGTGCCGGGCGATTCACAGTCGAGGAATTGGCGGACCGGGCCGGCGTCAGCGCCGGACTGATCAGCCAGATCGAGCGCGGCATCGGTAATCCGTCATTCGCCACGCTCCTTCGCCTCGCCAATTCCCTCGGTGTGCCGTTGGCGAGCATGTTTACCGACCCCAGCGAGACGCAGAACCACATGCTGGTGCGCCGGGCCGATCGCCGCCGCATCGAGATTCCTTCGCAGGGAATCGTCATGGAACTGATCGTGCCGGATGCGGACCGGAAGCTTGGCGTCATCAACATGACCATCCCCGCGCATTTCGACGGCGCGGAGGTTCCGCATTCGCACGAGGGTGAGGAGTGCGTCGTGGTCCAGACCGGCACGCTCGTGGCGAGTGTTGGCGGGCAGGAGTTCACCTTGGGCGAGGGCGACAGCCTGACCTATGATGCCACGCTGCCGCATTGGTGGAGCAACCTCACGGACACCGCGGCCGTCATGGTGGCGATCTCGACGCCGCCGTCGCTGGGCAAATCGCATTGATCAGCCGCCCGCCCGGCCCGTCGTCCCGTTTGGGAATGCTCGTGCCGTCGTCGAACTCGAACGCGGAGTCCCTGACAGCCGACATCCTGGCCGGATCGCCCGACATCGGCGTCCACTACAGCCGCTTCCGGCTCCCGGCGGACCTCGATGACCGCATCGATGCGACGGTTCTCGGCGACGCGCCGTCACTGCTCAGCCATGCTGAGCTGGATGCCATCGCGTTCCATGGAACGTCGGGATCCTGGACCGGCCTCGAAGGCGACCGGGCACTCGCCGAATCATTGACGCAGGCCACCGGCGCGCCAGCCACCACGGCGTCCCTCGCGCTCGTGGCCGCCCTGGAAGCGCTCGACGCCGGCCGGGTCGCCGTCGTTTTTCCCGGCCCCGCGGGCATCGTGGCACTCATTGAACGTGAGTACGCAGCCAGCGGCCTGGAAGTAGTCCGTTCCTCGGTGCCCGCGACGTCGATGTCCAATCCGGAGATCTCGCGGATGTCCAGCACCGAAATCGGCGCGCTCATGCAGCCCGCCTTTGGTTCCGACGTCGACGCGGTGGTCTGTATCGGGACGAACCTTCGCTCCGCCTATCTTGCGGCCGGCTTCGAATCCGAATTCGGCGTGCCCGTGGTCGACAGCGCAACAGCCACGCTGTGGCATCTCCTCCGGCTGGCCGGAACTGCGCGCCCGATCCCTGGTTGGGGCGCGCTGCTCGCTAGGGCCTAGGGCTCGTCTTCAGCAGCCAGGCCTGGATGATCTGCGATCGCGTCGCAATCCACGCTTGGTTTTTGCCCGCGTGGGACAAGAACGCATCCAGGGCGGCGGCGTAGGCAGGGCGGCCAATGAGGCGCGGGTGCAAGCCCACGTTCATGACGGACGGGCCGTGCCGGCTGTCAGTGAGCATCATGTCGAGCGTGCCGCACAAGTGGCGCGCGAACGCGGTGGCCGTGGGGAACTGCCTGAAGAGGCCCGAGTCGTTGGTGTCACCGGCGTAGGGCAGCACGGGCAACCCCGTTCCGTCCTTCCCCGCCTTGTCCATCCCGGTTCCGGAGTGCGGCAAGTCATCGTTGAAGCTATTGGACTCGTACATGAATCCAGCGGCGGCGAGAATGTCCCGCGTGCCAGGGTTGAGTCCGTCGCGGGAGTACCAGCTGGTCGGCGGAACGCCGGTGCTTCGGGCGATGGAGTCGCGGGAAGCGGTAATGAGCGCGCGCTCCTCCTCGGGAGCGAGCCCGGCGTGGGTATCCCAGTTGTAACCGTGGTCGGCAATTTCGTGGCCGTCCCTGACGAGCGCAGCAGCGATCTGCGGGTTTTGCTCAAGTGCCGTGGCGCAGCAGAAAGCCGTTGCCTTCGCGTCGTGGCGCCTCAGAATGCGCAACACGCGCCAGATGCCTGCCCTTGATCCGTATTCGAAAGCGGATTCCAGCGTGAGGTTCCGGACGGTGGGGTGGGCGGGGTGCTTGATCCAGTGGGCTCCAAGATCGTCCGCTGGGCCCCCGCGGGCGATGCTGCGCTCCGCTCCATCTTCGACATTGATCACCAGGGACACGGCAACGCGTGCATCCCCAGGCCAGCGGAACTCCGGTGGATGCTCGCCGTAGCCCACGAAATCCCGGGAGGTGGAGGGGACTGGCACTGTGGAATCTCCTCTGCGCTTTTTCTCTGTGGTTATAGTGAAGATACTTCGATATCATGAACGTAATCGATAGGGAGTCGAATGTCTACGCTCATCCACGGTGGCACCGTCGTGCCAGGCACAGGCACTACGGTGCTCGAAACGGGAGCAGTGATCCTGCGCCGCGGTCGCGTCGCCGACGTTCTCGAGCGTTGGGATCGCGATCAAGCGTTCGACGGCGAGGTGATCGATGCGAGCGGATGCGTCGTGATGCCTGGTCTCATCAATAGCCACGTCCATGGGGTGACTCCCGGGCCGCTCATGCCCAGCGGCGCCCCCGCGCTGCCCGACGACGAGTGGTTGGCGAATCTTGACCGCCACCTTCTTGCGGGAACCACCACAGTGCTGAACCTTTGCGGTTTCTGCACCATGGACCATGTCCGGGAGGCGGACCGCCGCCATGCGGTCCAGGTCCGCGGAGCAACGACGTACTTGCCCGAGCCTGAGCGGGCCGCACGACTGGCTGACGGCAGGGGACTGCCCGCCCAGTCCGGCCACCGTACGGTGGAGAGGATGCTCGAGGACGGCGCGATCGCGATCGGCGAGCTCGGCGGCGGTCAAACCCTCGGCGGGGGAGGGCAGGACCTGAGCTACATCCCCCGCGCCATCGAAAAGGCGAGCGGCGTGCGCGTGCACTCGGCGCAGGCCCGGCGGATGAAGGAAGCCGTCCTTGGCCGCTTCATCGATCCCGAGGCTTGCGACATGGCCGCACTGCGGGCCGCGGCCGCCGAAGCCGGCTTGGAAGGACAGATCGGCCTCGTCGAATTGCGGAAAATCATCGGGGATTCCGTGTTGCCTTCCATCGGGCCAGCACTCAACGGCATCCGGGAGGGCGTCGAGGCCGCGGCTCGGTTCGGCGTCCCGGCGATTGTGCACAGTGCAGCCGCGACAGCCCGGGTCATGCGCGAACTCATGGACGGGACACCACGGGCCACGGCAGGCGGGTCGAAGGCGAGCGTCATTGCCTCCCACGCCAACCACCCCTCGCACACTCCCGCGGAGGCGCTTGCGCTGGCCAAGCTCGGCAGGGACCACGGTTGGCCGGCCGAAGTCTCGGTTTTCGACCTGCTGCACCGTAAACAGACCGTGACCACGCGGGAGCACTGGGATGCTCTGCTGCAGGAGCCCGGGCTGGTGGACGTCCTCGCCACGGACTACGGCCACGAGGGCCACCACGATGAATTGATCTCCGCCGTGCAGGATGTGGCCGAGCATGGCTACAGATCCTTGGCCGGAGCAGTGGCCATGGCAACATCCGCTGTGACCGGGTTGATTCCGGGGATTGCGCCGAACGGTGGGCGGATTGAAACGGGACGGGATGCCGACGTCGTCGTCGCCAGCGCCGAAGACTTCCGCGACGTACGGTTCGTCTTCGTCGGCGGCGTCTGCGTGGTGCGGGACGGTCGGCTGACTCCGGCGGCGCACCGGTGAACGGGCCCTTGACTCCAGAGCAGTCCGCGCGACTCATCGAGCTGGTTGGCGAGGCCATCCAGCGGGAGGACGAGGCCGCCGTTGAACGCTCATTCAATGACTTTCAGCGCGGCATGGCCGCGTTGAGGGCCGATTTCGACCCCCGACGTTTGCAGGAAGCCCCTGGAGGAGGCGCGAATGACTGAAGCATGGGAACTGGGAATCACGGAGGCGTCCGGGCTACTGCGCCGCGGCGAACTTTCGGCGGCCGAGCTCGTGGAATCCGTCATCGGGCGGCTCGAAGCCACTGAAGATTCAGTGCATGCGTGGGTCCACGTCGACCGGCTAGGCGCCCGAAACGCGGCCCGCGCTGCGGACAATAGCGCGGCGCGCGGAGAGTTTCTTGGACCGCTCCACGGGATTCCGCTTGGCGTGAAGGACGTCATCGACGTGCGCGGGATGCCGGCTGAAGGCGGGTCCCTGGCGCTCAGGGGCCGAGTTGCTTCCGACGACGCCGGTGTGGTGAGGCACTTGCGGCGGAACGGGGCAGTGATCCTGGGCAAGACGGTGACCCATGAGTTCGCCTTCGGACAAGGGACCCCGCCGTCGAAAAATCCCTGGGGTGCGGAGCGCTACGCCGGCGGGTCCAGCATCGGTTCGGGAGTGGCCGTGGCCGTCGGGAGCGCACCGGGCGCCCTGGGCACGGATACCGGTGGATCCGTGCGGAATCCGGCGTCGGTGAACGGGCTGGTGGGCCTCAAAGCCACGGCCGGACTGGTGGACGGTTCGGGCGTTCTCAACGTCAGCCATACTCTTGACCACATCGGTCCGATCACTCGAAGCGTGTCGGATTGTGCGGTGCTGCTCCAAGGCATGCTGGAGCCCGCGACGGCGGCACGCCTTCAGGAGATGGTGCTCCCCGAGGCGATGCCGGCCCCGACCCGGGTGGCGGTGGATCGTGGCGCTTGGGCCGAGTGGGAGGTCACGCCGGAAGTGGCTGCGGTCCTTGAGCAGGCTCTGATGGTTTTGCAAGGACTCGGGGTGGAGCTTGTTGAGGTGTCCCTCCCGGAACTGAAGATGGCCCTGCCGGCGAGCTTGGCGATTTCGCTGTCCGAATCGGTTGAACACCATCGCGAACTATTGGCCGGAAGCGCTGACAAGTATCTCCGCGGAACCCGCGTGATGATCGAAACCGGCGCCTTGGTGCCGCGAGAAGACGTCCAGTTGGCGCATCAAGTGCGCTCGTCTCTTCGCGCCTTCCTGCGGACTGCCATGGACAACGCAGGAGTCCAGGCTTTGGTGTCCCCGACGCTGCCGTCCATCGCGCCGATCGAAGCTGACATGTCCCATTCGCTCACCGGCTCAACGGGGAAGGATTCCCTCTCCAGCGCGCTCATGATGCTCTCGCCGGCCAACCTCACCGGAATGCCCGGACTCAGCATCCCGTGCGGATTTGCCGGAGGACAGCCGGTGGGGATGCATTTCCTGGGACGGGAATTCGCGGAGGCGGATCTCTTGGGCATCGCGCACGTCTATGAGAAACACACCTCGTGGCATGCCAAGGTGCCGGTGCGCCGCTGAGCCGTAGTAGCCGTGAACTTTGTCACATAAGCTACTAGGAGAGTAGGAAGAGGTTGGCAGTGCATCCAGAGTCGCGTGGCTTGCGATTTTTCGGCGCGCGCTGGAAGGCCCGGCCCCTTGCCTCCCAGATTCTGGTGTGGTTGCTCTGCATCCTCTTTGTGACAGTCACTCTGGGCGCGCTTCTTTACACCCAGATCAGCAACCAGACCCTCGAAGACCAGTACAGGCTCCGGGCGCTGGGAATCGCCACGACGGTGGCGCAAATGCCGGAAATCGTGACGTCGCTGGGGAACGGAGATCCCACGCACTCGATTCAGGCGATCGCGAGCAAGGTCCAGTCCCAGGCACAGCCGGACTACGTCGTGGTCACCGATCGGAAAGGTGTCCGGTACTCCCACCCGAATCCAAACCTCATCGGGCAGACCCTGGAAGAACCCGTCGCGGTCCTTGACGGGCAGACCCACGTCGGAATAGACAAAGGCAGCCTTGGCGACTCAGTCAACGCCAAGGCGCCGGTGCGCGCGGCGGACGGGACCGTCGTCGGGCAGGTCTCGGTGGGAATCCTGGAGACCACGGAAAGCAGCGAACTCACCAAGCAGGTGCTGCTGATCGCCGGCTATTCAGCCGTGGTGCTCGTGATCAGTGCCATGGGTTCGGCCCTTCTGGCGCGCCGAATCAAGCGGGTCACCTTCGATCTCGAACCGGTGGAGATTGCGTCCCTCCTGCAAGAGCGCGAAGCCTTGCTGCACGGCATCCGCGAGGCGATGATCGGCTTCGACGACGACGGCCGGGTCACCGTCATCAACTCCGAGGCACGCTCCCTGCTACATCTCGAAGAAAACGTGCTGGGAGAGAAGATCGAGGATCTTCTGCCGCCTGGACGGCTTCGTTCCCTCCTGACGGGTGAGATCAGCGGAACCGACCAGATCGTGATCACCGAGGACGCCTTGCTGGTGGTCAACCGGATGTCCGTTGCCCTGGCTGGAAGGAGCATAGGCTCGGTGGTCACATTGCGTGACCGTACCGAGGTTGAGGGCCTCGTCCGCGACCTTCGCTCGGTCGAAGGCCTGATGGAAGCCTTGCGCGCACAGGAGCATGAGTACGCCAACCGGCTCCACGTGGTGGACGGACTCCTGGAGCTTGGAGATGTGGACCAGGCGCGGAATTTCGTATCGCGGATTTCGGACACCTCGCGCTCACTTGGCGAAGGACTGCGCTCGCGGATCGAGCCGCCGGAGCTCGCGGCGCTGCTGCTCGCGAAAATCACCGTGGCTGCTGAGCAGGATGTGGAAATCTCGGTGACCGACGACTCCCAGCTGCGCCAACCGTTCCTTGAAACGCAAGCACTGCTGACGATCGTCGGGAACCTCCTGGACAACGCCGTCGAGATCCTCGCGGAGCAACCCACACCCCGTGAGGTGACCATCCAACTGGACGACTCCTCGGGTATTTTCATTTGCGTGACCGACAATGGCCCCGGTGTTCCTGCAGAATTGGTGGGCACGATCACCGCGGACGGTTTCACCACCAAAGAACCGCGGCCAGGAATGCGTCGCGGGATAGGCCTTGCGCTGGTGAGCCGGATCGTTCACCGTGCGGGAGGAACCATGGATGTTTTCCCCGGACCCGGGGGACGCTTTGAAATCTGGTTACCGGAACCGCGTTTGGAGTCCGAAACCCCGGTCATGACAGGAAAATCGATCGAATGATCCGCACCTTGGTGGTCGACGACGACTTCCGCGTAGCGCGCATCCACGCCAGCCGCGTGGCCAAAATAGAGGGATACGAATGCGTCGGCGAGGCACACACTGCGGCGGAGGCCAGGGAAGCCGTGCAGCGGCTCAAACCGGACCTTCTTCTGCTGGATGTCTACCTCCCCGATGAAGACGGCATCAGTTTACTGCGGTCCCTTCAGGGGGCCGGCGAAAAGCTCGACGCCGTCATGATCACCGCCGCCCGGGACCTTGAGACGGTACGGGCCGCCATGCGCGGGGGAGCGGTGTACTACCTCGTCAAACCGTTCGGCTTCGAGCAGCTGCAAACCCAGCTCGAGGCCTATCGGCGCTGGCGGCAGGAAGCGGAGTCCCGGACCGTGGCCGACCAGGCGACCGTGGACCAGCTCTTCAGCCTGCGCCGGACGGCTCCCCCTGCGAAAGCACCCCGGCGCCTGCCGCCCACCATGCAAAAGGTCCTCGACATGGTGGTTCACTCCACGGAGCCTTTGGGTGCCTCGGAGATTGCCGGCAGCGTCGGCATCAGCCGCCCGACGGCCCAGCGCTATCTCAGCGAACTGGAACGCAAAGGACTAGTTGACCTGCATTTGGCCTACGGTTCGACCGGCCGCCCGGTCAACACGTATCTGCCGCGCAAGGGGTGAGGGCCGGCGGCGGGATATGCTGCAGACGCGGAGCACGCTCCGCTGAGCCGGCGTCCAGCGCCGTTGTGGGGATTTTGGGGGACGAAAAGTGAAATCTTGGAGCCTGGCCGTCGTGGCCGCGGCGGCATTCGCCTATCTGGGCGCTGTGCCTGCGATGGCGGCACCTTCGGAAGTTCTGGACGTGAGCGGGGTGCCTGTTGGCGTGGTGGTTGGTTCCGACGGCACTGCGTATGTCGGCAACTATGGAGCGGCCGGCGGCATCAGTGTGATACCGCCCGGAGACGCTAAGCCTTCCCGGACTATCACCACGGGAGGATATACCTCCGGCCTGGCATTGGCCCCGGACGGCACCCTGTACGTCGCGGAACGGGACAGCGCCAGCAATCAGTACGACGTGGGCGTTATTCCTGCTGGCGCGAGCGGCGTGGCCCGGAGAATTCCGGTTTCCCCGGGGAGCCATCTGATCGCCGCGGGACCTGATGGGACGATCTATGTTCCGAACCACTCGGAGCACACCGTGTCGGTCATTGCACCGAACGGATCGACCGTGGGCCGGACAGTACCCGTCGGAGCAGGGCCGGTGGAGGTCGCAGTCACGAAGGACGGCACCGCGTTCGTCGCGAACCAAATCGCAGGGACGGTCTCGGTCATTCCTTCCGGAGCGAGCGCCGTCTCACGGACCATTCAGGTTAGTTCGACACCCGGGAACACCGAGAACCCCCACGGGATCGCGGCCGGGCCCGACGGAACAATTTACGTCACCAGCATCAGTTCCGATCGGGTAGCTGTCATCAAGCCGGACACTGACACGGTCGCATACCGTATCTTCGTCCCGGGAGGCCCCCAAGAGGCAGCCGTCGGGCAGGACGGAACCCTGTACGTGACCACTGTCCAGGACCGCGTGCTGTCCGTCGTCCCGCCGGGCGCAGCAGCTGTGGGATCCTCCATCCCAACTGATAAGAACTCCGGCCATCTGGCGGTGGCTCCGGACGGGACGCTCATCGTGACGAGCCCGGGCAAGGGTACCGGCGACGGCTCAGTGTCCCGATACTCCGCCATCGCTCCGGGCGCAACAACCTCTGCAGCCTCGAAGCCCGCGTCTGCGGCCACCACTACCGGAACGCAATCCGACGACGGGACTGTCAGCCCCTGGAGCATCATCACTGCAATCGGCGGCGCCGCCGCGATAGTGGCAATCGCCGTCGCAGTCTTCATCGTGGCCTCGGGACGCCGCAAGAGATCCGCCCTTGGCGACGGCGGCAAGCCTCGATCTGCAACCTAGGGGTTGCTCTTTCTTTAGGTTAATGCAACCCTGTAGTTGCAGTAACTGACTGAAAGGAACAGAATCATGACTATGACTGCAAACCAGGCCTCCGTCGTCGACGCCGGCGAGTTCACCGTGAGGCGCACCATCACCATCGCAGCACCAATCGAGAAGGTTTGGGCCGCGATCACCGAAGCCGAGCACATCGCGCGGTGGTTCGGACAGACCGCCGTCCTCGACGACGTCGCCGTCGGCGCCGGCGGTGTCTTCTCTTTCGAAGGATACGGCGCCTTCCCGGTGCGGATCGAGGAGCTCGACCCACCCCGAATGATTGCCTACCGCTGGAGCAACGACGACGCGCGCGGCACCCAGCCCACCGAGGTCGATCCTGACCGTTCGACCGTTTTCCGCTTCACGCTTGAAGCGCTCGACGGCGGAACGCAGCTCACCGTCGTCGAGACCGGTTTCGACACGACAAGCGATCCGGCGTTCAACATGGAGAGCCACCGCCAGGGCTGGGACTCGGAGTTGGACGAACTGGTCGCGTATGTCGAGGGTGGGTCGTGACCGCGAGCACCCTGGTCCCAGTGTTCGCCGCACTCGGCGACGAGACGAGGTGGAGCATCCTGGCTGCCCTCGGCGAGGGCGACGCATCGGCGTCGGCCCTCGCCGGGCGGCTCCCGGTCACCCGGCAAGCGATCGCCAAGCACCTCGCCGTGCTGCAGGACGCCGGACTCGTTGAATCGCTGCGCGTCGGCCGCGAACTGCGCTACAGGGTGCTCGGCTCGCAGCTGAGCGAAACTGCGCGCAGCCTTGACCGCATCGGCGCTGAGTGGGACCGCCGCCTGGCAGCGATCAAGCGGATCGCGGAGGGGCTGTAATTCTTCGACAACGGGCGCGCCTAAGTTGAGCGTCGGTTGCGCGCTTGGTGCGCCAGTTGGATGAATCCGTAGATGAAGGCGGCCTCGATGAGCACCATCAGTCCGAGCCACAGCAACTCGCCGGTGCCGATGAAGTCGATGATTCCGACGAGGACCAGAACGGTTCCGAGGACCAGCGTGTAGACGGCGAAACCAAAGGCCACCCTTGCGCTCCGCACGCCCGTCTGGAAGCCAAAACCCAAGGGTTCTCCTCCCGGATAGCCCTGGACGCGATCGTGTCCCGCGGGCTTGAGCCTGTCGAACTCATCCCAAGGATCCTGATCCTGATCGGCCATGGTTCCATTATCCCGCGAATGTGGCGGGGTGGCTTGGGGGCTTCGTCACCGTGTCAGGGCGAGGGCCCCACGCGTCACATTCGGGAAACGCTCGGGAAAGCCCTGAACAATGGGGGCCATGATGCCCGAAGAACTCACCGCTAGCCCGCGGGCCAAGGACGCCGTAGCTGCTGGCGATCGACTGCAGAAAGCCGTCGCCCGAGCTTCCGACTCGAAAGTACCCGAGGTGACCGTCTTGTTCTGGGTAGTGAAGATCCTCACTACCGGGATGGGCGAAACCACGTCCGATTTCCTGGTGCACAGCTTTGAGCCCGAGATCGCTCTGGGCCTCGGATTTGCGGCGTTGGTAATTTCGCTGGTCCTCCAGTTCCGCGTCCGCCGCTACATCCCTTGGGTGTACTGGACCGCCGTCGCGATGGTCAGTGTGTTTGGGACCATGGCTGCGGACGCTGTCCACGTCGGACTTGGCGTCCCCTATCTGGCGTCGACCCTCTTCTTCACCGTGGCTCTCGCTGTTGTCTTCCTGCTCTGGCACCGGAACGAGAAGACCCTTTCCATCCATAGCATCACCACCCGGCGTCGGGAGGCTTTCTACTGGGCCGCTGTGCTGACAACCTTCGCCCTCGGCACGGCTACCGGGGACCTGGCCGCCTACTCGCTGGGCCTCGGTTACCTCGCCTCGGGCATCATGTTCGCGGTTGTCATCGCTGTCCCGGCACTGGCCCGCTGGCGTCGCCTGCTGGCGGCGATCCCGGCCTTCTGGTTCGCGTACATCCTGACCCGGCCATTGGGGGCGTCCTTCTCCGACTGGACCGCTGTTTCTCCTGACCGAGGGGGACTCGACTGGGGAACCGGCCCGGTCAGCCTGGCCCTGGCCGCGGCGATAGCGGTCCTGGTCACGTTCCTGACGATCGGTTGGAAGCGAGCCCGCAAGTAGGGCGATCCACTGCAAAATGTTTCGTGCTGTTGTTCGTATGTCCTGACATATTTGCGTTAATTCTTCCTCGGGTTAACCCCGGATTCATGGGCCATGACCCACTCCTTCACCTTGCCCTTGGATGGTAGTTCCTGCCCTTGGGGGACTTTTCGGTTCAAGATGAAGGAACACCATGACCAACCGCTTTCTAGCAGCGGCCGCCGTCGCCGTTGTTGCAGCCACCGCTGTGACCGGCTGCGCTCAAAGCAGCACCGCAACGGCCCAGAACAATGGCGCCAGCGCATCCCCGGACAAGACGATCACCGTTTTCATCAGCGGGGACACGAACGTCCAGAACCTGTGGGAAAAGAGCCTTGTGCCCGCCTTCCAAAAGGCCAATCCGGGCTACAACGTGAAGGTCACCCTCGATCTGCACGGCGAGCACGATTCCCAGACCCTGGCGAAACTGACCAGCGCCACGGAGCAGAACAAGGAACCTGACTTCGACCTCGTCGATGGCGGCTTCGTTTCCAAGGCTTCCGCGGCCAATCTGCTGACCTCCGTGAGTTCCCAGACGATTCCGGCCCTGAACGATGTCCCGCAGGACGTCATCAAGGCCGGCGGCACCGGTGGCATCCCGTACCGCGGCTCCGCGGTGCTCCTCGCATATGACACCAAGACGGTTGCCACTCCGCCGAAGACCCTCGACGATTTGCTCGCCTGGATCAAGGCAAACCCGGGCAAGTTCACCTACAACTCGCCCAAGTCCGGTGGGTCCGGCGGTGCATTCGTTGCCACCGTTTTGGACAAGTTCGTTCCGGCCGACGCCCGCGCCAAGATGACGGTGGGCTACGAGAAGGATCTCGAGAAGTACTGGGACCAGGGCTTCGCGACGTTGAAGGACCTCAACTCGTCCGTTTTCCAGGGCGGCGTCTACCCCAACGGCAACCAGCAGACCCTTGACCTACTCGCCAAGGGACAGATCTCCATGGCTCCGGTGTGGTCTGACCAGTTCATCACCGGCTTGACCAACGGCCAGATCCCGTCCAGCGTGAAGGCCACCCAGATCAGCAACCCGTCGTTCACCGGCGGCGCCGCCTACCTCGGCATTCCCAAGTCCTCGCCCCGTCAGGAAGCGGCGCTGAAGCTTGCAAACTTCGTCCTCTCGCCGGACGCGCAGACCATGATCATCAAGGAAATGTCCGGTTTCCCGGCCATCAGCCTGGACAAACTTCCGGGTGATGTGAAGGACAAGTTCAAGGACGCAGACACCAACAACCTGCGCAAGGGCTACTTCGACCAGATGGGCAAAGACCTGAACAACCTCTGGGACCAGAAGGTTCCCGGCCAGTGACAACCACGCTTCACAAGCCGGCGGAACTGCAGCAAACAGTTCCGCCGGCTCGTACCACGCGCCCCAAGCGCCTGGGCCAGCGCGCCGTCGGGTTCTTCATGGCACTGCCGCCGATCCTGTTGATCGCGATCTTCGTCGGCTTCCCGATCATTCTCGCGTTCGGCTTCAGCATTGGCTTGACCGGCGGGTTGAACCACACCATCGCCACCATTGGCCAGAACGTGCACGAGGCGGACGCCTGGTGGGGAACGCTGGCCGCGTACCAGGAGATGTTCACCAACAAGCGTTTCCTCGGGGACCTCCTGGTCACCGTCATCGTGACGCTGGTCAGCACGGCAACGGTCATCTTCCTGGCCTTGGGCATTGGGCTCTACCTCAAGCTGAAAGGCGGTCGAATGGCCCGCCTCCTTTCCGGACTGGCGATCGTGCCGCTCTTCATCCCGGTGGTCATCGCCTCGTGGGCGATCCTGACCTTCTACTCCGGCACCGGTTTCCTCCGGAGCGTCTTTGCCCTCTTCGGGCTTGACTTCCCCGTGTGGGCCTTCACCATGGTCACGGTCATCATCGGCTCGGTCTGGACTTCCCTGCCTTTCGCGGTGCTCATGGTCTCCTCCGGACTGCAGTCCGTGCCGAACGCCATGATCGAAGCAGCCCGCGACGCCGGTGCCGGGTCCTTGCGCACGATCGTTTCGGTAATCGTTCCGATGGCGGCAGTTCCCATCATCATCGCGACGACGTTTACGGCCATTGGAATTGTTGGATCGTTCACGGTCCCGTACTTCACCGGGCCCAATTCACCGAACATGCTCGGAGTGGACATGTCCAACTACTTCTCTGCCTTCAACCAGCCACAGCAGTCGGCGGTCATGGCTTTCACTGTCTTCCTGATTGCCTCCGGAATCGCCGCGCTCTACGTGTGGGCGAACTTCCGTTCCGCCAAGGAACAGGGGAAAGTCTGATGGCTCTCCCTACCGGATCCCCGGCTGGGTCCCGCACCCGCCGGCCGCTCACGCTGGACTCGATTGTCCGCAGTGCGCTGGTGGGCCTGTTCGTGGTCCTCATGATCGTTTTCATCCTTGGCCCGCTGCTCTGGCTCGGCGTTCGTGCTTTCGCCGGCAACTGGACCTTCCCCAACCTCCTTCCCGATGACTGGACATTGCGCTGGTGGCAGGTGGTGGTCAACGACGGCGCGCTCGGAATCGCGGTGCAGAACTCCTTGTTCTTCGCCCCGCTGACGGTCCTTGTGTCTGCGATCATCTGCTTGCCCGCCGCCTACGCCTTCGCCCGCTTTGATTTTCCCGGACGCCGTTTCTTCCTGATCAGCCTGTTCGCGACCAACGCCTTCCCCAAGATGGGCTTGTTCGTCACCCTCGCTGCGCTCTTCTACGCCTTGAACCTGATGAACACGGTGCTGGGAATCCTCGTGGTGCACGTGCTGGGCACCGTGGTGTTCATGACGTGGATTCCGGCGGCAGCGTTCGCTGCCGTGCCGCGGAACCTTGAGGAAGCAGCGCGCGACGCCGGAGCCTCCACATTGCGCGTGTTCACTTCCGTGACTCTCCCCATGGCACTGCCCGGGATTATCGTCGCGGCCGTGATGTCCTTCCTGGCGTCCTTCGACGAAGCACAAGGAACGTACTTGGTGGGTGCACCGGCCTTCATGACCATGCCAACGCAGATGTACAGCCTGGTGCTGAACTACCCCACCCAGGTGGCTGCCGTCTTCTCGATCCTGCTGGCGATCCCCTCCGTGGCCCTCATGCTCGCGGCGCACAAGCACATCCTCGGCGGCCAGCTCGCCGAAGGCTTCCAGATCAAATAGCGCATCGCGCTCAATGTCAGACAGAGAACCCATGAAAATCCATGAACCATTGACTGAACCACCTGCCAGCACAACAAGGCCGGGCACTCCGGCGTCGGGCGGTGGCCTGACCATCCGCGGCCTCCACAAGATCCTCGGCGGCCGCACCATCATCGACAACCTCGATCTGTCGGTAAAGGAGGGCGAGCTGGTGTCCTTGCTAGGGCCCTCCGGCTGCGGCAAGACAACGACGCTGCGCATGATCGCCGGGTTCCTGGAGCCGGACTCCGGTTCCATTGAGGTGGAAGGCCAGGAGGTCTCGCACCTCGGCGCGGAGAACCGCCCCAGCGCCATGGTGTTCCAGAACTACGCGCTGTGGCCCCACATGACCGTGGCGAAGAACGTCGGCTTCCCGCTGAAGCTCCACAAATTGTCCAAGGCTGAGATCAAGGGCAGGGTGCAAGCCGTCCTGGAGTTGGTCAGCCTTTTGCACCACAGGGATTCCAAACCGGCACGCATCTCCGGCGGCGAGCAGCAACGCGTGGCATTGGCCAGGGCACTCGTCCAGGAGCCGAAGCTCCTGCTCCTTGACGAACCCTTGAGCAACCTGGACGCGAAACTACGTGTCAAAGTGCGCGAAGACATCCGCAAGATCCAGCAGGAACTGGGCATCACCACGGTCATCGTCACGCACGACCAGGAAGAGGCGATGTCCATGTCGGACCGCATCGCCGTCATGAATGCGGGCCGGATCGAGCAATACAGCACCCCGGAAGCGCTCTATGCCCGCCCGGAAACCGAGTTTGTCGCCACCTTCATCGGAAGCATGAATCGCTTGGAAGGCTCTCTCGACGGCGGACTCATCACTGCGGGCCCGGACATTCTCGGGATCCGGCCCGAGGACGTCATCCTGGCAGACGCGCCCTTCGCAGGTGCTGTGCCGGCGATCGTCGAGAGGGTGGTCCCGCGCGGACACTTCCAGGAAGTGTACGTGCGCAGGGCCGACGCCCGGCTCCGCAGCTTTGTCAGCGGAGAGCTCATGCGGCCTGGCCAACAGACGTATGCGGGGATCCGCAAGGCCATGACCTTCCGGGACGGACGCCTGGTAGGAGAGGCAGGTGCCGCACTGTGAGCAACACGATTGACACCAAAAGGACCCGGGCCGCGGCCCATCGGGGCGACTCCAGCAAATATCTGGAGAACACCTTGCCCGCCATCGCGTCAGCCATCGACGCGGGTGCGGACCTCGTGGAAGTGGACGTCCGGGTAACGAAGGACGGGCAGGTGATTCTGCTCCACGATGCCTCGCTGCTCAGGATCTGGAGCCTCGATGCGGACGTTGCAGACGTCGACTATGACCGCATCAGGCAACTGGGCGCCGGTGAGGAACGTATTCCCCTGCTATCCGAAGCCCTTGAGCTCTTTCGCGACAGCCGGTCAACCTTGCTCATCGACATGGACGAGCCCGGCCCCGCGAAGGCGACTGCCGCCGTCGTACGCGAAAGCGGCATCGAAGTGGCCTGGTGCGGGAACCTGGACGGGATGCGGATCATCCGCGCCCTCGATAAGGATGCCCGGATCTGGCTGCCTTGGAGCAAGAGGACTGCCCCGCCGGAGGAGTTGCTGGCCGAACTGGGTCCCGAGTTCGTCAATTCCGAGCACGTGGTCCTCAGCAAGGGCATGGTGGAACAGATCCACGCCGCGGGAGCCAAAGTAGCGTGCTGGACCGTGGACAACCTGGAAACCATGCGCTGGGCATTGGGACTCGGCGTGGACTCGATCACGAGCAACCAACTGGACCTGTTGCAAAGCGCCATCGCCGAAGACCCACAGGCATGGACTTCGGCCCAGGCTCCCGGGGGACTGGCCGGAGACGAGGTCCTTGAGTCCCGGAAAGTCGCGTTGGAGCTGGCCGAATGGGCCGTCGGGTACATGCGCGACGCCGATCGCGGCCTGGTCTCAACCAAGGCGCACCCTGCCGACCTGGTCACGGAAGTCGATGTCGCCGTCGAGCGCCACGTCCGCGAAGTGATTGCGGCCCGCCTTCCCGGCCACACGGTGGTTGGCGAGGAAATGGGCGGAGTCGCCGTGCCCGGCGCACCGTGTTGGTACCTTGATCCCGTCGACGGGACCACCAATTACGTAAACCAGATTCCGTGGACGGCGTTCTCGCTTGCCTTGGCCGTGGACCGCAAGCCCGCGGTCGCCGTCGTCGCAGATCCCTGGCGTGGCGAGATTTTCGAGGGGTGGGCCGGTCACGGTGCGTGGCTCAACGGAAAGCCGCTATCGCTGGCTTCCGCGGGAGTTCCGACGTCGGCCCTGGCCGGAACCGTGGTGGCGACCGAACTCGCGGGGCACCTGCCGTGGCCCGGGATGCTGGAACTGCTCGCGGAGCTGGGCGAGCGGCACAGCATCATGCGGATCATGGGTTCAGCGACCATTACGGTGGTGGGCGTAGCTGCCGGGCGTGGTGCCGGGGCGATCATCGGGTGCTTCAGCCCGATCGACCACTTGGCGGCGACGCTCATTGTTCAGGAGGCCGGTGGCGTCGTCCTCAATTCCGAAGGCGAGATGGACACGTTCCCGGAAACCGGCGGGGTCCTTGCGGCCCGTCCGGAATACGCCGCCGAGCTTTACGAGCTGTGGAGGCAGGCCCATGCCGATGCGGGGGACTGAGCTTCTCGCCGCTCTTTCCGCACTCGACCGGCGGAGCCGCTTCGAACTGGTTGGGGAGATCAGCCTCGACTTTCCGACGCACCACCCGCAGGGCATGGCGTTCGCCAAGGGGCTGACGTTCTTGTCCTCCGTTGAGATCCTCGATGCGCCGCGCCCCGCGGCGGATCCGGCACTACGGACTCCGGGGCGGGGGAGCGGGCACGTGTTCGTCCTCGGGCCGGACGGTGGGCTGCTTCGCGATATTCCCGTGGGCGAGGACGCGGCGTATCACCCCGGGGGTATCGATTTCGACGGCGACCACGTCTGGGTTTCCGTCGCCGAGTACCGGGCCGCGAGCAGAAGCACCATCTATACGATCGATCCGGGCACCTTCGAGGTCCGCGAGCGGTTCCGGGTGGAGGACCACATCGGTTGGATCGTGCGCGATCCCGGAATGGACCTGGTGTTCGGCGGAAGCTGGGGTTCCCGGCAGCTCTACATCTGGGACACGGAAGGCCGGCTGGTGGATCAGTGGGAGAACCCTGGCCACTTCGTCGACTACCAGGATGCCCAGCTCCTCGGTCCGGGACTTCTGCTGTGCAGCGGGATTTCCCTGTTGCCGCAGGTTGATGGTGGTGTCCTTGAACTCGGAGGGCTGGCCCTGGTGGAACCGCTGCGGCAAAGAATCACGTGGGACGTGCCCATCGGCGTGTTCAGCGGCGCCGGTCACGTCATCACCCGCAACCCTGTCACCGTCACTGCGGATGAATCCGGGCTGCTGATTCACGCGGCGCCCGACGACGGCGACGACGACGGCGGCACGCGGATACTGAGCTACAGGATCATTTAACACGGCTGTGACAGAGCGGAAACGGGTCTTGAACCGGGCCTCGATAGCGTGGCCGCATGATCGTATCCATCATGTCCAAGGTGAGCGCCTGGATCGAAGCTGCCTACTTCTACGACGCCGCCGAGCTGGGGGCCTCCGGAGCCACTGAAACCACCCGCTACGGTTGGCTCCCGGCGCTCAGCGGTGTGGCCATTGCCGACGCCCAAGCGCGGAAAATCCGCGTCGTGGAGTAGCGAAAACCCCCGGGATTCCGGGGTTCTTACGTGGCCAAATGTCTTGTTGAACACACTATTCGTTGACGGCGTGTACTATGCCCTAAACTGCTTCACTGAGGTGCCTGAAATGGCACTATGCAGCAACGAAAGTGAACCACACCAATGGCTACCGATTACGACGCCCCACGCAAGACCGAAGAAGAGTCTCCCGCCGAATCGCTCGAGGCCCTTCAGGCATCGCGCGGCTCCGGTGCCCAGACTGCTGTCATCGACATCGACGAGAACGACACAGCCGAGGGCATCGATCTTCCGGGCGCCGATCTGTCCGGCGAAGAACTGACCGTCATCGTTGTCCCGGAGCAGTCCGATGAATTTACGTGTTCATCGTGCTTCCTGGTCCGTCACCGCTCGCAGATCGCGCTGGAAAAGAACGGCCTCAAGTACTGCCGCGACTGCGAAGGCTAAACCCCGCACGCAAATCAGCCCCGCACGACTGGAATCCAGCATCCCCAAACCAGTCGGGCGGGGCTTTTGCATGCGTCGGCCCATCGATTGCTCCGTAACTGTCGTTCTGAGCGTTCAAAACGACAGTTACGGAGCAATCGATGCCGGCCACCGCTCCGACGTCGTTATCCGTGATAACGAACAGAGGCGCGAGACGGCGCCGAAACCCCGGAAAACCGCGGAAAGCAGACCGTTGAATCACGTCCTCGTGACCCTTCGCGAAGCCTGTTAACAGTTGGGCGCCGAAGCGGATACGAAGCTCTCTCAAGGGGCCGGACGCTCCTACGCTTGAGGTATCGGATCGCTCAAGAATTCAAGGGGAGTGGGCCCAAGTGAGAAGGTTTTACGCGTGGTTGGCAGCTTTGGTAGTGGCCGCCGGGCTTGGTCTAGTGGTTCCAGGGGAAGCGTCGGCAGCCCCGTATTGCGGGATCGTGTGGGGATCGTTGGCGAAGTCAAACCCCGCGCTGACCCAAGCGCAAGTGGTGAATGTCCGGACGGGGCAGCAACCGTGCTTTGACCGCCTGGTGATCGACCTGAATGGCGCCGTTGCCGGCTATTCAATCCGCTACGTTCCACAAGTACTCCACGATGGCTCGGGACTTCCCGTCGAGCTGAGGGGCAATGCGTTCCTGCAAGTCACGGTCAACGCCCCCGCCTATAACTCCAGCGGAAATGCCACGTACAACCCGGCCGACAAGAACGAGCTCACGAACGTCTCGGACTACAAGACTTTCCGGCAAGTGGCCTTCGCGGGCAGCTTCGAGGGATACACGAGTCTTGGCCTGGGTGTCCGCGCCCGGCTCCCCTTCAGGGTCTTCACGCTGGCCGGTCCGGGAACGGGATCGCGGCTGGTGATCGACGTCGCGCACATGTGGTGAAGCAACTACAACAGAAGCCCTGCTCTGGGTGATGCCGGAACAGGGCTTCTGCCATGCTGAGAGTTGCTCGGGTTATTCGGGAACCACGAGGGCCGGTGTGTCCTTGCGAAGGGTTTCGCCGCGGAAGAAGCCGGGACGGACGCGGGCCATGATCACCATGACCACCGCTCCGAGGGCCAGGATGCCCACGCCGATGATGAACACGAGGCCGACGCCGAAGATCTCGGAACCGCTGCCGAAGTCGGGGGACCAGCTGTCCACCGCCGTCTGGATGAAGACGAGGGTCAGAACCACGCCGCCGATCACCGGGAAAAGCAGCCGCATGAAGAAGTTGCGGACGCTGCTGAATACGCTATGCCGGAAGTACCAAGCGCAGGCAAAGGCGGTCATTCCGTAGTAGAAGCAGATCATCAAGCCCAGAGCCAGGATGGTGTCGTTGAGGACGTTCTCGCTGACAACCTTCATGATGGCGTAGAACCCGCCGGAGATAGCCCCGGCCATGATGGTTGCGAATCCGGGGGAACCGAAGCGCTTGCTCACGGAGGAGAACTTCTGCGGAAGGGCGCCGTAGTGACCCATGGCGAGAAGGCTTCGGGCGGGAGAGGCCATAGTGGACTGCAGGGACGACGCTGTGCCTGCGAGTACGGCCAAAGACATGAGGATGGCCAAAGGACCCATCACAGGGGACGCCAACGCGGCGAAGATATTGGACTGGTTGTCCGGGTTGTTGAGCCCGATGCCGTCCCCACCAACGCCAGCCACCATCATGGTTGCGACGATTACGGCGACGTAGAGACCCAGCACTGCGATCGCCGTCGTGGTGCCCGCCTTGCCGGCAGTACCCTTGCCGCCCTTGGTCTCTTCGTTGACCGTCAGGCAGACGTCCCAGCCCCAGTAGACGAAGACCGCGAGGGACATGCCGGCAGCGAACTGCTCAAAGCTGCTGATCTTCGTGGGGTCGAACCAGTCCCAACTGAAGGCGATAGCCGTTGGGGTGTCGCCGGAGGAGGCATGGGTGAGGGCCATGACGATGAACACGCCCAAGACCACTACCTGGAATCCCACCATGGCGTACTGCACGAGTTTGGTAGCGTGAAGTCCCCGGTAGCTGACCCAGACAGCCAGTGCCACGAAGGCCAGGCATGTGGCGATGTTCAAGGCTTTGTTGGAAGTGAGGTCGGCAAGATCAGGGTTGCCGAAAACCTGGGCGAGAAAGAGGTAGAAGAAGTCCACCGCGACGCCTGCCAGGTTGGAAAGGACGATGATGTTCGCGGCAAGCAGCCCCCAGCCGCCCATCCATCCGATGAAGGGGCCGAAAGCCTTGGTTGCCCATGTGAAGGTGGTGCCGCTGTCCGGCGAGTCTGCGTTGAGCTCCCGGTAGGCGAACGCCACGAGGATCATCGGGATGAAGGCGACGATGAAGATCGCGGGGAGTTGCAGGCCTACCGCGTTGACCGCCGGGCCCAGTGAGCTGGTCAGGCTGTACGCGGGCGCCACGGAAGAAATACCAAGGACGACGACGGCGAGGAGCCCCAGCTGCCCCGTCTTGAGTCCTTTGCCGCTGATGCCGTGCTCGGTGCCGGCGGGATCGTGGGCCTCCACGGTTTTCCTGGCGCTTGGGCGGGTTATTTGAGTCATGTGCTTGGCTCTTTCTAGATGGGCCGAAGGTTGTTGCTGGGTGTTGCAGTGAAAGCCGTCTGCGGGGTCATCGAAGCTGATGGCGGGCGGCGGAGGTTGGGGCGCCCGGGTAGGTGGTGCAGATCATGATGGCTGTTCTCCGGTGAGACGGGAGTCACTAAATGAATGACGTTCATTTAGTATGGACGGGGAGAAGCCCTGGCGCAAGTAGTTTGACCAAACAATTTTGGTTCGGAGCGGAACTTCTGAGCGAGCGTCTGCCGGAAACGGCCCAAAAGTGAGCGAGCGTCGGCCGGAAACGGCCTAAAAGTGAGCGAGCGTCGGGGAAGGCCAAGCGGGTTTAGCGAGCCGCGATCCCGCGATCCTGGGATCCCCGCGGCTCAAGAAGGGACGCTCGCTCACATATGGGGCCAAAAGCGGTGACGCCCGCTCAGATCATCTGAGCGAGCGTCGGCCGGAAGGGACCCAAAAGTGAGCGAGCGTCCGGGGGAGGCGTGCTGCTTAGGAGCTCAGCTCGGCCCGGAGGGGGTATTCCTTGCTATCGAGGAGAAGCTGCGTGCAGCGTCCGGTTTCCGGGTTCAGCACGATCGGGGCCGCGAGATTTACCGTGGTCTTCTCCGGGCTCGGGTTGACCACCACCAACGTGGTTGCCAGCTCAGCCCGGTCCAGGCCGAGATCGTCCAGTGTCGAGCGGGGGATGGCGGGCGCGTAGCCCGGAACGTACACGACGGCCTCGGCCAGGAACATCCGGATCCGCGGGCTCGCCGACTCCATCGCGTAGAGCCCGGGGGCGCCGTCGATTCCCCGCAAGGCGAAGCCGTCGGAAGCTTCAAGCCCGGGCATGGGCGCGGTGAAGCTCAACGCCCGGGAAGCCTGTGCGGTGCTCACTTCAGGAAATCCATGAGCGTGGGCTGGAGCGTCTTGGCGGTGACCGCAAGGGCAACCTGGTAGTTGGTTTCCTGCAGCTTCAAGTCCATGACGACCTTTCCGATGTCTGCGTCTTCAATTCCGGAGCGCTGTGCGTCCAGCGAGGCCTTTAGTCCGTCGACGGAGTCCTGGGCGCGCATGAGCTTGGTCTGCCTGGCACCGACGTCCGCGCGTCCGTTGACGACCGACTTGATCTTGTCGCCGATCGCCGTCAAGCGCCCGCTGACATCCGCGCCGGAGCGGATATCGGCGACGACGTTGCTCACCAAAGCGAAGACGGAGCCGGCGCCGTCACCGAAGATCGCACCGCCGTCGGCGTCTACCCGCACCGTCTGTGTCGCGTCAATCCGTCGTTCCACTGTGCTGCCTGGCGTTCCGTTGAAGACCGGTGGCGTGGCGTTGCTGAACGCGCCGGCGGAATCGGAACTCCCGGCGAAGACATTGCGGCCCAGGTACTGCGTGTTCGCCTGGGCCAGGAGGTCCTTGTTGAGGCCTTCGATTTCGACGGCGATCGCCTCCTTGGCGTTGCTGTTCAGGGAACCGTTGGCAGCCTGGACCGTGAGGTCACGGACCCGGTTGAGGATGTTGGTGGCCTGCCCGAGGGCGGAATCGGCGGTGGTCAGCCAGCCATTGCCGTCGTCGATGTTGTTCGAATATTGTCCGGCGGCACTGAGCTGGCTTTTCGTGGCGAGCAGGTTCGCCGTGGCCGCGGGATCGTCGGAGGGCCTGGCGATGTTCTTGAGGTGGCTGGCCTTGTCCTGCAGCGCGGCGAGCTTGGCCTGCCCGGCCTGCAGGTTCAGTTGCGCGGCCGCGGACATCGTTTGGTTCGTGACACGGTTCAGCATGGCTTACCTTCCCACCAATCCGGTGTGGTTGATCAGGACGTCGAGGGCTTCATCCACGGCCGTCATGGCCCGGGCAGCCGCCTGGTAGGCGTGCTGGTTGCTCAGGAGGCTGATGTTCTCCTCGTCGAGGCTGACGGACGCGCCGGAGGAACGCTGCCCGACGGCGGCTGTGCTCGCCGCATCGGCGAGCTGCTGATGCTGCTGTGCCGATTGGGACGCCGTGCCGATCCCTGTGACGATTCCGGACCACAAGGCATCAGGGGATCCTTGCCCGGTGCCGATTTGGGCAACGGCGTCGGCGATTTTGCCATCGAGGGCGCCGGAGCCGGGGCTGCCGGTGGCGATTCCCGCGGCGCTCGTCGGGACAACGCTGAGGGACAGGGCCGCCGGGCCGCCAGGGGTGGTTGCGAAGAAATCGAGATTTGAGGTGCCGGTGGTGGACTGCCCGGTGCGGTGCACGGCGTTGACGTCGTTCATGAGTTTGGTGGCGAAGGCGTTGTAGGAAGCGGCGGCCTCGGAGATGGCCCCTCCCGCGCCTCCCGCCGTGGCGGGGGCAAGGAGGGAGACGGCGCCGGCGAGTTTTCCGCCGTCGAGGGAAACCGCCACACCGGGGCGATCGGCCCATTCCAGCTGGACGGGTCCTCCCAACGCCAATGTCGAGCCCGGGGCGCCCATGCTCGCCTGGCCGCCCAGCGTGATCTCGCGGTGCGACGTGCCCGAGACGATGGCGTTGCCGCCCACGAAGACATCCACCGTGCCGTCGGCGTTGTCCCGGACAGTTCCGCCAGCCAAGGAAGCAATGGTTTCAACCACCTTGTTTCGGGCATCGATGATCTCGTTGGCTGAGCCGCCCGAGGCTGTGACGGAACGGATCGTCGCGTTGAAGCCGGCCGCCTGGGCTGCGGCATCGTTCAGGGTTGCGACGGTACTTTGGGCTTCTCCTCGTATCCGGGTCCACTGGGAATCCAAGGCCTTGTATCCCGCCGACACCGCATTGGCAACGGTGGTGCCGGCTTGCAGCAGCACGCCGGCCGGGGCTGCTTCGCCTGGGTGGTTGGAGACTCCCTGCCACGAGGACCAGAAGGTCTGCAACGCCGTCGATATTCCGGCGGGCCCGGGCTCGTTCAGCGAGCCTTCGAGTTGCTGGAGTTGGGTGGACCGATAGCCGGCGTAACCGGCCTGGGCCGCGCTGGAGCGAACCCCGGCATCGAGGAAGCTGTTGCCCAGGCGGGCGATTCCGTCCACCGACACGCCCTGACCGGCCTGGGCACCCGCCGTGAAGAGGCCCGTGCGCGCGGGTGCGCCGACGGCGGATAGCTCGATCCGCTGCCTGGTGTACCCGTCAGTGCCGGCGTTGGCGATGTTCTGTCCGGCAACGTTGATGCCCTGCTGCGCCGCGGTGAGGCCCAGGTAGGCCGTATTGAGTCCGCCGAATGTGCTCACTGCTGTGTCCTTTGGGTGATCCGGGCCTTGAGGTGATCCGGCCTTTGCATGTCCGTCTACGTTTGATGAGTTTCGGTCAGAATTGCTGGTCGAAAAGGCGGGACGGGGTTGAGTCTGCTGTCCCGCTTTGGGAACCGGTCCGCCCGTGGGAGTCGTACGTCCCGGCCGCCGGTTTCAGGTCCGCCATGGTTTCCTGGGTGGAGCGGACGGCGGCGCGAAGGAACTGCTCGTTCGAATCACGCAGCTCCTTGATGGCCGCGGTTTGCTGCTGCATCGCGTTCAGGTGCGCGGACAGGACATCAGCCCAGGCCTCTTCCGGGGCCGCTGTGACCAGCTCGCCCAGTGAAGACTCGGCAGGCAACCCCCATTGCTCTGCCACGGCCGCCACTTCCACCGCCCTTGCAAGCCCGGCCTTGGACAGGTGCCCCAGGACCTGCTCCACTTCCCGGGTGCCATGCGGCAACCAACGGGATTTGCCCGCCGTGAGGAGCAGTTGCTCTTCCTCCAGCTTGAATGTCAGCAGATCCAGTAGCTCACGTTCTCGCCACAGCAGGGCCGACAGTTCATGGATGGCCATGTCGGGTCAACTCCAGTTCCGGGTTGGTTTTTCGGGTGCGTTGCCGCGGGAAAACACTTCCCCTGTGCCTTCGCCGCGCTGAAAACAACTATCGGCTGCCGCGGCCCATGCGTTAGGCGTTGTTTATGCATGATTTATTCGCTTTGTCCAGTCAAGCGACGCGCGGCGGATCTTGAGGCCTGTGGCAAATTTTCCTGCGGCGTTTTGCTAACCAAAGGGGACCGCCGTTCCGATAACCAGAAGTGACAGGCCACGGACGGCCTGGAAGTACCAGCAGACCCAATCATGGAGGAATACATCATGGGCATGGCAATCAACACAAACCTGATGGCGAACAACGCTTACGGCAACCTCAACCGCACGCAGAACGACGTGTCCAAGTCGATGGAGAAGCTTTCCAGCGGCCTGCGCATCAACCGTGCAGCTGACGACGCAGCAGGCCTGGCAATTTCGGAAGGCCTCAAGTCCCAGGTCAGCGGCTCGGCAGTCGCCGCCCGCAACGCCCAGGACGGCATCTCGGTCATCCAGACCACTGAAGGTGCACTGACCGAAGTCCACTCGATCCTCCAGCGCATGCGTGACCTCGCTGTCCAGGGCTCGAACGACACCAACAACACCGCTTCCCGTGCGGCGATCAAGGGTGAAGGCGACTCGCTCGGCAAGGAACTGGACCGCCTCACGCAGTCCACTCAGTTCAACGGCATCGATCTGCTTAAGGGTGCGGCTGGAAACAGCGGCGCGTCCCTGAACATCCAGGTCGGCACCGGCGGCAGCGCCAACGACAAGATCGCCGTCAACCTCGGCGACGTCGCAACCGCCGTCGGAACCGGCGCTACCGGCCTCTCCGGCGCCGCGGGTGCTGCAGGCTTCAAAGTGGACACGAGCGCCAACGCCCAGCTGACCATCGCTGCCGTTGACACGGCCATCGCGGCCGTTTCCGCCCAGCGCGCCGACCTGGGTGCAACCCAGAACCGTCTGGAGCACGCCACGAAGACCCTCCAGGTCTCCGGCGAAAACCTGCAGGCAGCCGAGTCCCGCATCACGGACACGGACATGGCTTCGGAAATGGTCAAGTACACCAAGGCCAACATCATGTCCCAGGCCGGCACCGCAATGCTGGCCCAGGCCAACCAGTCCGGCCAGGGCGTTCTCTCGCTCCTGCGCTAAGACCTTCCGGTAGCTGACCGGTAATCAGCGAATGGCGGCCAGGACGGGAACACACCCCTGGCCGCCATTCGCGTCCGGACCCCGCCGACGTAACCAACACATCCGGAAGGACCAAACGTGGCAAGCTCGATCGACGGCCTCGCCAGCGGCTTGAACACCACCTCCATCATTGATTCGCTCATGGCGGTGGAAGCACAACCGCAGACACTTCTGAAGACGAAGCTTGCGTCGGACCAGACAATGATTTCGACGCTTCAATCGCTGAACTCGAAGCTGTCGTCACTGAAAGACCTCGCAAGCGGCGACTCGGCCGTGAACGCCTTGAACCTGTTTAGCGCCACCACGACTTCCCCGTCGATCACTGCGACGGCGACCACCTCCGCGACCGCGGGCTCAATCGACGTCACCGTCACCCAGCTGGCCCAGAGCCAAGTGGACGTCACCGCGGCCATGAGCAACTCGCCCACCGACGGCTCGGGTGCACCGGCACACCTGACGCTCGTCGACTCCACGGGAAAACAGACTGAAATCACGCCTGCAAGCACCTCCCTTGACGACGTCGTGACGGCGATCAACGCGGCGTCCGGCCCGGCCCGGGCCGTCAAGGTCCCGGCAGGCAACGGAACCTGTCGCCTTCAACTGACCGCGGCCACTTCAGGTGCGGCTGGAGCGTACAGCGTCTACCAGGGCACGGCAGCGCAAGTGAGCGCGGGCACCGCGACCGACCTGATGGCTGACCCCTCCGCCGCCGTCGTCAAGGCCGCCCAGGATGCCAAAGCGACGCTGTATGCGGGGACTCCGGCAGCGCAGACAATCACGTCCGGAACCAACACCTTCACTGATTTGCTTCCCGGTGTGTCAGTGGCGGCCTCCGCCGTCACTGCCGGACCGGTGACCGTGAACATTGCCAGTGACTCCGCAGGCATCACCAAAAAGGCCGGGGATCTGGTGAACGCCGTCAATGACGTCCTCGGCTTCGTCTCCATTTACAGCGCCGTGACCCAGACGACCGACGCCAACGGCGCCTCCGCAGCCAGTGGCGGCATCTTCAGCGGCAACAGCGGCGTCCGCTCGGTCAACGACCAAGTCTTCTCCGCCGTGTCCATGCCCGTGAACGGGAAGTCTCCCTCCGAATACGGAATCAACGTCACCAGGGATGGAAACTTCACGTTTGACGCGGCCAAGCTCCAATCGTCCTTGGCTTCGGATCCCGCCGGGACGCAGGCAGCGCTCCAGACCATTGCATCCCGCGTGTCCGACGCAGCAACCAGCGCTACCGATCCGTTCAGTGGTTCGGTAACCGCCCTGATCAAGGGGCAACAATCCGAAGTGACCGACCTCGGGAGCCAGATCTCCGACTGGGACCAGCGTTTGGCCTCCAGGCGGCAGACCCTGCAAACGACGTACAACGCCATGGAAGTTGCCCTTGGCCAACTCAACGCCCAGCAATCATGGCTCACCGGCCAGATTGCCGGCCTCTCGAGCTCGACGAAGTAAGGAGCGTAACGCATGACCTCCACAGCCCTCCGCGCCAGCCAGCTTTCCCGGTACAACGACGACGCCGTCCTGTCGGCTCCGCCGGCCAGGCTCCTCACGATGCTTTATGACCGGCTGCTCCTGGACCTGAACCGCGCCCAGTTCGCCCAGGAGAATGCCAACTGGGGTGTCGCAAGCGAGAACCTGTTGCATGCCCAGTCGATCGTCACCGAGCTGTCCTCCACCCTGAAGACCGATGTGTGGGACGGGGCATCCGGGCTGCTGAGCATCTACCAGTACGCGATGGAAGCGATGATCGGCGCAAACATCTACCGCGACGTCAACCGGACCAAAGAATGCATTGTGCTCCTGGAACCGCTCCGGCAAGGCTGGCACGACGCCGCTTCGCAGCTGCCTGTCCAGGCGACGGTATCCGGGACGGCACGGACGAACGGCACACTCGGTGTCGGCTGATGCAGTCCAGGCATGGTCCGCAATCCTGGACCGGTTTGAAGCGGACATCGCCTTGGCCGTCTCCGGCGGCGAGCCCGAGGCATGGAATCCGCCCGCCGCGGACGAGGCCGGGCCGCTGCCTGAGGAGCTGGCGGACAAAGCACGCCGGATACGGGACGCGCAGCTGGAGTCCATGGCGATGCTCGGCAAGGTCCGCAACGACGCCCTCGCCCACTTGGACGCGCTCAGCACGGTCCCGGACAGCCAAAGTTCCGCGCTCCCGCTGTTCCTGGATGTGCAGGGCTGAAGAGAAAGTATTGAAAACAATCCCTCATCGGCTAACGGATGCCACATGCTTGCCGATGGTGGAAGTTGAGCAGGGATTGCTCGATGCACGGCCACGGATCGGCCTCTTCATACTATTCGCGAAGGTAGGCCGTCGTGTTCGAGTCAGTGACTTCTGTTGCCCTTGGTAGTGCCCTGGACGGGCTCTCATTGCGCCAGCGCACCATCGCCAACAACATCGCCAACATCAACACACCGAACTACCACGCCAAAAGGGTCCAGTTCGAAGACGCGCTTGCGGCCTCGGTGAGCGCCGGAGACGGGCAGGCCACGGCTTCCGTCACTACGTCCCAGGAACCCACCCAGCTCAACGGCAACAACGTCAACCTGGATACCGAAACCCTCTCGAACGTAGACACCGTCCTGCGCTACCAGTTCGCCTCCCGTGCCATCGGCGAACAATTCACCGCCCTACGCACGGCCCTGAGGACCAGCTGATGACTTTCGACGCGATCGGGATTGCCGGCTCAGCCCTGACTGTCCACCGCAAATGGCTCGATGCAGTCTCGGACAACCTGGCCAACATTAATACCGCCACCCGCACCAGCGGCAAGGCGTTCCAAGCCCGCTACATCGAAGCCGCCGAGGGCAGCGATGGAACCGGCGTGTACGTCAAGAGCACTCCGCAAGGCAGTGCGACCGGCAGGCTCGTGTATCAACCGGACCATCCGCTTGCCGATGCCCAAGGCTATGTCCGTTACCCGGACATCGACCTCGCCGAACAGATGGGTGCCCTGATTGTGGCGCAACGCGGCTACCAGGCCAACGCCCAAGTGGTGGACCGGGCCCGTGAGACGTACCAGGCAGCGCTTGAGATAGGAAAATCCTGATGGCTTTGGACCCGATCGGCGCAATTCAAGGCGGCGGGGGACTTTCCGTGCAGGGCGTCACCGGCACCGACTACCTGGGCGGCGCCGGCAACGTAACCGGAGTCGCGGGAACTTCGGACGGCAACGGCTTTGCGACGGCGCTGACTGGTGCCGTGGACAACCTCCAGTCACTGCAGTCGACGTCGAACCAGCTGGCCGTGTCCGCGGTAACGGGCAACCTTGACGATATCCACAAGGCGACAATCGCTGCCACCCGCGCCCAGATCACCATGGAGCTTGTCTCCACAGTGCGGAACAAGGGCGTTGACGCGTTCAACGAGATCATGAGGATGCAGGCCTGATGCCTCCACAGATTGCCGCCTTCTTCCGCAAGATGGGCGATGGATTCAAGGGGTTCACGGCAGGGCAGCGCACCATCGCCATCATCGGCATCGCCGTCCTGGTGCTCGGCGGAGTGGCCCTGTCAGCATGGTTGGGCAAGCCGTCCAACTCGCCGTTGTTCTCCGGTTTGAAGGACACGGATGCCAACGGGATCGTGGAGCAGCTGCGCAAGGACAATGTCCCGTACGAGCTCAGCAACGGCGGTTCCACCATCCTCGTCCCCGATGACAAGGTCAACGACGAACGGCTGAAAGCCGCCGCGGCCGGTCTTCCGGCGGCCGCGGCCACCGGCTATTCGCTGCTCGACAAGCTCGGCGTAACCTCGTCCGAATTCCAGCAATCGGTTACCTACAAACGCGCGCTCGAGGGTGAACTCGCCACCACCATCCAGGCCATGGACGGCGTGAAGACAGCCGCCGTGCAGTTGGCCCTTCCGGCCAAAACGGTGTTCGTTGACAAGGCTCCGGACGCGACGGCATCCGTGTTCGTGGAAACACAGCCGGGCATCACCCTGTCCGCCGATAAGGTCCAGGCGATCGTGCACTTGACGTCCGCCGCGATCGAAAACCTGAAGCCAACGAACGTGACCGTGGTGGATTCCCAGGGCAACGTCCTCTCCACGGTGGGAGGCGGAGCCACGGGCTCCTCCTCCAAGCAAGCCGCCGACTACCAACAGCGCACCTCCGATTCGGTGAAGGCTGTACTCGATAGGGTTGTGGGACCGGGCAACGCCACCGTCGCCGTCGCGGCCGACGTGACCGCCGAGTCCGCGCAGCAGCGCAGCGAGACGTTCTCCACCGCCAAGGATGCCGCTCCGCTCAGCGAGACCACCAAGACCGAGAAGTACACGGGAACCGGCGGCGGCGCCTCCGGTGTCCTTGGCCCGGACAACATTGCCGTGCCGGGCGGCACCAACGGCAACGGAACGTTCGATTCCAGCGACACCACCAAGAACAACGCCGTCAACAAAGTCACCGAAGACCGCACCATTCCGCAAGGCGCCGTGAAACGCCAGACCATCTCGGTGGCCATCAACCAGTCGGCGGCGGCCGGACTCAACGTCAACTCGGTCAAGGCCCTCGTTACTTCCGCGGCCGGCGTCGATCCCACCCGCGGCGACGTGGTGACAGTCGAAGTGCTGCCCTTCAGTACCTCGGCCGCAGACGCGGCGTCCCAGGCACTGGGCGCGGCCAAATCGCAAGCCGACGCCAAGCAACAGTCGGATTTGATGAACACGCTCATTCTCGCGGGCAGCATCCTGTTGGCAGTCGTAGCGCTGATCGTGCTCGTGCTGATCCTCCTGCGGCGCCGGCAGCACCGCGAACCGGTTGACCTTGGCGAACGCCTTGATTACGAGATGCTGCCTGAAGCGGTCTCCACCCCGGCGATCGAAGGACCGCCCGCCACCTCGGCGATCGAACTGCCGCCGGTTCATCCGGTCCCGGCGTTGCCGATGCCAGGCGCTGAGGCTCTCGACGGCGAACGGCGGCGGGCCCAGATTGAAGCCATGGTTGCCGAGAACCCCGCCCGGACCGCCGATTACCTGCGCGGGCTCATGGATGAAAGGCAGTCCGTATGAGGGTGGGGGAGTTGGACGTAGGAGGCTTGACCGGCGCCCAGAAGGTGGCGGTGGTGCTCATGCAGATGAGCCCTACCAGCGCAGCGTCCGTCATGACCCAGTTCTCCGAATCCGAGGCCGAGGACATCGCCGCCGAGATCGTACGCTTGCGCCGCGTTTCCTCATCCGTGGCAGACCACGTCATGACGGAATTCCACGACCTTGCGGTCAGCGGACGCCGGACGGCCCGCGGCGGCCAGGAATTCGCCGTCGGGCTCCTGGAAGCGTCCTTCGGTGCGGACAAAGCGGCCGGTTTCATGGACCGTCTCGCCTCCACGATGGCCGGGAAGTCCTTCGAATTCCTGGAAATGATGGATTCCGGCCAGCTGTTGGCCCTCATCGACGGCGAGATGCCGCAGACCATCGCCTTGATCCTGGCGCATTTGCGGCCGGGCAAGGCTTCCGCGGTCATGGCCGGCTTGGGCGACGTGCAACGCAGTGAGGTGGCCCGCTGCATAGCCACGATGGGATTGGCTTCGCCGGAGGCCGTGGGCATCGTGGCCGAAACGCTCAAGGTTCGTGCCGGAGCCGTCATGTCGCAAAGGAAGTCGAGCGAGATTGTCGGCGGCATCCAGCCACTCGTCGACATCATCAACCGTTCCGACGTCAACACCGAACGTTCCGTGCTGGAAGGCCTGGAAACCCTCGATCCGGAACTGGCCACGGAAGTGCGCGCCCGGATGCTGACCTTCGTGGACATCGTGAAATTGGAACGGCGCGACATCCAGCAGATCCTTCGTGGCGTCAATGCCGAAGTGCTCGCTGTCGCCATGAAGGGTGCCCCTGCCGTGGTTCTCGACGCCGTGCGCACCAACGTGTCCGGCCGCAACCTCGAAATCCTGGAAGCCGAAATGGCTTCCGCCGGGCCGGTGCGCGCCTCCCAGGTTGAAGAAGCCCGGGCAGAGATTGTCCGTTCCATCCGTGAGCTGGAAGCCGAAGGCGCCATCGTGGTCCGACGCGGCGAGGAAGACGACTATGTCTACTGAGGCTGAATTCCAGAGGGTGGTCTTCCCGGACATCCAACCAGCCGCGAGGTCGCGCAAAGTGGACCGGGGATACACCCAGGGACACGCGGCGGGCTACACGGCCGGGATCCAGGCTGCGGCCGCGGAACAGCGCCGCCTTCGCGAACAATTCGAGGCCGAACACCGCGCAATGCTCGACGCCGGGCAGCTGGCTGTGGAGCAAGCTGTCCGAGCGCTCGAGGCGGCGGCCGCAGTGTCCCGGCAGCACCGCGGTGCCGTGCTGGAGGAAGCGCAGGACGTGTTGGCGGCCAGCGCGATCGAGCTTGCGGAAGCCATTCTGGGTTACGAACTCAACGACGGCGATAATACCGCCCGCGCCGCGTTGGCCCGGGCTCTGGCAACGGTTTCAGACGTGCAAGCGGTGACCACGGTCCGGCTCCACCCCGCGGACCTTGCCGCGCTGGCCGCCGTCGACGTCGGGAGCGTGGCCGGCGTCGAACTCAAGGCCGATCCCGCACTGAACCGCGGCGATGCGATCGCCGAATTTCCGCAGGGTTGGCTCGACGCCCGGCTCAGCACCGCAGTGCACAGGGCCAAGGCAGCCCTGCTGGGGAAAGACGCATGAGCGGCATCAACTACCGGCCGCACGCAGGCCGTTTCCGCTCTGCCCTCGCCGCCGCGGCGCCGCAGCGCGTGGGTACCGTGACGTCCGTCCTCGGCCTTGGCCTGGAGGTCTCCGGCTTGGATTGCGCGGTGGGGGACCTGGTGACCGTGGGCGAGGCACCAGGGCTCGACGCCGAAGTGGTCGCCTCGGTCAGTGGCGCCGTGCGCTGCATGCCGTTGGGACGGTTGACCGGAGTGGCCGCGGGAGACCCGGCACGCTCGAAGGGCGCTCCGATCCTGGTCCCCACCGGCCGTGGCCTCTTCGGACGGGTACTCGATGGGCTCGGGCGTCCGATCGACGGCAAGGGCCAGTTGCCCGCGAGTCCTATGGTCCCTTTGGACAACGAGGCGCCGTCGGCCATGCACCGCGCCCGGGTGGACACTCCGCTCCAGACCGGCGTCCGCGTCCTGGACACCATGGCCACTCTTGGCCGAGGCCAGCGCATGGGGCTGTTCGCGGGCTCGGGGGTCGGCAAGTCCTCGCTGTTGTCCATGATCGCCCGCGGAACGGATGCCGAAGTGTCCGTCATTGCCTTGGTGGGGGAGCGCGGACGTGAAGTTCGCGAGTTCCTGGAAGACGACCTTGGCCCCGAAGGCCTGGCCCGGTCCGTGGTGGTCGTAGCCACGTCCGACGAGCCTGCCCTCATGCGCCTGCGCGCCGCCGTCACTGCCACCAGGATTGCCGAATCGTTCCGCGAAGCTGGCCAGGACGTAGTCCTCATGATGGATTCGCTGACCCGCGTGGCCATGGCCCAGAGGGAAATAGGCCTGTCCGCCGGCGAGCCGCCCGCTACCCGCGGCTACCCGCCGTCAACGTTTTCCGTGCTGGCCCGGCTCCTGGAACGCGCGGGGACCGCTGAAACCGGTTCCGTGACCGGCATCTACACGGTTCTGGTGGACGGCGACGACCACAACGAACCGATCGCCGACGCCGCCCGCTCGATCCTTGACGGACACGTGGTCCTGGACCGGAAGCTCGCCGTCACGGGGCATTTTCCTTCGGTGGACGTGCTTGGTTCGGTGTCCCGCGTGGCATCCAAGGTCAATTCCGCCGATCGCACTGCGCTCGCGGCATCCTTGCGCAGGGTCCTCGCCGCGCGGCGCAGCGCGCAGGACCTGATCGACGTCGGCGCCTACCACCGTGGCAGCAACCCCTTGGTCGACGCAGCCTTGGACCACGAAGCCGCCATCAACGGGTTCCTGCAGCAAAGCATGGTCGAATCCACCCCGTACAGCGAGTCCTGGCCGGAACTCTTCCGGCTCTCAGCAAGCCTCGAAGGAGCCGCGTGAACCGTCAATTCTCCCTGGCCGGGCTGTTGCGCCTACGCCAGACACAGCAGGAGGCCGCCGCCAGTGGACTGGCCCGCGCCAACTCCCGGAGCTCATCCTTGCGATCCCGCCGAGCCACCGCCAGGGAGGAGCTGGCCGAGTCCGCTGGAGCTGCCGGAAGCTCCGCGTCGCTCCTGGCCATCGCGGCCGCCCGGGCGTCCGCGCAAAGCATGTTGGCCGAGCTCGACGCCTTGGCCGCAAGTGCGGAAGCTGAAGCCGCAGAGGCCCGTGCGGAATACACCGAAGCCAAACGCCGTGCGGTAGGACTCGAGAAGCTCGAAACCCGCCATGGAGCCGCCTTCGAGGCTTTCGCGCTGCACGCTGAACAAAGCGTGCTGGACGAGATCGCGTCCTCCGCGTGGCACCGGAAGGCAACCTCGTGAGCATGACCGAGGCGATCGGGCGCATCCACAGCATCGAGTCGATGTTGCAGCAACTCAGCCAGGGGGTCCGCCCTCAGGCATCTTCTGCGAGCACCACCACTTCCGATGCCGCGGGCACGGTCTCTTCCACCGACTCGGCGTCCTTCGCGCAAGCGCTGAGCTCCGCCGTCGGGGGATCGGCGACGCCGGACGTGAGCCAGCTCTCTTCTTCCTTGGGGCTCGGCGGCAGTGCCGCCCTCTCCGGCATCGCGGGCGCGCTTTCGAGTGCCGGTACAGGCACGGCCACCGGCGCTGTCACGGGCGATGCCGTGGTGGCCGACGCCAAGAAATACGTGGGCGTGCCCTACGTCTGGGGCGGCACGAACCCGGCGGTGGGCATGGATTGCTCCGGCTTCGTGCAGCGCGTCTTCAAGGACCTCGGCGTTGATCTGCCGCGCGTCGTCAGCGACCAGATGCGGCAAGGCACTCCCGTGGCATCCTTGGCCCAAGCCAAGCCCGGCGACCTGTTGGTGAGTTTCGGCGGCGAACACATTTCCATCTACCTCGGCAACGGCAAAGCGATCGACGCGCCTGTTCCCGGCCAGACCATCCAGATCCGCAATGCGTGGGAACAGCAGTCCAATCTGACTGCGATCCGCCGGATTGTCCCCGCGGGAGGCTCGTGATGCCGTTGCCACTCTCTGTTGCGGCAGTTCCGCGTCCGGCTGTTCCCGGCTCTTCGCCCGTGCAGCAGTCCGGCGGGGCTGCCGGGTTTGATGCCGTGATGAACGGCGTGCTGGCGTCCGACGCGAAGACCTCGGACGGGACCGCACAACAGACCCCCGACGGCGGCGCCCAGGAAAAGCCTGCCGACGACCGTTCCGTGCCGGTCGCCGGAGCCGCCAAACCGGAACCGTCGAAGGTCGCCAAGGACACGGTTGATGCTGTGGGTGTGGTTGAGGCGGCTGGCGTGGCGGCTGCTGTTGCGGGCGTGGTGGGTGCTGTTGCGGCCGCCGCCGCTGCTGTTGCTGGTGGACTCGCGGCCGGGACCGCTGCTCCGCAGGCGGGCGGCACTGGCGTTACTGTGTCGGCCAAAGACAGTGCCGTTGACAGTACGGTCCCGGCCAAAGCCATTGCAGGCACGTCGGCAGCGGCAAGACTGCCAGTCAGGATGCCCGCGGGCAACGCTCAGGCGGCGCCGGTTGAAACGGGGGTGCGCGCAGCTGTGCCGGCTGCGCTGCCGCTCGGGAGCCTTGGTCAAAGCCCAACCCAGCCTGGTCCGATCCCGGGCAGCCCGTTGCCGGCCGCTGCGCCTGCCAGCCAGATGCCCGGCGCCCTGCCCAGTAGCCCGCCGCCAACCGTCGCGCTACCCGCCGGCCCGCTCCGCGGTAACTCGCTGCCCATCAACCCGCTGACCGCCGGCCTTGAGACCGGGGTCACCGCGACCGCAGCCCAAGCAGGCGAGCCGGGCACCGCCGTCGTACTTCCCGTTGGGAAAGCCGGGACCCAACGGGACTCGCCAGCGGTCCTTGGGCAGGACACGCAGGTCGCCGCGGCACCCGCGCTTCCCTCCGGGATTCAGGCGGGAGCTCCGTTGGTGGGGCAGCCGGCGCCGCCACTTCAGGAGGCACCTACGACAGCCGCTCCCGGCATGGCAACGCCCACTCTCCAGGCAGACCCGGCGAAGCTGCTGTCCCAAGTGTCCGCACCGCTGTTCTCGCTTGCATCGGCGGCGCCCGGCTCCCACGTGATGACCCTGAAGCTCTCCCCGGAAGACCTCGGTCCGGTGACTGTCCGGGCGCATATCGAAGGCGCAGGGGTCCGGATCGAATTGTTCGCTCCCGGAGAAGCCGGCCGTGAGGCCATACGCAGCATCCTGCCGGAACTGCGGCGTGGACTCGGCGAATCGGGCTTCGGCGCGAGCCTCGATCTGTCCGAACACAACGCTCCGGCCGATGCCGGGGCGGGCGGCTCGGACCCCCGTGACCGGCGCCCGGCCGAAAGTCCCGCCTTCCCACGGGGCAGCGACGGCGAGTCGCTCCGCCAGGCGCGGACCGCCGTCGTACTTCCCCGAAGCATTACCAGCAGCCTGGACATTCTCGTCTGATGAAGGAGAGCCAATAGTGACCATCCAAGCCATCGCGGCAAGCAGCGGAGTCCAGCCCGGAACCACCTCAGCCAAACCCGCGCAGACCATGGACTCGAGCATGTTCATGTCCCTCCTGGTGACTCAGCTGAAGAACCAGGACCCGAGCGCTCCCATGGACACCAACCAGATGATGAACCAGACCGTCCAGCTGTCCATGATGGAGAAGATGACGGAACTCACGGCGGACGCCAAAGAGAGTTTTTCGCTCCAGATGCGCAGTGCAGCGGCACAGATCATCGGCCACAACGTCAGCTATGCGCTCGCCGACGGGACAAAGGGCTCCGGCGTCGCGAGTTCGGTTTCCTTCGCGGCCGGAACCCCCACGGTAGCGGTCGGGGGAGCGAACGTTCCGCTCGATTCCATCAGCGGGATGACCGCCGCTGCCACGCCAACCGCCTGACGCTCCGCACCCCTCGAACCACCCGAAGAAAGGCAACACCATGCTTCGTTCGCTGTACTCCGGAATCTCCGGCCTCCGTGCCCATCAGGCCATGCTGGACGTCACGGGAAACAACATCGCCAACGTGAACACGGCCGGCTTCAAGGCCTCCTCCACGCACTTCCAGGACACGCTCTCCCAGATGACCCAGGGCGCCGGCGCCCCGCAAGCCGAGACCGGTGGCACCAACCCCGCCCAGATCGGCCTCGGGGTACGCGTGGCGGGAGTCAGCACCAACTTCAGCCAGGGTTCATCGCAGAACACCGGGCGGGCCACTGACATGATGATCTCCGGCGACGGGTTCTTCATCACCAGCAAGGCCGGACAGCAGCTCTACACCCGCGCGGGCGCCTTCGACATGGACGCGGCTGGCCGTCTGGTGAGCCCCGACGGCGGGATCCTGCAGGGCTGGTCTGCCGCCAACGGCGCCGTGAACTTGGGAGGTCCCGTTGGCCCGATCGCCCTCTCACCCAATACGACGTCGGCCGCCGTCGCCACCACCAAGGCCTCGCTGGACGGCAACCTGCCGTCCGACGCGGCCGTGGGGACCAGCGTGGAGCGCCAGGTCAAGGTGTACGACGCCGACGGCGCCTCCCGCAGCCTGACTCTGACGTTCAGCCGCTCTGCGGGAGGCTGGGATGTGGCCGGGGCCGACGCCAACGGCGCCACGGGGAACTCGACGCTCACGTTCGCGAACGGTGCGCTGACTTCGGGCGGTGCCATGACCGTCGGCGGCATCTCGGTGGACATGTCCACTGTTACCGGATTCGCCGCCATGAGCACACTCACGGTCAGCAGCCAGAACGGATCCGAGGCAGGCAAGCTGGAGTCATTCACCCTCGGCGGCGACGGCTCACTCATCGGCTCGTTCAGCAATGGCAGCAAGCAGGTTCTGGCCCGCGTGGCCCTTGCCCGTTTCACCAACCCCGGCGGCCTCGAGAAATCCGGTAGCTCCACGTATGTGGCTACCGCCAACTCCGGCGCAGCCCAGTTGGGCGCCCCGGGCGACGCCGGACTCGGCACCCTGACTGCCGGGGCCCTTGAGATGTCCAACGTTGACCTCTCCCAGGAATTCACCAACCTGATCGTTGCCCAGCGCGGCTTCCAGGCGAACGCCCGCATCATCACGACGTCGGACGAGGTCCTGCAGGAGCTGACGAACCTGAAGCACTAGTGACACTGCCCGTTCACAGACAGAAGGATGGCCGGCATCCTTGGACGCCGGCCACCCTTCAGGCAGTTACTGCTTTTTAGAGTCCGGCGACCCCGTTCGGAGTGCCGACGCCCGTGGGTCCGTCCCATCCGGTGCCGGAGAGGCACCATTGGCTCGTGGAGCACGTGCCCGTTGAACCCGAGGCGACGTCATTGAATTTCCCGGAGTTCGTGTACGGAAGAGAGTTGGCCAGTGCCGAGGAGCTGCCTGTGTTCCCGGAAAGCGCATACATGGCCGCGATCAGGGGCGAGGAGAGGCTGGTCCCTCCATACTGGGCCCATGACGAGGTGGTGCTGCTGCTCGGCGCGTACACTGCCAGGCCGGTCTGCGGATCTGCGACGGCGGAGACGTCCGCCGAGGCGCGCTTGCTGCACCCAGTGCCGAACGTGGCAGCCGCTGGCAACGCGGCATTGACACTTGAGCATCCGGATCCCGAGCCGGACCAGGCAGATTCGCCCCACCCGCGTGCACTGGAGTTCTTGACCAACGATGTGCCTCCCACGGCGGTGACGTAACTCGAGGAAGCGGGGTAGGACGAGCCGGTATACCCGTTGTCGCCGGTTGACGCTGTCACCGCGATGCCCGGGTGGTTGTAGTACGTGCCGTAGCTGGAGTCTGCTGAATCCCCGCCGCCGTAGCTGTTGGAGATCGCCGCGACGCCGGGCTGTTTTGCGGCCGTTGCCACGGCTGTCCCAAGGTCGCTGAGGCTCGCTGTTGTCGCCTGCACTACCAGGATCTTGCAGTCCGGACACGCTGCAGAGACGGCGTCGACGTCGAGGGCCGTTTCGTCGGCCCATCCGGAATTGAACCTGGGAAGCTTGTTGCCGCCGTTTTGGTCCTTGATGGTCAGGCAGCCGTTGCTGACCGTGCATGCCGGGAGGCCGAACTGTGAGCGGTAAACGCCGAGATCGCGTTCCAGGTTCGGATAGCCGTAGGCATCCACGATTGCGACGGTTCTGCCGCCGGACGCGAGGCCTGTGATGTTGTAGGCGCTCTGGATGTCCGCGGGGGTTTTGCCTGTGGCGGGCGGCGTGCTCGAAGCGGGCTTGGTTTGTCCTCCCGGCGACGCCTTGCCCGGAGTCGTCGAATCATCGACGTACTTGAGCGCAAAACACGACGCACTGCCGGCTGGGACATCGGCGCAGACCTTCTCCGCATGCCAGTTGGCGGACGGAGATGGTTGGGCAACTGCGGCCGGTGCTGTGGCTGAGAACGCACTCAGCAACAGCAACATCGCGCCGGAAACGCTAAGGATCTTCTTCACGAAACCTCCCTGAGGAACAATAAGATCCGACTTGACAGGATAGTCAACTCAGCGTGACAAGCTTCGCACCAAACGCCACTATTGTCACCCATGTCACATCCACCCCTGCGGTCTCATGAATCACCGGGGAGATTTGCGGTTCGATTACTAGTGGTTGGTGAGGTGGGGGCTGTGGATGTGTTCGCGACGGAAACCGAGGCCCACAATGCGGCCCAAGAGGCGTTTGACCAGTGGCGTGTGGCTGATGAGCCGTATGAGTTGGACGGGTGGGTTGTTTTGGGCAAGGCGAGCGAGTTGGCGTGTCTGCTGTCGCTGCAATGCCTGTGCGATCCGTACCGCTGGTTCGCGTCGTCGTTGCACGCGCTGGAGGTCGGCGAAGGCGATGGTGCCCGTGCGCAGTGGTACTGCGAGGTGATTGGCCGTGGCGACGGCGTCGGCGATGGCGTAGTTCACCCCGGCGGCTCCGGCCGGCGACATAGCGTGGGCGGCGTCGCCGATGCATAACAGGCCTGGCTCGCACCAGCGTCTCAACCGATTGGAGCGCACGGACAGCAGCTTGATCTGGTCCCAGTCGGTCAGCGCCGCCAGGCCGGCGGCCAGGAACGGCGCGGCACGTGCCACCCGGTCGCGGAAGGCGGCCAGCCCCGCGGCCTGAACCTGCGGGAGTGTTCCTTTCCCGATGATCGTGCCGCACTGCCAGTAGTCGCCGCGGTCGATGGCCAGCACGATCTGCCCGCCGCCGACATAGCCCAGGGTCGGCGGCGCATCCTCGCTGCGCGGCACGCGGAACCACAGCACGTCGATCGGCATTGCGAACTCCCTTAGCGGCAAGTCCGCGTGTTCCCGGCCAAGGGAGAACCGCCCGTCGCACGCCACCGTGAGATCCGCCCTGATCTCTACTTCGCTCTGGGGAGTGCGCGCCCGTACGCCGATCACTTGCTCACCGTGGCGGAGTAGGCCGGTGGCCTCGGTACTCATTTCCAGTCGGAAGGTGGGGTATTGCATGGCCTGGGTGGCCAAGAAGGTCAGGAAGTCCCACTGCGGCATGAACGCCATGAACTTGCATCGGGAGGGGAGGTGCCGGAAGTCCACCAGCCCGAAGGTCTGTCCGGAGATGCCGAGACGCAGTTCCGGTATCTCCGTGTGCGGCAGGCTCAGAAACTCTTCCAGCAATCCCAGTTCGGCCAGTATGTCGGTAGTCGCAGGATGGATGGTGTCGCCCCGGAAGTCACGGAAGAAATCGGCGTGCTTCTCCAGCACTGTCACCTCGACTCCGGCGCGGGCCAGCAGGTAGCCGAGCATCATGCCAGCCGGTCCACCGCCGACCACGCAACACTGCGTGTCCCAAGAACATGGGCCGAGGCCGGGGCCCGGAACGGGTGTGGTTTCGGATTCGCTGGACATTCCTGGCTCACCTCATCGACCGGCTGAGGCCGTCAAGGATGAGGTTCAGCCCGAAGTCGAACTCGTCCCCGAAGTCGTAGCCGGGTTTGAGGACGTGTTCGGTGGCGATCTCCATCATGTGGGGGTATTGCCCGGTCGAAAAGCGTTCAACGATCGGCGCTGTGATCTCGGCGGCGGTGTCCCTGCCGTCAAAAGGAAGGGCGGCTTCCTGGAGTGCGGATCCGTAGATGTAACTATCGAGCAAGGCATAGGCATGGGCCGTCATCTGGACGGAAAAGCCTGCTGCCCTCAAGGTCGCCAAGGTCGCTTCGTGGTGACGCAGGTTCGCTTCGCCCGGGGCGGAGCGGCTTTCCAGCAGCCCGACCGCCCAAGGATGGCGTTTGAGCGCGCTGCGCACTTCGTGTGCCCGCCGGTGCATTTCCTCCCGCCAGTCGCCCGCGGGGGAGGGTAATGCGATTTCGTGGAAGACCATGTCCACGATGCCATCCAAAATTTCATCCTTGTTGGCCACGTAGTAGTAGAGCGACATGGGCTTGGTTCCCAGGCTCTGGGCGAGCGAGCGGATGGTCAGCGCGGCGATTCCTGACTCGTCAGCGAGATCCACAGCGCAACCGAGCACCCTTTCGCGGCTCAACGGAGGGCGTCGCTGGGGGAGGGGCTGTGCAGTGTCCGGCATCGGGACTCCTTGGACTCTAGTTGGTGCAGTACTCCAGCGATTTAGTGCAGGGGGTCTAGCGGTTTAGTACATTGTACGATAATCTTTTTGGTACAGCGTACGAAAAAGTAGCTGAACACCCCAAATGACTGGAAAGGAACGGCCATGACCGCTGGTCAGCATGCTGCGGAGACTCCGATTTCAGGCGGCTCGCAAAAGCCGGAGGTTACGATGCGGGCCATCGTGCAGGAGGCTTACGGCTCCGCCGACGTCCTGCACCTGACGCAGATCCCCACACCGAAGATTGCCGAGAACGAGGCGCTGGTCCGGGTCCACGCTGCAGGACTGGACCGGGGGACCTGGCATGTAACCCGGGGCCTGCCTTACGCGCTGCGCCTGGCGTTCGGCGTCCGCGCCCCCAAAAATCCTGTGCCCGGGATGGACTTGGCCGGCACGGTCACGGCGGTCGGAGCAGCAGTGACCCGATTCGCCGTCGGGGACGAGGTCTTCGGGGTCGGGAAGGGTTCCTTCGCTGAATATGCGACGGCCCGCGAAAGCCAACTGGCGCTCAAACCGGCGAACATCAGTTTCAAACAAGCCTCGGTGGTCCCGGTTTCTGCCTGCACTGCGCTGCAGGCCCTTCGCGCCGCGGGCCGGATAGCGCCGGGACAGAAGGTTCTGATCCTTGGTGCCTCGGGAGGAGTGGGCAGCTACGCTGTGCAGCTCGCAAAAGCTGCCGGGGCTGAAGTCACGGGCGTGTGCAGTGCCGCCAAAATGGACCTGGTGCGCTCGCTCGGTGCCGATCACGTCCTCGACTACACCACGCAGGACTTCGCCGACGGCACCAAACACTACGATCTGATCCTGGATATTGCCGGGAACCCCACCCTGGCACGCCTCCGCAAGGCGCTCACGCCTACCGGCACGGCCGTTATCACCGGCGGCGAAGAAGGCGGCTCCTGGACGGGCAGTATCGACAGGCAATTCAGGGCCCTCGCGCTGTCCCCGTTCATCGGTCAGCGGCTCACCATGGTCATAGGGACGCAAGGCGTTGCAGACCTCGAATACCTTGCCGGGCTCATCGACGCCGGAACCCTCACCCCGACCGTCGACCGCAGCTATCCGCTGGAGCAGGTTCCGGACGCCATGCGCTATTTCGACGCCGGCAAAGTGCGGGGGAAAATCGCGATCACCATCCAAGAAGCTCAAGGCAGCTGAAACAGGCACTGGCAGTACACGTTATAACAGGCACTCCCACGCGGACACGGGGACTGGTTTTCTTGAATCAGTCCCCGTTTCCCTGCTTGGAAGGCCACCATGTCCGTGACTACCGTCAAATCCTTTCCGGAAGCCGTGGCGCGTCCGCGCGCATCTCTCGCGGTTGCCATGCTCGGATTTTTCGTGGTCGCCTTGGACGCCCAAATTGTCGTCGTGCCTACGGCATCGGTATGATTCTCTTCACCGTTGCCTCGATGGCATGCGGGTTCAGCCCTAGCCTTCCTGCACTCATCGCCGGACGCGTCCTGCAGGGCATCGGTGCGGCAATGATTACCCCTACGTCCCTCGCCCTCATCCGGGAGGCGTTCCACGATCCTGCGCGTCGCGGAAGGGCAATCGTGTACTGGGACTGGAGACTGATCTTCTTCGTCAACCTTCCGGTGGGAGTGGCAGCCCTGCTGGTCCTCTCCCGAGTGGCTCCTAGCCCCCACCTCCTGTTGACGTTCGCCATATGTGTCGCATCCGCAGCCGTATTCGTGGCAGCACAAGCACGGGGAAGCCACCCAATGATCCCGCTCGACTTGTTCCGTTCACGCGCAGTCTCCACGGCCCTGATTGTCGCCGGGGTCACCATGGCGGCGTTCTACGGCGTCGTCTTCCTCCAGAGCCTCTACTTCCAACAGGAACGCGGAGCCAGCGCCCTGGAGACCGGGCTTCTGTTCCTGCCCATGACCGGGCTTGTTGCCCTCCTGAATCCCCTCGTGGCCAGGTTCGCGGAGCGATTCGGGCGCACAGTCGCGATCGTCTCTGGCCAATTGCTGATGGCCGCGGGGCTGGCGAGCCTCTGCCTCCTGCCAGGCAATGCGCCGACCCTGCTCGTCACGTTCCTGATGGTGCCCGTCGGCGTCGGAGGTTCCTTCACGGTTCCGCCGATCATTGCCCTCATCCTGGACCACGTGCCGGCGGAGTTGGCGGGGACCGCCAGCGGCGCGGTCAATACCGCCCGGCAGCTCGGAGGCTCCCTCGGCGTCGCGATTTTCGGTGCCGCACTCGCCGGTCAGGACTTCATGTCAGGATTGCGCATCAACCTGAGTATCACGGCCCTTCTCCTTCTGGTCCTCGTAGCGGTGTCCCTGCCGCTTCGGCACGCACAACAATCTCGGCACTAGCGAAAGGCAGACGCCATGAAACTCGTTCCCCCCACCCCGACCGTCAAAGCCCCTACGGAGAGATTCACGGGAGACGTCTACCTCAATCCGCTCCACAACGGCGAGGCGCCCTCGCGTCTCGTGGCGGCGATGGTCCGCTTCACCCCCGGTGCCCGTACGAACTGGCATTCCCACCCTCTTGGCCAGACCCTGCACTGCACCGATGGCACCGGGTTCGTTGCCACCCGGGACGGCAAGGTGATCCTCATGCGCGCAGGGGACACGGTCCACACGCCCCCCGGCGAGGAACACTGGCACGGCGCCACCCAGGACAACATGATGTGCCACCTGGCCCTGGTGGAGCACGACAACGGGGAGAGCGCCACCTGGCTTGAGCCCGTCAGTGAACAGGACTACCAAGCCGCCCACGCCCAAATCAGCCGATAACCCCCATCCAAGCGAAGGAAACCCATGAACACCGTCACCCTTAACAACGGCGTCGAAATGCCGATCCTCGGCTTCGGCGTCTTCCAGATCCCGGACGAGGAAACCCAGGCCGCGGTGGAAGCCGCGCTCGACGCCGGTTACCGTCACCTGGACACCGCCGCTTCCTACCTGAACGAAGAGGCCGTTGGCCTGGCCATCAAGAACAGCGGCCTCGCCCGCGACGAACTCTTCATCACCACGAAGCTCTGGATCCAGCACGCCCCGGCAGGCAGCGTCCAGGACGACACCAAGCGCGCCTTCGACAACTCACTCCGCCGCCTCGGACTCGACTACGTCGACCTGTACCTGATCCACCAGCCGTTGGGGGACTACTACAGCGAGTGGCGCGCCATGCAGGAACTCCACCAGGACGGCCTCGCCCGCGCGATCGGGGTCTCGAATTTCCACCTCGACCGGCTGGTGGACCTCATCGACCACAACGAGATCGTCCCGGCAGTCAACCAGATCGAAACCCACCCCTTCCACCAGCGCGCGGCCGACCAGGCAATGATGCGCGAACGGTGTGTCCAGATCGAGTCCTGGGGACCCTTCGCCGAAGGCAAGAACAACCTGTTCACCAACCCGCTTCTCAGCTCCATCGCCGATGCGCACGGCAAGTCCGTCGCACAGGTGGTTCTCCGTTGGCTCATCCAGCGCGACGTCGTCGTCATCCCCAAGTCCGTCCGGCCCGAACGCATGGCCCAGAACCTCGACGTCTTCGATTTCACCCTTACCGACGAGCAGATGAGCCGGATCGCCGCCTTGGACACCGGGGCCAGCCTCTTCTTCGACCACCGCGACCCCGCCATGGTCAGCTGGCTCGGCAATCGCAGGATCAACTGAGGCGCCGGGGTTGGACCACTGCCTGACTCCTACCCCATTAGTCCGGCGGAGTTACGGAAGCAGGTGTTCGTGCGCGGCCGCCTCCAGGGCGTCGGCCTCTTCCTTGGCCATGCGGGTCTCTGCCTCGACGTCGATGCGTCGGGTCATTAGCCAATACAGCCCTGCGGAGACCGGGAGCCCGATAAACAGCGAGATGTCGGCGCCGTCCAGGGCGTGGGCGATGAACCCGACGAAGAGCTTGCCGGCCGAGAAGAAGGGAATCATCACCACAAAGCCGACAAGGTAGGAGATGATGCCGGGCCAGCCCCATCGTCCGTAGATCCCATCGGGCTTGAAGATCTCCGCGATGGCGTAGTGGCCTTTGCGGACGATGAAGTAGTCGGTGAGGTTGACAGCCGTCCACGGAATGAAGAAGTACAGGACCAATAGCAGGAAGTCGTTGAAGTTGGCGAGGAAGTCGGCCGAGGCCAGGTTAGCCAGGACCACGGAAATGAGGGCGGTGATGGAAATCGTGATGATCCGGAGCCTTAGCGTTGGCCGGATCTGCCGCACGCTGTCGATGGACGATATCAAGGTCAGCGAACCGCCGTACATGTTCAGGGCCGTCACGGACAGCAAGCCCAGGGCGGCGACGAACAGGGCGATGCCACCGAATCCGCCGAAGAGCTGGTCGGCCGTGGATTTGATCGAGCCGATGGTTTCGAAGTTCTCCCCGGCGGCCGCACCGATGTACGCGCCCAGGAACATCACCCAAATACCGCCGAGCGCGCTGCCCCAGAACGTCCATCTGAAAGTGCCCCGCCCGCTGGCCGGCGGAAGGTAGCGGGAGTAGTCAGAGACGTAGATGGCCCAGGAAATCTGGTAGCCGGCCGCGACCCCCAGCTGGCCCAGGAACGGCACCATGTGGAAGTCAGCCAGGTTGTATGCGCCAGCCGGAATGGCCAGCTTCACGGCTGCAATGGTGAGCAACGCCAGCATGATGATGGTCAGGTACGTCAGGTAGCGCTCAAAGGCGTGAATAAGGTCGTAGCCGAACAGGGCAATGACGACGGCGACAATGGTGACCACCCAGAACCACAAGTTTTGCGACCCGAAGTTGACTGACTCCGAGATCGCTTGGCCGGCCAGGATGGTGTTGAAGATGTTGAAGCCGGCGTACTGGAGGTAGGCGAAGAGCCAAACCAGAAGGGCGCCGATGTAGCCGAACTGCGGCCGGGACTGGATCATCTGTGGCAGGCCGAGCTGGGGGCCCTGCGAGGAGTGCGCGGCCATGAACAGCGTGCCGACGAGTACCCCGATGGCGATCGCGAGCAGCGACCAGATCAAGTTGCCGCCGGTGGTGATGCTGATCAACCCCACTGCCAGGGTGGCGATCTGGGCATTGCTGACGAACCACAGCGGTCCGATGTGCGAGACCTTGCCGTGGCGCTCGTTCAGTGGAACATAGTCGATCGACCGGATCTCCAGCCCTCGGCCCGATCCTTTGTCCGTCGTTGCGCTCATGGTGCATCTCCTTCGGAGCATCGGTGCATCTTGCACTTCGGTTTAGCACAGAGTGGGGCGGCCTAGAAGAGGCCGCGAGATTCCTAGGGGAGCCGGTGGTGCCGCCATGTGGGGAACTGGTCCCTGGCTGCCAAAACGGCATCCGGGGAGAGGTCCAGCGTGGCGGTGGCCGGCTCCGTGTCGAGGCTGTGCAGGACAGTCCCGAGGGGATCCACGAGCATGCTGTAGCCGATGGATACCGGTGGAGTCTGGGAGACCGCCGCCACGTACACGCCGTTCTCTATTGCCCGGGCCTTGGCCAATGTGGCCCATTGCTCGGTCTTTGCGGTACCGGGAACCCACGAAGAACAGACGAGGAGCGCCTCGGCCCCGGCATCGGCCAGGATGCGCGCCAACTCGGGGAAGCGCAGATCGTAGCAGGTCATCAACCCCAACGTCATGCCGCCGCAGGAAAAAGTGACGGGCAATGGTTCCGGCGCCGGTCTGATGTACTCCGATTCGCGGAATCCTTGGCAGTCGAACAGATGGATCTTCCTGTAGCTGGCGAGGAGGGAACCGTCCGGACCGATCGCCACCAAGGTGTTGAATGCCCGGTCCGGTTCTTTGGTTCCGTCTCCGTCACCAGGCGCTTCCAGGAGACCCGCGACGACGGCGATCCCGTAGCGTGCCGCCGTCGCGCAGAGCGTGGAAGCCACAGGGCCGTCAAGGGGTTCGGCCATGTCCACGAAGCTCCGGTCCACCCGGCTTTTCTCGTACGTCGAGTACTCCGGGAACACGATGAGGTCAGAGCCCTCGTAGGCGGCCCGGGCACAGTAATCCGCGATAAGGTCGAGGTTGCGGCCGACGTCCGTGCCGGAATCCAGCTGGGCTAGGGTGATGCGCACGCAGTCCTCGTTTCTCCCCGTTTACTGTGTTCCGTCGTCATACCAGCGCGGCTTCTTTTTCCTCCATCACCATTTCCGGCGGCGCCTTCCGGAACCCCTTGGTGATGATGCCGAGTACCACGACGCCGACGCAGAGCCAGATCAGTCCGAGCGTGATGGCATTCGAATCGAGCTGGGAGAGCAGGAAACCGTCGATGCTGGCTCCGACAGCCGGCATGACCACGTAGAACATTACGCTGAGCCGGTTCCCCGAGCGTCGTTGGCGCAGGTAGTAGGCAATGACCGAGACATTGACGAGGGTGAAGGCGGTGAAGGCACCGAAGTTGATGAACGACGTCGAGGTGGCGACATCCAGGAACATGGCGATGAGTCCCACCGCGCCGGTGATGACCAGGTTCAATACCGGCGTGTGGAAGGATTTGTTCAATGCCCCGAAGACTTTCTTCGGCAGGACGGAATCCCGGCCCATGGCGTAGAGCAATCGTGAGGCGCTGGCTTGCGCCGCGAGTCCGGAGGCAAACTGGGACACCACGAGTCCGGCCAGGAAGACTGCGCCGAAGAACTGTCCGCCGATCTTCAGGGCAATGTCCGACGCCGCCGACGCCGAATCGTCGAACACCCCGCCGGGGTGGATCAGCTGGGTCGTGTAGGACACGACGACGAAGATCGCGCCGCCGATGAGTGCGACGAGCATGATCGCCTTCGGCACGGTCTTTTTCGGCTCGATGGTCTCCTCGGTGAGAGTGGAGACGGCGTCGAAGCCCAGGAACGAGTACGCCGCGATGGCGGCCCCGGCGGTGATCTTGTCGAAGCTCGACGTGTCGTTGAAGAATGGAGCGGAGCTGACCAGGGCACTCGCGCCGGAGGTCGAGACCAAGGTTCCAACGGACAAGGCCACGAAAAGGACTATCACCAGAAGCTGGAATGCCATCAGCAGGTAGTTGGCCTTGTCAGCCACCTTGACGCCAACCACGTTGAGCAGCGTTGTGATCGCGATGAACGCGACAATCCAGACCCCGATGGGAATGTCCGGGAACTGCGCGGTGAGGTACGAGCCGCCGATGAGCCAGATGACCATCGGCAGGAACAGGTAGTCCAGCAGGACAGCCCAACCGGCCAGGAAGCCGATCCGGGAATCGATGGAGCGCCGGATATACGTGTACGCGGAGCCGGCCACCGGATAGGCAACGGCCATGCGTCCGTAGCTCTGCGCGGTGAAGAGCATGGCGACCATGGCCACCAGATAGGCCGACGGGGATGCTCCGCCGGTGGTTTCGGCGATCACGCCGAAAATCGCCAGCACGATGAGCGGGGTCAGGTAGGCCAGCCCGAACAGGACCAACGAGGGCAGTTTCAGGGCGCGCGTGAGGCTCGGTTGCGTTGTCACCGGTGGTTCCTTAGGAGTTGGAGGACCGTGGGGTCCAGGTGGTCGGGTCGATGCGGCCTTGGTAGACAGGCAGCTCGATGGGCGGCTCGCCGGGGTGGAATTGGGACCAGGGGCGGTTGAGGTTTTCGGTCCCGTGCGTGCGGACATGCTCGACGGCGGAGAGGTCCAGTTCCACGGAGAGAAGGGTGGGCGCGTCGTCGTCGGCCTCGGCTATGGTGTTCCCCTCGGGGTCGACGATCAGGCTGAGGCCTTTGCCGGTGGGTCCCGCGCAGTTGACGCTGACCATGAAGACCTGGTTCACAATCGCGTTTGCCTTGGCGAGGACGAGTTCTTGCTTGCGGTCCGGCGTCGTGGTCTTCACGACGTTGAGGATCACTTCGGCGCCCATCCACGCCAACTGGCGGGTCACCTCGGGGAACCAGGCGTCGTAGCAAATGTTCAAGCCCACCCTGCCGATCCCTTCCAGGTCGACGGTGGTGAACCGGTCGCCGGGGTCGTAGGGCTCAAAGGGGCGCCAAGGGAAGACCTTGCGATAGTAGCCGGCGAGCTCGCCTTCGGGGGAAAGGACCAGCTGGGTATTGAACAATTGCCCCTCGGGGCCGCGCTCGCAGACGCTGCCCGGAACCAACCAGATCCCCAGGTCAGCTGCGAGCTGCCGCAGTTCCTTGACGCGCGGACCGTCCAGCGGCTCGGCCGAGTCCTGCAGCACTTCCGTACGCTGCAGGTCCGGGTTGGAATCCCCGAAAAGGTGCAGCTCCGGGAAGACCACGAGCTTGCTGTGCGGTTGGATCGCGACGGCGGCGGCGACTTCGGCGGCGAAGGCCTCGATCGGTTCGCCGATCAGTCGGGGTGCCGCCTGGGCGGCGATGAGGGGAAGGATGCGTTGCACTGGTTTCTCCACGTTGTCGTTGTGACTCGCCTCATATTAGATCATAATGATCAAATAAAAGGAAGGTGGATTTTGCCCCGTAAAGTAGCGGATATGACCCGTCAGCTCGAGGACACCACCGGCGACTCACCCATCGATGCTGCCCCTTTGCTCGGAATCGACCGCCGGAGCGCAATCGACGCCGTGCGGTTGCGGATCGGCATGGCCATATCCTTGGGACTGCTTCAGCCGGGGGAGAGGCTGCCCGACCAGCAAGACGTCGCGCTGGGCCTTTCGGTCAGCCCGATCACCGCCCGCAGGGCCCTAGCGAGCCTGGCCGACCAGGGGGTCGTTGTCCGCCGTCGGGGGCGCGGCGGCGGAACCTTCGTCGCCGACGAGCCGCCGCAAAACGTCCTTGAAGAGCTCGCTGCGTCGCCAGCCGAATCCCATGCAGTGAACCGGCTGGTGGACCGTCGGTTGCTCTTCGAATGCGCGGTTACCCACTTCGCCGCCGTCAACGCCACGGCAGCGCAGCTGGATGAGCTGGAGCGGCTGACTCATGAGATGGCCGGATCAAGCAATTGGTCCGAGTATCACCAGGCCGACGAGAGGTTTCACAGGCTGGTCGCGGCGTGCTCGGGCCTGGGAGCTGCGGTCGACGTCTACAACGAGGCGCTGGCGGAGCTCTACGCATACTTCATCCCGTACCCGATCGAGTTTCTCCATGAGTCCAATCGGGACCACATTGCGCTCGTCAACGCCTTGCGCGCCGGCGACGACCGCGGCGCGGTGGAGGTATCGCGGCGGCACGTGGACGTGTTGCACAAGACGATGTTCATGGGCCTCGCCGGCGGCGACGGCCATCAATCCGGGTGAACAACAACTCTTGGCTTATCGTCCGGGATATCGGACTAAACATCGCCCCCTTTCCGTGATCACTGTCACTTTGCATGCTCTGATTGATTCTCAGTTGGGGACATCGGACTTCGGTTGTCAAAGTGAGGATTAGGCATGCAGGCCACAGGAAAAGCGGGAACGGGTGGGCCGCGCGTTGAGCGTCGTTCCATCGACTTTGTCCCGGAAAATGAGCGCCATGGTTCGCCTGGCCAGCAGTTCACGCTCTGGTTCGGGGCGAACATGCAGATCACGGCTATTGTCGACGGCGCCTTGGCAGTCCTGTTCGGCGCGGATGCGCTGTGGGCGATCATCGGCCTCCTGATCGGAAACCTCTTGGGCGGTGCTGTGATGGCGCTCCACGCGGCGCAGGGGCCGAAGCTCGGCCTGCCGCAGATGATTTCCAGCCGGGCACAGTTCGGGATCTTCGGGGCAGTGATTCCCTTGGTCCTGGTGGTCGTGATGTACCTCGGCTTCGCCGCCACCGGTACGGTCCTCTCCGGACAGGCAGTCAGCCTCATCCTCCACACGGGCACCCCGGCCGTGGGCATGATCGTCTTCGGGGCGCTGACCATCGTCGTGGCGACCCTGGGCTACAAGTACATCCACATGTTGGGCCGCATTGCCACCGTCGTCGGTATCCTCGGCTTCACCTACCTGGGCATCAGGTTGTTGGCCAGCCAGGACGTCGGCGCACTCTTGGGAGCCGGCAGTTTCGAGTTCCCCACCTTCCTGCTCGCCATTTCGCTGGGCGCCGGATGGCAGCTGACCTACGGCCCGTACGTCGCCGACTACTCGCGGTACCTGCCTTCCAAAACCCCAGCACGCAAGACCTTCATGTCGGCCTATTTCGGCACGGTGATTGGTTCCCAGTGGTCCATGACGCTGGGCGCTCTCTTCGCCGCCCTCGCATTGCCCAAGGGTGCACGGTTCCTGGACGGCCAAGTCGCTTTCCTCGGGAACCTGAGTGGAGGCGGACTGATCGCGGTAGTCATCTACCTGGTCATCGTGACCGGAAAACTGACCGTCAACACGCTGAACGCGTATGGCGGCTACATGACCATGCTTACCTCGGTCACGGCGTTCACCCGCAAGTCCGCGGTGGCGTCATGGACCCGGTTCGCCTACGTGATCGGCTTTATCGGACTCTCGGTGCTCATCGCAGTGCTTGCTTCCCCCGATTTCATCGCCAACTTCAAGAACTTCGTCCTTCTCCTGCTGATGGTGTTCATCCCCTGGAGCTCCATAAACCTGGTGGATTACTACCTGGTTTCCAAGGAGAAGGTGGACATTCCGGCCCTCTACGACCTGAACGGTCGCTACGGCCGTTGGAACAAGACAGCGCTGCTCAGCTACGCGATCGGCATCGTCGTCCAGATCCCGTTCTTGGCGCAGACCCTCTACACCGGCCCGATGACCGAGCTTCTCGGCGGGGCGGACATCTCCTGGCTTGTAGGCCTCGTGGTCACGGCAATCGTGTTCTACCCGCTGGCGAAGAGGAACTCCAACGCACCGGCCGAGATGGTCTACCCGACGGAACCCGACCCAGCGGAATCGGACTCGGGGGCAATAGCGCCGCTAGCCGGCTCAGCGTCGAACACCACGGCAGTCTAGCCTTTGGGCTGTGCCCCCTCCGACGCTCGCTCACTTTTGGGGTGTTTTCGCGGTTCGGCGGACGCTCGCTCACTTTTGGTGAGCGAGCGTCCTGGCATTTGGCCCTATAGGTGAGCGAGCGTCCCAGTCGACCGTGCCGGGAACGGTTGTCTCGGGGCACGACGGCGGCACTGCTGTTGCGCCGTCGTCGGGCCTTTTGCCCGTCCCCCTCGACGCTCGCTCACTTTTGGGGTGTTTTCGCGGTTCGGCGGACGCTCGCTCACTTTTGGTGAGCGAGCGTCCTGGCATTTGGCCCTATAGGTGAGCGAGCGTCCCAGTCGACCGTGCCGGGAACGGTTGTCTCGGGGCACGACGGCGGCACTGCTGTTGCGCCGTCGTCGGGCCTTTTGCCCGTCCCCCTCGACGCTCGCTCACTTTTGGGGTGTTTTCGCGGTTCGGCGGACGCTCGCTCACTTTTGGTGAGCGAGCGTCCTGGCATTTGGCCCTATAGGTGAGCGAGCGTCCCAGTCGACCGTGCCGGGAACGGTTGTCTCGGGGCACGACGGCGGCACTGCTGTTGCGCCGTCGTCGGGCCTTTTGCCCGTCCCCCTCGACGCTCGCTCACTTTTGGGGTGTTTTCGCGGTTCGGCGGACGCTCGCTCACTTTTGGTGAGCGAGCGTCCTGGCATTTGGCCCTATAGGTGAGCGAGCGTCCCAGTCGACCGTGCCGGGAACGGTTGTCTCGGGGCACGACGGCGGCACTGCTGTTGCGCCGTCGTCGGGCCTTTTGCCCGTCCCCCTCGACGCTCGCTCACTTTTGGGGTGTTTTCGGCGGACGCTCGCTCACCTTTGGTGAGCGAGCGTCCTCGCATTTGGCCCTATAGGTGAGCGAGCGTCCCAGTCGACCAGAGGGAACGACGTCGGGGTCAGGTTTGGGTGCCCAGCCTGCGGGAAATTTCCCTCGCGCACCTGGTCACTTCCGGAATCCACTCCCGGGCGACGTCCTCGATGCGGACCGCCCTTTCCTCCGGGGTCTCGGCGTCCTTGGCCCGGTGACGGGTGCCTCCGCCGGGAAACGCCCGGTTCGACACCGTCAACGTCACGCTGGCCACGGGATAGCGCTGCCGGTCGAGGACGGCGACCGCCACAGAAGAAAACCCCTCCGTGACCTCGTCCTGCTCCCATGCGTATCCGAGCGATCGTGCCCGTGCCAAGAGATCCTGCAATGCGGGCAAGGATTGCGGGCCTTTGCTGTGGCGCTCCGCGAAAGCCTCTGGCCCAGGGAAAAGCGCAGCCACCTGGGCGGGGTCCATCTGGGCCATCATCGCCCTGCCGCTGGCCGTCAGGTGGGCAGGAAGCCGGACTCCGGTGTCGGTGACAAGGGGGCTTTGCCGCGGCGCCCGCTCCTCGATCACGTAAACGACGTCGCGCCCGTGCATCACGGCAAGATGGGCAGTCCGGCGTGTCCGGGCGACGAGCCGGGACAGGGGGAACCGGGCGATCCGCTGGATCGGAGCTTGCCGCGAATACCCGGTCCCCAACTCATGGGCGGTCACTCCCAAGGCATACTTGCGCTCCTCGGGAAGATGGACCAGGAAGCCGTCATCGATCAGGGAGGCAATGAGCTGATACGTGGTGGACCGAGGCAGTCCAACATCGCGCGCAATGATGGACGCGCTGACCGGGCCGGCCTGTCCGGCAACGTATCTGAGAACCGCCAGCACCTGGGCCGCGGCCGGCGCCTTGGGCCGCACCGATTGACTGTACATTGTCCTAGAATACGCCTCGGAATGTCCGGTATACCGGACGTTGCGCCCGCTAGGAAAGTCCCTCCAACCGGGCCCGTGCCGTTTCCGCGGCCCGGCGCTCCCGCTCGGCTAGCCGGGCTGCCAGCTTGCGGTCCCGCTCAGCCAGGGTGATCGCCCACTCCGTCGCGGCAAGCTCCTGTTGCAATGCAGCCAGCTTGTCCTTGGCGGCTTTGACGTCGACGGCGAGTTGCTCGCTCCGGCGCAAGGCCTCGGACTTCTCGCGCTCGGCCTGCGCGAGTTCCAGGTCGGCCTTGTCGGCACTGCGCTCTGCTTCCGCGAGTACGGTTTGTGCCTTCTCGCGTTCGCGCTCCGAGTCGGCGCGAGCCCGCTGTGAGTCTGCCCGCCCCCGTTGCCGCCCGCCGTCGTCGGGCTCTTCCTGGGTGACGTCCACCGCGGGAAGCGCGCCCGCAATCGCCACCGCGCCCGAGAGATCCACGGGTTCCAATCCGTTCGTGGCGAGCGAACGCACAAGCTGCCCGCTGCGGAGCGCCGCGGCGGCGCCGGGATCCGTCATGGCCGCCCTCAGCGTGGCCTCGATCTCCATCGCGGCGGCGCCGCTGACCTTGACACCGAGGCCTTCCGCCACTGCCCGGGCCTGCTCGACGGCGGCGCCCAGGACGCGCGGGCGCTGTTGGCCGAGCGTGCGGAGACGGTCGTGATCCTGCTGCTCCTGGGCTCGCCCGAGCGAGGCCCCAAGCTCCAGGACGCCGGCGAATTCCTTGGTGCCGTGCCGGACAAGCATGTTGACGGCCCACGCCGCCGTCGAAGGCTTGGGCAACTGGGCGATTTGTTTCGCCAGTTCGGCATCCCCATCCGACTTGGCTTCCTTGGCCCGCGCAGTGCGGGCCGCCGTGAAGGCCGAGGGAACCAGTGTGTAGAGCTCGACGGCGATCCCGGCCAGGTTCATGGTGAAAGCGAGTGCCGTATTACTCGGCGAGGAACTCGGCCAAGGCGTCGGCCATGACGCTAGGTTCCCAGCCGTGGTTGGCGCCTGGAATGGTAGCTTTGCGGGCGCTCGGGATGTTGGCCACGATGGAGTCGGCCGCTTTCGGCATGATCGGGACGGTCTGCTCGCCGACTATCGCGAGGGTGGGCTGGGTGATGCCGGACCAGAGCTCTGCCCGAGGCGCGGACTGGGACCACGCGAGGGATTCGGCGTCGGCCAAAAGGCTGGGGCCCAATTCGATCATGACGGGCCATCCTGGACTGTTCTTGGCTCCGGCCAGCCACTCCGGCGGCATATCCTTCATGTAGTACTCGATGGTGCCAGCCTTGTCGCCGGAGGCGACCCGTTCCTGGAGCCCGGCGAAGAATTCAGCCCCGCCGGCGCCGAGTTCTTCGCTCAGCGGAGTCTCCCAGAGCGCGAGCTTCGTGACGGGCAAGCCTGCTGCCGCCGCTGCCAGGGAAATCGAGCCACCGGACGAGCTCCCGAAGAGCGCGGCCTGGCCGCCCACGATGTCGATGAGCGTGGCGAGATCGTCGATGTTGTCCTTCAGGCTGAATGACGGAGCCTCAGCGCTTTCCCCTCGGCCGCGCCGGTCGTAATTCAGCACCGTGAACCCCTTGGCGGCCAGGAGCTTGGCCATTTCCATGGTGTTGGAGTCGAAGCCCCTGAATTGCATCGCGCCGCCAACCAGGATGACGGCAGGTCCTTCGCCGTATTGGTCATACCCGATGCGGGTACCGTCTTTCGAGATCGCAAATTCGGACATCCCAGACCCTTCGATGTGGCGGACAGTAGGTTCCTAAACTCTGGGGCCCATCCACGTGCGGGTCAAGGGGAAAGGGCCGTGTCCAGGAGTTCTTAAGAGCTTCTTAAGTGCCCCACGGGAGAGTGGAAACAGGCCGCACAACGGCCGTCACCCCGAACCGGAGACACCATGCGATCACACCCCAAGCAGAACACTTCCACGGAAGGCCGCGCTTCCGCCGTCGTCCGTCACAGTGTGCCGTTGCTTCCCCAGACGAGGTTCTGGCTCCTGTGGGGCATTGTCCTCGCCGCGGCAGTGCTTGCCATTGGCTTCAGCGTGCAGGCGGTAGCGGGTCTGACCACTGGGGAATTCGGTATTGACCAGGAACTCAGCCGCCATCACCTGGGCGCACTGACCACCGCGGCCATGGCTTTGAACGTCCTCTTCGCCCCCGTAGCGGGAGTCTGCATTGTCCTCGTGATCGGCTTGTACCTTTGCCTGGTCCGCAAGTCCTTCGTGCGGGCTGTCATGTTTGTGCTCTTTGCATGTTCGGGCTGGGTTGCCAGCGAGGTATTCAAACTTATCGTTGCCCGCCACCGGCCCAACCCCGCGCTTCTTTTCGACCCCCTGGCTCCGGAAACGGGTTCCAACAGTTTTCCCAGCGGCCACACCGCCTTCGCCGTAGCGCTCGCCTTCGCTCTGTACTTCCTGGTCCGGGGAAGCCGGTGGGGCGTCATCACTGCGTGGGCCGGTGCTGTCATGGCCGTGGTGGTGGCGTGGTCGCGTATCTACATCGGAGTCCATTACCCCAGCGACGTTGTGGCGTCATTCCTCGCCACCAGCGCCGCAGTGATCGTCTTGGCCGGGCTCTGGAACCGGTACGCCCCGCGGGTTTTCGCGCGGCTACCGTTTGGCGTTTCATCAGAAACAGGCGCCTCGGAAGCACCCGCCTCGGAAGCAGCCCCAACCCAAGCACACGGATCCTGAGGAGGACCCCATGCACGTACTTTCCGCCATGCCCGCATTCCTTGATCCCACCACCCTCCTCCAGGGCTTGGGCACTGCGGCGCTGGGAGTAGTGGCGCTGATCGTCTTCATCGAATCCGGTCTCCTTTTCCCTTTCCTGCCCGGTGACTCCTTGCTGTTCACCACGGGCCTGCTTCACCAGCAACTGCAGCTTGAACTGCCTGTGTTGATCGCCGTCGTATCAGCCGCCGCCATCGCAGGAGACCAGATCGGCTACATGCTTGGGCGCAAGTTCGGACGGCGATGGTTCAAGGACGACGCCCGGGTCTTGAAAACCGCCCACTTGGACGCGGCCGAAGAATTCTTCAAGCGCCGCGGCGGCCCCGCAATCGTCTTGGCCCGCTTTGTCCCCATTGTGCGGACGTTTGCGCCGCTCAGCGCAGGCATCGCGCGCTACAACTACAAATCCTTTACCCTGTGGAACATCGCCGGGGCCGTCATTTGGGCGACCTCCGTGACACTCCTGGGCTCGTGGCTGGGACACTACGAGTTCATCGCAAACAACATTGACGCCATTGCCGTAATCATGGTTTTGGTCTCCGTCCTGCCGTGGGGAGTCGAGTTGCTCAAAAAGCGGCGCAACGTCAAGGTAGGCGCCGCGAACGGGCACGCCGGGGAAGAATAGGCAGCATGACAACAGCTGAGCGGCCGGCCCTCCTCTTGGTCGAAGACGACTCCGCCCTGGGGCCGCTCATCAGCGAACTCCTGGAGCCGGACTTCTCTGTCCACTTGGCTGTCAATGGGCGCGACGGGCTCCACCTCGCCTTGACCCAGAGTTGGGATGCGATGGTCATTGACCGGGGGCTGCCGGTCATGGACGGCATCGCACTCATCAAGGCCCTTCGTGCCAAGGGGATTGCCACCCCGATCCTCATCCTGACGGCGCTCGGTGCCACCGACGAGAAGATCCGGGGCCTCGACGCCGGGGCGAACGATTACATGAGCAAGCCGTTCGACGCCAGGGAATTGGCCGCCCGCTTGCGAGCCCTCACCCGAACGTACGCGCCGCCGCCCCAGACCCTGGGAATCGGGGATTGGGAGTTCGACGCCGGTGCCCGTTCCATGCGCTCCGTGTACGGTTCCGTAGTCACACTGACGGCGAAGGAAGCCGGGCTCCTCGAAACCCTGGCCGGCGAACCCGAACGTGTCTTTACCCGTGAAGACCTCATCAACGCCCTGTTCCACCCCACGGACCAGCCGGGCGTGATCGACACCTACGTCCACCACCTGCGCCGCAAGATCTCCAAGACGGTGATCCGGACGGTCCACGGCCTCGGATACCAGATCGGCGAACCCCATGACTGAGAACAATTCCCATGACTGAAAACCCGGACCAGGAGACACTGCGTAAGGCCTCCCTGAAGATCGCCCTGCGGATCAGCGCAGCATGCGCGGTTTTGGTGCTTTGCCTGCTGGCGGCGGCAGCGGTCTATCTTTTCAGCCAGCCGCTCCAGCCCGGGTTGCAAGGATCCAAGGAGGCGGACTCCGTCTTCGCCTACCTCGACTTAAAGGACCTCTTGAAGGCCATGATCGTTGCCGGCATTGCGGGGATCCTCCTTGCCGGGGCCATCGGCTGGCTCAGCGCGCGGAGTGCCATCAGGCCCCTGGGAGAAGCGCTCGCCCTGCAGCGACGTTTCGTTCAGGACGCCAGCCACGAATTGCGCACGCCCCTCGCCATCCTCGATGCACGGGTCCAGCTCGCCCAGCGCGATGCCGCCGCGGACTCAAAAACGGGGGAAGCGCTCGCCCGCATCCGAAATGACACAGCTACCCTCACCGGCATCGTCAACGAATTGCTTGTCGCAGCCACCGGCTCGCCTCCGGACGCAGCTGCAGAGCCGAGCGATCTCGCCAAGGTGGCGGGCGCCGTCGTCGAGAGCTTGCAACAGCTCGCGGGGGAGAAGAACGTCCGCGTCACCCTGACGGAAAAGGACCGCCCCTTCGCGCTCATTGACGGCAGTGGCTTCCGTCGCGCCCTCCTTGCGCTGGCCGACAACGCGCTGGCACACACCCCAGCTGGCGGCCAGGTGGGGATCACGACGGCGGTGCTCGGCAACCGCGCGGTGGTCACGGTTTCGGATTCCGGGGCTGGGATCAAAGGCGTGGACCAGACCCGGATCTTTGACCGCTTCGTGAGGACACATAGTCCGGAGGGCGCACCAGGCCAGCGCAGCTTCGGAATCGGCTTGGCGCTGGTCCGTGAAATCATCACCGGGGCCCGCGGCACTGTGGAGGTTGAGCGCAGCGGGCCGCGGGGAACGGTCATGAGGATCACCCTGCCGCTTGCTGCGAAAGATGCGGCGCCGAAAGATGCGGCGCCGAAAGACGCGGTTCCGAAAGACACCGGCCCGAAAGACACGTCGTCCGGCTCGGCATAGCTTACTTAGGCGGCCCGCAGTTTGGCGGGTTGGGCGTATTTAAGCGCCTTTGCATGGTGTCGGAGCTTGCGTCGGTGGCCTCTGGAATCTGGCGCCGCCGTGCTCATGGATAGCCCGGTTCCTGGCGGGGGCGGGGCTGTTGACCGGTAGTGGTGTCCGGTGGGGGTGCGGATGTCCAGGACATGCCGTGTCCCGTGCTGGGTTGTTGCTGCTCCGGTTTGTGCTGTCCAGCCGGGGAGTTCTTTGGCTAAATTGCATGCTTCGCACAGGCCCGCGCCGTTGGCCAGGCTGGTGGGTCCGCCGTCGTGCCAGGGGATGATGTGGTCGAAGTGCCTGATGGGCGCGTCGCAGTAGGGGGTCCGGCAGGTCTCGTCGCGGGCCTGGATGAAGCGCCGCATGCCTGGCGGGAAGAGCCGGGCTCTCGAATCGGCGGCGACGAGGTCCCCGGTTCCGGGGGCTGTGTAGAGGCGCCGGAGCCAGACCTTGAAGGCCCGGTCCGCGGACTGGCCGCCGGGACCGGCCTGGCCGGGTTCCGCCTGGCCCTCGTTCCCAGCCAACATTGCCCGTGCCCACGCAGCGGGGACAATCCCGTAGCCGGGGAGACGCGCCGGTTCGGCATCGCTCTGGAACAGGGTCCGGTCGGTCATGACGAGCTGGACCTCAACCCCGCTGATCCCGCCGGGGGTGCCGGTGGTGCGTTCGACCAGGGCATCGGCCATGATCTGCCCGCGGGACCGCGTGTCCCCGCCGGAGCGCAGCGAGTCTGCATGCCGGGTCAAGGCCGCGTGCACGGCCACGCCCTGCCCCACCGGGAGCAGAGCGGTCAGGTAGGTCATGGTGTCCGGTGCCGGGCGAAGGCTCACGCGCCGCTCCTCCGCGGCACGGCTGGCGCGTTGGGTGACGGAGCGGGGGTCCCGCCGGTAGGCTGCGGCCCGGGCGGCGGAGATGATGGCCTTGTCTCCGGCGCCGTCGAAGGCTCCCGTGTCGGCGGCGAGCTCCTCGTCCACGGCGAAGCGGTCTTCGGCGGACAGGCAGGCTGTTTCCTTCACGAGCAGGGTGGCGCGCCATTCGTTCAGCTGTCCCGAATCCAGCGCGGCCAGGGTATGCGGCATCTCGGTCACGAGGGCCTTCGCCAAACCCAGCAATCGGGGTCCTTTGGCGGGGGATTCCCGCCGGGCCAAGGCAATCTGGGCTGCGACGCCGCGGCCGCGCTCGTCGGCGGGGACGCCCAGGTTCGTCTCGGCGCTGCGCTGGGCCGCATCGAACGCCACGGCAATCCGGGCCTGCGCAGCGGCAGCCGCGGACTTCAAATCCTCCAGTGCCCGCAACTGGTCAATCAGTTCAGCGCGGCCATCGGGTGCCGTGCCGTTCGGGAGGGCTGGCCGGAACGAGGTCAGGGCATCGATCACGTCCCGTACCCAGGCACCCGACATCGGAGCCGCGCCGCCGACTGGCGCGCCCGTCCCCGTCAGCTGGGTTTCCCGAATTCCGGCCATAACCAAAGCATCCCAGGGACCACTGACATTCTTAGGTCGAAGAACACCTGCGCACCGAAAAACCTCGGAAACCAGCAGAAATTTTCCATATTTGCTCGGGAAGGATTCCGGGGCCCGGGTCTCCTTCCGCCGCCACCGGCTCAACCTCGCAGCCGTCGATAATCACCCGATGGGCGACGTTGTGATCGGCTTCGCCGGCGTGAGGTGTGCTTTCCGGTGGGCTCCCCTCAAGCCCGTCCCGTCCGCCTCTGGCGGGCGCAACCGAAGCGGACGAGAATGGCCTCGTGGTTCCCCCTCGCCAAGGCGGGGCCGTCGTTCCAATGAACCCCGCCGCCCGAAAGATCCAAAGTGTCTACCTCACGTTGACCCTCGGCAATACCCTTGCGGCCTCGTTCATTTGGGGGATCAATACCCTCTTCCTACTGGATGCCGGACTCAGCAATCTTGAGGCCTTTGCGGCAAACGCCTTCTTCACTGCCGGGATGGTCGTCTTCGAAGTGCCCACTGGAGTGGTGGCCGATGGTTGGGGACGCCGCGTTTCGTTCCTTCTTGGCACTGTGACACTGGCCGGATCCACCTACCTCTACTATCTGCTTTGGCAGCTTTCCGCCCCGTTCTTGTGGTGGGCCGTGGTGTCGGTATTGCTCGGCCTGGGCTTCACCTTCTTCTCGGGTGCAGTGGAGGCCTGGCTCGTCGACGCGCTGCGCTTCACTGGATATGAGGGTGGCCTGGAGACAGTGCTCGGGCGCGGCCAGATGGTCTCGGGCGCCGCCATGCTCGCGGGCTCGGTGGCTGGCGGGGTGATCGCGCAGGCCACCAACCTGGGAGTCCCGTTCCTGATTCGCGTGGGCGTGCTCCTCGCCATGTTCGCCGTGGCCTTCTTGCTCATGCGCGACGTCGGCTTCACCCCCGAGCGTTCTACCCACCCCCTCAAGGCGACCCGAGCCGTTCTCGACGCCTCGATCGAGAACGGTTTGAAAAATCCACCCGTACGGTACGTGATGCTGGCAGCGCCGTTCAGCGCCGGCGTCGGGATCTATGTGTTCTATGCCCTGCAGCCATACCTGCTTCAGCTCTTCGGCGACCCGCGCGCGTACTCGGTGGCCGGGCTGGCAGCGGCAATCGTGGCGGGGGCACAGGTGGTGGGCGGATGGCTTGCACCGCGTATCCGGCGCCTCGTTCGCAAACGCACTACGGTGTTGATTCTGAGTGGAGTGGTGAGCGCCTTGATTCTGGTGGTGCTCGGGTTCACGAATGTCTTCTGGGTGGCCTTGGCGCTGTTGACGTTCTGGGCCATGGTCGACTCGGCGGCCACACCGGTACGGCAGGCCTACGTGAACGACATGATCCCGTCGAAGCAGCGGGCAACAGTGCTGAGCTTCGACTCGCTGATGGGATCAAGCGGTGGAGTGGTGGTGCAGCCGCTGCTCGGCCGGGCCGCCGATGTTTACGGCTACTCCGCCTCGCTCGCGATCAGCGGCGTTATCGAACTGATCGCGGTGCCGTTCCTCCTGGCGAGTCGTCGGCAGGGCTCTTTGGCCGACCAAGCCAACGCCTCGATCGCTGCATCCGAAACGGAACCACGGCAGTCATAAGAATGGACCTACGGAAGCCGCGAAGCCCGGAGGAACGTGGCCTCGCCGGCCTTGTCAGGAACAAGCGGTACGGGACTAATTAGCACAGCTGTGCCACGATGCAGGATGCCATCCGAAAGCGGTTGGCAGCGCACGCCCCCGCGCCCGCGCATGGCTGCGTGCACGCCCGGAGCCAGGACTTGGTCCATCCACGAGCAGGGGTGGGCCGGACGTCCGCCGCGGAACCGGACAACGCCGCCCCGCGATTCCAAGGCAAATTCTTCGCCCAGCAGGGGAGCCAGGTGGGCTCCCCTGAGGACCACATTGCGGCGCGTGAGGAGCGGGTCAAAAGGCGCGACCCCCAGCTCGGTGGCCATCGCCTCGAGCGACTCGATGGCTATCAGCGTCACTGCGGCATCCATGTGCGCGGCCTTGCCGAAAAACCGGTCACCGACGATGCCCTTGCCGCTTACGACGTCGACCTGCTCGGCATCCGTGGTGGGCACCTCGGCGGCACCATCGCGTGCCCGGCCGAAGTAGGCATGGCCCGATGACACAAGAAGATGCAGGATCTCCACGTCGTATCTGTAGCTTGCGGTCATGCCATAAGGCTATGCCTGTCCCGGAGTCGGTAACCTCGGGAGTTCTAATCTGAAACCTTGAAAGCTAGTTCTTGCGACGCTGGAAATCAGCGAAAGCTCCGATGCCGGTTCCAACAAGCGCGATGCCAGCAAGTATTGACCACCAGAGCTGCATATATCCGGCGGCCGTTATGAATAGCAGAACCGCTACCAATGCAAATAGAAGCAGGGAAATAGGAATGTCGCGAGCACCTTTAGGAGTCAAAACACGCTTCCTTGATCGAGGCGATGCCTAGAACCTCTCCAGCAAGACCACCGCCGGCGGCAACGACAGCTTGCCACTTCTTCTCCAACCCGGATGCCGCGTTCCAGGCGCGGAAGAGAATTTCGAAGGTCCTCTGAATACTTCCAAACCTTGCAACTAGTTTAGCGACTTTACCGGCGACCAGAGCGTTAGCAGCAACCTCTGCCGTAACGGTCGCTATACACTTGGCCCAGCCCCAAAAGTCGCTCGGATCAGCGGTTACCGGAAAGGCTGTGTTCTGATCAAAATCGATCGACTGCACGAGACCCTCTCCGTCGAGGGAGAACCGCGTCGGAACAGCCCTGCCGAGCGCATCGTAAGCCCATGGAGCCCTGTAACCCCCAGCAATCGCACCCTCAGCGGTGCGAACAACAACGGAACCATCAGTGTCTATGGCTGCTTTTGATCCTGCGGGGAGCGACAAGGGAAACCGATATTCTCGATCCGCAGTGTTTGAAGCAATGTTGATCAGTGTCTGAGTTCCCTTGCCTGTGGCATAACTACTAATCACGGCACTGTTGAGTTTGGTGCTCAGAACCGGCTCACCTTGCCCGGCGAAAAGGCCGTCCGGGATCTTGCCCGGTTTTGCGAGAGCTTCGGATGAAGCCGTGCCCGGAAGAGTGATGCTTGCGGACCAAGCGCCGGCGCCAGAAACAACGATGTTCGTTCCGGGGACCGCAACAGTACTGACTTTGCTTGGCGAATGAACCCCTTCACCTAAAGAAACTGGCGATGCCTGTGCAACCCCCGCGCTCGACACCACGACCCCACTGGCGACAAGCGCGACAAGTAGAAGACTTCCGATTGAACCTAGCTTAGATCTGTTTGACATGGATCACCTTTCAGAGAGAGACAGGCGCTTCACGATCAAATTATGCATATGAGGCAAATGAGGGCAAGAGTTTTATGAAACAGGTCGAGGGAATTATTTTCAAATTCCAAAATGGGAATCACGGATTGCATTCCTCTCGCATGTCTCAATACTCAATCCACCGTCCGTCGCTACTCAATTTATGAATTTCGACCACTCAATTTCAGGTATACGTCACTCAATAGGAGAAAAAACTCTTGACATTAATGCGACTCTTATGATCGATGAGGTAGCCGGGGCTGAGCCGCGAAGATGACCGAGGCGGCGGTTGACCGCCTCGGTCGGCCTCCTAGGCATGGACCGTTGTGGTCACGCCGCCCGGGTCAGCAACTCCCGGGCGGCTCAGCTCCAGAACTCGGTGATTTGCCCGGCAAGGGCTCTGCCTTGCTCGTAACCCGCCTGGGCCGCGGGCGGACGCAGCGACAGATCCATGGCATTGGCGCCGAACATGTGCTCCGAGTTGCTGTCCGGGAAGATCGTCTCGACTCTGCTGCCGCCTGCGCGGAGTTCGTCGACCTGCGTCGCGAGATGCGTGCCCCACTCCAGCGGTTGCAATGATCTGCCACCGAAGGGTGAGAGCACCAGGACCCGTCCGTATCCGGCTGCCAGATCGGCATTCTCGGCGTTGGATCGATAGCCGCCGTCGAGGTACCGCTTGTCTCCGATCCTGTAAGGCAAGCCGCTGGAACAGCTGGCGGCGATGGCGTCCACCAAGTCGACGCCGCTATGGCGGTCGAACGCGACCGGTTCACCGTTACGGGCATCGACCGCCGTGATGAGCACTGTCCGTTCAGGCCAGTGCTGGCTGGGTAGCCGGGTGGCGACAGTGGTGCGCCATTGCGTTGACCAGGCGCCATCCGACGCCGCATCCATGTCGAGCGCTGCTGCGCCGAGTCGCCGGCGCATGTCAGCCACATCCTGGGCATCGGCGATGATCTTGTTGATCCGCTCGAGGTGGTTCACCACTGGCCTGGCCGGCGCGCGTCCCGGCCCGGACCCGACCGGAGCGGGCCGTTGCGGGGGGACGGCGTCAAGGATGTTGGCGAACAGTTGAGTTGGTGTCGCGCCGGCAATCTGGGCCGCGGCCGTTGATCCGGCCGAGGTGCCGATGGTCAGATCGGCGTCGGTCACATCCAGCCCGGCATCGAAGAGGCCGGCGATGACGCCGATCAGCCAGGCATTGCCTGTCGATCCGCCGCCACCGAGGACCAGCGCCCGATCGCGGGAGTGCAAAGGAAAAGAAGGTGTTGTGTTCATGGGAGTCGCCTTTCGCGAATTGCCTGTTTGGCGCTCCCGGTGGCGACTAGTTCAGTCGCGCGATCGTGGACTGCAGGGGAGCACCCATTGCGGATACTGCGTTCATGGGACTCACCTCCTACTGCTGATAGATCACGATCGCCGCAACGCTAGCACGCCCGCAATGCGGAGCGCAACGGTCCGGCACTGCGCCGGCCGTCGCCCCTAATCCTCCACAGGGAACGCCACGCCTTCGCCCACCACGCGGAGGCACAGTTCCGTGCCGGGCTTGGTGATGGAAGCGTTCCAGTGCCGGATGGTGATGATTTCGCCACCTCCCGGGTAGGCCAAGGATGCGCCGGCGGCGGCAACGCGCGGGGCGAGCTTGATCCGCACGGTTGTCTCGGGGCCGAAGTAGTCAGTGTCGACCACGACTCCGCGGATGGGACCGTCGGGAGCAATCCGGATCTGTTCGGGGCGGAGCATCAACTGCACGAGGCCCTGTGCCGGGGGACGGCGTACGGGTATGCCGCCCAGCGAACACGTGGCCAGGGAGCCTTCCATCCACGCGTCCAGGATGACTGCGTCGCCGAGGAATTCGGCCGTTGCCCGGTCCGCGGGACGGGTGTACACAACGAACGGGTTGCCGATCTGCGCCAGTTTCCCGCCGCGCATGATCGCCACCTGATCCGCGAAGGACAGGGCCTCGGCTTGATCGTGCGTCACCAGGATGGTGGTGACTCCGGCTTCGTTCAGCACCTTCGCCACGGCGCGCCGCGTGGCCACGCGGAGGCCGGCGTCGAGCGCTGAGAACGGCTCGTCGAGCAGCATGAGCTGCGGTTCGCGGGCCAGGGCGCGGGCAAGCGCCACCCGTTGCTGCTGGCCTCCCGAAAGCTGGTGGGGGCGCCTCTTTGCCATGTCCGCATCGAGGGAAACCATGTCGAGCAGTTCCTGGACACGGGCCTTCACGGCGCGGCGGCCGCCGTCGAGCGCTGATTTGTCCAGTCCGAACGCGATGTTCTGCCCCACCGTAAGGTGCGGGAAGAGCGCGCCGTCCTGGGCCACATAGCCAACATGCCGCTTGTGGGCCGGTACCCAGATCCCGTCCCCGGCCACCTTGTTTCCGTTGAGGCTGATGGAGCCGGTGTCCGGGTGTTCAAAGCCGGCGATCAAGCGCAGCAGGGTGGTCTTGCCGGATCCGGATGGACCGACGATAGCGGTGGTCCCACCCTTGGCCACGGAGAGGTTCACGCCCTTCAGCACAGCCTGGGAGCCGAAGTTCTTGGTGACCTCGGCGATGTCCAGATGCGTGTTGGTGGTGGGGGCCACCGAAGCCGCCACGCGGGGTGACGGAAGCCTTGAGGGGGATTGTTCGGTCACTGTCCGGCTACTTTCTTGGACTGTTGGAAAAGCAAGTACGTCATGGGGGCAGACAACAGGATCATGAGCAGGGCATACGGCGCCGCGCCTGAATAGTCGATCTCGCTGCTCTTGCTCCAAAACTCGGTGGCCAGGGTGTGCGTGCCATTGGGGGACAGCAGCAGCGTGGCGGTCAGCTCGTTGACGATGGCGAGGAACACCAGCGCGGCCCCGCCGGCGGCGGCCGGAGCTGTGAGGCGCAGCGTCACTTTCAGGAAGGACACCAGGGGGGCCTTGCCGAGCGATTGTGCGGCTTCGTCGAGCTCCTTGGGAGCCTGGGACAGCCCGGAGCGGATGTTTACCAGGGCCCGCGGCAGGAACAGCAGTACATAGGCTGCAATCAGGACCCCGGAGGTCTGGTACACGCCCGGGACCATTCGGATGCTCACGGTGACGAAGGCAAGGCCCACCACGATGCCGGGCAGGGAACTGGTGACGTAATTCGAGAGCTCAAGCATCTTGCTGAACCAGCTGGGGTGCCGCACGGCCAGATAGGCCATGGGGAAGCCGACGACGATAGTCGCCGCTGCGCCTACCGTGCCATAAGCGAGGGTCTGGAGGAGAGCCGGAAGGAATTCGTCGGCCGACCAGACGCGGGCGCCACCGGCCACTACCCAGCGCAGGACAAAAAAGATCGGCAATCCGAAGGCCAAAACGGTGAGCGCAAGCAGGGCGAGCTGGGAGGGAAGCTGGTAGTGGTGCAAGGGAAGCCTGGTCGGCTTGGCCTGCGCGCCGGAACCGATACGGGCATAGCGTGCGTTACCGCGGCTCCTGACTTCGGCCAGGAGCAGGATGAGGCAGAAGAACACCAGGACGCTTGCCAACATGTTCCCGGCAGTGCCGTTGAACGTGGATTGGAACTGGGTCATGATCGCGGTGGTGAACGTGTCGAAGCGGATCATCGCGAACGCGCCGTATTCGGCCAGCAGGTGCAGCGACACCAGGAGTGCGCCACCGGTCATCGCGATCCGGAGTTGAGGCAGGACAACCCGGAAGAAGATGGCCCACGGTCCCAAGCCAAGGGAGGCCGCGGACTGCTCAATCGCGGGGTCGAGACGCCCCAGGGTCGCAGCCGCGGGAATGTAGACAAGCGGGAAATACGACAGTGTGGCGATGAGTACGCCGGACCAGATGCCCTCCAGCGAGGGCACGGCGGTCACCCACGCATAGCTGTTGACGAACGCCGGGATGGCCAGCGGGGCCGCCAGGGCCACGGCCCACCAGCGGTGCCCTCGCAGCCTGGTCCGCTCCACGAGCCACGCGCCACCGACTCCCAATACCAGGCAGATCGGCACCGTGAAGACCACCAGCATGACGGTGTTCAGGAGCAGCTCGCCAACGCGCGGCCGGAAGATGAGTGCGACGGCGGTGTCCCACCCGGTCGCGGCCGTCATGTAAGCGACGTACCCCAGCGGGATGAGCGAAAACAGTGCGATCAGCACGGCCAGGAGGGATATTGCAGAAACGCCGAAAGGCGGGCGGGGGCGCTTGCCCCTGCCCGCCGTCGTCGCGCTCGCCGAAGCCTCGGGAACTTCCGGGGAGATGCGAGCCGATAGATCAGTGGTCACAGAATTACAGCAGTCCTGCCTTGGTCATCAGGTCGGTGACCTTTGCGGAGTTCAATTTGGCCGGATCCACCGTGGGAGCTTGCAGATCCTTGATGGGAACGAGTTTAGCGTTCGAGTCGACGTTGGAAGCGATCGCGTATTCGTAGGAGGTCCCGTTCTTGAGGACTTCCTGGCCCTGCTTGCCGGTGACGAACTTGATGAAGGCCTGGGCAGCTGCGGAGTTCTTGGAGGATTTCAGCACGCCGCCGCCGGAGACGGACAGGAAGGCGCCGGGGTCCTGGTTCTTGAAGAAGTACGGGGTGACGTTCTTGGAGTTCTCGCCGGTCTTCGCCTGGTCGCCATAGTAGTAGTAGTGGTAGATCAAGGCGGCGTCGATTTCGCCGGCGTTGACGGCTTTCATGGCGGTGCTGTTGCCCTTGTATGCCTTGAAGTTGTCCTTCATGCCCTTGAGCCACTCGGAGGTGGCTGCTTCGCCCTTTTGTTCGAGCAGGGCGGCAACGATTGCCTGGAAGTCAGCGCCGGACGGCGAAGCAGCCCACTTGCCCTTCCACTCCGGCTTGGCCAGGTCCAGCATGGACTTGGGCAGCTTGTCGTCGCTGATCTTGGTCTTGTCGTACACCAGGACAGTGGAGCGGGCGGCGATGCCGGTCCATTTGTTGGTGGACGGACGGTATGCGGCCGGGACCTGGTCCACAGTGGCCTTGTCGATGTCCGCGAAGAGGCCGGCGTTCTCAACCTGGGCCATGGCTGGGGAGTTCTCCGTGAGGAAGACGTCGGCCGGGGATGCCGCGCCTTCCTGGATGATCTGGTTGGAGAGCTCGGTGTCGGAACCCTGGCGGATGGTGACCTTGACGCCGGTCTGCTTGGTGAACGCGTCCACCCATTCCTTGGTCAGGGTGTCGTGCTGGGCGTTGTAGACGGTGATTTCGCCACCCACTTTAGTGGAAGTAGCAGCGGACTCGGGGGCTGCGGAGGAGGCGGTGCCGTTGCCGCAAGCGGCCAGGCTCAGGGCTGCAGTGGCGGCGAGTGCGATGCCGGCCAGCGCATGTGCGCGGATCTTCATGAGGGCTTCTTTCTGCGAGCAAATCCAAGGGAGCCCGGGGGAAGTAAGTGCGGGCTCACAGCTTGAAACTTTAGGTTAGCCATACCTAAACTTCCATCCAGAATGCCCCATTGTGACGGGAATCACATGTATTACGCAAGATTTACATGACCTAATGCGCGGAGGTGGTGTGTCGTCGGTTGAGCGAGTGCCTTGCGGCAGTCGATAAGCTGGCTCCATGCCCGGTATCGCCGAATTCCTGCCGACCTTCCTCGGCGTCGGCGTCCTGATGGCGGCCACGTTGGCACTGCTCTTGGTGTTCCGCACCCCTCACCCTTTCGCTCCCGCACTGGCCATCCTTCGCGGAGCCGTGCAACTGGCCGCGATCAGTTTTGTTCTGGGTGGTGTGATCACCAGCCCGCTATGGGTGGCAGTAGCCCTGCTGGTGATGTTTGCCGTGGCCGCGATGAGTGCCACGCGACGCATTGGCTGGAGCCTTCATCATTTGGGCTTGGTCAGCGGCTCCATGGCCGCTGGCATCGGAATGACGCTCGCCGTCATTTTCGCGACGGGAGCCATCGCGTTCACTCCCCGCTATGCGCTCGCGATCGGCGGGATCGTCATTGGCAACGGCATGACCATCGCAGTCCTGGCCGGCCGGCGCTTCAAGGAATCCGTTTACGAGCACTGGGAGGAAGTTGAGGGTTGGCTCGCGCTCGGCGCCACCCCGAGGCAGGCAACCCTTGATCTTGCCCGGCGGAGCGTCTATTCGGCCCTGATCCCGTCAACCGATCAAACGAAGACGACGGGACTTGTCACCCTGCCCGGCGCGTTCGTCGGGGCGATTTTTGGCGGGGTTTCTCCCTTTGAGGCAGGGCGCTTCCAGATCGTGGTGCTCGCGGCGATCATGGCGGCAGGTTCCATCACCGCCGTCATGATCATCGGAATCCTCGCACCGGTCCGCGTGCGCCCAGCGACGCTGCGCTGACACTGCCTAACGGGAGCGAGCCTCCGGCCGACAGTAGGAACTGAACCGCACTCCTACAAGCGCCTCCCTACCTAAAGCAGAAACGGCCCATGATCGTTGTCACCCGCCTGAACGGCACCAGCTTTGCCGTGAATCCGGACATCATTGAACGGATCCACGAAAGCCCGGACACCCATCTGGTGACCCTCGACGGCGCTACCTATGTTGTGCGCGAAAGCCTTGCGGAGGTCGTGGAACTAATTGCGAACTACCGCGCCTATATTCTTCGGCGGGCACAGGACCTCCCCACCGTCACGGGCTATCCCTTGAGCCTCGTGCGCACACCGGACCCGGACGGAAGGTAAGCCATGGATCCCTCAACAATAATCGGCCTGTTCCTGGCCTTCGGCTCGGTGGTCGCCATGGTGACCCTCGAAGACGCCAATCTCATGGCCCTCCTGCTTCCCGCGCCCATGGTCCTGGTTTTCGGTGCCACCCTGGCCGTAGGTCTTGCCGGGAACACGTTCCGCGATACCGTGCGGGCGTTCAAGGACCTCCCCAAAGCGTTCAAAGGAAAGACCGACAAGCCGCAGGACAGTATCGACCAGCTGATCAGCCTTGCCGAGAAGGCGCGGAGCGAGGGGCTTCTCTCCCTCGAAGAGGCGGCCGCGGACGAGAAGGATCCGTTCGTGGCCCGGGCCCTCCAGAACATCGCCGACGGCACCGATGCCGAAGAATTGCGCATCCTCATGGAGGACGAGATCGATTCCAAGATGCGCAGCGACCACGTCTCCGCCAAGTTCTTCGCGAGCCTGGGCGGCTACGCGCCGACCATCGGCATTATCGGCACCGTGGTATCGCTGACCCACGTCCTTGAAAACCTCTCCTCACCCGATCATCTGGGACCAATGATCGCCTCCGCTTTCGTGGCCACGCTCTGGGGTTTGTTGTCCGCGAACTTCATTTGGCTGCCGTTCAGTTCGCGGCTCAAGCGACTGTCCGAGCTCGAAATCGAACGCATGACCCTCCTGATGGAGGGCATGCTGGCGGTACAGAACGGGACTCAGCCCCTCCTGCTCGCCGAACGGCTCCGCGCCATGGTTCCCCCGGACCGCCTCGGCAAGGCGAAATCCGCAAAGAAGGGCGACGACGACGAAGCCCGCCCCGGCAAATTCGCTTCGTCCAAGGCCGCATGAGGTCGCGGCGCCGCCGCGGTTCACCTCCGGCGGAAGAACACGTCGACGAACGCTGGATGGCTTCCTATATGGACATGGTCACGGTGCTCATGTGCATGTTCATCGTGCTCTTCGCAATGTCCACCGTGGACCAGGCCAAATTCGACAAACTCCGCAATTCTCTCGCCACGGGGTTCGGCACGGTGGCCAGCCAGAAGGTGGACACCGCCAGCGGGACGGTCGTTCCGCCGGAATACACCAGCGCCGACGCCCAGGGATTCTCCAACTTGGACCTCGCACTCAAGGAAGCGGCCCGGCTCACCGCTTTGCGCGACGACATGAAGTCCAAGCTCGACGCCGCGGGGCTGGGAGCCAATGTGCAGTTCCAGATCAACGAACGCGGACTCACCGTGAAACTCGTAGGATCGCAGACCTTCTTCGAACCCGACCGGCCGGAACTCACGCCCCGCGCGAGTCAGGTCCTTGGAATGATCGCCCCGACCATGGCGAAGGCGGCCCTTGAAATCATGGTGGAAGGCCACGCGGCCAACGGGGTCACCTCATACCCCTCTACGTGGGAGCTTTCTTCCGTCCGCTCCGTCAACGTCCTCAGGTACCTCGTCGACCATGGAGGAATTTCTCCAGGGCACATCGGCGCCGTTGCCTTCGGATCCGCCAGGCAGGTCAACGATGATTCCACCGAGGCGCTGATGGAACTCAACCGCAGGGTCGACGTCGTCGTCCTCTCGGACCGGCCCGAAGTGGTCCGCGCCCTGATCCCCGAGGCGCTCAAGGCGAGGGCCGGCGGCCAATAGCGGCCGGTGCGCTTGTCGCGGCGGTGACGGGACGGCGTCGGGCACCATGGAAGTGACGGGCGTGCCGAGGTACGCTCGTGGCATGACCCCGGAAGACATCGCCCGGCTCACGTACTTGCGCAAGGCCCGTGACCTGATCGACCGCGAGTACGCCAAGCCTCTCGACGTACCCACCATGGCCAGCCATGCGTTCATGTCACCGGCGCACTTTTCGCGGCAGTTCCGCGCCGCCTATGGCGAGACCCCTTACAACTACCTCATGACCCGCCGGATCGAGCGCGCGATGGCGCTCCTGCGCGGCGGAATGAGTGTCACCGACGCGTGCATGGAGGTCGGTTGTACGTCACTTGGCTCCTTCAGCTCGCGGTTCACTGAACTCGTCGGCGTGTCGCCGAGCACATACCGCGCCCGCGAGCACCTGGCCGTGGCTGCCATGCCCGCGTGCGTCGCGAAGATACGTACGCGGCCCAGCCGAAACGAAGCCAGCAAGCGTCTGGAAGCGCTGGCGGTCGGCGCAGACTGACTCAGGCCGTAGCCAGCCACGACTTCAACTGAGGTTCCGCCCCGATGGGGCGGGACCTCTGCTGCGTCCGGGACGTCCACTAACCCGGGCAGAGCGCCGCCGGAAATACGGGTCACATTTGATTTGCGGAAGTTTCATAGCGTCACCACCGCATTTGAGGATTATTCTGAAGCCGTGCCAAATATTCGAGTATCTGAAGCGGCCCGGTTCCTCGGCGTCAGCGACGACACCGTCCGGCGTTGGACCGAGAACGGCATCCTGACTCCGGTCAAGGATGATTCAGGCCGGCTGGCCGTGGATGGGCTGGAACTTGCCCACGTCGCGCGGGACCAGGCCCAGCTGCCCGAGGATCCCACCCGGGTGGGCCGCTCGGCGCGCAACCGTTTCGTCGGCCTGGTCACCGGCATCACGGCCGACAAGGTCATGGCACAAGTGGAACTGCAGTGCGGTCCCTTCCGTGTCGTCTCCCTCATGAGCAGCGAAGCGGTCCGCGAGCTCGGGCTCGAACTCGGCTCGGTCGCCACAGCCGTGGTCAAGGCCACCACGGTCATCATCGAAACTCCCCAAGGAAAGAGCACCATATGAGGATCATCCCCAAACCTTTCGCCGCGGTGCTCGTCGCCGGCGCCCTCGCGGCCGGCATGACAGGCTGCGGTTCAAGCACTCCCGCAGGCACCGCAAACGGCGGATCCGCCAGCGCAAGCGAAACACCAAAGCTCTCCGGCACGGTGACGGTCTACGCGGCTGCCTCGCTGAAGGCAACGTTCACCAAGCTGGCCAGCGAATTCGAAGCTGCGAACCCGGGTACAAAAGTGGCCCTGAGCTTCGCCGGGTCTTCTGACCTCGTCACCCAGATCACCCAAGGCGCTCCGGCGGACGTCTTTGCCTCGGCTGACACGAAGAACATGGGCAAGCTTTCCGACGCCAAGCTGCTCGACGGAACGGCCAAGAACTTCGCCACCAACGTCCTGACCATTGCCGTCCCGCCGTCCAACCCGGCGTCGATCAGTTCCTTCGAGGACCTCGCCAAGCCGGGCGTCAAGGTGGTGCTCTGCGCCAGCCAGGTACCCTGCGGCTCCGCGGCCCAAACCATCGAAAAGGCCACCGGCACAACCCTGAAGCCCGTCAGTGAAGAGTCTTCCGTGACTGACGTCCTGGGCAAGGTCGCCTCAGGGGAGGCCGACGCCGGACTCGTCTACGTCACCGACGTCAAGGGCGCAGGGGACAAGGTCAAGGGCATCACTTTCCCGGAGTCGGACAAGGCCGTCAACACCTACCCGATCGGCACCGTTGGCACCAGCAAGAACAAGGACCTGGCTGCCGCGTTCATCGCCTTGGTGACGGGAAGCGAAGGCAAGAAGGTGCTCGGCGACGCCGGCTTCGGAACGCCGTGACCCTCCGGAAAGAAGCGAGCAGGATTCAAGAAGCGCTCGTCAACTCCCCGGACTAACGTCGTTGCCATGACTATTTCATTGCAGTACTCACATATCACTGTCAACGATCCCGACGAAGCGCTCACCTTCTACCGGGACGCCCTCGGCCTTGAGGTGCTCAACGACGTCGCGCAAGGCGGATTCCGGTGGGTGACTCTCGGCAGCAAGGACCAGCCGGGTGTTGAAATCGTGCTATCCGAACCGCATGCGGGCCGGTCCAAGGCCGACGGCGACTCCCTCCAGGAGCTGCTCACCAAGGGTGTCCTGGGGCCGATCGTCTTCCGCTCCGACGACGTCGACACGCTCTTCGAGAAGGTCAGGGCGTCCGGCGCGGAGGTCATGCAGGAGCCGATCGACCAGCCGTGGGGTCCCCGTGACTGCGCCTTCCGCGATCCTTCGGGCAACATGGTGAGGATTTCGCAGGCTCCGGCCGCGTAGCTTGGTCTATTCTTAGCGGTGAAGAGCAGCTGTTCCGGTTCCGCGTTCAACCGGGTTCTGCCGCAAAGGAAGATTCGGGGATCTGAGGCTCACCATGGATGCTGGCGCTGAGCTCTGTACGCCGTTTCTGACCCAGCTACCAGTAAGCGGTGCAGCCGTGTCCATGTTCGGCGGGGCCGCGTCGGAGACCCTCGTGTGCGCTAGCGACAAACTGGCGGCCAAGCTTGATGAGCTGCAGTTTGATTTGGGGGAAGGTCCAAGGTGGGAAGCCTTGCGCACCAAGCTCCCGGTTCTTGTCCCCGATGTGCGAAATTCGCATCCGTACTCGTGGCCGGTTTTCAGCAAAGCAGTCCTGGAGACCGAAGCTGCGGCGCTGTTTGTGTTCCCGGTGACCCTGGGCGCTTTGGAGCTCGGGGTTGTGGAGCTCCACAATACGAAACCGGGGAGCCTGAGTTACGCCGATTATGCGACAGCATCGGTCCTTGCCGGCCAAACGGCATGGCATTTGTTGCGAGGGGTTCTGTCGGTGAACTCGCCCGACACAAACCCCGCCGTGGAAGCGGCGTTGATGTCCCGGCGGGAGATCCACCAGGCCACGGGAATGGTCCTGGCACAATCAGGGAGTTCCGCTGCCGATGCACTTTTGTTGATGCGTGCACACGCGTTCGCGCATGCGCTGACATTGCGCGAAACAGCCGAGGCAGTGCTGCAGGGACGCCTGAGTTTTGCCCCGGGGAATGACGCGCACGGCAGCGGCGGTCTGCAGTAATATGGCGACATGGTGACGACAAGCCGCGCCGAGCGCGTCAGCGCGGCCTTCGTAAAGATCACGAACACGTTGGTCGCTGACTACGACGTGCTGGACTTGCTCCATGCGCTCGTCGAGGCATCCGTGGATCTGCTCGATGCCGCCGCCGCCGGGTTGCTGCTTGCAGATCCTCACGGCGAGCTGCAAGTCCTGGCCTCCACCAGCGAGCGAAGCCAGCTGGTTGAAATACTCCAGCTGCAGGCGGGCTCCGGTCCTTGTGTTGAGTGCTACCGGACAGGAACGCCGGTGGTCGTGGAGGACATAGCGTCCTTGACCGGCCAATGGGACGAATTCCGGGCGGCCGCCCTTTCGCAGGGATTCCGTTCCGTCCACGCGGTACCGATGCGCGTTCAAGGAAGAACCATCGGAGCCATGGGTCTATTCGGCGAACGGTCCGGCGCCCTGACGCCCGAGGACGTTGCCATCGGCCAAGCGCTGGCGGACGTTGCGACGATCGGCATCCTGCAGGAACGCACCATCCGCGAATCGGCGGTTGTCAACGAACAGCTTCAGCGCGCCCTGAACAGCCGGGTCCTCATCGAACAGGCCAAGGGGGTCATTGCCTACACTGCCGGAGTCAACATGGAAGAGGCGTTCGGGCGCTTGCGCTCATTTGCACGCGCCAACAACCAGAATCTGCATGACACGGCAGCGCGTGTCATCAACCGGACCCTGACTCTATAAGCGGCAAAGACCGTCCGCCGAGCTAGGGTCTGGTAACCGGGCGAATCCGGAGAAATTCCTGGTGGGACGCTAATTCGATGCCCAGTGCTGCCGCCGAAATGTCCTCGAGAGCATCCATCATCGATTCGAAGGCAGCCCCGTTTCCAGGTTCCGAATTCTCATCGCCGAATTGAATCGACCGGAAGAACGTAAAGCGCGCCACTTTTATTTTTAGCTCCGCGATGAGTTCGTCGATCTCCGCCAACGGGTAATCCCGCCAAGCTTCGGACTCTGCTGTGGCCGCGGGACGCCGGGCGTGGGAGGTGCGGGTGCTGGGGTCGCCTGGCATGATGTGTGATGTCCTCCTGGAGCGTGCGCCGACGATTGGCGCTGCCAGGGTCCAGGGCAACACACCTAGCCTATCCGACATGCCATCACGCGGAAAGGCTCTGATAAATAGTCCCTTACCCCTGCACCTTCCTTGCCGATAGTGGCAACCGTGAGTGAACAGGAAGATCAATCGGCGGGACGGCAGCGCACCGTGGACGTCTATGACTTCCGCAGGCCCACCACCTTGCCGCGACAGCACAGCCGCGTCCTGGAAGTCGCCTTCGAGACGTTCGCCCGCCAATGGGGAACACAGCTGACGGCCAAGGTCCGCGTGAAGTCCACCGCGACCCTTGAACAGCTCATCATGCAGAGCTACGACGAATACGCCGCATCCCTCCCTTCGGTCACGGCGATGGTGCTGTGCCGCATTGAGGGCAGCGAATCGCGGCTGGTCATGCAGTTTCCTGCCACGGCGGCATTGTCCTGGGTCACCCGCATGCTGGGCGGGGCCAGCGAGACGGCGGTCCCGGATCGTAAGTTCACCCAGATCGAGCAGTCCCTCATCAGCCGCATGGTGGAAGACGGACTCGAGGACCTGAGCTATTCCCTTGGCGCCCTGCTGACCACCCCTGTGCGCATGGACGTTATCCAGTACAACTCCCAGTTCGCCCAAGCCGCGGCTCCGGCAGAGCTCATGATCGTGGCCTCCTTCACCGTGAAGGTGGGCGAAAGCCTTGCCGCAGCCAGCCTCGCGATTCCCGCCGACATCCTCCTTTCCGGTCTTGGCGACGTGAATCCCACTGTCCACAGCCGCGACGCCGAGGCGCTTGTCCGCGCCCAGGTCACCCAGGTGCCGGTGGACGTCGCCATCCAGTTGAGCCCCACCCCGGTGACGCCCGCGCAGATCCTGGGCCTCGCCGTCGGGGATGTCATTCCGCTGCCGCACCTGGAGAACCGGCCGTTCGACGTCGCCATCAACGGCACCCGCCTGGCCACCGCAGCACCGGCCCGCAACGGCTCCCGTGCAGCCGCCGTCATCGTCACAATCGAGGAGAACCAGCGATGAGCATCACCCTGACCCTGCACGAGTCCGCGGCCGAGCGTTTGGCGATGCAGCTGCCGACCCCTGCCACGCTGCGCGTCTCCGGGATTGTCCCGCCCCAAGCCGCTGCGCCATATGCACCCCTCGCGATCACCGCCACGTTCGTGGGCGCCGTGACCGCGGACTTCGCACTCATCCTCACCGACCGTTCCTTCCTTGCCGCTGCCGGCGGGTTGAACGGCGTCGTCTCCGGCGGAGTCGTGTCCGTCGTTGACGTACTGCGCCCCGCGATTGAACACGCGGCTGACGCGTTCGACGCCGGCGTGCTGGGGGAGTTGCGTGAAGAAGACGCCGCCGGACTGCTGTCCGACTCCGAAACCGCTGTTTTTGAATTGCGTCAATCTCCCGTGTCCGACGGCGGGCAGGCATTCGGCTGGTTCGCCGTGCGGGTCCGCGAACACGGGACCGTCCAGGACGCGGCCGCCGCACGGAACGCCCAGGTGGGTGCCGTTTCGTCACGCCTTGGACTGATCAGCAACGTCGAAATGGCCCTCACCGTGGAAATCGGCCGCACCCGCATGTCCGTGCGCGACGCCCTCGCCCTGGAACCGGGCAAAGTGATCGAACTGGACCGCTCGGCCGGCGCACCCGCGGACGTCCTCCTCAACGGACGGCTGATTGCCCACGGTGAAGTGGTCGTCGTGGACCAGGACTATGCCGTGCGCATTACCCGCATCCTGGACGTCGCCGAGGGAATCTACTAGATGGATTCGCTCATCCTCGGGCTGCGCGTGCTCGTGGCCTTGGGCGCGGTGCTGGGGCTCATTTGGGTCCTGCAGCGCCGCCTTCTCAAAGGAAAGGCCAAGGGCCGACGCCGGGCCAACACCACGCTGACGGTGGTCAGCCGGCAGAGTGTCGGACAGAAGGCCTCCGTAGTGGTGGTCGACGCCGGCGACAAACGCTTCCTTTTGGGTGTCACCGAGCACGCCATCAACGTCCTGCACAGCAGCGACGTCCCCGTGGAGGTTCCGGAGACCGCTCCCGCACCCGAGAGCTTTGCCGACATCTTCCGCGACGCCGGTAGCGCGGCACGTGCGGACAACGGGCCCCAAGCCGCCGCATTTGAAGGCAGCGCACTCACGCGCCGCAGCGGGATCCACCGCCGCAGCGAACTGGACAAAACACAGCCCATGCACGGCTCCATCCTTGCCGGTTCCACGTGGCGGCAGGCCGCCGAGGCCATCAGGGGACGCCGGAATTGATCCTGACTCTTGGGCCTGCCGGTGCCCCACGCACCGGCAGGATATTGCTGGCCGTGCGCAGGACACTTCCCGCGGTGCTCTGTGTCCTGGTGCTGACAGCCCTCTTCCTGTGGCTGGGCGCGTCAATTGGACATGCGGCACCGGTCAGCCCGACGCCACCCACCGCGCCCGCGGTTCCCACCGCGCCGGCGCAGCCGTCGAACGGCAACGTCAGCATCAATATCAACGGCCTCGATGGAAAGCCATCCACAGCGGTGGTGACCCTGATCGGGATCACGCTACTCTCGGTCGCGCCTGCCCTGCTGCTCATGATGACCTCGTTCACCAAGATCTTCGTGGTGCTGGCGATGACCCGCAACGCCTTGTCCCTCCCGTCCATCCCGCCCAACCAGGTGCTGGCCGGACTGGCGCTTTTCCTGTCCCTGTTCGTAATGTGGCCCGTGATCTCGGAGATCAACAACGTCGGCATCCAGCCCTACCTGAACGGGACACTGGACTTCAACGGAGCCGTTTCGGCGGGGTCCGCGCCGCTCCAGCACTTCATGGTGGCCCACACCCGCCAAGAAGACATTGCCCTCATGACCCGGGCGGCCAAACTGGATAACCCGGCCAACCCGCAATCGGTCCCGCTACAAACCCTTATCCCCGCGTTCATGATCTCCGAGCTCAGGGCAGCGTTCATCATCGGTTTCGTCATTTTCATCCCGTTCCTGGTGATCGACCTGGTGGTCTCGGCCGCGCTGATGTCCATGGGCATGATGATGCTTCCGCCGGTGATGATCTCGTTGCCCTTCAAAATCCTGCTGTTCATCCTGGTGGACGGCTGGGGATTGGTGATCACCGCCCTGATCCAGAGCTATTCGAGCGGCTGATGGATACCAACGCAGTCCTGGACATTTGCCTCCAGGCCCTGATTCTTGCGGCCAAGCTGGCCGCGCCCGCCTTGGTGACCGCGCTAGTGGTGGGCCTCGCCATTTCCCTCCTGCAATCCATCACTCAGCTTCAGGAAGCCACTCTCTCCTTCGTGCCCAAGGCAGTCGCCGTGGCCGTGGCCCTGGTGGTGTGCGGGCACTGGATGATCACCGAGGCCGTCTCCTTCACCAACGAGCTCTTTGCCCGGATACCCGCGCTGATCGGCGGAGCGTGAAGTGGAGCTGCCCTTCAACCAGTCCTGGCTTGAGGTCCTCTTGTTGGCCTCCGTCCGGATGACGGCGTTCCTGGTGGTGGCCCCGCCCTTCTCGCACCAAACTATTCCGCTCCGGATCAAAGGGATGCTCGGCATCGGATTGGGGCTCGCCGTTTCCCAACGTCTCTCCGCCGGCTACACCTCCAAGGACACCGCCGGCTTCATCACGGCCGTGGTCCTTGAGCTCGTGACCGGGTTGGTCCTTGGCTTCCTCGTTCTGCTCGTCTTCGCGGCCATCCAATCGGCCGGCAGCCTGATAGACCTCTTCAGCGGCTTCCAGATGGCCCAGGGCTTCGATCCCCAGATGATGATCAACGGGGCCCAATTCACCCGGTTGATGCAGATGTCCGCCCTGGCCCTGCTTTTCGCCTCGGACGGCTACCAGCTGGTGATCGGCGGCTTGACCGGGAGTTTCACGGCCTTGCCGCTGGCTGGAGGACTGGATTTGGCACAGCCGGTGCACGCGATGATTTCGGCTGTCACCGGGATGTTCCTCTCCGCGGTGCAAATCGCCGGGCCGCTCCTTGTGGTGTTGGTACTCGCCGATATCGGGCTGGGGCTCCTCACCCGTGTAGCGCCCGCCCTGAATGCTTTTGCCCTGGGCTTCCCGCTCAAGGTCCTCATCACCCTCGGGCTTGCAGGGTTCCTGTTCCTGGCACTGCCGCGCCTCGTTGCCATGCTCGCCGAGCAAGCGGCGAACACACTGATGGGGGTGGGCTGATGTCGGATTCACAAGAGAAAACCGAGCAAGCCACGGACAAACGGATGCGGGAAGTCCGGTCCAAAGGGCAGCTTTCCCGCTCGCAGGACCTCACCACCTGGCTCGCCGTCGGATCCGCCGCGGCCATGATTCCGTCCACCATCGAGCGTGCCTCCAACGCTGCGGCCGACCAACTGTTCACCGTCCGCGGAGTCATCGCGAACCCCGAGCCCGGCAAAGCCGTCGCGGCGCTCGACGCCGGGTTCGGTTCCCTGGCCCAAGTGCTGGGGCCCCTGTTCGTGGTGGTCATGGCGGTGGTGCTCGCGGGATCCGCGTTGCAGGGCGGCATCCACTTCAAGAAGTTCCGCGCCGAGTTCGAGCACTTCAACCTCCTCAGTGGCCTCAAACGGATCTTCGGCACCCAGGCACTGTGGGGCGGCCTGAAAGCGCTCCTCAAGACCGCCGTCGTCGGACTTGTCCTTTACGCCGTTGTGCAGGGGCTCATCCCGGTGCTGCTCACTGCCGGGGGACTGCCGGTGTCCGGCATCCTTTCGGCAGCAGTCGGGGGCATCGGTTCGTTGATCCAGTTCGCCGTGCTGGCGGGCCTGGTCCTAGCTGCCGCGGACATCTTCGTGGTCATGCGCCGCAACCGCAAGAAGACGCGCATGTCCAAGAAAGAAATCAAGGACGACAACAAGAACAGCGACGGCGATCCCCTGATCAAGTCCCAGCGGCGTTCGCGCCAATTGAGCATGAGCCGGAACCGCATGATCGGCGCGATCGCGGACGCCGACGTCGTGATCGTCAACCCGACGCACGTCGCCGTCGCGCTGAAGTACGACGCCGGCAAAGCGGCACCGCGCGTCGTGGCCAAGGGAGCGGGGGTGATCGCTGCCCGCATCAGGGAAGAGGCGGAGGCGACATCGGTTCCGATGGTCCAAGACATCCCGCTGGCGAGGGCACTGCACTCGGCCTGCGAACTGGGCCAGGAAATCCCCGTGGAACTGTACCGGGCCGTGGCGGGAGTCCTGGCGTTCGTCATGTCACTCAAGGCCAGGGGAGCGGCACGCGGAATGCACCGTTTGCCGCAAGAAAGGACACAGCAATGAACAGATTCGCCAGGCTCACCGTGCCGGTGGGAATCGTGGGCATCGTACTGCTCCTAGTTGTTCCGGTACCCGCGCCGCTGCTGGACTTCCTGATCGTCTGCAACATCCTGCTCGCCTTGTTGATCCTGCTCACGAGCATGTTCGTCAAGAAGCCCTTGGACTTCTCCGTCTTCCCGTCGTTGCTGCTCGTGGCCACGCTGTTCCGGCTGGGGCTCAACGTCGCGTCCACCCGGCTGGTGCTAGGACAAGGATTCGCCGGGCAAGTGATCGACGCTTTCGGCAAGGTCACCGTGGGCGGCTCCATGATCATCGGCGCCGTGGTGTTCCTGATCCTGGTGGTCATCCAGTTCGTCGTGGTCACCAAGGGCGCCGAGCGCGTGGCCGAGGTGGGAGCCAGGTTCACCCTCGACGCAATGCCTGGCAAGCAGATGGCCATCGACGCGGACCTCAACGCCGGCCTTATCACTGACGCCCAGGCCCGCAAACGCCGTGCCGAGGTGTCCGCCGAGGCCGACTTCTACGGCGCGATGGACGGTGCCTCGAAATTCGTCAAGGGCGATGCGATCGCGGGCATCATCATTATCATCATCAACTTTGTCGGTGGCATTGCCATCGGCGTGCTGCAGCGCGGCATGAATGTCGGCGACGCGCTGAATTCCTACGGCCTCTTGACCATGGGCGACGGGCTGGTCACCCAGATTCCGGCCCTCCTCATGGCCGTGTCCACGGGCATGATCGTCACCCGGTCCAATGCCGAGGAAGACATGGGCCGCACGGCCTCCTCGCAGCTCATGCAGTCGCCCAACGCCTTGCTCATCGCGGGGCTGGCCGCCGTCGCCATGGCGCTCATCCCCGGCATGCCAGTCGTGCCCTTCCTGCTGGTGGGCGCTGCCCTGCTGTTCGGCTCGAGGCGCCTCGAGGCGCAGCAGAAGAAGCACAACGAGGCGGAGGACGCCAAGGAAGCGGCCACCTTAAGCTCCGAAGAAGACCCCAACGAGCGGCTCATGCAGGACATGCGTGTCCACCCGGTCGAGATCCTGCTGGCTCCGGACCTTGTTGACATGGTCTCCGGCGCCTCGGACGACCTCCTGGCCCGCGTCCGTTCCTTGCGCCACAAGATCGCCATGGAGTTGGGGATCGTGATTCCACCCGTCCGCACGCGCGACAACGTCGAGCTGCCGCCGTCCACCTATGCCATCCGCATTGCCGGAGTGGAAGCCGGACGCGGCACGGCGCCGTCGGGCAAGTTGCTGGCCCTGGGCGATTACCTTGACGCCTTGCCGGGTACCTCCACCGTGGAACCTGTCTTCGGGCTGGCCGGCAAGTGGATTCCCAGCGAGATGCGCCACAGTGCGGAAATGACCGGAGCAACGGTGATCGACCGGGTTTCCGTGCTGGTGACCCATTTGTCGTCGATCGTGTCCGCCAACGCCGCAAGGCTCCTGACCCGCGAGGACGTCAGGGTGCTGACGGAAGGCGTGCGCAAGCAGAGCCCGGCCGCCGTCGAGGAGCTTATTCCGGGGCTGATGTCCCTGGCGGAGGTGCAGCGGGTGCTGCAGGGCCTCCTCGAAGAACAGGTCCCCATCAACGATCTTCCGCGCATTTACGAGGCCCTTGCCCTCCGTGCCAAGGTTTCCACCGAGCCCGAGGCCCTGGTCGAAACCGCCCGGCAATCCCTCGGCCCGGCGCTCGCGGCCAAGTTCCTGGACGGCACGGTGCTTAACGTGATCATGATCGATCCGCTCCTGGAACAGTCCATGCTCGAAGACATGCGCCCGGCCGAAGGCGGTACCCAGATCGTGATGAGCCAAGCGCGCCTGGACGCCGTCCTGGCGTCCGTGCAGACATCGGTGGAGGCCGCGGCAAATGCCGGACGGCAAGCTGTCCTGGTGTGCGCCCCGGCACTGCGGCCCGCCGTCCGGCGGCTCGTGGCAGCTCCGGACGGCGGTGTTCCCGTGTTGTCCTACCGCGAAGTGACGTCCGCAAACATCCAGATCGAAACCGTGGGGGTGGTCCGCCATGCCGAAGCAATACAAGCTTAAGGGCGCATCCCTGGACGCCATCCGCGAAAAAGCCGAGCAGCAGTACGGGCCCGGGGCTCGGATCGTCGCCGCCGAGAAGGTCACCAACCCCGGAATCGCAGGGCTCTTCGCGGCCAATCGCTACGAGGCCACGATCGAAGTTCCGGCAGCGCGTTCATCCCAACTAGCTAGCAATAGTTGTCGTTCTGACGGCCCAGAACGACAACAACTGCGAGTTAGTTGGGAGGGCCCTGCGGGCGGGGAGGCGCATGCGTTGCAGGGGCCCGCGATCGCCGCGCTCCTGGAGCAAGCCGACGCGGCCGAGATGGACCTGCACCGGCCCGAGGCAGCCGTTTCAACGGCCTCCCCGGATTTTGCCGGGATGTTGGAGCAGTTAGGAAAGGAGTTCCAGGCGCCGGTTTGCGGACCGCAAGGGTTGCCGACCGCGTTGCCGGCGGCCGCCGTCGGGCACCTCGTTCCTGTGGCCGTACCCGTGCCGCTTACCGGCAGCGGCAACCTGATCATCCTGCTTGGCCTCGGCGACGACGCCTTGGGACCGGCGCTGGAAGTGTCCATCGCCGAGGGCGGTTCCGACGTCCGGACAGCCGGAGCGTTGACAGCTTTCGGGCACCTCCACGTGGCGGGGCGCCAGGGCGCGACGGCGGCGCGCGCCCAAGCGGTGCTCACCGGCCAAACCGTGCTGGTGGCGTACGGTCTCGGCCGGCAGGGCGAAACCGTGACGCATGCGGCGGACATCGCGGCGCTCGCCGCAGACCAGTTGTGGCTGGTTGTTGACGCCGGGCGGAAGGCTGAAGACACGGCGGCCTGGGTCCGGGCGCTCTCCGCAGCCCTTGCCGCCGAGCGGGTCACGCTTGACGCCCTTGCTGTTTTCGGCGCGTCGGAGACCGGAAGTCCCGAGACGGTCAACGGGCTGGGTCTCCCCATCGGGTGGGTGGACGGCAAGCCCGCCCGCGTTGCCGTGCTCGGAAAGGTAGATTGAGAGCATGCTGGTACTGACACGTAAGCCGGGCGAACAGATCATGATTGGTGAGGACATTGTCATCACCGTCATGGAAGGCCGCGGCGACGGCGTGCGGATCGGGATCGAGGCACCCCGAGGGGTGTCCATCCAGCGTCGCGAAGTGGTCGAGGCGATCGCCGCTGCCAACCTCGCCGCTGCCCAGGCCGGCCCCGAAGCCGAGGAGCTCGTTGCCGGGCTGCGCCCGCCTGTCCGGAAACCGGGCAAGGACTAGGCCGGGTACTACTCCAGCCCCAGGAACTCCCTGAGGAGCGGCAGCGAGCAATCCCTGGTCACGGCCAGGGCCCGTTCGATATTGGCGTTTTCCGCAAGCAGCATCACGTCATCCACCGTGTCCGCACACGCGACCGCTCCCGGCGCTGCCGGGGCTGCGTCGCCGGGCTGAACGGAGCCAAGCGGCGGGTTCCCGGCCCCTTGCAGCCCCATCTGGAGAGCCTCGACGTTGGCCGCCGCGGTTGTTTCGACTTGCTTGAGCACCAGGACCAGCTCACGGTGGTGTTCTTGCAGCAGTTCCGGCCAGACTCCGGGCGGGGCCACTGAAGCGATCATCGGCAGCGTGGCGTTGGCCGACAGCCGCCATTCAATAGCCACGGCCGACGATTCGATGTTCCGGGCAAGCGTGTCGAAACGAAGGTTTTCCAGGACCTTTTCCACGTCGGCGGCAGCGAACTTCAACCAATGCCAGTTGCCTGCCCGAACGTGCAGCAGCTGTGTTTCAAGCCGGTACAACAGCAGTTCCAGCTGTCTCCGCTCACGCCACAGCGTCGCCGAAAGCTCATCCGCCCCCACGGTTCCCCATTCCCCGGTTTGGACTCGGAACATGGTTCCGAGTCCTGTTTTTCCATCTTTTTCATGAGCGTACACGCATTGTTATTTTCCAGATGGTATGTTCACTGAATACATGTCTGTTCCATGTAATCTTTGGCACGTTGCACTGTCTCAGCAGCTTGCCCATGAAGCTCCTGGAACCAGGCTTGGCAACTCAATAAACAGGTCTCATGGGGGGACTAATTTTGAATCGCGAAGAACGCAACGAGTTGGTGCTGCAGCACTTGCCGCTCGTTGGCTATTTGGTGTCGGAGCTCTGCGCGAGAGCTTCTCATTTGTCGCGCGACGATTTCGCGTCGGTGGGGTCCGTGGCGTTGATAACGTCTGCCGATTCCTTCGATCCGAACCTTGGAGTCCCCTTCGGCGCGTTTGCGCGCCGCCGGATCGTCGGAGCCTTCGCGGACGAGATGCGGGCCAGCGACTGGGCCACCCGGTCAGCGCGCAAACGCATCAAGGAAACCATGTCGGTCCAGGAGACGCTCTCCGGGGTCCTTGGCCGCACGCCTTCGGTCGCCGAGACCGCATCGGCCCTGGGTGTCGAACGAAGCGTGGTGGAAGCCGCCCTGGCCGATGCCGCGCGGACCCTGTCGCCGCTGGACGACGTCGTCGTGGACACCGTTGCGGCCGAGACCATCTCCCCGGAGCATTCGGTCCTTGCTGATGAGCGACTCAAGTACCTTCGCGCCGCCGTCGAGGCCCTGCCGGAGAAGATGCGTTACGTCGTCGAGGAGATCTACTTCGGCGGGCGGACCGTCAAGGAACTCGCCGAGGAACTCGGGTCCACCCACGCCGCAGTCTCCCAACAGCGCGCCGAGGGTATCCGCCTCATGCGCGACGGGCTGTCCGCGCATTACGCGGACGATCCCGGGCAATCCTTCGAGCCCCAATCGCGCATTACCGCCCGACGCCGGCACGACTACCTCTCCACCCTCGCCACCGCCACCCTGGGCGGAATCACCCGGAGTTTCAGCTCGCCTGATGCTGCGTTGAACCGGGCCGTCTAGCCTCCGCCTACTTTGCGGTCGGCACGCGGCGGAGCACGACGGCGGCAAGGACTGCCGCTCCCGCCATCAGGACGAGCCCGATCGCCGCTGTGATGTGGACCCCCGATTCAAAGGCGGCACGTGCCGCCGCGGTGAGGGCATCGCCCAATGGTTGGGGCAGCGTGGCCGCCGCGTCCACGGCTCCGGCGAGCGTCTCCCTCGAGCGTTCGGCCGCGTGGCCGGACAATTCGCCAGGAAGCAACAAGTGGTGTTGGTAGGACGCGGTCAGGATGGAGCCAAGCACGGCTGTGCCCAGCAGTGATCCGAGTTCGTAACCCGTTTCGGAGATCGCCGATGCAGCACCCGCTTTATCGGCGGGAACCGCGCCGAGGATCAGGTCATTGGAGATGGTCTCCGCTGAGCCGACCCCGATGGCCAGCAGCAGGAGTGCCGTCAAAAGGTACCCTGGCCCCTGGCTGTGGTTGCCCAGGGCGGCCACCAGGTATCCCACTGCGCTCAGTGCCAGGCCCGATGCCACCACCAGGCCCGGGCGGATCCGCTTGACCAGCGGAACCACCACCAGGCCCGCCACGATGGTGGCCAGCAGGGCCGGAACCATCGCGATCCCCGCCTCCATGGGGGATTGGCCTTCCACGAGCTGCAAGTGCTGCGCGAAGAAGTAGATGAAGCCGGTCATGGAGAACAAGGACAAGACGTTGGCCGTGATGGCCGTGCTGAAGACCTTGTTCCGGAAAAGCCGAACGTCCAACATAGGCGATGCCAATGAGCGCTGCCTGCGGACGAAGACAATTCCCATGGCCAGGCCGAACGCCATGAAGGCCGCGGGTCCGGGGCCAAAACCGTGCACGGCGGCCTCCTTGATGCCATAAACCACCGGGGCCATGGTGAAGATGGAGAGCACGATGCTGGGAACGTCGGGCTTTCCCGGATTGCGGTCCTTGGACTCGGGGATGAGGAAGGGGCCGAAGGCGAGTAGCGGCAGCAAAAGTGGCACTGCAACCAGGAACACGGCTCCCCACCAGAAATGCTCCACGAGCCAACCACCGAAGATCGGCCCGAGCGCGGCGCCGCCGGAGAATCCCGCTGCCCACACGGCCACGGCGAGCCGGCGGCGGTTCGGGTCCGGGAAGATGTTGCGGATCAAGGACAGCGTGGACGGCATGAGCATGGCTCCGAAGATGCCCATGCTGGCGCGTCCGGCAATGAGCCACTCAGCCGACGGCGCGAACGCGGTGGCCGCGGAAACCGCGGCGAAGCCTGTGCTGCCGATCAACAGCAAGCGGCGACGGCCGATCCTGTCTCCCAGGTTTCCCATGGACACCAAAAGCGCTGCGAGCACCAGCGGATAGGCATCCACGACCCACAGCAGCTGCACGCCCCCGACTTCCAGCGACCGGGCGATTTCCGGCAGGGCAAACGTCAGCGCCGTATTGTCCACAGCCACCAGCAGCACCGGGAACATCAGGAGTGCCAAGGCAGCCCAATCGCGCCACGGGGCGGATTGGATCGAAGAGGTACGGGGGTGCTGGGTAGTGGACGGCGCGAACATGAAGATAACTGTACCGTCTGGACGGTATAGTTTCAATCTGACTCAACGACCTGCCGCATCGAACTAAGGGATGATGGACACCATGCCGCGAAAACCTATTGCCCGGGACGCTGTCCTGGATGCCTTTGAAGCCCTGCTGATCGAGGTAGGGGAGCGGGCTGCCACCCTGGATGCCGTCGCCAAGCGCGCCGGCGTTTCCAAGGGCGGTTTGCTCTACCATTTCCCCAACAAAGAAGCCATGATCAGCTCCTTGCTCGAACGCATGGACGGGCTGGCTGCGCTGGACATCGCGGCAATGAAGGCGGCCCCCGAAGGTGCGGCCGCGTTCTTCATCAAGTCTTCCCTGTGGGCGGACACCCCCTTGGACCGGGTGTTCGTGGCAGCCACGCGGCTCGCGGAAGTAGCCCATGAAGAAACCCGAAGGCGCTTCGCGGGGATCCAGCAACAATGGCTCGATGTGCTCGCGGAGGAAGTGGGGCCCGAGATGGCCAAAGCTGTCCGGTACATGGGCGATGGACTTTACTTCAACGCAATGCTCGAAGGCGGTGCCGGCGATACGGAAGTCAAGGCCAGCGCGAGGAGCGCCGACGTCGGTGCGCTGCTGGCCGCCGTCGACCGCCTCCGCAGCTGAGGGGGGCCCAACTGGCTCGCAGTTGTTGTCGTTTAGAGGCTCCAAAACGACATCTAGTGCGAGTCAGCTGGGAAAGTCAGTCGGCTCGGTGACCATATTTGCGGACGCGGGCAGTCCATAGGACAATTGGGAGTTGTGGCAGCCGTCACCGGCAACCACAATCCGATTCATACAACTGAATACGCCTTTGATCTGCGGCGGGAGAGTCCTGCAGGCATGTGATGCAGGCGCCGTAGGAGCAAATCCTCCCCAGGAATCTCTCAGGCCCACGCACCGCCGCGGCAAGGCAACTCTGGAAAGCAGTGCGCTGACGCGTGCTCACCGACGGTGCAAGCGGAACAGTGCCACAAGCACGGTTTCGCGGAAACTCTCAGGTCCAATACAGAGCGGGGAGGAACCCGATTAGCTGTGGCGTACCCACGCCGCCTTATTAATGGAGTTCCTTCGTGACGGTTAGTTCAACCTCCACTACGTTCGTTGACCGGCATATCGGCGCCCGGCGCCAGGCCGACATTGACATCATGCTCAAGTCTGTTGGCTACGACAGTGTCGATTCGCTCGTAGACACCGCGGTTCCCAATGACATCCGCCAGGATGTCGCATTGACGCTCCAGAACGCCCTCAGCGAGGTCGAGGTCCTGGCCGAGCTGCGCAAGCTGGCGGCCAAGAACAAGACGGCCGTGCAGATGATCGGCCAGGGCTATTACGACACTGTCACTCCGCCGGTGATCCGCCGCAACATCCTCGAATCCCCGGCCTGGTACACGGCGTACACCCCGTACCAGCCGGAAATTTCCCAGGGCCGCCTCGAGGCGCTGCTGAACTTCCAGACCATGGTCCAGGACCTCGTGGGCCTGCCCATCGCCAACGCTTCCCTCCTGGACGAAGCCACCGCCGTCGCCGAAGCGGTCCTCATGATGCGACGCGCCAACAAGAACAAGACCGCCCACGACGGCAAGACCGTGCTCGACGCCGATTGCCTCCCGCAGACGATTGCCATCGTGAAGGGCCGCGCCGAGGCGCTGGGCTTTGAGGTGGAGATCGCTGACCTGTCCCGGGGCCTGCCCGAGGGCGACATCAACGGCATCGTGCTGCAGCAGCCGGGCGTTTCCGGCCGGGTGTTCGACCACTCCGCCGTGATTGCCGCCGCCAAGGAACGCGGCGCCCTGGTTACCGTCGCCGCGGACCTCCTCGCCCTCACCTTGATCACACCTCCGGGCGAGCAGGGTGCCGACATCGCGGTCGGCTCCACCCAGCGCTTCGGCGTGCCGCTGTTCTTCGGCGGCCCGCACGCCGCGTACATGGCCGTCCAGAAGGGCCTCGAGCGTTCCATGCCGGGCCGCTTGGTGGGCGTTTCCAAGGACGACGCCGGCACTCCCGCCTACCGCCTGGCGCTGCAGACCCGTGAGCAGCACATCCGCCGCGAGAAGGCGACGTCCAACATCTGCACCGCGCAGGCACTGTTGGCCATCGTGTCCTCGATGTACGCCGTCTACCACGGCCCCGACGGCCTGAAGGCGATTGCCGAGACCGCCCACAACCACGCCCGCACCCTGGCAGCGTCCCTCAAGGCCGCGGGCCTTGAGGTCCTGCACGGCAGCTTCTTCGACACCGTCACCGTCCGGGTCCCGGGCAAGGCTGCCGAGATCGTTGAAGCCGCCGAGGCCAAGGGCATCAACCTGCGCGGCATCGACGCCGACACTGTTGGCGTCTCGGTTGACGAGACGACAACAAAGGAAATCGTCGGCGGCGTCCTTGATGCTTTTGGTGTCGTCGCGGTGTTTGGTGCTGAGCTACTTGAGTCCGGTGAGGGTTTCGCGCTGGAGGCCGCCGTCGAGCGTTCTTCGGACTACCTGCAGCACCCGGTGTTCAACACGCACCGATCCGAGACCCAGCTGCTGCGCTACATCCGCAAGCTGTCGGACCGTGACCTAGCGCTGGACCGCACCATGATCCCGCTGGGTTCGTGCACCATGAAGCTGAACGCCACCGCCGAGATGGAAGCCATCTCCTGGCCGGAATTCGCCTCGATCCACCCCTTCGCCCCGGATTCCCAGACCGAGGGCTGGCGCGAACTGATCGAAGATCTGGAAGCTGACCTGACGGAGATCACCGGTTACGACCAGGTCTCCATCCAGCCCAACGCCGGTTCCCAGGGCGAGCTCGCGGGCCTGCTGGCCATCCGCGGCTACCACCACTCCCGCGGGGACCTTCAGCGCAACGTCTGCCTCATCCCGGCATCCGCACACGGCACCAACGCCGCCTCGGCGGTGCTGGCCGGCATGAAAGTGGTCGTGGTGGCCACGGCTGCCGATGGCACGATCGACCACGCGGACCTGCAGGCCAAGATCGACGCTAACAAGGATGTCCTTTCGGCGATCATGATCACGTACCCGTCCACGCACGGAGTGTACGACGCCGACGTCCGCGAAATCTGCGACTCGGTGCACGCGGCCGGCGGCCAGGTGTACGTTGACGGCGCGAACCTGAACGCCCTGGTTGGCCTGGCCCAGCCGGGCAAGTTCGGCGGCGACGTGTCCCACCTGAACCTGCACAAGACCTTCTGCATCCCGCACGGCGGCGGCGGACCCGGCGTCGGCCCGGTCGCGGCCAAGGCACACCTCGCACCCTTCATGCCGGGCGATGCCAACAAGGCGGCGCACGAAGACGGCGCTTCTTTGCCAGGGACTGGCGTTGCGATTTCCGCTTCGCGTTACGGCTCCGCGGGTGTGTTGCCGATTTCCTGGGCCTACGTGAAGCTCATGGGCGGCGAAGGCCTCACCGAGGCCACGAAGTCCGCGCTGCTCGCTGCGAACTACATCGCCTCGCGCCTGAACGAGTACTTCCCGGTCCTCTACACCGGTGAAGGCGGACTCGTGGCCCACGAGTGCATCCTTGACCTGCGCGAACTGACGGCCAAGACCGGCGTCACCGCCGAGGATGTGGCCAAGCGCCTCATCGACTACGGCTTCCACGCACCCACCCTGGCGTTCCCGGTAGCGGGCACACTGATGGTGGAGCCCACGGAGTCCGAGGACCTTGGGGAGATCGACCGCTTCATCGAAGCCATGATCACCATCCGCAAGGAAATCGACCAGGTTGCCCACGGCGACTTCACGGTGGAGAACAGCCCGCTGCGCCACGCACCGCACACCGCGGCCGCCGTCGTCTCCTCGGACTGGAACCGTGAGTACTCCCGCGAGCAGGCCGTCTTCCCGGTCCACCACCTCAAGCAGGACAAGTACTTCCCGCCCGTCGGCCGCATCGACGGCGCCGCAGGCGACCGCAACCTGGTCTGCTCCTGCCCGCCGATCGAAGCCTTCGAGAACTAAAGGACTCCTCACGATGACTGAGAACTACACTGCGCTCTACGAAGAGCACAAGAAGCTCGGCGCTTCCTTCACCGATTTCGGTGGCTGGCAGATGCCCCTGAAATACTCCTCCGAACTGGCCGAACACCACGCAGTACGTAACGCCGCCGGCTTGTTCGACCTTTCCCACATGGGCGAAGTCTGGGTCACCGGTCCGGAAGCCGCGGCTTTCCTGGACTACGCCTTGGTGGGCAAGATCTCCGCCATGTCGGTTGGCAAGGCCAAGTACTCACTGATCTGCCAGGAAGACGGCGGCATCATCGACGACCTCATCACGTACCGCCGCGGCGACGCCAAGTTCCTGGTGGTTCCGAACGCCGGCAACGCCAAGGTTGTCGCCGAGGCGCTGGCGCAGCGGGCAGCCAACTTCGACGTCGTCGTCGAGGACGCCTCCGCGGCAACCTCGCTGATCGCCGTCCAGGGTCCCAAAGCGGAAGCAATCCTCCTCCGCTTGGTCCCGGCCGAACAGCACTCCCTCGTCACCGGGCTCAAGTACTACGCCGCCGTTGAGGTGCCCTTCACCTTTGCCGGGAACACCACGGATCTGCTGCTCGCCCGCACCGGTTACACGGGCGAGGACGGCTTCGAAATCTTCGTGGACAACGACGCCGCTGCCGCCCTGTGGCAAGCAATCGCGGACGTTGCCGAGGACGGCGAGCTGATCCCCGCCGGCCTGGCCTCACGCGACTCCCTGCGCCTCGAAGCCGGGATGCCGCTGTACGGCAACGAGCTCTCCCGCGAAGACAACCCCTTCTCGGCAGGCCTGGGCCCTGTTGTCTCGCTCGCCAAGGAAAGCGACTTCGTAGGCCGCGCTGCCCTGGAAGCCCTGAAGGCTGAGGGCGCCGGTTCCACCAGCGGCCGCAAGCTGGTTGGCCTCAAGGGCTTGGGCCGCCGCGCCGGCCGCAGCCATTACCCGGTCCTCAAGGACGGCGCAGTTGTCGGCGAAGTCACCTCCGGCCAGCCCAGCCCCACCCTCGGCTACCCCGTAGCGTTGGCCTACGTCGACGTCGAACACGCCGAACCGGGCACGGCCCTGGACGTGGACTTGCGCGGCAAGTCCGAGCCGTTTGAGGTTGTCGCCTTGCCGTTCTATAAGCGGACCAAATAAGTTTCGGATGGGTGACCGTGGTTGCGTTTAGCCCGTCGGGACCGACATCCTCTGCGGGCTCGGTCGCGAAAGACGCCCGCTGAGCGGACGTGACGCTCCCTTAGACGCCCGCTGCCGGATGCCGGTCCCGATGGGGCCGTCCTCGTCACCTTTGGTTATCGAACTGATGGGTGGTTATCGAACAGAAGGGCGAACGGTATGGACCTCGGCTCACCCTTGGTGCCTCTGTTGCGAACCTGCACCTGTCGCGTTCGATCGCCCTAGGTTTTTGGAAGGTGGGCTACCTCCCGCAGGTTGGCCCACTGGAACTGAATCGGCCTACTGGAACCACGGGTCACCTACTAATCCCGAAAGGGCCAGCGTTCTTTTCCGGAACTGTTGGCCCCGAAAACTGAACTGGCGGACGGCGGGTGACGGGATTCCGGCAGCGTGCGTCTAAGCGAGGAACGAGCGAGCACGCCGAGGAATTCCGTCACCCGCCACCCAACCCGACCACAATTAGATTTAGACCAACGCAAAGGAAAAAACATGGCAAAAGTTGCACCTGAACTCCAGTACTCCGACGAGCACGAGTGGGTTGCCCGCGAAGCCGGCAACCTTGTGTCTGTCGGCATTTCCGCCGTGGCCACCGACGCCCTCGGCGACATTGTGTACGTTGACTTGCCCGAGGTCGGTGCCGCTGTGACTGCGGGGGAGACCTGCGGCGAGGTTGAGTCCACCAAGTCCGTCTCGGACCTGTACTCCCCGGTGACGGGCGAGGTCACGGAAGTGAACTCCGCCGTCGTCGACGATCCCGCACTGATCAACAACGATCCGTATGGTGCGGGGTGGCTCTTCAAGGTGGCCGCCGAGTCCGACGGTCCGCTGCTTTCCGCGGAGGAATACGCTTCCAAGAACGGTGGCGAGCTGTGAGCGCCGCAACCGGGGCCGCAGGTACCGATAACACCCTGTTCGAGCAGGTAGTTTCGCCGAGCCTGGACACTGTCTTGTCCGTGCTGGATCCGGAGATCGCGGCAAAGATCGACGACGAGCTGAACCGCCAGCGTTCGGGCCTGGAAATGATCGCGTCCGAGAACCACACCGCCGTGGCCGTCATGCAGGCTCAGGGCTCGGTCCTGACCAACAAGTATGCCGAGGGCTACCCGGGCAAGCGCTACTACGGTGGCTGCGAGCACGTGGACGTCATCGAGCAGTTGGCCATCGACCGCGTGAAGGCCCTCTTCGGTGCCAAGTACGCGAACGTGCAGCCGCACTCCGGCGCCCAGGCCAACGCTTCGGTGATGCACGCCCTCATCAAGCCGGGCGATACCATCATGGGCCTGAACCTGGCCCACGGCGGTCACTTGACCCACGGCATGCGGATCAACTTCTCCGGCCGCCTGTACAACGTGATCCCGTACCAGGTCCGCGAAGAGGACCACCGGATCGACATGGCCGAGGTGGAGCGCCTGGCACTCGAGCACAAGCCGGCGCTGATCGTGGCCGGCTGGTCCGCCTATGCCCGCCAGCTGGACTTCGCCGAGTTCCGCCGCATCGCCGACCTCGTGGGCGCCTACCTCATGGTGGACATGGCGCACTTCGCCGGCCTCGTGGCCGCCGGCCTGCACCCGTCCCCGGTCCCGCACGCGCACGTCACGACGTCGACGACGCACAAGACCCTCGCCGGTCCGCGCGGCGGCATCATCCTGAGCAACGACGCCGACATCGCCAAGAAGATCAACTCCGCGGTCTTCCCGGGCCAGCAGGGCGGCCCGTTGGAGCACGTGATCGCCGGCAAGGCCGTGGCCTTCAAGATCGCCGGTTCGGAAGAGTTCAAGGAACGCCAGGAACGTGTGCTGGCCGGTGCCCGGATCCTGGCCGAGCGCCTGGTCCAGCCGGACGTCACTGCCAAGGGCATCAACGTGATCTCCGGCGGCACGGACGTGCACCTGGTGCTCGTGGACCTGCGCAACTGCGAGCTCGACGGCCAGCAGGCCGAGGACCGCCTCGCCGCGATCGATATCACCGTCAATCGCAACGCGGTTCCGTTCGACCCGCGCCCGCCGATGGTGACCTCCGGTCTGCGGATCGGCACCCCGGCATTGGCAACACGCGGTTTCGGTGAAGCGGCGTTCCGTGAAGTTGCGGACATCATCGCTGAGGCACTGATCGCCGACGCCGGCGCGGACCTCTCCGGCCTGCGTCACCGCGTGGAGGCACTCGCCGCCGCGCACCCGCTCTACCCGGGCGTCGCGAACCTCGCGTAGTCAGAGATCGGATCGGCAACGCCCGTCGGGTCCGACCTCCTCGGCATGCTCGGTCGCGTAGACGCCCGCTGAGCGGACGTGACGCTCCCTTAGACGCATGCTGCCGGAGGCCGGGCCCGAAGGGGCCCTCTGGTCGCCTCCTTTGAAGCGCGAGAACATTGACCGTTCGCTCTGGTGACGGCTAGACAGCGGGTGAGCGTATTCCGGAAGCGTGCGTCAAAGCGACGAAGGAGCAGCACGCGGAGGAATGCGGTCACCCGCCACCCATCCCCAACCACCCACCATCTAGTTAGGAACCGACAATGGCTGTTGGCGTCTTCGATCTTTTCTCTATTGGGATTGGTCCTTCGAGTTCGCATACCGTGGGGCCGATGCGGGCTGCTGCGGTCTTTGCGGGTGAGCTGAAGGATTCCGGTGCCCTGGAACGGGTGGCGTCGCTGCGCGTTGATCTGTATGGTTCCTTGGCTGCCACGGGCCGGGGGCACGGCACCATGACTGCGGTGCTGCTGGGCCTGGAGGGTTACCACCCCGAGGAGATCCTCCCCGAGGAAGTGGAGGAACGGCTCGCGTCGATCGCGGAGACCGGTCTGCTGAGCCTTTGCGGCGCCGTCGATCCCGAGTCCGGGGTGTCCTTGCCGTACGGGGAAGCGGACATGATCCTGCACCCGCTCACGGTTCTTCCCCGGCATACGAACGGGATGAAGTTCTCCGTGTCCGACGCCGACGGCGACGTGCTGCACGAGGCCACGTTCTTCTCCGTGGGCGGTGGCTTCATCGTCCGCGAAGGCGAAGAAGACGCGGCCCAGAAGGAACTGGAGGAGTCCAAGAAGGAACTCCCGCTGCCCTTCCGCACCGCCGCCGAACTCATGGGCCGTTGCTCCTCCAAGGGGCTTGGCATCTCGGAAATCATGTTCATCAACGAACGCGCCTCCCGCACCGAAGAGGAAATCCGCGAAGGCCTGCTGCACATCTGGTCCGTCATGGAGGCCTGTGTTGAAACGTCCCTCAAGCGCGAAGGCGTGCTGCCCGGCGGACTGAAGGTCCGCCGTCGGGCCCCGGACTGGCACGAGCGGCTCCTGAAGGAAACCAAAGACCAGGACCCTGACTACCGGGATCCGAAGTACTGGCAGGAATGGGTGAACCTGATCGCCCTGGCCGTGAACGAGGAAAACGCCTCGGGCGGCCGCGTGGTCACCGCGCCCACCAACGGCGCCGCCGGGATCATCCCCGCCGTGCTGTACTACGCCTTGCATTTCGCCCCCGGCATGGACAAGGCCACGCAACAGGACCGCGACGACGTCGTAGTGAAGTTCCTGCTCGCCGCGGGCGCCGTCGGGGTGCTCTACAAGGAGCAGGCCTCGATCTCCGGCGCCGAAGTGGGCTGCCAGGGCGAGGTCGGCTCCGCTTCCTCGATGGCCGCCGCCGGATTGGCCGAAGTCATGGGCGGCTCCCCGGGACAGGTGGAAAACGCTGCCGAGATCGCAATGGAACACAACCTCGGACTAACCTGCGACCCGATCGGCGGACTCGTGCAGATCCCGTGCATCGAACGCAACGCGATCGCAGCGGCGAAGGCCATCAACGCGGCGAAGATGGCGCTCTGGGGGGACGGCACCCATCGCGTCTCCTTGGACGAGGTCATCGTGACCATGCGCGAGACCGGCAAGGACATGTCCTCCAAATACAAGGAAACCGCCATGGGCGGCCTCGCCGTCAACGTCGTGGAGTGCTGACCGCCGCTTCTTGATATTCGAGGCGGCGGCCACCCGATGGCCAAGCGGGGCCCAGCAATGCTGCGGATGCCATGGCGGCGAATACCGACCACCAGCTGTTGCTGCGGCCGGTGGTGAGCGGCGGAAGGGGGCGGTAGACGATCAACGGATCCTCCTGGTTCGGCTTTCGTTGTAACCACTTTCCGTTGCCCGGATAGCTGCGGACTTTGGGGAACCTTTGCCGCGGCTGTGAGAAATCGAAAGGGGCCCAGCCCAAGGCGTTGGAAACGGATCAGGCGGTGGCTCGCTGTGAGGGCCGATAGACTTGGAGCTGAACGCCTGCGCCGCACACCGGTGCCTGCTGCCTCACGTACGCAACTGATTGGACACGGCCCCCTTGCGAGAATTTACCGCACGCTTTGCCACCGCCGAGGAAATCGAACACTGGGACAAACACGTCACGGCCAACCCCAACGGCGGCAACCTCCTCCAATCCGAGGCCTTCGCGGACGTGAAGCAACACTTTGGCTGGAAGCCCTTGCATCTCGTCTACGAGACCGCGGACTACAGCAGCTACAACCTGGTCCTGGAGAAGAGCTTTCCACTGCTCGGCAAGCTCTGGTACCTCATCAAGGGCCCCGACGTTGCCGGCGTCGAGGACATTCCGGGGATCATCAAGGCCAACCGGGAATTCGTGAAGCGGGACAAGCTCGGGGTTTTCGCCATTAAGATCGAGCCGGACATTGTCCTCAGTGGCGAAGCCCGGGACGCGATCGAGGCCACCGGAGTGGTCAAGACCCCCAACCTGCAGCCGAACGACTCCACAGCCCTGCTGGACATCTCTCCCGAGGAGAACCAGTTGCTGCGCAACCTGCATTCCCGCGGACGCAACGCCGTTCGCCGGGCCATCCGCGAAGGCGTTGAAGTGCACACCATGGAACCCACGGAAGAGAGCTTCCGTTCGATGTATGCGCTGATGACTAACACGGTTGAGGCGAAGTCCCAAGTGCGGGTCCGTGAATTCGGGTACTATCGCCAGTTCTGGACCAACTTCATCGAGCGTGGCCAGGGCAGGCTCCTCTTTGTCTTTGAAAACGGTGTGCCATCGGTCGGAGCCTTCGTCATCAACTATGGCCGGAAAGGCACCTACAAGGACGGCGGATCGCTGCAGAAGCGCGCGCAGTACGGCGATTCGCACTTGGTCCAGTGGACGGCCATCAACCAAGTCAAGGAACTGGGTTGCACGGAGTACGATTTCTGCGGCACTCCGCCCGCGGACCGGCTCAAAGACACCTCGCACCCGTTCCACGGACTTGGCCTGTTCAAGACCAGCTTCAGCAAGACCGTCACCGACTTCGTCGGCTGCTATGACCAAGTCATCAGCCCGCTGAAGTACAAGCTCTGGACTGCTGCGGGCGAACGTATCGCACGGCAGATCTACACCCGTCGCACGGGTCAACAGTTCTACTAGGCCAGCAGTTCCAGAAGGCTCGCAGCGCCACCCCGCCTACCTCAAGTTGCACGACACCGTATTTGGAGGAACCACGCCCTTTGGAGGAACACCCGCGTGACTGACCGCCCCGACAACAGGCCCAACACGGACGGCTTGCCCAAGACGCAGCCGCTCAAGCCATCCCAGGTGCGCCAGAATGTCAACGCCAAGCGCATGCTTCGCAGGCTGGTGCAGGGGGAGAACCCTCCCACTGCCCCCATGAGCATCGTCGACCGCCTGGCGGGTAGTCCCTACGCCAACCCCATCATCCATGTGGGCGGTGTTGACGCATCGGCCCGCAAGACCATCGACTTCGCCCTGCATATGGCCGAAACGATGTTCCGCTACGGGGCAGGTGCCCTGGAAGTGGAGACCAGCATCATCGCGGTCACGGCTGCGCTCGGCTTGAAGAACATCGAAGTGGACATCACCAACCAGTCGGTCGCGCTCAACTATGCGCCCAAGGACCAGACCCCCATCACACTGCTCCGGGTTGTTCGCTCCTGGACCAACAACTACGCAGGCCTGGCCCAGGTGCACCAACTCGTCACGGATATCGTGGCTGGCGGTGTGGGCAGGTCAGAAGCGGTGAACCGGCTGGATGACATCATCCGCAGCAGCAAGCCCTTCCCACGGTGGATGGTCACCATGGCGTTCGGCGTCTTCTCTGCTGTCTTCGTCGGAGTCCTGGGCGGGGGACTTGGCGCATCCGCCCTGGCTTTCGTCTCCAACATGCTTGTCAATCTCGTGGCCCGGCAATTGGGCAAGTGGCGCACGCCCGACTTCTTCGTGACAGCGGCCTGCTCCTTCCTGGTCACGTTCATCGCGCTCATGCTCCACTGGACCGGGGCAGACATCCCGCCGTCCATCGTCGTGGCGGGCGGCATTCTCCTGCTGTTGCCAACCGGGCGGCTCGTCTCTTCCGTGCAAGACGCCATCAACGGATTCCCCGTGACTGCGGCCGGACGATTCCTGTCCACGATCCTGACCTTCGGCGCGATCGTTGCGGGCATCGCCGTCGCGGTAGTTGTGGGTGACCTCATCGGCAGCGTCGCGATCGACGTCACGCAAACATTCCCCGAGGCGTATCCATTGTGGGGCCAGGCCATCCTGATAGCCGTAGCCGTGATTGCCATCGGCATCACCGAACAGACCCTGCTCAAACTTCTGCTCCCGACGGCGGCAGTGGGTTTGGTGGGTTACTTCGTCTTGTGGGGGGCTTCCAGCCTTGGTTTCGGAGACCGGCTCTCGCCGGCGATTTCCGCCGTGGTCATCGGCCTGCTCGCGCGGATGGTGGCGCTCAGGCTCGGAGCCCCGCAGCTCGTGGTCGCCGTCCCGGCAGCCCTCATCCTGCTCCCGGGCCTGAAGATATTCCGTTCCATGTATGTATTGACGGTGCAAGAAGCAGATGTACTGGTGGGTTCGGGAGGCATGCTCAACGCCGGAGCAATCGTGCTGGGTGTGGCCGCGGGAATCGTGCTGGGGGACAACCTTGCCCGGCCACTGACCAAGGGACTGGCCAGCAACGAGCGCCGCCGCGTACGCCGGCGCTAGCCGCGTCCGCTGGGCCGCCAAGCGGTAAGGGCCGCTAGATCTGCCCGATAGGGAGTTTCTTCTCCGCCTGGAAATCGTCCTCCACACGCCCCTGGGCCCAGTATCCGGAAAGCGATACCTGGGACCGCTCGAGCCCACGCTGCGTGAAGAAGATGTCGCGCAGGCCCTTCATGTAGCCGCGTTCACCGTGCGCAAACACGTCTACGCGTCCGGGCAGCCACTCGGCTTCGCCCAAGGCATCGAGCAGGATCGAGCTTGATCCGGCCGGGACTCCGGAGCGAAGGAGCCAGCGCAGCTCCACGCCCTCGGGAGCGGCGATATCAAGGATGTCCGCGTCGCTATCGACTTCGAGGAAAGCAAGGCCCTTCGCGTCGGCCGGCAGGGATTCGATCGCGGCGGCAATCGCCGGGAGCGCGGCGTCGTCGCCGGCGAAAAGGTACCAGTCGGCGTCGGGCGCCGGGTTGTAGGCGCCGCCGGGGCCCGTGAAGACAAGTGTGTCGCCGGGCTGGGCCGCCAGGGCCCATGGGCCTGCAAGGCCTTCGTCGCCGTGGACCACGAAGTCGATTGCCAGTTCCTGCGCAGCTTCGTCCACCCAACGGACGGTGTAGGTGCGGGTGTACGGCCATTGTTCGCGCGGCATGGTCTCGCGGATGGCCCACAGATCCAGCGGCAACTCATACTCGACGCCGGGCTGCGGGAACACGATCTTCACATATCGGTCCACGAAGCCGTTGTTCGCATAACCGGCAAATCCGGGTCCACCAGCAATGATCCGCACCATGTGGGGCGACAGCTGTTCCGTGCGCAGCACAGTCAGGTTCACTTGGGGGCGGGTATTGCGGGATGCAGACGACGTGGCGGGCAAAGATGTCATGTAGGCAAGCCTAAGCTAGGGTAGCGGTGGAAGCTCCCAGATGACGGGATCCGCGCCTTGCATCCGGAGCAGGGCGTTGGCGCGGCTGAACGGGCGAGAGCCGAAGAAGCCCCGCGACGCGGAGAGCGGGCTGGGATGGGCGGAGGAGATCACGGGGGCGCCTTCAAGCAGCGGCTGTACGGCTTCAGCGTCCTTGCCCCACAGGATCGCGACGAGCGGACTCTGCTGCCCGGCAGCATTTCGTCGGCGGGCGACGGCGGTGACCGCCGCCGTCGTGATGGCCTCCCAGCCTTTGCCCCGGTGCGAGCCGGCAGCACCGGCCGCGACGCTGAGCACCCTGTTCAGGAGGAGTACTCCTTGGCCCGTCCAGGCCGAAAGATCGCCGTGGACCCGCGGCGGGAGCCCGAGATCGGTTTCCATCTCCCGGTAGATGTTCGAGAGGCTGCGGGGGATGGGCCGTGTTTGTCCGGAAACCGCGAAAGAGAGCCCGACGGCGTGTCCCGGCGTCGGGTAGGGGTCCTGGCCCAGGATCAGCACCTTCACGTCGGCCAGCGGCTGCCGGAAGGCACGAAGTATGTTGGACGCCGCAGGCAGCACGTGCGCTCCGCGGCCGGCCTCGGCCGCCACGAAGGCGAGCACCGAGCGCAACTCGTCCTCGATGCCGGAGAGCGCGCCCGCCCAGTCCGGCGCCATGAGATCCTCCAAGGCCATTCCGGGTAGTGCCTCGAACCCGGCGGAGTGATCTTCGGATTCAAGCTCAAATAACGCTTCTTCGCCTGCCACCCAGCCATTGTCCCTGTCCTCGCGGTCCGGGGGAAAGCGCCGGCCCTCAAGGCGGCGGGGCAAATGACATCGGTGTTATTCGCCCGTTACCATGGGCGGGGGACATTTTTCAGTCAATGCGTCGAAGGAGTGTGTCGTGGCAGAACCCGCACGGGAACCCATGGCGTCCGAAGCAACTGGATTGGTGCTCGAAGACCTGTCCGCCGGACTCCGCAGTGATTCGCCGCTCGGCGAGCGTGAACAGCAGATGCTCGCCCTGGAGAGGCAATGGTGGAAGTACGCCGGGGCCAAGGAACAGGCCGTCCGGGAACTCTTCGATCTCTCCGCGACCCACTACTATCAGCTGCTCAATGCCCTCATAGACACCGAGGAAGCATTGGCGCACGATCCTATGCTGGTCAAGAGATTGCGTAGACTACGTATGTCACGTCAGAGGGCCCGCACAGCGCGCCGTCTCGGTTCCGACGCATAGAGCACCCGCTGATCCCCCAGCCAGCAAGCAGCAAGGACAAGGCTTCACCATGACCAAATTTGCCCGGGATGAATTCGACCGTGTCCCGCAGAGCTCATCGCGGCAAGGTGTCCACAGGCTCGTCGCGTCTGCTTCCCGGCCGGCCCTGTGGCCGGTGCTGCTGCTGGGCGGCATCGCACTTGCCGTAGGACTCGTTGCCTTCCTGATCCTTCCGAAGCTTGGCTTCACCTCGTCGACGACGCCGCAAGCCGTCGTCACCGCTGACACTTCCAAGCAAAGCGCCGCGGCGCCACCTTCGGCGAACAGCTCTGCGCAGGCATCCAGCCAGCCGTCCACCCAGCCGAGCCCGGGCGACACTCCGTCCAGCACGCCGACGCCGACGCCGACCACGGCGCCATTGGACAAGACGGCGGCAGTAGCGGTCTACAACGGCACCACCACCGGTGGCCTGGCTGCGCGTGTGGCCGGCATGGTGCAAGGCGGAGGATGGCCGTTGTCCACTGTCGCAAATTGGGGCGGCATGCCCCAGCAGACGTCGTCGGTCTTCTACAAAGGCGCGGCGCAGAAGGGCAATGCCGAAGCCCTCGGCAAATTGCTGGGCATTTCCAACCTCGTGGACAGCGCGGAGTTCCAGCAGCCCGTGGTTGTGGTTCTGGGCCCCGGTTACAAATAGCAACTCGGTTACGCCTCAATAACATTGCGGCCACCCGCACCCAAGGTTGCGCTATGGCAACGTGACTGTGGTTACAGTAGTTGTGAGCTGGCCCGGAGATCCCGGAAGCCGGCCACTGCTAGTTGAAAGTGTGGGGATCATGGCTTTGGGAACCGTCAAATGGTTCAATGCCGAAAAGGGCTACGGATTCATCACCGTGGATGAGTCCGGTGACGACATCTTTGTGCATTGGTCCGCCATCCAGATGGATGGCTTCCGTGCGCTCGAAGAAGGACAACGCGTCGACTTCGAACTGGGCGAGGGCCAGAAGGGCCCGCAGGCAGAAAGCGTGCGGCTTATCTAGTGGGTGTTGCGGCAACAGAGCTGTCCTGGCCCCTCGGAGCGCGCCGGTCCCGGGTAGTTTCTCTTCTTGCAGCTTCGGCAGCCTTGGCCCTTGGAGTGGCCGGATGTTCCGCCCCCGTCGGCAACGCCAGGCTTGCCTCGGTTACGCCGAGCGGTGACGGCGTCCTGCGCATCGGCGTGATCCTGGACAATACCGGTGGTTCCGCATTCCTCAACGAGTCCGAGCTGGCTGCCGCCAAGTTGGCTGTCAAACAAATCAACGACGCCGGCGGATACAAGGGCCGTCCCGTCGAGTTGCTTCCGGCGACGGCGGCCGGTGAAGGCAGTGGCGCGAGCCAAGGGGCCGGCGCGGCGGCCTTCACCGCCGACACGGCTGCACAAGCCAAGGCGTTGATGTCCGCCCACGCAGACGTCGTCGTGGGGCCGAGCGATTCGAGCCATGCGCCCGCCGCGATCGATGTGCTCTCTCCCGCCCGGATTCCGCTCATCTCGCCGGCGAACACGGCGTCGGGGCTGAGCAGCTACAAGAATGGCGGCTTCTACTTCCGCACGTCTGCCGCTGATGCCGCACAGGGCAGCGTCCTGGCGAAGCTTGCCCGCGACGCCGGCGCCAAGCGCATTTCGGTCCTCCACGAAGCCGGGGATTACGGTACGCGCGTCTCGGGAGCGGTCCTGGACGCTGCCCGCGGCCTCGGAATGGACGCCGTGTCCAACGAGGAATTCGCGGCAGGCAAAGCAGCTCCCGCCGCGGCGGGCATCAAGTCCGGTACGCCGGACGCCGTCGTCGTGGTTGCCCGTGATGGCGCCCAAGGCGCCCTGGCTGAGCTCCTGAATGCGGGGCTGAGCGGCAAGAGCCTGATCTTGAGCGACGGCGCGATCCGCCAATACGGAACCGCGCTCGGTGCAGGGGGCCTCGACGGCGCGCGGGGAATTCTTCCGGGCGTCTTCCCGAGTGCGGAGTTCCAAGCCGAGCTGACGGGCATCGACCCCAAGCTCAAGGACACGACCTACGCTGCCGAGACGTACGACGCCGTCACCCTCGCGGCGCTTGCCGCCTCAACGGCGGGCGACGATGCGGGAGGCTCGATCGCGGCCTGGCTCACCACTGTGTCCGGCGGAGTGCGTCCGGCGTCGGGCGATGCGGCAACGAAAGAACGTACGTCTTGTGCCTCATACAAGGACTGCGTCGAGGTGCTGAAGGGGGCCAAGCTCCCGGATTACGACGGCGAGTCCGGCACCATCGGGTTCGACGCCAACGGGGACGTTACCTCGTCCAATTACATGGTCTTCACCTACGGGGCTGACAACACTGCGCGGGTCAGTGGCAAAGAGACGGCCTCCCGGACTCCGTGACGGCTTGTGCCCGTAGCGAATTCCCTGGGCGTGGCGAGTAGTTTCCGGCTCTTCCTGCTTGCACTCTCCTCGGGTGAGTGCTAATTATTGATTAGCACTCTCAGGCATTGACTGCTAATCCTTCACGGCTCCGGCCGTATGGAAATGGTGGCGGTGCCTGGGGGAACAAAGAAAACCTTGCTGGGGTGAGATCCGGAGCACGCGGCGTACAGAGGCCGAATGTGAAGGATCGTCCGTCGCGGGCACCGCAGTGAAGGCACCTTCTTAACGACTGTCCCGAAAGGACTACCGCCGTTATGGCCAAGATCATTGCATTTGATGAAGAGGCACGCCGCGGTCTCGAGCGGGGTCTGAACATCCTCGCCGACGCCGTCAAGGTCACCCTCGGCCCGCGTGGACGCAACGTCGTCCTCGAAAAGAAGTGGGGCGCCCCCACGATCACCAACGATGGTGTTTCCATCGCCAAGGAGATCGAGCTGGACGATCCTTACGAGAAGATCGGCGCCGAGCTGGTCAAGGAAGTTGCCAAGAAGACGGACGACGTCGCTGGCGACGGCACCACCACCGCCACCGTCCTGGCCCAGGCTCTCGTCAAGGAAGGCCTGCGCAACGTAGCTGCCGGCGCCGACCCGCTGTCCCTCAAGCGCGGCATCGAGAAGGCTGTTGACGCCGTCATCCGTGAGCTGCTCGCCTCCGCCAAGGAGATCGAGACCAAGGAAGAGATCGCAGCCACGGCTTCCATCTCTGCCGGCGACACCGAAATCGGTAACCTCATTGCTGAAGCCCTGGACAAGGTCGGCAAGGAAGGCGTCATCACGGTCGAGGAATCCAACACCTTCGGCCTGGAGCTTGAGCTCACCGAAGGCATGCGCTTCGACAAGGGTTACATCTCCGCTTACTTCGTCACCGACGCAGAGCGCCAGGAAACGGTCCTCGAAGACCCGTACATCCTGATCGTCAACTCCAAGATCTCCAACGTGAAGGAACTCGTTGCGGTCCTGGAGAAGGTCATGCAGTCCAACAAGCCGCTGCTGATCATCGCCGAAGACATCGAGGGCGAGGCCCTGGCCACCCTGATCGTCAACAAGATCCGTGGCACCTTCAAGTCCGTTGCCGTCAAGGCTCCGGGCTTCGGTGACCGCCGCAAGGCACAGCTCGCCGACATCGCCATCCTCACCGGTGGCCAGGTCATCTCCTCGGAGGTCGGCCTCAGCCTCGAGAACGCAACCCTCGAACTGCTCGGCAACGCCCGCAAGGTTGTTGTCACCAAGGACGAGACCACCATCGTCGAAGGTGCCGGCGACGCCGACGCCATCGCCGGCCGCGTGGCGCAGATCCGTGCCGAGATCGAGAACTCCGATTCCGACTACGACCGCGAGAAGCTGCAGGAGCGCCTGGCCAAGCTGGCCGGTGGCGTTGCAGTCATCAAGGCCGGTGCCGCAACCGAGGTAGAGCTCAAGGAGCGCAAGCACCGCATTGAGGACGCAGTCCGCAACGCGAAGGCTGCCGTTGAAGAAGGCATCGTCGCCGGTGGTGGCGTTGCCCTCATCCAGGCCGGTGCCAAGGCATTCGCCAACCTGCAGCTCGAAGGCGACGAAGCAACGGGCGCCAACATCGTCCGCGTTGCCATCGACGCTCCGCTCAAGCAGATCGCTTACAACGCGGGCCTTGAGCCGGGCGTTGTCATCGACAAGGTCCGCGGCCTGCCGTCGGGCCACGGCCTGAACGCTGCAACCGGCGTTTACGAGGACCTGCTGGCTGCCGGCGTCAACGACCCCGTAAAGGTCACCCGCTCGGCTCTCCAGAACGCTGCCTCCATCGCTGGTCTGTTCCTGACCACCGAGGCCGTTGTTGCCGACAAGCCGGAGAAGAACGCTCCGTCTATGGGTGGCGGCGACGACATGGGCGGCATGGGCGGCTTCTAGCCCCCGCTGTAGCTCACCAGCCACACGCACGACGGCGGTCCCCACTTCAGGTGGGGGCCGTCGTCGCCGTTTAACGACGCTCGCTCACGTATGTCGGGTTTTGGGCGGACGCTCGCTCACGTATGTCGGGTTTTGGACGGACGCTCGCTCACGTATGTCGGGTTTTGGGCGGACGCTCGCTCACGTATGTCGGGTTTTGGACGGACGCTCGCTCACGTATGTCGGGTTTTGGGCGGACGCTCGCTCACGTATGTCGGGTTTTGGACGGACGCTCGCTCACGTATGTCGGGTTTTGGGCGGACGCTCGCTCACGTATGTCGGGTTTTGGACGGACGCTCGCTCACGTATGTCGGGTTTTGGGCGGACGCTCGCTCACGTATGTCGGGTTTTGGACGGACGCTCGCTCACGTATGTCGGGTTTTGGGCGGACGCTCGCTCACGTATGTCGGGTTTTGGACGGACGCTCGCTCACGTATGTCGGGTTTTGGGCGGACGCTCGCTCACGTATGTCGGGTTTTGGACGGACGCTCGCTCACGTATGTCGGGTTTTGGGCGGACGCTCGCTCACGTATGTCGGGTTTTGGACGGACGCTCGCTCACGTATGTCGGGTTTTGGGCGGACGCTCGCTCACGTATGTCGGGTTTTGGACGGACGCTCGCTCACGTATGTCGGGTTTTGGGCGGACGCTCGCTCACGTATGTCGGGTTTTGGACGGACGCTCGCTCACGTATGTCGGGTTTTGGGCGGACGCTCGCTCACGTATGTCGGGTTTTGGACGGACGCTCGCTCACGTATGTCGGGTTTTGGGCGGACGCTCGCTCACGTATGTCGGGTTTTGGACGGACGCTCGCTCACGTATGTCGGGTTTTGGGCGGACGCTCGCTCACGTATGTCGGGTTTTGGACGGACGCTCGCTCACGTATGTCGGGTTTTGGGCGGTCGCTCGCTCACGTATGTCGGGTTTTGGACGGACGCTCGCTCACGTATGTCGGGTTTTGGGCGGACGCCCGCTCACGTATGTCGGGTTTTGGGCGGACGCCCGCTCACGTATGTCGGGTTTTGGGCGGACGCCCGCTCAGTTCTGGGGTCAAGGAGTGTCGGGGTGGTCTGGCAGGATGGAAACCATGACGATTATTGCTGCCGCCGATGGTTCTGCCCTCGGCAATCCCGGGCCTGCCGGTTGGGCCTGGTACGTGAACGACTCTTGCTGGAGGGCCGGGGGGTGGCCGCACGGAACCAACAACCAGGGCGAGCTCATGGCGGTGCTGGACCTCTTCCGGTCCACGGCACATGTTCCCGATGAAGAGCTGAAGATTCTCTGCGACAGCCAGTACGTCATCAATTGCATCACCAAGTGGATGCCGGGATGGAAGCGCAAGGGCTGGCGCAAAGCGGACGGGAAGCCCGTCTTGAACGTCGATCTCCTCAAGGACATCGACCAGGCTATTGTCGGCCGCAAGTACTCGTTCGAGTGGGTCAAAGGCCATGCCGGCCACGACCTCAACGAGGCGGCCGACGATCGCGCGCGTGCGGTCGCCACAGCGTTCCAGCAGGGAATAGCCGCGCCTGCCGGGCCGGGCTATCCGGGAGCTGAAGCCGCACGGTCCTTGTCCCGCACGCTGTCAGTCGGCACACCATCAGTCGGCACGCCGTCAGCCCGCACGTCGTCAGCCCGGACAGCGCCTATGGAGGCGCCCTCGCTTTTCGACGACGACCACGACGACGCGGATGCCCAGGATGAAGACCTCACGTTGTTCGGCGGTCAGGACCTCTCAACCGGATCGTCCTTGCCGAACGCGGCGGGGGCGTTCACGGAGCAGGAGACGTTCATCGAGCCCACTTTGTTCGCCGGCGACGACGAAGGGGTCCTTGGCCAGGCCGGAGGGCGCTCGGACGAAGAAACGGTCATTCTCCTTGAGAGGGAGCTCCTGAGGCCCGACGTCAGGGGAGACCTCGGGCGCACAGGGATCCTGCTGCACCCGGACTTTACCGAGATTGGCAGCTCCGGACGCGTCTGGTCCCGGGACGAACTCATGATGGCGTTGGAGGGCGATCCCGGGGAAAACGCGGAAGTAGAAATAATTTCCGCTGAACGCCTCTCCAGTAACACCATGCTGCTCAGTTATAGAAGTTATGGGCGAACAGGCTCCGCATTGCGGAGCTCGATCTGGTTGCTCGACGACGGCCGATGGCGGTTGCGCTTCCACCAGTCGACGCCGGAGAAGTAACGGCTCAGAAGCAACCGGACCCTGGAAAGCGGCTGGACCCCGGCGGGACGGCGGATTGGCCGCACCGCCGGGAACCCGGGCCCAGCTGTCAGTAACTGAACCGCTGGGTGTTGCCTTGCTCGGTTTGGAGGTAGCTTGCCGCCGCGGAGGACAGCGCGAGGTTGATGGATGCGAGCGAAGCCTCCACCTTGTTCTGGGTCAACGTCCACTCCGAGACGAGGGCCTGGAAGTTGTTGGCCGCTGATCCCTTCCACGTAGCTTGGAGCTCGTCCAGGCCCCGTTTCATCGCTTGGACGTCGGCGCTGATCCGATCCACGGTGGCCTTGACGTTGGCGGACTTGAGCTGGAGCAGTTCAGTATCGACGGAGATAACGCTCATGGGGCGTTGCCTTTCAATCAAAGAGATCCGCAGGTGCGGCTGGCTTGTGGTCCACACCACGAGCCTAGAAGCCGTCACATGGCCCGGACAGCGCCGAGTCTCCCTATGTGGACAACTCGCTCAATCAAGCCGCCAGGCATAGAAAACTGCTAGTCGGAGATCTCCGCCTCGGCGATGCCCGCATCTTCGGGCATCTCGGACAGCTCGTCCTGGAAGGGGAGGCTGACAACCAGGGTGGCTCCGCCGCCGTCGGTCTCTTCGACCCGGACGGTTCCGCGGTGGGATCCGACAATTGCAGCCACAATCGCGAGACCGAGCCCGCTGCCGCCCGTTTCCCGCGTGCGCGAAGTGTCCGCCCTGTAAAAGCGCTCGAAAATCCGGGGCAGTTCCTCGGCCGGAATGCCGCTGCCGTGGTCCCGCACCTCGAGAACGGACAACGGGCCGGCGGGCGTGTTCCGGACCCCGACGGCGAGCTCAATCGGCGTTCCTTCGGGGGTGTAGCGCAAGGCGTTACCCACCAGGTTCCCCAGGACCTGACGAAGCTTGGCCTCGTCACCCTGGACCGGGGCGGGCGCTGCCGCTCCGCCGTCGAGCCCTGTGAGCGAAATCTTCCGCTCGCCCGACGTTGCGAGTGAGTCTACGACGGCGTCATTCGCCAGTAGGTGCAGATCCACCGGCTTGAGCTGCAAAGGCCGTTGTTCGTCCAGGCGGGCCAGCAGCAGCAGGTCTTCCACCATGGATCCCATGCGCTTGGCTTCGCTCTCGATCCTGCCCATGGCGGTACCAACGTCTTCCGGCGTGGCAAGGGCGCCGTGGCGGTAAAGCTCGGAGAAGCCGCGGATGGTGACCAAGGGCGTGCGCAGCTCGTGGGAGGCGTCGGCGGCGAATCGCCGCATCCTTGCCTCGGAGGCGGCACGCGCCGCAAAGGACGATTCAATGTGCGCGAGCATGGCGTTGAGGGAGGCGCCCAGGCGGCCGACCTCGGTGACCGGATTCTCGATATCCACGCGACGCGAGAGATCACCGGCAGCGATTGCGGCCGCCGTCTTCTCAACGCGGGCGAGGGGGCGGAAGGAACGTGCAACGGTCCATGTCGCGATGAAGAACGCGAGCACCAGGGTCAAGAGTCCGACGCCGACCACCACGAGCGTGGCGTGTTCCATGACTCGGTCCACGGGGGACAGCGGCAGGCCTACGATCACCACCGCGTTCTGCCCGGTCCGGTTGTCCACTACGTTGACCGCCACCACACGCCAATCGCCGCCAGCGGTGCCGTTCACCTGGAAGGGTGCGTAATTGCGGTTCTTGGCCTCAACCGGGGTGATGTTGGCGATGCTCGGCCGATCCGTCTTGCTTCCGCCGAACGGATAGGGCGGCTGGCCCTGGACGTAGAGCGTCAGGGAATAGTCCGTGGGCACGGCGGGGCTCGCCTCAGACAGGTTGGCAAAGGATTGCTGCTGCTGGGCGATCTGGACGGCAGCCCTGAGTTTGTCATCCACTTGCCCTTGGAGGTAGCTCTTGACGAGCGTCAGCGTCCCGGCGCCAGTGGCGGCCAAGGCAAGGAGCAGCAGCCCCATGATGATGGCGACCAGCTGCGACCTGAGGGAGGCCGACTTCCAACGGTTGAACAAGGTCAGCGCTTCTCGGCCGTCCGCAATACGTAACCGACGCCGCGCTTGGTCTGGATCAAGGCAGTGGCATCCGGATCAATGTCCACCTTGCGCCGGAGGTAGGAAATGTAGGACTCAACAATCGAGGCGTCGCCATTGAAGTCGTATTCCCAGACGTGGTCCAGGATCTGCGCCTTGGAAAGCACCCGGTTGGGGTTCAGCATGAGATAGCGGAGCAGCTTGAACTCGGTGGGCGACAGCTCGATGATGGTGCCGCCGCGGCGGACCTCGTGCGCGTCGTCGTCGAGCTCCAGGTCATCCACGCGGATGACGGCGTCGTCGTCTTCCATCGGCTGCGTGCGGCGAAGCACGGCGCGGATCCGCGCCACCACTTCATCCAGGCTGAAAGGCTTGGTGACGTAGTCGTCGCCGCCCACGGTCAGGCCCGTGACCTTGTCCTCCGTGTCGTCCTTGGCAGTCAGGAACAGGACAGGGAAGTGCTTACCGGCGGCGCGAAGGCGGCGGGTGACAGTGAACCCGTCCATGTCGGGGAGCATGACATCCAGGACCGCGAGGTCCGGGGCGTGAAGATCGGCGGCAGCGAGCGCTTCGCGGCCGTTCGACGCCGCAACGACCTCAAAGCCAGCAAAGCGCAGCGAGGTGGAGAGCAGCTCACGGATGTTGGGTTCGTCGTCGACGACGAGGAGCTTGGCTTCGGGGCCGTTCTTTTTCATACCATTCATGATGCTCCCAGTTTCTGGGAGTTGACTGGACGCTTGTTGTGAGAATTATCGGGGTGTCGTGGTTGTGGGCCCGGGCTAACTGCCGAGAGCCAGCCCGACGCCGAGTCCCACCATGGTGACAGCAATTCCGCCGTCAAGGATTCGCCAGGACGCCGGTCGCGCAAAGAATCCGCGCAGCAGTTTCGCGCCGAAGCCGAGGGAACAGAACCATAGGATACTGCCCAGCATGGCTCCGGCGCCGAACCACCACTGCAGCCCGGGTCCTTGCGCGTTCGCCACGGATCCCAGGAGCAATACGGTGTCCAGGTAGACGTGGGGGTTGAGCCATGTCAGCGCCATGACAGTCGCCAGTGCTGACGCCAGTCCGCTTCGGCCGGCCCCCGACGGTCCAGGTTCCGCGGAGACGAGCGCTTGCGGCCTTAGGATGCGCCGTGCCGCCATCACGCCGTATGTCACCAGGAATGCCGCACCGACATAGCGGAGAACGACGACGGCGGCAGGCGCCGCGGCGAGCAGGGCGCCTGTGCCGAGTACCCCGGCCGCGATGAGCACGGCGTCCGAGATGGCGCACACGGCAACGACCGCACCGATATGCTCGCCGCGGATGCCCTGCCGGAGGACGAAGGCATTTTGGGCGCCAATCGCGACAATGAGGGCCAGGCCTGTGCCGAGGCCCAAGCCGGCGGCGTGGAAGACGTCGGGGGAGTTCATTCTTCGAGGCTAAGTTCCACCTTCGTCATTAGTCCAGCTAATTATTCTTAAGCATCGTAAGATTGTCTTATGGCCAGATTCTCCTCCGAACAGTTGCACACCTTCGCCGCCGTGCTCACGGAAGGCACGCTCGACGCCGCCGCCCGGTCACTGAACATCACGCCGTCGGCGGTCTCCCAGCGTCTCAAGGCGCTTGAACAAGCGTCCGGAAGGGTATTGCTGCAGCGCAGCAATCCGGTCCAGGCCACGGAGTCGGGACATGTGGTGCTCAGATTGGCGCGGCAGCTCGCCCAATTGGAGGCCGACGCCGAACTTGAACTGGGCCTGCCCGGCGAATCCCCGATGGTCTCGGTTCCGATCGTGGTCAACGCGGATTCCTTGTCCGTCTGGTTCCTCAAGGCCCTGACAAGGGTTCCCGCGGAGCTGCACGCCGTCTTCGATCTTCACCGCGACGACGAGCAATATTCCACGTCCATGCTGCGCGCCGGAACTGTCATGGCCGCAGTGACCGCGACTCCTGAGCCGGTGCAGGGATGCCGGGTGGAGCCGCTCGGGAGCATGCGATACCGTGCCGTCACCACTCCGGGCTTCAGGGCACGGTGGCTTCCCGACGGCGTCGATGTCGCCTCGCTCTGCGCTGCTCCCGCCGTCGACTTCGACCGCAAGGACGAGTACCAGCACCGCTTCCTGGAACTCCTGGGCGGTGCGGCTCGTGGGATGGAGCCTGCAGGCCCGCGCCACTTTGTTCCGTCCAGCCAGGAGTTTGCCGAGGCCATTCGTTTGGGGCTCGGGTGGGGATTGCTGCCTGAACCGCAATGCGGCCGGGACATAGCCGATGGATCCCTGGTGGAACTCGCGCCTGAGCGGCCATTGGACGTGCCTCTGTACTGGCAAAGGTGGCGGACACCGTCGCGCATATTGGACGCTGTGACCGAGGCGGTCCGGAGCACCGCCGCGGAAGTGCTGCGCAGGGCCTGAATGGTGCTGCGCAGGCCTCGGCAATCCGGCCAAAAGCCAACACGCCGCGGGCACAGTCCTAAATTGTCGGACCCCGGATTCACACTTGAGCCATGGAAAACAAACAAGAATCACGCGTTGAAATTCAAGACGTCGAATTCCATGTCAGCTACCTGGACACACTCTCCGGACGCATCGAGCACGAGGACTTCAGCGACCGCCGCGCCGCCGAACGCTTCGCGGATGCGCAGCTCAAGGACGAGGAGTCCTGGGCTGTGGTCGACGTCGTCGTGCGGCAAGGAGCGCAGCCCCAGGAACACGCACAACAGCTGGTTGCCTAGCCAGAAAAAATGACGCGCCTTACCCGGCGGGTACGTCCTTGGCGTCCATGATCCGGTAGGCGTAGCCCTGTTCGGCGAGGAAGCGCTGCCGTTTGGCCGCAAAATCCTGGTCGAGGGTGTCCCGGGCCACCAAGGAGTAGAAGCGTGCCGCGCGGCCGTCCTGCTTGGGCCGAAGCAGGCGCCCCAAGCGTTGAGCTTCCTCCTGGCGGGAACCGAAAGACCCCGACACTTGGATCGCCACGGATGCCTCGGGTAGGTCGATCGAGAAGTTGGCCACTTTGGACACCACGAGGGTCTTGATGTCACCGGCGCGGAAGGCGTCGAAGAGCTTCTGCCGCACCTTGACTGTCGTATCGCCCTTGATCACGGGAGCGTCCAGGCGCTCGCCGATCTCATCCAACTGGTCGATGTACTGGCCGATCACCAGCAGCGGCTCGCCTTGGTGCAGGGCAACGAGCTGCTCCACCAAGTGGGTCTTGGTCTCGGACGTCGCGCAGAGCCGGTACTTGTCCGCATCCTCAGCCATCGCGTAGGCCACGCGCTCGTCCCTAGGCAGGTCTACCCGGACCTCCACGCAGTCCGCCGGCGCAATGTAGCCCTGGGCTTCGATGTCCTTCCACGGTGCGTCGTAGCGTTTGGGACCGATCAAGCTGAAGACCTCGCCCTCGCGGCCATCCTCACGCACAAGCGTCGCCGTGAGTCCCAGGCGCCGCCGGGCCTGCAGGTCCGCGGTCATCCGGAAGATCGGGGCCGGGAGGAGATGGACCTCGTCGTAGATGATGAGTCCCCAATCGTGCCCGTCCACGAGTTCCAGGTGCGGGTAAAGGCCTCCGCGCTTGGTGGTCAGGACCTGGTAGGTGGCGATCGTGACGGGCCGGACTTCCTTGACCGCGCCCGAATACTCGCCGATCTCCTCCTCCGTCAGCGACGTCCGCTTGAGGAGTTCGTCCTTCCATTGCCGGGCCGCGACCGTGTTGGTCACCAGGATCAGCGTGGTGGTGGAGCTCGTAGCCATGGCTGCGGCCCCCACCAAGGTCTTGCCCGCGCCACAGGGCAGCACGACGACGCCGCTGCCGCCCGCCCAGAAGTTCTCCATGGCAAGCTTCTGGTACGGCCGCAGGTGCCAACCGTCCTCGTTCAAGGCGATCAGGTGCGGCGTGCCGTCCACGTAGCCGGCGAGGTCCTCGGCCGGCCATCCGAGCTTGAGCAGCAATTGCTTGAGCTGTCCCCGCTGGGAGGAATGCACCACGACGGTTTCGCCGTCGATCCTGGGCCCCAGCAACGGCGCGATTTTCTTGGCCCGGCTGACTTCCTCGAGTACGGGGTAGTCGGTGGTCCGCATGACCAATCCGTGTTGCGGGTCCTTTTCCAGACGCAAGCGGCCGTAGCGGGACATGGTCTCTTCGATGTCGATCAGCAAAGAGTGCGGCACCGGGAAACGGGAATAGCGCAGGAGAGTGTCGAGGACTTTTTCGGCGTCCAGTCCCGCCGCGCGCGCATTCCACAAGCCCAAAGGGGTGAGCCGGTAGCTGTGGACGTGTTCGGGGGCGCGCTCAAGCTCGGCGAACGCCGCGATCGCATGCCGTGCCTCGGTGGCGAGCTCGTGGTCGACTTCCAGCAGGATGGTTTTGTCGCTCTGTACGATCAGCGGACCGTCGCTCACTATTGCTTCCTCACTTGTGCGGCTCGCCCGCAGGTTCCACATCGATGATGCGATGGATGGACAAGACCCTTTCGGTGTCCCTGGCGGCGTCGAACACCCGGACGCGCCCTCCGGACACCGATACCGGAACAACGGTTTCGGTGTTGGAATTCCCCAAGCCGTCAACCACGTTCATGGTGACCGCTTGCTTCAGCCGGATGGCCCTCTGCAGGGTTTCGAGGCCCAGTTGCGTTGCCGCCTCGCCGGTCACCTCGCCGTGGACCGCCCGATGGTGCCTCAACACCGCGAGCTGGGCGTCGACGTCGTCGTCCGGTGGTGCGGTGCGGGGCGCCGTATACACGGGACGGGCGCCAGCGGCCACCGACGCCGTCCTCTTATAGCGCACGACGGCGGTCTCCGCCTCCTGCACGGCAGGCGAGAGTCCCAGCTCGCGCAGCACCCTCACGGTCTCCCGGGGGCTCGCGCTGGAGGTCAGTACCGTGGGGGCGATCCGGACAAGCCCCAGGCTTGCGGCCCCGGGCTCGCGGACGAGCTCGGCGATGGCGGCCTCGTCGTCACTTTGGATGAAACTGGGGCTGCTCGCGACCCGCAGCCGGCCGTGCCTCGAGGCAATGTCCTTGATCAAGTAGCGGAGCGGCTGCGGAACGTCAGTGGCAGAGTGGGTGCGCAGGAACGCGAGGATGGTTTCGGCGTCCTGGCCGGCGTCCAGCGCGCGCCGGATCGAATCTCCGGAGAAGCGGAAGATCGTGGCCGGGCCCTGGCCTTCGGCGTCGGCGATCAAGAGCAGTTTTTCGCTCAGTTCAGGTGCCAGGTACCCCGGCGCGACGGCGGTCAGGTCCGCTTGGAGCAGGACGTGGTTGACGGCGGCGGGCAGATGTTCGCCGAGGATGCTGAGGGCCAACTCGGGCTGTTCGGTGGCGATCGCCGAACCAAGCTGGGTCAGGGCGCCGGAGCCCATGAGCCCCAGGAGTTCGGCTTCGTGCAGGATCCCGCGGACAAGGGAGCTGAACCGCCGCGACATCCGGGGCTGGGACCATTCCGCGCGTTCCATGACGGCCTCGGCGTTCAGCACTGGAGCTTTGCCGTCCGGTGCTTCCACCTCGAGGGTGAGCTCTTCGAGGATCTCCAGGATCCGTTTGCGGACCAGCGGAGCGTCAGGGCGTTGGGCCTCGGCGGACAGGGCATTGATGGGGGTTGCCGGAGAGCCGGATCGCGGTGCCGTGGCGGCGGGCCCGGGAAGGGTTTGGCCCACAAGGGAGGGGGCGCGCTCGCTCGCGAGCCAGGCGTTGACAAGCCAGAGCCACTGTTCCTGGCGGGGGAGCGTGAGCCATTCCAGCGATGGCGGCTGCACCCAGGTGGAACTGTCCACATCGAGCCGCAGCAATCCGGACAACGCGCTGAGCTCGAGGATCAGGGCGGTCTCGGACAAGCCCAGGCGGAGGCTGTCGGCAAGGCGTTTGAGCTCGCGCACGCCCACCCCTCCGCTGCGCAGGGTGACCACGGGCTGCTCGCGGACCGCGTAGAGGAGTTCACCCACCAACCGGAGCGCTTCTGCGATGGCACCCATGGCGGCGTTCCGGCGCAACGCGGCACTCGTCTGGCCCAGTTCAGGAACGGGAGGCTTCAAGGTGAAGTGGTCCACGATTGCGCCGCCGCGCAGGGACAGGCCCACGCTGTGCGGGAGCTCAACGTGGCCGGCGTCCAAGGGGACAAGCAGACCGCGGGCCAGGAGCCAGTCCACGGGACCGACGTCGCGGCCTTCATGGAGCACGGAAGCCTTGCGCTGGGCCTGGGGAACGGCCCCCATGGCCCAACTGCCGAACTTGTTCAAAAGGGGACGCGTCCGTACGGGTGCCTCGGACAGGATGTGCTGAAGGTTCTCCGGCGTCGAGGTCCAACGTTGCAGCGCCAACGCAGCATCCATGGGCGTCGTGGCGGCCAGGATATCGGCGCCGCTCTGGTGGAGTTCGGCAACGAGATGCACCACGCGCTGGGCGAAGGCCGGTTGCAGCCGAACCAACTCGGTGTAGCTGCGGCCCAAACCGGCCGGATAGATGCCGATGACGTCCTTGAGGCTGCCCACCGGCAAGTAGAACCGCTGCCGCCCCGGATTGTGGACCGTGGCCGGCGGATCGGCCCGGTGGATGAGGGCGAGTTCCTGGAGCTTGTTCAGGATCGGCTCGAGCGCGGCAAGGGTGGCGCCATTGATGCACTTCTTGAGTCCCGCCGCCGACACGCTGTGGCCCGTGTCCGTGTTGGTGCATAGGTGGAGTGTCTCCAGTACCTGCATCTCCGGTTTGTTGAGCCGTTCCAAGGCGCGCTGCACGCTGACGCGGGCGCTTGCCCGCGCCGCGAGCGCAGCGAAGTCCGGGACCACCGGGGAGATGAGGTCCGGCCGCGCGGCAAACAAGGCCCGCAGCGAATCATCGCTGCGCGCTTCCAGTTCCTTGCTGAGCGCGCGAATAAGGGACATCAATTCAACGTTACAGCCAGCCGGGTCCGCCGTCGGGCTTTCCGGCTGCTCATTGCCGACGCCGCGCCCACACAGCGTCCACCACCAGCGCGGCCATCAAAATAAAGGCGAGCGGCAGCCCGTAGAGAGCGGCGGACGTGACCCACACCGGTGCCACTCCGTTGGCGAAAGCGATCCCCATGACGGCGGCTACGGAAGCCAGGGACAGGACTGCGACGACGGCGGCAACGATCGTGAGCGGGCGGCGGAAGTCGTGGGGAATCATGGAAGCAACGCTAACAGTCCCGGGCCGCATCCCCTGTTCCAGGCGAGGGTGCAGCCTGGCCGCGGGCAAAAGGCGGCGGGACCTGCCTGCGGGGTCTCAAAGCGCGAATCGGTGGCCGGGCAGGATAACCTTGAAGCAATAGACCAACATGGTCCAGGCAGTCACCCCTATTCCCGCAGTCTCCTGCGGATGCGGTGGCGTGCCGGCTGTGTCTCGCAAGTAAGAACGAAGAAGGTTGATTACGTGCCCACCGGCAAGGTCAAGTGGTATGACAAGGAAAAAGGCTTCGGATTCCTCGCAGCAGAGGACGGCCAGGAAGTGTTTCTGCCCAAATCCGCACTGCCCGAAGGCGTAGCGGATCTCAAGGCAGGAACCCGGGTTGAGTTCGGCGTCGCCGACGGTCGCCGGGGCGCCCAGGCGCTGGGCCTCCGGGTCCTGGACAAGTTGCCTTCCATCGCCAAGGCCAAGCGCATGAACGCCCGCGAGCTCGCTCCGGTAGTCCAGGATCTCGTATCTGTACTGGACAACCTCTCCGGCACGTTGTCCGCCGGCAAGTACCCTGAAGGCGCCAAGGGCAAAGCCATCGCAGCAGCCCTGCGCAAGGTTGCCGACGAGCTGGAAGCCTAAACCTGCCATGACATCAACGGCGAAACCCCGCACCGGCATTCCTGTGTGGCGCGTCGGCAAGCCGGACGCTTTCCTGGCGGCCGCCGTCGACGTCGCCCGCAATGCGGTGGAGACCATTGCCAAGCCGGCAGAAATCGGGCCGCATATTGCCGCGCGCTCGGAAGGCGAACGCGTCGTCACGCACCTGTTCGAATCGCGGCTGGCCGGGTACGGCGGGTGGCAGTGGTACGCCGTCGTGACCCGCAACTCGCGCTCCAAAGTGGTCACCGTCAGCGAGCTTGGCTTGCTGCCGTCCGAGGACTCCATCCTCGCTCCTGAATGGGTGCCGTGGGCAAAGCGCGTCCGTCCGGAGGACGAGGCTACCGCGGCAGAGGAGGCGGAGGAAGCCGGCGTCCCCGTTGACGCGGACGACGACGGCGACCCTTCCCGTGAGGACGTCGCCGCCCCGGGTGACGAACAAGAGAGCGACGACGCCGACGACATCGAGGCTGACTAGCCCTTGGCGGACCCGGCGAGTGAATTTCGTGAAGGTGGCAACTGATGTCCACCTTCAAATCGCTCGGTGTCCTTAACTACCGCATTTGGTTCATCGGTGCGCTCGTTTCCAATATCGGCACGTGGATGCAACGGACTGCCCAGGACTGGCTGGTCTTCGCCCATCTGAGCAACCACGATGCCGGTGCGATGGGCGTGACCTTGGCCCTCCAACTGGGTCCACAGCTTTTCCTGGCGCCGTGGGCCGGACTGCTTGCCGACCGCTACAGCCGGCGCAGGCTCCTCGTCATGACGCAATCGGCCATGGCGGTCCTGAGCACGGGCTTGGGACTCCTGGTCCTAAGCGGTGCGGCCCAGTTGTGGCATGTCTACGTGTTCGCGCTCTTGCTTGGCGTCGTCTCGGCACTTGACGCCCCCGTCCGCCAGACGTTCGTGTCCGAGCTGGTCAAGGACGACTATCTTTCCAACGCTGTCGCGTTGAACAGCGCATCCTTCAACGTCGCCCGCATGATCGGTCCCGCGGTGGCCGGCGTGTTGACGGTGGCCGTGGGGCCGGGCTGGGTATTCATGATCAATACCCTGACCTTCCTCGCGATGCTTGGCGCGATCCGGGCCATTCCGCTTTCCTCCTTGCGCGTCCAACCCCGCGCCGCCGCTGGCAAAGGCCGCATCCGTGAAGGGCTTCGCTACGTCCGCAACCGCCCGGACATTGTGGTTGTCCTCGTCGCGATCTTCATCATGGGCACGTTCGGACTGAACTTCGTCCTCTTCATCGCGGCCATGGTCGGCACGGAGTTCGGCATGGACGCGGGGGCATTCGGGCTGCTCAACTCGGTCATGGCGATCGGCTCCGTCGCAGGAGCATTGCTTTCCGCCCGGCGAGGGAGGCCACGCATGCGGCTCATCTTCGCGGCGGCAGGCGGGTTCGGCCTCGCGAGCGGGCTGGCCGCCCTCGCGCCGAATTACACCATGTTTGCCTTGGCGCTGATTCCCTGCGGACTGTTTGCCCTGACCATGATCACGAGCGCCAACGGCTACGTGCAGTCCACCACCGAACCTGTCATGCGCGGCAGGGTCATGGCACTCTACATGGCCATCTTCATGGGTGGAACGCCCATCGGTGCACCGTTCGTCGGCTGGGTGTCCAACGTCGCCGGACCCCGGTGGGCAGTGGGAGTGGCCGCTGCCGCGGGCGCCAGCACCGCCGTCGTCGGCATCGTGTGGATCATCCGCGCGCGCCAGTTGCGGCTCCGCTTCGACCGCAGCGCCGGCGGGATGCGGTTCTTCCGGATTGAGTCCCAAGGCGCGGGTCCAGCTAATAGGGACGCCGTTAAAAGGGACAGCGCCGCCCGGGATCCCCACCCGGACGACGCTGACCAGCCCTGACCGCGGGAATGCGGCAGGCCCTTACTTCTTCAGTTCGCCCACCACGAAGTCGATGCTGGCGAGCAATGCGGAGACGTCGTCCGGCTCGATGGCAACGAAGGTAGCGATGCGCAGCTGGTTGCGGCCCAGCTTGCGGTAGGGCTCCGTGTCCACGATCCCGTTGGCGCGGAGCACCTTGGCGATGGCCGCGGCGTCGATCGAGTCATCGAAATCGATCGTGGCAATGACGTTGGAGCGGTCCTCGGCCTTTGCCACGAACGGGGTGGCGTAGTCGGAAGCCTCTGCCCAGCTGTAGATACGGCTTGCGGAGTCCGCGGTGCGTCCGGAAGCGAAATCCAGGCCACCGTTCTTGTTGAGCCACTGGACCTGGGCATCCAATGTCACCAAGGTGGACAGGGACGGCGTGTTGTAGGTCTGGTTGAGCTTCGAGTTGTCGATGGCCGTCTGCAGGTCGAGGAAATCGGGGATCCAGCGGCCGCTTGCCTTGATACGGGCGGCGCGCTCCAAGGCGGCGGGGGAGAAGAGGCCGAGCCACAGGCCTCCGTCGGACGCAAAGTTCTTTTGCGGGGCGAAGTAGTAGACGTCGGCTTCGGCAACATCAACATCCAGGCCGCCGGCTGCGGACGTCGCATCCACCAGGACCAAGGCGCCGTCGTCGCTGCCTTGAACCCGCTTGACCGGAGCGGCGACACCCGTCGAGGTTTCGTTCTGTGGCCACGCGTACACGTCCACGCCTGCTTCGGCCTGGGAAACCGGCCGGGTACCAGGCTCGGACGTGATGATGGAGGAAGCTTCAAGGAAGGGTGCCTTGTTGGTCGCCGAAGCGAACTTGGAACCGAACTCACCGAAGGAGAGGTGCTGGGCCTTCTTCTCGACCAGGCCGAAGCTGGCGACGTCCCAGAACGCGGTGGAGCCTCCGACGCCGAGGATCACCTCGTAGCCCTCGGGCGCACGGAAGAACTGGCTAAGTCCCTCGCGGACGGAGCCCACCAGGTTTTTGACGGGTGCTTGGCGGTGGGAGGTGCCGAGGATCGTTGTCGAGGCGGCGGAGAGGGCCTCGATCTGCTCCGGGCGGACCTTGGAGGGCCCGGCGCCGAAGCGGCCGTCCTTGGGCAGCAAATCGGCGGGGATGGTGATGCTGTTGTCGCTCACGGGATGCTCCAATGGTGAAGTAGCGGCCTAGATGGGTCGTGGCAGGTGGCAAGCTGCCCCTTCGACTCCCCAATTCTGCCTGACACCGCAGGCGGGGGCAGAACCGAAGGTGTCATAGTCCGCCACGTGGAAACCATTGTTCGGCCGGCTCAGGAGAGGACGGCGGACCGGGCGGTGGACAAGCGCCGGAATTATCCGGAGTAATTCCAAATAAGCTAAGCTTGGAGCTGGCGAAAATACGCAAGATACTGCGCTCGAGGAGCTGAGCTGGATGACGGATCTGATCGATACCACTGAGATGTATCTTCGGACCATTTTGGAGCTTGAAGAAGAGAACATCGTGGCTCTTCGCGCCCGCATCGCCGAGCGCTTGCGGCACTCCGGCCCCACCGTTTCCCAGACGATCGGGCGGATGGAGCGCGACGGCCTGGTGATTGTGTCCAACGACCGGCACCTTGAGCTGACTGAAACGGGCCGGAAACGCGCCACCGAGGTCATGCGCAAGCACAGGCTCGCCGAACGGCTCCTGGCAGATGTCATTGGACTGGACTGGGCCTACGTGCACGATGAAGCGTGCCGTTGGGAGCATGTCATGAGTGAGCGCGTGGAACGGCGGCTCTATGAGTTGCTGGACCACCCCACGGAATCGCCCTATGGCAACCCCATTCCCGGACTCGAAGCGCTGGGTGGAGCCGCGTCTCACGCCTTTACGGATGGCGTGGTCAACCTTCTTGACGCGATGAACGAATATTCACCTGAAAACCGGGTCACCGTCAGCCGGCTGGCTGAACCGATCCAGGTGGAACCGGAACTTCTGGTCCAGTTGGACGAGGGCGGAATCCGCCCGGGCGCCAGGGTGTCCCTGGAGCGCGTAGGGGAGTACATCTCCGTTCGCGTGCCCAATATCGAGGGCGCGCTGGAGCTGCCGCCTGAGGTCGCCTCGCACGTGTTTGTCACGGTCGCCTAGCCGGCCCGGCGGGGTCGCCCGCAAAGATAACGAAATTATTACCGTGGGGCTTAATCCCCTATAGTTAAATACTGGCGCCGATACCAAAGCGTTACCTGATCCGAAGCCGAGTTCTGCCAGCGGATCAGGTGGATTAGTCCATTCACTGGCAGAAACGGAGGAACCACCATCGGCTGTCGAAAGACGGCCTTGGGGTGAAGTCCGTAGCGGAAGTGCAAACAACGCAAGGCCCCTCCGGGTACCTTGCGTTTCGTGCGCTTCGCGCGGACCGGGTCCACGATCTCTCTGGCCCGAATCCGACAGCTAACTTCGCAGGCTTGCCAGAGAGGAAAACCTTGACCACGCAGAACACCAGGGGCCGCAGGCGCGCGTCCGGTCCTACTGCTGAGCTGCGGAGCACAAGCGCCGTCGAGCACGAGCGGCCGCGCGATCCCCATCGCGAACTTCGCCGCCGCAAGGGTCCTTTGCGGCAGATGGCCGAATTCGCCGCCGCGAGCGGAGCGGGACAGAAGGCCGGAGTGGCCCTCGCCACGACGGGCCTCATCCTGACAGTCGCCATGCCGGGCACCGGCGCCATGACGGCCACGGCGGATTCAAGCCAGGCCGCCTCGGCTGTGGGCACCCAGCCCGAGATTCCGGCCGCGGCAAGCGCCACGATCGACTTCAGCCGTGCCGCAGTGTCAACCACTGCGGATCCGGACAGCAAGCTCAAGCAGCTCTTGAGCGCACAGTCCGTCGGCACCATCAAGACCTCGTCCTCCAAGGGCACCCTGGGGGCGCCCCTGGACACCCTGACCACGGCCTCGCCTTTCGGCTACCGCGTGAATCCCATCACGGGCGGTTTGGGGGAGTTCCACCGCGGCCAGGACTTCGTGGCCCAGTGCGGCACCCAGGTCCATGCTGCCGCGGCCGGCAAGGTCACCTTCGCCGGCTGGCATCCGTATGGCGGCGGAAACCGCATTGTGGTGGACCATGGCAACGGCCTGGAAACCACGTACAACCATTTGTCGTCGTTCAACGTCCAGGTGGGCCAAACGGTTGGCCGAGGCGATGTCATCGCATTGAGCGGCACTACGGGCGCCTCCACGGGCTGCCACCTCCACTTTGAAGTCATGGTCAACGGCGACGTCGTTGACCCCCTGGGCTGGCTGTAGCCGATCCGATGGAAGTCTCTCGCATGCTTGTCACGCTCCGTGACCTGAATGTGACATTCAGCCAAAACTCATGTACCGTCTAACTCGCATCAACTTTTAGAGAGTTGATGCACTCGGGTGGATTGCCTAGCTCTGCCACTGCCCGAGGTTCCGTTCGCAAAACATCGTCTGGCAGAGGCGGGGGACCCACTTTTGGTCATCTTCACCGATGGCCTTGGGGTTAAGTCGCACGACTTCCGAGAGGGAGGAGTGTGGCCGGATGACTCCCATCCGAATCCGACAGCTTACCTCGCGGGCATAGGGAGAGGCCTCTTAACGTGTCTTCACGCTCTACTGTTGCGCGCCACCGTGCCGCGGTCACCAAGACCAACTCGCTTGCCGTTATCGCTAAGACTGTCGGCAGCAACGCCGGTGGCGTAGGCCGTCAGGCAGCCGTTATCGCAGCTGCTTCCGGTCTGGTGCTCACTAGCGGTATCGCAGCCAACGCTGCAGAAACCAACGTTCCCCGCGAGTCCACTTCGACCTCCGCCCTGGAAGTCCAGTCCATCGCCCAAGCCAGCATTTCGGCCGACTCCTCCGTCGCCATCAAGTACGAACGCCCGGTGGTTTCCACCGAAGCTGCTCCGGTTGTCGCAGCTCCGGTTGCCACCCAGGAAGCCGCTCCGGCTTCGCAGGCTGCCACGGGTGCCGCTACCGGCTCCTCGACGCTTTCTGTGACCGCTGCTGTTTCGCCCGCCACGAAGGTTGCCAGCGGCAAGGGCGCAGCGATTGCTGCCGCAGCTTACGCTCAGCTTGGCGTTGCCCAGGACTGCACTGCCCTGGCCTCGAACTCCCTGGCCGCTGTTGGCATCAACTTCCACGGCTGGCCGGCAGACTACCTCTCCCTTGGCCGTACGGTCAGCGCTGCTGAAGCGCAGCCGGGAGACCTGGTCTACTACCAGAACGGTGGCATGGGCATGGCCCACATCGCTGTTTACGTCGGCAACGGCATGGCAGTCCACGGCGGCTGGAACGGTGGCACCACCGCCCTTTACAGCGTCAATGTCGGCTCCGGCCCGGTCTTCATCCGCGTTGGTGGCTAAATAGCCCCGGTTACATAGCTTCACTGGAACATCCCCGCTGGTCCGCCGGTGGGGATGTCCTGTTTTAACGAGCGTGCGCTTACGTGTCCGGCACATGAACTTTGACCGACACTGCGCTGGAACCCCCGCATGGATTCGTTGATCTGGCCTTCTGGTGTTTACTCTTAGGTTGTCGATCCACAGCCCGTACATGCAGAGGGCAGCCGGCCCTCGCGCCCCTGACGGGTGCGGCCGTGAAGAGGTACGTGCATGCGCACACTCGTTCTGAATGCTGGATATGAACCGCTGGCGGTAGTAACCTTCCGCCGGGCGCTGGTCCTTGTGCTCACCGGAAAAGCGAGCGTAGTGGCCGAAGGCGACGAGCCTGTCGTCGGGCCACAAGAGATTCTCGGACGTCCTTCCGTGATTCTGCTCAATCGCTACATCCGGCCAAGGTACAACACCATCACGGCGGTCACACGCCGCGGCGTCTTGCGCCGTGACGGTCACCGTTGCGCCTACTGCGGGAAAGCAGCGCACACCATTGACCACGTCCACCCCAAATCCAGGGGCGGCGCGGATTCCTGGGAAAACCTGGTGGCAGCGTGCTTGCGCTGCAACAACGCCAAGAGTGACCACACCCCAGCCGAGATGGGCTGGAAACTGAGGTTCACTCCGGCGGCGCCCACCGGGACTATCTGGCAAATCAAGGAGCTTGAGAAACCTGCGCCCGCATGGGATCCCTTCCTCCTGCCCGAGTCGGCGGCCTGAACCGGAATTGAGCCCGCTTCCCGGGTAATCTGGGCGGGTGGACTTTGATGCGGTGATATTGGCGGGTGGCAAGTCCTCCCGCCTCGGCGGCGTGCCCAAAGCCCAGTTGAGATACGACGGCGCCACACTCCTTGAGCGCGCCGTGGCGGCCGCACGCGGTGCGGGAAGCGTCGTCGTCGTCGGCCCGGATCCCGGCACTCTGCCGGACGGCACATTGACCGCGCGGGAGGAGCCGCCCTTCGCCGGACCCGCAGCCGCGATCGCCGCCGGACTCCTCGCCCTGGGGCACGGAGGCGAAACGCAAAACGGCAAGGAGCCGTCCACGAAGCACGCGCCCTGGGTTCTCGTCCTGGCCTGCGATATGCCCCTGGCCGCCGCCGCGGTTCCGGTCCTGCTCCGGGAAGTTGCAGGCCACCAGGACACGGATGGGGCCATGTCCGTATCCGGCGACGGTAGGAAGCAGCCGCTGCTCGGGATCTACCGCGTATCTGCTTTGCAGCGCGAAGTGCAAGCTGCCGGAGAAGAACGTGGCCTGGTCAACGCCGCGGTTTTCCGCCTGCTTGCTAGGCTTGATCTGCTGGCCGTGCCTGTCCCCGCAGGGTCCACCGATGACGTGGATACCTGGGATGACGCCGCGGCGCTTGGAGTGGACGGCGACCTGCCGTGACAACAGCTGTACCGGACAGTGGAGGCGGATCGTGAAGAGCCAGGAAGAAACGCTCGAGGAATGGTGCAGGAGCCTGCTGCAAGCGTATGAGTTGGACGACGTCGAGATCGACATCAACGAGATCCTGTCCCTGGCGGGCGTTGCAGCCCATTCGGTGGTCCGGCCGGCGGCTCCTTTGACAACCTTCATTGCGGGCTTTGCGGCCGGGCTTGCCGCGGGGTCCGGACAAGCCACTCAATCTGAGTCGATGGATGCAGCCCTGGGCCTGGCACGCACGCTCGCGAAGGACTATACGAACCCCGGAACTGACGCCGGATGACGGAAGCCCCCGAGCATGTCCCGCATGCCGACCACTTGTGGGCCGAGGCGCGGCAACTTGCCTTCGATAGCGCCACGCCCATTCCCGCCGCACCCGTTGCCCTGAAGGACGCCATCGGCAGGACCCTGGCCTCGGATGTCCACGCCTTGCAGGACCTGCCGCACTACGCGTCCTCCGCGATGGATGGCTGGGCAGTCAACGGCAGCGGTCCATGGATCCTCGCCGAACCCGGCCATCGGCTGGCACCGCACCAAGCCAGCCCGATCGCCACGGGTGGCCTGATCCCGCCCGGGGCCAAGGCCGTTCTGCGGAGGGAGAGCGGGGTCCTGACCACGGACGAAGACGGCTTACCACTGCTCGCGCTCGGCGGGAACGCGAAGCCCGGCGAACCGCGCAACGGGCAACACATCCGCGACGCTGGAGAAGAAGCCGCGGCGGGCGAGCTGCTGATCAAATCAGGCGTCGTCCTGAACCCGGCCCATCTCGCCCTGGCCGCCCTGGCCGGACGTGATGAACTGGACGTCCTGGGCAAGCCCCTCGTGAAAATGGTGCTGACCGGCGCCGAGGTAGTGACCGCGGGTGTCCCGGCCCCCGGGCGCGTGAGGGATACTTTCGGTCCCCAGCTTGGCGCCGTCGTCGAGCTCCTTGGCGGGATCCGCGGCGAGCAAATCAAGGTGGGCGACTCCTATGACGAATGGCTCTCGGCCCTTGAGGAAGGTGAGCTGTCGCCGGACGCGCCACCCGCCGACGTCGTCATCACCACCGGGGGTACCGGCCGTTCGGGGACGGACCACTTCCGTCGGGCCATTGCGGAGCTGGGTGGCCGCTTGCTGATTGATGGAATTGCGATGCGGCCGGGACATCCCGGCGTTTTGGCCGAGTTGCCGGACGGTCGCTTCGTGCTGGGCCTCCCAGGCAATCCGCTCGCGGCCATGATGGTCCTCTTCACGATCGGCGCGCCGCTCCTCGCGGGTCTGGGTCACGGAACACTGCCCGAGGTGGGCGAGGTTCCTTGCGGTGCAATGCTCGACGCCGACCCCGGGCGCACGCGCTTGTTTCCCTTCAGGTTTGTGTACGGCTTGGCGTCGCCGGCCCAGCACGCGGGGCCCGGGATGATGCGCGGCCTCGCCAGTGCGGACGGAATCATGGTGGTGCCGCCGCACGGCGTACAACTTGGAGAGGCAGTGCCAGCTTTTCCATTGCCGTGGGGGCCGCCGCTTCCCCGGCCGAAGCCACCGGAGGACAAGGCCAAGAAGACTCCTGCCAAGCCAGCACGGAAGGTTTCGTCCGGTCCGGTGGACTGGAGCGCCCTGACGGGCTGAGAGTTTCAGGTGCGGGATGGACGCGGGTGGATTAGAGAGTCAGGCCTTGCAATGATGGGGACATGAACAGGCATGCTCCCGAGCAGGACATCAATGAAGATGACCTCCAGATCCACCCACCCAAGCGCTCCGCGGCGGGCGTCAAAGCTGTCACTGTGGCATTGGAACGGGGCTGGTCCCAAGCGGGTGTCAGCCGGACCGTCAAGTCAATGCTCCGCGTCAACCAGCGGGACGGTTTCGATTGTCCCGGCTGCGCCTGGCCGGAGTCCATCACGGGCAAACGCAGTCCCGCCGAGTTCTGCGAAAACGGGGCCAAGGCAATCGCCGAGGAGAGCACCACACGCGTGGTCGACGCGGAGTTCTGGGCCCGGCACTCCCTGGCCGAGCTTGGGGACAAGACCGAATACTGGCTCGGCAGCCAAGGCCGCATTGCCGAGCCCGTCGTCATCCGCCCTGGCGAGACGCACTATTCGCCGATCAGCTGGACGGATGCTTTCGCCCTGATCGGCGAGCACGTGAATGCCACCACGCCGGACCGCTGCGTTTTTTACACCTCGGGGCGCACGGCCAACGAGACAGCCTTCATGTACCAGCTGTTCGCCCGCAGCCTGGGCACGAACAACCTGCCCGATTGTTCGAACATGTGCCACGAGTCTTCCGGAAGCGCCCTCAACCCGACCATCGGCATCGGCAAGGGCACTGTCTCCCTGGAAGACATCCATGAAGCTCAGTTGGTGTTCGTTGTGGGGCAGAACCCCGGCACGAACCATCCGCGCATGCTCTCAGCCCTGCGTGATTGCAAGAACAACGGCGGCAAGGTCGTAGCCGTCAATCCATTGCCGGAAGCCGGGCTCCTGAACTTCAAGGACCCCCAGTCGCTCAACGGCGTGGTAGGCGGCGGCACGGACATCGCCGATGAATTCCTCCAGATCAAGGTGGGTGGCGACCTTGCCTTGTTCCAAGCGCTGGGCCATCTCCTGTTGGAGGAGGAGAAGCGGAAGCCTGGAACCGTGGTTGATCGCGCCTTCATCGAGGCGCAGACCAACGGTTTCGAGGCCTACGCCGAAGCCCGGGCTACCCTGGACTGGGCAGAGACGGAACGCGCCACGGGCCTGAGCCGTATCGAAATCACCAAGGTGGCCGGCATGCTCGCCGCGTCAAAGGGCACCATCATTTGCTGGGCGCTGGGCCTCACCCAGCAGCCGCACTCCGTGGACACCTTGCGGGAAATCATCAACCTGCTGCTCTTGCAGGGGAACTTCGGCAAACGCGGTGCCGGCGCCTGTCCCGTGCGCGGCCACTCCAACGTACAGGGCGACCGCACGATGGGCATCTGGGAGAAACCGTCCGAAGGCTTCCTGGCAGCCTTGGACAAAGAGTTTGGATTCACCACACCGCGGGTCCACGGATACGACTCCGTGGAAACCCAGCACGCCTTGGAGAAGGGCGAGGTGGACGTCTTCGTTTCCATGGGCGGCAACTTCGCCGCGGCAGGTTCGGACACCGTCGCCCTGGAGGAAGGGCTCAAGAAAGCCGGGCTGACGGTCCATATCTCCACCAAGCCCAACCGCGCCCATGTTGTACACGGCAAGACCTCCCTGATCCTGCCCACCCTGGGCCGCACGGACACGGACGACAAACACCCGGGCGGACGGCAGATCCTCTCCGTTGAAGACTCCATGTCCGTCATCCACTCCACGCAGGGCCGGTTGACTCCGATCTCGGAGCATTTGCTTAGCGAACCCGTCATCGTCGCACGCATGGCGCAGGCGGTCCTCGGGGACAACCACCCCGTTGATTGGCGGGCCATGGCCGAAGACTACGACGTCATTCGCGACCACATCTCCAGGGTGATCCCCGGCTTCGAGGACTTCAACGCGCGGGTGCGGACCAAGAACGGCTTCGTGCTGCCGAACCCGCCACGCGACACCCGCACGTTCGCCACGGACATCGGCAAGGCACGATTCACCGTGAGCCCACTGGAGTACCTCGAAGCCCCTGCCGGCCACCTGATCCTGCAGACAGTCCGCAGCCATGACCAGTACAACACCACGTTTTACGGGCTCGACGACCGATACAGGGGCATTTCCGAAGGCCGCCGCGTGATCCTGGTCCACGAGGACGATCTCGGCGAACTCGGCTTCGAAGACAGGGACATGGTGGACGTCATCTCCACTTTCCGCGGAACGGAGCGCCGGGCGGACAAGTTCCGGCTGGTTGCCTACCCAACGGCCAAGGGTTGCGCCGCCGCGTACTTCCCCGAGGCCAACGCCCTGGTCCACCGGGAGCTCGTTGCCCGTGAATCCAATACCCCCGGCTACAAGGCCATGACGGTGCGGTTCGTCAGACACGGGGAAGCCGCCGGGCATGCGGAACCCGCCGGGAAGGTGGGTAGCTGAGATGGGACGGGTGACCCAGCGCCGCAAGGTGCACAAATTCGTCCTGGACGGCTCCGCCCAGGCCCTGGAGCACCCGGTCCGCTACCGCGAGGACTTCCTGGCCGTCGAGGAACCGCTCGAGGTGCGTTTGGGGCACATGTCCTTCTCGGTGACCATGCGGACCCCTGGCGACGACTTCGACCTCGTGGCGGGCTTCCTGGTCTCCGAAGGTGTTATTTGGGACCCGGCCCAGCTCATTTCCCTGCGCTTCTGTGCCGGCGAGGACGAGAACGGCGTTCAGACCTTCAACGTGGTGGAAGCCCAGTTGCGTCCCGACGTCGTCCTGCCGGAGACCGGGCGCAACGTCTACACCTCCAGCTCGTGCGGGATCTGCGGCACCGACTCCATCGAGGCAGTGCGTAAATCCTCACACTTCAGCCCCGAGGACGACCCCCTGAATGTCCCGGTGGAGGTTCTGGCCGCGCTGCCTGACCGTCTCCGTGAAGCACAGGCGGTCTTCGACAAAACCGGGGGAGTACACGCCGCCGGACTCTTCCGGATCCACGACGACGGTGCTGCCGAGCTGCTGTGCCTGCGGGAAGACGTGGGGAGGCACAATGCGGTGGACAAAGTGGTGGGCTGGGCGCTGCGCGAAGGAATGCTGCCCCTGCGCGGCACCGTCCTGCAGGTCTCCGGGAGGGCATCCTTCGAGCTGGTCCAGAAGGCGGCGCTCGCAGGGATCCCGGTCCTGGCCGCCGTCAGCGCACCCTCCAGCCTCGCAGTGGAGCTCGCACAGGAGACCGGCCTGACGCTGGTGGGCTTCAGCCGGGGGACCAGCTTGAACGTCTACGCGGGCAGCGACCGGGTCGGAGTTCCGGCGGGAGCCGGCGAGGAATAGGGACCTGCAGGGATAGCCGCCAATCACTTGGCTATTGTTCGGGAACGACGTAGATTTTATCCATCGAATGGAATCTGGTTCCTCCGGACAGTGACCTGCCTACTAGGCTGCTCATAACGGTAAGGAAGCAATCAACCTAGCCCACCGCCAAAGGGGACTTCAATTGCACGACGACCGCCGGATCACTGAGAAGCGGCTCGAACGTTTTGTCCGGGAGCGGATAGCTCCCGCCATCTATGGCCGTGCGCTGCCTCTTGAACTGAGCAGCTGGGATGCCCCGGGGGAGCCGGTTCCGGTCTCGGAAGCACTCCGCCAGGTCTTTGAGCCCCAGGAACACGGTGCCGCTTGGGGCAAGGCCTGGAGCACCAAGTGGCTGCGGCTTCGGGGCGAAGTCCCGGAGGGATGGGGAGTCGCCGATGGCACCACGGTGGAGATCGTCGTCGATCTCGGGTTCAGCATCGACGCACCCGGATTCCAGTGCGAAGGCATCGCCTGGCGCCCGGACGGCACTATCATCAAGGCCATCTCTCCGCGCAACCAGCATGTCCCGTTGAAGCTTCTGGGTGGCGGACTCTCGGTGGACTTCTACGTGGAAGCCGCCGCCAATCCGGATCTCAGCCAAAGCTGGACCTTCGCGGCAACCCCGCTCGGGGACAAGTCCACCTCCGGAGACGAGCCCCGCTACCGGCTCGGACGCATAGCCATCGCCGAACTCAACGAGGTGGTCTGGGAGCTCCACCAGGACATCTGGACCCTTAGCGGGCTGATGCACGAACTGCCCTTCGAACTGCCGCGGCGGCATGAGATCCTCCGCGCCTTCGAGCGCATGCTGGACATCATGGACCCGGACGATGTTGCCGGTACCGCAGCCGCCGGCAGGGAAGCCCTCGCCGAGGTCTTGAGCCGGCCCGCTTACGCCTCGGCCCACGAACTTCTGGCTACTGGCCACGCCCACATCGACTCGGCTTGGCTATGGCCGGTCCGGGAAACCATCCGCAAATGCGCCCGCACCTTCTCCAACGTTGTCGCCCTCATGGATGAGAACCCCGATTTCGTCTTCTCCTGCTCCTCGGCGCAGCAATTGGCGTGGATGCAGGAGTTCTATCCTGAGCTGTTCATCCGGATCCGGGAGAAGGTGAAGGCCGGGCAATTCGTGCCGGTTGGCGGCATGTGGGTGGAATCGGACACCAATATGCCCGGTGGCGAGGCAATGGCCCGCCAATTCGTGGAGGGCAAGAGCTTCTTCCTGCAGGAGTTCGGCATCGACTGCCAGGAGGCCTGGCTGCCTGACTCCTTCGGATATTCCGGGGCCCTCCCGCAGATCGTCAAGTCCGCTGGTTCCCGGTGGTTCCTGACCCAGAAGATCTCCTGGAACCAGGTCAACAAGATGCCGCACCACACCTTCAACTGGGAGGGCATCGACGGCACGCGGCTTTTCACCCACTTCCCGCCGGTGGACACCTACAACTCAGAGCTCCACGGCCGCGAACTGGCTCATGCCCAGCGCAACTACCGGGAGCATGGCCGCGGCACCATTTCGCTGGTCCCCTTCGGTTACGGCGACGGCGGTGGCGGACCCACGCGCGAAATGGTTGCCGCCGCCCACCGGACGGCGGACCTCGAAGGCTCGCCGAAGGTGCGCATGGGAACCGCGAAGGAGTTCTTCACCCAGGCCGAGGCCGAGTACCACAACCTCCCGGTCTGGGTAGGGGAGATGTACCTTGAGCTGCACAGGGGGACGTACACGAGCCAGGCCAATACCAAACAAGGCAACCGCCGCTCGGAACACCTGCTGCGCGAGGCCGAGCTTTGGTGCTCGACGGCGGCAGTACGGACTGCGGGTTCGTTCACCTATCCCGCGGCGGACCTCAAGCGGTTGTGGCGGCTTGTACTCCTGCAGCAGTTCCACGATATCCTGCCGGGCAGTTCCATCGCGTGGGTCCACCAGGATGCGGAGCGGAACTATGCCGCGATCGCCCGGGAGTTGGAAGGCATCATAGCGGGTGCCGCGTCAGCCGTTCTGGGCGAGGGAGACACCACGTTCCTGCTCAATGCCGCGCCGCACGAGCGCAACGGTGTTCCGGCGCTCGCCGCTGCCGAGCCGGTCCACTCGGATAGTCCAGTCAGTGTCACAGAGCGCGCCGGCGGTTATGTTTTGGACAACGGCATCATCCGGGCGGTGCTGGACGCCAATGGATTGCTGACCTCCCTCTCCGATTACGCAACGGGCCGGGAAGCCATTGCGCCCGGGACGTTCGGCAACCACCTTGAGCTCCACCGGGATACGCCGAACGAATGGGATGCCTGGGACATCGACGAGTTCTATCGCCGGAACGTCGTCCCGGTGGTCGACGCGCGATCGGTGACGCTGGAACGTGCAGGCTGGGACGTCGTCGTCGTGGTGGAGCGGACGGTGGGCTCCTCCACCATCACGCAGCGCATTTCCCTCGAAGCGGGCGCGGAATCCCTCGGCATTTCCACCACGGTGGACTGGCAGGAACACGAGAAACTGCTCAAGATCGGTTTCCCGCTGGATGTCCGTGCGGACCGTTCCGCCTCGGAGACCCAATTCGGGCATGTCTTCCGGGCTACGCATACGAACACGTCCTGGGAAGCCGCCAAGTTCGAATTCTGCGCCCACCGCTGGATCCACGTGGCGGAGCCGGGTTATGGAGTCGCAATCTCCAATGCCTCAAGTTACGGGCACGACGTCACCCGGACCATCCGTGACGACGGCGGGACCACCACCAATGTGCGTGTGTCACTGCTGCGGGCGCCCAAGTTCCCGGACCCCCAAGCCGACCTTGGGGTTCACGTCCTGGATCTGAGCATCCGGCCCGGCGCCAGCATCGGCGGGGCCGTGGAAGAGGGCTACCGGACCAACCTCAAACCGAGGTTGCTGGCAGGGGCGAACCCCGTTGAGCCGCTTTTCACGGTGTTCAACCAAGCGCTGGTCATCGAGGCCGTCAAGCTTGCCGAGGACGGCTCCGGAGACGTCATCGTGCGGCTTTATGAATCTCTGGGAGAACGCTCCACGGGCCTCATCACAGCCAACTTCGACTCCCGGATGGTGCAATCCGTGGACCTGTTGGAACGTCCCGTCGAGGCTCCCGGAGTGAAGCCCGGAGTGGGAGCTGCCGAACTGACCCTGCGCCCGTTCCAGCTGGTGACCTTGCGTTTCAGCCGCTAGACGGTTGCGTGCCCGGCCCACCCAACTGACTCCCAGTCAATGTCGTTTTGGAGGCCCAAAACGACAACAAATGCTGGGCCCACGCCGCCAGGGTTCCCTGGCCGTGGGGCCACACCGGCGAGGGTCCCTGCCTGAGCTTGCGAAGGCTGGGAGCCGGTGGGGACTTGCGAGGCGAGGGTGGTGGTGGGGATCAGTTGGGGGTCAGACGTCGTGCTGGAGGCGCTTGACGAATTGCCTGGTGCGTTCCTCCCGCGGCTCGCGCAAGACATCCGCTGCTGGTCCGCGCTCCACCACTACGCCGCCGTCCATGAAGATGACTTCGTCGGCAACATGGCGGGCGAAGGCGAGCTCGTGCGTCACGATCACCATGGTCCATCCTTCGTCGGCAAGTTCCTTGATGACACCGAGCACTTCGCCCACGAGTTCCGGGTCCAGGGCAGAGGTTGGCTCGTCGAAGAGCAGCAGTTGGGGTTTGAGGGCCAAGGCGCGCACGATTCCCACCCGTTGTTGCTGGCCGCCTGACAGCTCGAAGGGGTAGGCGTCTCGTTTGTCCGCGAGGCCCACCCGGGCCAGGAGCCGCTCGGCCTCCGCGACCACTTCCGCCCGTGGACGCTTCTGGACCTGGAGCGGTCCCTCGATGATGTTCTTGAGCACCGTCATGTGCGGGAACAGGTTGTAGTGCTGGAACACCATGGCACTGCGATCCCGGAGGGCGGCGATCTCCCGCTTGCCCACGCTGCCCGCGAAATCGAGGGTCAGTCCTGCGCCGGAGCCCCGGACCGTCCCCGCGTCGGCGTCACCGAAGGTGACCGTTCCGGCGTCGGGCACTTCGAGGCCGTTGAGTGAGCGCAGGACGGTGGTCTTTCCCGAACCGGACGGCCCGATCAACGCGACCACCTGGCCGCGCCTGACGTCGATGTCGATTCCGCGCAGCACCTTGTTGCTGCCGAAGGCTTTGGCGAGGTCCCGGGCAGACAGCACCAGCCCGGAGTTCCCGTGGGGGGCGTTGCTGGGCTCAGTGGGCGACATAACGGTCCAATCTGCGCTCCAGGGCGGACTGGCCCGTGGAGAGGACGAGGCAAATGACCCAGTAAACCAGGGCGGACTCGAGGTACAGGATCATGAATTCCTGGCTGAATGCGGCGATCTGCTGGGCGTTGCGGAAAAGCTCGGTGACCAGGATGAGCGAAGCCAGCGAGGTGTCCTTCACGAGGGAAATGAAGGTGTTGGACAGTGGAGGTACCGAGACCCTGGCCGCTTGCGGGAGGATGATCCGCACGAGCGTCTGCGGACGCGACATTCCGATGGTGTGCCCGGCCTCCCACTGGCCCTTGGGCACCGACAGGATCGCGGCTCGGATGACCTCGGCCGCGTAGCCGCCCACATTGAGCGAAAACGCGATGATGGCGCTCGGCCACGGCTCCAGCTTCACGCCGATGCTCGGGAGACCGTAGAAGATCACGAACAACTGCACCAACAGGGGAGTCCCACGGATCACGGAGACATAGAAGCGTGCGACGCCGGAGAGCAACCTGTTGGGGCTCAAGCGCAAGAGGGCAACGAGGAGCGCCAACGCCAGGCCAATGGCGAACGAAGCCAGGGTGAGGGGGATGGTTCCTGTGACGGCGCCCCCGACGATTGGCCCGAAGGAACTCCAGACGAGGTCCCAGTTGAAGGTCATCTGTTTGGCCGCCGGCTACTTGGTAACGTCTGCGCCGAAGTACTTCTGGGAGATCTTGGCGAGGGTGCCATCGGCCTGAAGGTCCGTGAGCGCTTTGTCGACCGCGGCTTTGAGTTCGGCGGATCCCTTGCGGAAGACCATGGCGCTTTGCGTCTTGTCGGTGGTCTCCGCGGCGATCTTCAAGCCGGAGTCCGGAGTGCTCTTGGCGTAGTCGAGGTAGGTCAGCTTGTCGTTGACGGTTGCGTCGACGCGGCCTTGGCGGACCAGGGTTGCGGCTTGTGCCCAGCCTTCGACGGACTGCACGTTGGCGCCTGCGTCAACTGCCATCTTGTAGAAGTTGCTGGTCAGCGACTGCGCGGTGGTCTTGCCTTTGAGATCGGCGAAGCTGTTGATGGAGTTGTTGTCCGACTTGGTCACGACGACGCCATTGGAGATCGTGTACGGCGCCGAGAAATCGTACTTGGCCGTGCGTTCGGGGTTGATGGAGATCTGGTTGGCGATCATGTCGAAGCGCTTGGAATCAAGACCCGCGAAGATGCCATCGAACTGGGTTTCCTGGAAGGTCGCCTTCACTCCGAGCTTGGCAGCGACGGCCTGGGCGATCTCGACGTCGAAGCCCGTGAGGGGACCGGCCCCGTTCTCGTGGAAGCTGAACGGCCGGTAGGTGCCTTCCGTGGCAATAACGATCTCGCCCTTGGACTTGATGGCGGACAGCGAGGTATCTCCACCCGACGTCGACGACGGCGAGGAACCACCGCCGCAAGCGGTCAGTGCCAGCGCGACGGCGGCCAGGGTTGCGGACAGTGCTGTGCGGCGGGTGGGCAGGCTCTTCATGAAAGCCATCTTAGTCACGGGACCGGACTGGGGTGCTTCGGGCGGTGTCCGGCGTACACGGGAGGACGCTTAAAAAGGCTGAGTGGGGGCGGTCCCCAACAGCCCGCCACCACTCATCCCCCCAAAAGTGCTCCCGCACGCGCCACGAACCTTGGAAACCCGTTCATTGATTCAAAGGTCAGGCTGCGTCGCCTTCACACATTCATAATTATGGCACGATATAATGGATTTATGAAAGAGGTTACGCGGTATGTTTTTAAATTACCGTGCGGCTAGTCCGGCTGGCAACGGTTTTGGACAGCCAGATGCCTCCCAGGCCAAGTGCAGTGGCCAAAGCGGCAGAGTAATTGATGAGCGGCCGCAGCCACGTATTCGTTGGCGGGATGAGCGGAAAGACCTGTGAAACCGTTAGCAAGGCAAGGCCCAGGAGCAGTGTCGCTGAGGCGGCCCGGAGCAGAACGGGACCCGAACCTCGGACCGATCGCCAGATGCCCGGGATGAGGCATACGGCAACGTAGCCCGGGTAGAACCTGCCCAAGGCCGCATACAGATCAAGGGCCGGCCCAGGGTCAAGGTCATTCAGGCCAACCGTGGAGTCCCGGGTGTCCATCGAGAAGAAGAAGAAGGCCGTGAGGATCGCGGTTGCTCCCAAAACGGCCAAGCCAATCGGCCCGCGGATGGCGCGTTCTCCGCCAGCTGAGCCAAAGGCCCTGGCCACCTTGATGCCCATGAGCAGGAACGTTCCGTAGAGCAGGAACCGGAGCAGCAGGTTGCCGAGGTTGAAGTTGCCCAGCCACCCGTCAATCAGCACATAGGGACCCTCGATGCTGAGAAGGATGTCGAGGGAAATCAGTGCGAACAAGACGAACATCATGCGGTTCTCGCCCCGAACGGCGCTGGGGATGCGAATGGCCGTCAAAATGAGGCAAATGGAGAGCGTAGCCCACGCCAACACGGTGGTCATCCCAGGTTCTCCCAGATTCTGTTGCTGTGGTCGAGCTCGTGCTCATGGCGGCGCAGGGCCTTGCCCAGGGCCTGCAGCCGCTCTCCGGCCAGCAGGGCCAGTTCGCCGTCCGTCATCCTGTCCAGGGCGTCCCGCCGCGCCCCGGGGGGCCATCCTGCCTCGGCCTCGGTGACGAGGCCGCTGGCCACGAGGCCTCCGGCCGGTCCGACGCCGGCCGCCCGGGACGTTGCCAAGGCCAGTTCCGGGGGCAGCCGGTTGGCGGTCAGGTGCGCGGAGAAGTTCTGCGGTGCGATCCCGGTGGAGCCGCTCACCCGGTGGCGCAGCTCGCCGTCGTCGATCGCGTCCACCCAGTTCCTGACTGAACTACCGTGCGGGGTCTCCGCCAGGACCAGGGGCGGGACGCCCTCGCCGGGATCGGAGCGCTCGACGACCGCACGCAGCAGATCCATGGTGGACACCTGACTGACGAGTTCCGCATCAGTGGGGGGAACCGGGGTTCCGCGAAGCGCCGCGTAGGCCTCGAATTGTGCCAAAGCATCGAAGGGATTCATGTCGAAGGCCCGGCTGATGCTCACGAGCGAACTCTCGGCCACCTTGCCGCGAACCAATTGCTGGGCCAGTGTGGTGCGTTTCACTCCCGAAAAGCGGCAGACATCGGCCGTGCTGGTGTTCGGGGCGATCCCGTGCAGCCAGCGTTGGAACGCCTTGGAGGGGAGGGACATGAACCACTTTCTGCTAGACGGTTTCAGGTCTGCGAAGTCGATTTTACGATGCAGGCACATTGAATTATGCTTGATTCTCGAACCCGCTGGTCCGCACACCCCCCAAGTACGGACCAGCGGGTTCTTCCATGCCCCGGTCTTTCGGACGGCATGGTATTCGCACGGCCGCCCTTTCGCGTGGCCGGCCTTTCCGCTCAGGAGCGGAGCAGTGAGAGGATAGACCAATGACTGCAACGCTTGTCGCCAAAGAGCTCTCCGGCGGCCACGGTCACCGCACCTTGTTCTCGAAGCTCTCCCTCACCGTCGCGCCAGGAGACGTCGTGGGCGTCGTCGGCGCCAACGGCGCCGGGAAATCCACCCTGCTGCGCATCCTCGCGGGAGCCGACCGTCCCCAGGAGGGCACGGTCAGCCTCGCTCCGAGCGACGCCTTTGTCGGCTGGCTGCCCCAGGAACACGAACGCACCCCGGGCGAAACCGTCGCCGCCTACATTGCCCGCCGCACTGGTTGTGCCCAGGCCACTGAGGAGATGGAGTCCGGAGCCGAGGGGCTCGCAGCCGGAACCGCGGAGGCCGACAACGCGTACTCCCTGGCTTTTGACCGCTGGATGGCATCGGGTGCCGCGGACCTGGAAGACCGGATCCCCGCGGTGCTGGCGGAACTTGGCCTCGAATCGGGTCCCGATGCGCTTATGACGGGCCTGTCCGGCGGGCAAGCCGCCCGCGTTGCCTTGGCTGCGCTCCTGCTGAGCCGCTTCGACGTCGTGCTGCTCGACGAACCCACCAATGACCTGGACCTCGACGGACTGGCCCGGCTTGAATCGTTCGTCCAAGGCCTTCGAGGCGGCGCGGTGCTGGTCTCGCATGACCGCGAGTTCCTGGCGCGCTGCATCACCAAGGTGCTGGAACTGGACCTGGCCCAGAACAGCGTGGCCGTCTACGACGGCGGTTACGATTCCTTCCTCGAAGAGCGGGCGGTGGCAAAGCGGCACGCCCGCGAACGCTACGAGGAATTCGCCAACACCAAGGCGGATCTCGTGTCCCGGGCCCGGACGCAGCGCGAATGGAGCTCGCAGGGCGTCCGCAACGCCATGAAGAAGAGCCCGGACAACGACAAAATCCGCAGGGCCGCGAGCGTTGAGTCTTCGGAAAAGCAGGCCCAGAAAGTCCGGCAGATGGAATCCCGCATCGCCCGGCTCGACGAGGTGGAAGAGCCGCGCAAGGAATGGCAGCTGCAGTTCAGCATCGGCCAGGCTCCGCGCTCCAGCTCCGTCGTCGCAACCTTGCGCGACGTCGTGGCACACCAGGGCGACTTCACGCTGGGACCCGTCAACCTCCAGCTCAACGCCGGCGAACGGATTGGCATCACGGGACCCAACGGCGCGGGAAAGTCCACCCTCCTGCGGCTCCTGCTCGGGATTCAACAGCCCAACGCCGGAGATGCCTCCATGGGTGCATCTGTGGCGATCGGCGAGATCGACCAAGCCCGCGGACTGTTGGCCGGGCACCTCACCTTGGCAGACGCCGTCGAAGCCGTCCTGGTCGACTGGAACTCCGCCGATGTCCGCACCCTGCTGGCCAAGTTCGGCCTCAAGGCGGACCACACCTCCAGGACCGTGGATTCCTTGTCCCCGGGCGAACGCACGCGCGCGGCGCTCGCTCTGCTGCAGGCCCGCGGCGTCAACCTGCTGGTCCTGGACGAACCCACCAACCACCTCGACCTGCCCGCGATCGAACAGCTTGAGGATGCTCTCGACGGCTACGACGGCGCGCTCCTGCTGGTCACGCACGACCGCCGCTTGCTCGAAAACGTCCGGCTCGATTCCCGCTGGCACCTTGACAACGGCACCGTGACCGAACTGCACCACACTTCCGGAATGGGGAATCACAAGCCATGAGCATGGATGGCGTCGCCTGGCGCTCGCTCTACAACATCACCCGCGCCAAGAGCGGCTCCCAGCCGTTCTCGCGGGAAACCATCCGGCGCGTGCTCGCTTTCGCGAAACCGCACCGCAACAAGCTGATCGCCTTCGTGCTGGCCTCCATCGCTGGTGCGTTCCTTGCCGTGGCCACCCCGGTGCTGGCCGGCAAAGTGGTGAACGCGATCATCGCCCATGCGGGCGTGGACGTCGTGGTCGGGCTGGCCGCGCTCATCGCTGCCGTGGCCGTCGCCGACGCCGGAGTGGGACTACTGACCCGGTGGCTGTCTTCCGTGATCGGCGAAGGCGTGATCGTCGACCTGCGGACGCGGGTATTCGACCATGTGCAGCGCATGCCCATCGCCTTCTTTACCCGGACCCGTACCGGAGCCCTCGTCAGCCGGCTCAACAACGACGTCATCGGAGCCCAGTCGGCGTTCGCGGGCACTCTCTCCGGTGTAGTCAGCAACGTCGTGTCCTTGGCGCTGACCCTCATTGTCATGCTCAACACGTCCTGGCTCGTCACCGTCCTCGCGATGGTGCTGCTGCCGATCTTCCTCATTCCCGCACGCCGCATGGGCTCCAAGCTGGCCGACCTCCGTCGTGAAGCCGCGTCCCACAACGCGGCCATGGGAACCCAAATGACGGAGCGGTTCTCCGCACCCGGCGCCACGCTCGTCAAACTGTTCGGCCGCCCGGACGAAGAGTCGGCCGAGTTCGCCCTGCGCGCCGGCCGTGTGCGTGACATCGGCGTCCGCACCGCCATGTTGCAGTTCACGTTCATCACCGCACTGACCCTCGTTTCCGCCCTGGCCCTCGCACTCGTTTACGGACTGGGCGGTTGGCTTGCGCTGAGCGGGCAACTGGCCGCGGGCGACGTCGTCGTACTGGCGCTGCTGCTTACCCGCCTGTATGCGCCGCTTACCGCACTGTCCAGTGCCCACGTTGAGGTCATGAGCGCGCTGGTCAGCTTCGAGCGGGTCTTCGAGATCCTGGACCTCAAGCCGCTCATCCAGGAGAAGCCCGACGCCGTCGCGGTGCCTTCGGGCCCTGTTGCGGTGGAGTTCGACGACGTCCGCTTCGCCTACCCGTCCGCAGACAAGGTGTCCCTTGCCTCGCTGGAGGAAGTGGCGACGCTTGACACCCGCGGCGGCGAGGAGGTCCTGCACGGAATCAGCTTCCGCGTGGAGCCCGGGCAGACCGTTGCGCTCGTGGGGTCCTCCGGCGCGGGCAAGTCCACCGTGGCCCAGCTGCTGTCCCGGCTGTACGACGTCGACTCCGGCGCCGTGCGATTGGGCGGGCATGGGCGAGGTACCGGCCTGGATATCCGGGACGCAACGTTCGATTCCCTCCGGGCGACCCTGGGCATGGTCACGCAGGACGGCCACCTCTTCCATGAAAGCATCGCCTCCAACTTGCGGTTGGCCCGGCCGGGAGCGACGGACGAGGAAATGTGGGACGTGCTCCGGCGCGCCAGGCTCGAAGCGATGGTCCGTTCCTTGCCGGATGGCCTGGAGACCGTGGTGGGGGAGCGCGGCTACCGCCTTTCCGGAGGAGAACGCCAGCGGCTCACCATCGCACGCCTCCTCATCGCCCAACCCAGGGTCGTCATCCTCGACGAAGCAACGGCAGCCTTGGATTCCACCAGCGAAGCCGCGGTCCAGGCGGCCTTGGGCGAGGCACTCGAGGGACGCACCGCCGTCGTGATCGCCCACCGGCTCTCCACCATCCGGGCCGCCGACGTGATCCTGGTGGTGGAGGACGGATCGATCATTGAGCGCGGCACGCACGCAGAGCTCCTCGCCGCAGACGGGCGCTACGCAGAGTTGTACAACACTCAGTTCGCTGAGGCGACGGCTGTGGCACAGGAAGCTGTTCCGGAGCTGTAGGCGCGGTGCCGGGCTTCAGCTCCTGGTGTGTTGACGGACTTCCGGGGCCACTTCCACGCGGTTCCTGCCGGCGGACTTGGCGGCGTACAGCGCCATATCGGCCTCTTTGAGGAGCCGCTCGCTGCTGACTCGATGGCCGGGCACAAAGGCCGAGAGACCGGCGCTCAAGGTCAGGGTACCCGAGGGGTTACCTGAGTGCGCGATGCCCAGCTCCCGCACGGCCTCCAGAGCGCGGACGAGCCTGGCTTCTGCGCCGGATACCGTCTGGCCCGGCAGCAGGAAGAGGAATTCCTCCCCGCCGAAGCGGTAGATTCCGTCGCTTTCGCGCCCTTGGGCGGCAAGGGAGGCCGCAACCGACTGCAATGCGAGATCTCCGGCCTGGTGGCCATAAAGATCGTTATATCTCTTGAAGTTGTCCACGTCGCAGATCGCCAGGCTGTAGTCCGTTCCGTAACGGGCGCATCTGTGGTGCAGCTGTTCCAGGTCCTCCGAGAGCTTCAGCCGGTTGTGGAGCTTCGTCAGGGGATCGGTGCGCGCTTGCTCCGCGAGCGCGGCACGGTAGCGTGCAAGATCGGTGTGCAGCGAAGTCACCCTCTGAGCCACGAGCAGCCTGGTATGCAGGGCGAACGGGTCAAGCGGCTTGGCCACGTAGTCGTCAGCACCGGCCTGCATGCCCGCGACGACGTCCTCGCGTGAATCTTTCGAGGTGACAAGGACAAGGTAGGTGTAGGAGTCCTCTTCCGCGCTGCGGATGGCGCGGCAGAGTTCCAGTCCGTTGAGCCCGGGCATCATCAGGTCAGTCACCACAACTTGCGGCCGGTGTTGCCTGTACAGCTCCCAAGCGGAGTTGCCGTCCGCGGCCACGATGCATTCGTGGCCGGACTGCTCCACTGCCGCCTTCGCCACGAGACGCGAACCGAAATCGTCGTCCGCCACCAGGACCTTCACGAGGCCACCGACAGGGCGTGGTCCAACGCTTTGTCAACAAGTCCCAGTTCGGCCTCAAGGCCGGCCAGGAGCGCGGGATCGACGGGCCCGCCGCTTGATGAGCTGCGTTCCAATTCCTCGCACATCCGTGCCGCGCGCGCGGCCCCGATGTTGGCTGCGGCTCCTTTTAGCTTGTGGGCAACGTGCCTGAAAGTGTCTCGGCTTCCGTTGTCCAAAGCGTGGCGGAGTGCCTCCAGGCTCGGTTGGATGTCTTGCCTGAAGGCCTGGGCGGCGGCGGGCAGCAACCCGAGCCCGTCTGCCGGACCGAGGTCACGCAACGTTTCCAGCCTCGCGGGGTCGAGGACAGTGCCGCCGCCTTCCTTCGATGTTTCCGGGATCCATCGCGAGAGAACCCGCTCCAATTTGTCCACGTCCACCGGTTTGGTCAGATAATCGTCCATGCCGGCCGCAAGGCAGCGCTCACGATCCTCATCGAGTGCGCCTGCCGTCATCGCAATGACCGGCAGCCGCCTGCGCCCATCGTGCCGTGCCCGGATGGCTTTGGTGGCCTCGAATCCGTCCATGACGGGCATATGGCAGTCCATCAGGACCGCGGCATACTCGGTGGCCGCAGTGGCGGCGACTGCTTCGCTGCCATCGGCGACGACGTCGGCCTCGTACCCGAGCTTCGCAACCATGCTGCGGGCCACGAGCTGGTTGACCTCGTTGTCCTCGACGACGAGAATCAGGCCGCGCGAAGGCTGGCTGATGGTCACCGGGATGGCTGGAAGGACCACGGGAGCCGCGAGCGGGCGGGCCGCGACAAGACGCATGAGGCGGTCGTAGAACTCGGAGCTGCGCACCGGCTTGGTCAGCCATTCCTGGACCCCGGCGGCCACGAGTTCGGCTTTGTCCACATTCATGGTGGACGTCAGCATGATGATCCGGGTGGATGCGAGCGCGACGTCGGTGCTCAGCTGGTGTGCCAGCTCCAAGCCGTTCATGTCCGGCATGCACATGTCGAGCACCGCAATGTCGAAGGGACGTCCGGCGGCGGCCTCTTCGCGGCAGCGGTCCAGGCCCTGTTGGGCGTCGCTGACAGCTTCCGGTTTCATCCGCCAGCCAGCCAATTGCCCCTCGAGCACCAATCGGTTGGTCGAGTTGTCATCCACCACAAGGACCCGGAGTCCCGTGAGCTGGTCGGGCGAGATCGACGCCGGAGCTGCCGCAGCTTCGCTCACTGCCAAGGGAAGGGTGGCCCAGAAGGTGCTCCCGTTGCCCAAGGAACTGTCCACCCCGATTTCGCCGCCCATTACCTCTGTAAGCCTCCGTGAGATCGCCAGTCCAAGGCCGGTCCCGCCGTACCGCCGGGTAGTGGAGGCATCGGCCTGCGAGAACGACTCAAAGAGCCTGTGGTGGTCTGCCGCATCGATCCCGATCCCGGTGTCGCGGACCTCGAAGCGTACACGAACGTTCGCGGATTCTTGCTTCACGAGCTTCACGCTGATGACAACTTCCCCTGAGGGAGTGAACTTCACGGCGTTCGAGGCCAGGTTGAGCAGGATCTGCTTGATGCGGCCGGCGTCGCCCACCAGCATCGCCGGAACCTCCGGGCGGCAGTACGCAATCAGCTCCAGGCCTTTGGCCTGTGCGGCCTCGGCAAGGAGGACCGCGAGTTCCTCCACCAAGGTGCGTGGATTGAAGGGAGCAGGGTCCAGATCGACCTTGCCTGCTTCGAGTTTCGAGAAGTCCAGGATGTCATTGATCAAGGACAGCAGGGATTCGCCCGCGCCCTTGACGCCTTCGGCATATTGGCGCTGGGTTTCCTCCAAGGGGGTGTCCAGCAACAATCCGGTCAGCCCGATCACTCCGTTCATCGGCGTGCGTATCTCATGGCTCATCGTCGCGAGGAACTCCGACTTCAAGCGGCTGGCTTCCTCGGCGGCTTCCCGGGCGGTCACCAACTCGGCCTGGGCGATCCTGCGTTCGGTGATGTCCTGGGCGATCGTGGCGACTCCGCGGATGCCGCCGGTGCCGCGGATCGGAGACATCGTCAGGGAAACGGGAACGATGGAGCCGTCGATGCGGACCCGTGCTGTTTCGTAGCTGTGGGTTTCCCCGCCGGCCCGGATGCCCGCCAAGAGCTCTTCTTCCTCCTCCTGAAGTTCGTCCGGAATGATGAAGGAAACATGCCTGCCGATTGCCTCGGCGGCGCTGTATCCGTAGATCCGTTCGGCTCCGGGATTCCAGCTGGTGATGACACCGTCCAGTGACTTGCCCACGATTGCATCCGCTGAGGAGTTGACGATCGCGCCGAGACCTTCAAGTTCCGCTGTGCGCTCGGCAACCTTGGATTCGAGATCCCGCGTGAGGTTGATGTTCTCGAGGATGATCAGAATCTGGCGGGTGATGGCCAGGGCCAGGGCAGTGAGCCCCACGGCCTGCAGGAAGGGGTCCCCGGGACGCCCGACCCGTATGGGCGCCACCATCACGGCACCCAGGACAGGGACGTAGGGGAGCAGTTCCAGGGCCAAGGTGTAGAGGCGCCGCTCCGTCCGGGGACGCGGGGCGTAGGGGACCAGCGGGGCGAGGGCTATCAGCAGGAACGCCGTGATCCAGCCTGCCGCCAGGGGAGTTCCGGTGAGACCTGTGACGCCCTCGGACGTCAGGTCCACGTACGTACTGTCAGTGATCGCAAGGACGAGGAGTCCGCCACCCAGGCAGACCCACCTGAGGCGTTCCCCTGGTGCCCTCCGCATGGTGAGCATGAGGACGATGGAGACCATCGCAATGTCGGCAACCGGATACGCGAGGCCGGTGAGGTGGACGAGGGTCTCCTGCCCTTCGGCCTTGTACATGGAGCCGAGGACGGTAGCCCAGCTCATGAACAGCACTGCGGACGCAATCACTGCCGAATCCAGGAGTGCACGCAGGAAAGCAACCGAGGAGACCCGGGGACGAGGGAACAAGTAGAGGGCTATGGCGGCAGGGATCGAATAGCCGACGAAAGCGGCGTCGGCCACGGAGGGGTAGGGGTAGTCGTGATCGAGCGTCAAGCCGTAGAAGGTCCAGATCGCTTGTCCGGTGGTCCAGATCAGCGTGGCTAGGCCCATGACCCGCCACGCACGGGCGCTTTCATCCTTGCGCCGCCCCGCCCAGGCACAACTGGCTGTGGCGAGCAGCGATGCTGCCAGGATGGCGAGGTCACCGGCTGACTGGGCCCCGGACGTCCCTTGGTTTGCGCCGAGGATCGCCGCCAGGATGGCCACTGCCCCAGCGGTGACGATAACAGTCCAGGCGAGGGCGGGCCTACGCAAGGCGTGGCCGTTCATGCCGACTCGCGGGTTGCGACGGCAGGGACCCCAGGAGGAAAGCCGGGCAGTGCGTTATCGGGAGTATGAAACAGCCAGAGCGAGAGCCTGCGGTACGCCTCCCAGTCGCGGTCACGAACCCGTAGCGAAGCAGTGTATTCTCCCTTCGAACTAGACCACACCCGGACGATATCCAGGGGGATCCGTGCGTCTCCCGGGAGTTCCAAGAGTACGCGGCCTGATTCCGGTAGCGCGTCCGCCCCGACCCGGACTGCGGCGCCTCCCATGGAAATGTCCAGCAGTTGGCCCGGGACCCCGGAAACCGTGACAGGTACCTTGACGGTGACCCGGTGGGCGCTCCTGCGTGATGTGGCGAATTCGGCGGCCCTGATCCGGAGCGTCCCCAGCACCAAGACAACCCCCGCCAGCACCAGCCAGACTCCGGCGGCAATCGTGGAGCCAGGACTCGTCCGCCAGGGCACCCAACCGAGGACTCCGGCCGTCGCATAGAGAATAATCGCGCCCACGATGACAATCAGCACAATGAGGATCCGCGGGGCCCTTCCGCGGAGTCGAAGTTCCGCGGCGCCTTTCGGGGTGACTTGAAACTCCAAGGACTTCCGGGAAACGAGCCACCAAAGGCAGGCCATCCCGACAGGAACCCGGAAAATCCGCAGGGCGAACGCCGTCGGCCAGTGGATCTGGTGGCGCATGAGCCTCTTGGCGCCCCACAAACGCACCCAGAACATGGCGGCGAAGGCAAGGGTGAACTCAACGGGCCCGGCGGTGGAGGTCTGCGCGCCGGAGACCATGACCGCCATGGGGATGATGAAGGCAATCAAGGTGGCAATGCCCTCAAGCCACCATAAGGTTCCGTTGATGTATTCGTGGAAGTTCCGCCAGGTCATCCAGCTCTTGGCCGCCCAAAGGCGCTCGTAGGTCAGGATCTGCATCGCGCCCATGCCCCAGCGTCTGCGCTGCAGCAGGTATTGATCGGCCGTTGCCGGGGCCAGGCCAACCGCCAGGGTCTGGTGGTGGTACACGGTCTTCCACCCGAGCCGGATGAGCTTGAGGGTGGTGTGCATGTCTTCTGTGATGGTCTCGGTGGCTACTCCACCTACCTCGCGAAGCGCCTTGATCCGGAGCAGCGAGGTTGAACCGCACCAGAAAGGTCCTGCACCGGGAACATTGCGTGAAGGCATCAGGACGTTGAAGAACAACCCCTGTTCGCCGGAGATGCCGTCGTCGTCGAAGGCTCCTGAGTTGTAGAACGCCTGCGGCCCCTGGATGAGGGCGATTTCCTCGTCGGCGAACCAACCCAAGGTGGCCGTCAGGAATGTTGGGAGGGGCACGTGATCGCAGTCGAGCACGGCAATGATGTCTATTGGGTCTTTTCCGGCTGCTTCCTCCGCAGCCATCAAATCCAATGCATGGTTCATGTTGCCCGCCTTGGCATGGTCGTGCTCGGCGCGGGTGACCACTCTTGCACCGAAGGATGCGCACATCTCGGCAACCCACGGGCGGCTTCCATCATCCAATACCCACGTTTCGTGGCGCGGTTGAAGCGCGCAGGCCGCTGCGATGGTGGGCGCAAGGACTTCGACCGGCTCGTTATACGTGGGGATCAGCACGGCAACCTTCATGCCCTTGGGAGCTTGGGCAACCGGCTCAGGCGCATAACAGTCGATGTTCCACAGAGTGATGGATTTCAGAACCAGCCCTATCAGCGGAAGGGCCTCAAACGTCACCAGCGTCCACGCGATGAAAAGATCCCCGCCACCAAGCGGCATGGTGAATGCGATCCGCCACGTCAGGTAGAGCAACAACGCTGCTATCGCAGCTATCCCGCCGGTCCTGGCCATTCTGCGGGAACGCGGAGCTTCGGGCGCGGGAGAACCCAGTTGCGCCGCCCAGCCGGCCATTCCCGCCGTCGAGTACGCCTTGACCTCCACAGGAGTGTCACGGAACTGCGGACGTTCTCCGCCGACGTCCCCCCGGACGCGTCGGCGCTGTTCAAGAGATTGCATGCGATCCCCCAGCTGGATCTGACAATGCAGCCTGTATCAAGTTAAAACAAACTGTGCGATCACTATAGCCAGTTCTCACCGGAATTTCATGGCAAAACAGGGAAGTTCAGGCCCCGACACGCATGGCTTTTCCGGGAGCGGGAAGGCCTACTTTTTCGCGAGCAGGGGCAGGACGTGGTCCGTCAGGAGCGGAGCCAAATCGTCCGGAAGTTCAGCAGAGAGATCCAACCACCGGATCTCTGCGATCTCGGCCGAAGGGCGGGCTTCCCACGTGCCCGGTGCGGTGAAGACGGTGGCCTCGATGTCAGTCGCGGCCTCATTGGCGGCGACGGCGAGCCAACTCCCCAAGGCCTCAAGGTCGGCCGGGTCGATCTCGATTCCGACTTCCTCGGCCAGCTCGCGGGATGCCGTCTCCGCCGCGGTTTCACCTGGCTCGGGCTTGCCGCCGGGGTGCATGAACTTGTCCGTGCCGCGCTTGCGCACGGTCAGCAGCCGTCCGGCGTCGTCGTACACGCAGACCGCGCTGACGACTATCAGGTCCTTGGCTGGACTGTTGCTGGTCATGTCTCTCTCCTTAGCCGGGATTCGAGCAGCAAGTCCTTGGCTGGTCCGTGCACGTCCCAGGCGTACCTGAAGGCATCCGGCCCGCCCCAGAGGTAATTGACTTTGTAGTCATCGGGATCGCACCAGTGGGTGTCCTGGTTGGCGTGGTCGCGGAAGCTCATGCGGTGGAACGGTTTCCCATCAGGGAAGTAGACATCCATGGCTTCGGGGGAGTCGGAAGGCCGCAGGAGGTATTCGCGGAAGGCGGGGCCGGTGTGGGTGGGCCAGGTCATGGTGCCGTCTTCGCGAAGGAAGAGACCGCCGTCGGGGGTTTCCGAATAGCGCACGACGCCGGCAAAGGTACCGCGGGTGCCGCCCGCCCGGTCCCACAGGGACCGTTCCACGGTCCAGCTGCCCAGCAGGTAAGCCCGCAGGTCTTGCGTCGGAGACGATTCGCGCAGCTGGTCTTTCAAGTGCCCTCGATTGGAATCGAACCAACGACACCGGCTTTAGGAGAGCCGTGCTCTATCCACTGAGCTACGAGGGCCTGTGCGCGTGCTGGAAGCTCCTGGGAGCCGCTCGCCGGGCACGCATACAAGCATACAAGCTGCCGGGGCGGCCCTCGAACACCGACGCCGGCAACACGCGCTGCCCGGCAACACCGGCGGCGGCGCACGCGGCACCGCATGCGGGTGCTGGCGTTAGGCTGGCCCGCATGAGAGAGCAAATGACCGTGGCGGCCGCCCACGGCGGCCACCTCCCGGAGCTCGGCACCATCCGCTCGAACATCGGCGGTTGGGCCCAGTTGAGCGTGGTGCAGTATTTCGTGGCCGAATCGGCGGTGATCGAAGCCTGGCGGGGCCCCGGACCCTACGACCGCCGGACCGGGTTCATCAGTGATCTTGGCGCGCTCAAGTGCGGGGTCTACGAGCACCGCGACGTCTGTTCGCCCCTGCATCTGCTCATGAATGCCTCCTTCGTAGTGCAGGGCCTGGGCATGCTTTTCGGGGCGATCCTGCTGAGTTCGGCGCTCCTTTGCATTGCGGCCCGTCCCGGCGTGCGGATCCTGCAGGGTGCCGCCTACCGCAAAGCGCGGCCCACCGCCGTCGCGGTCCGGTTCCTGGCGGGTGTCTCCGGGCTGGGAACTGTGGTTGTTGGGTTTGTGCCGGAAGACCTGGGTTCACCCTTCCATCTTGCGGGCGCCCTGATGTTCTTTATCGGTGGAGCATTCGCACTGTTGCTCCTCGGGCTGCTCTGGCTGCCGCATACAGCGATGAGCTGGTTCATCCTGGCGTGCGGGACGTTGACGCTGGGCGCCTTGGTGGTCGGCGGCCTGACACGGATGGATGTCCCCGAACCGGGAACCCTGGAACGACTGATGGCCTATCCGGTCACGATCGGATTTTCCGCCGCGGGACTTGTGGTGGCGCAACGGGTCCGGGAAGTACGGCGAACGGCGGCGCGGCTTGCGAAACGATGAGTTTTCGCGGGTAGCCTCATGTCAGCGGGTGGGCAATCTTTGCATTATCATGAGTGCACTCACCGGAATGGCGCCGGGCTGAGGGTTCCATGCAGTCTTGGCGCAGATTAGATTGACCGACACGGCAGAACATAGGACCCATGACTCATCAGCTTGTTCTGCGTCGTCCGGGACACGCAGGCGATACATCCCCCATAAAGGCAGCATCCCACCCCTCGGGTAATGGCCTTCGGGACCTCCGCGGGCCGATCGCCCGACGGCGGCAGGTGGCGCGGCGATGAGCTCCCAGACACTCCCCGCCCGGGATTCGCGGATTCCCGATGATGCCCTGGATGCTTCGCCTGAAGACGTGATGGTCCCTGCCGATCAGATCACCGTTGACTTGGCGGAGGACGGCATTATCGAGGTCACCCTGCCACCGAACAGCGTGGTCCGCTCACCCGAAGCCCAGGCGGCCGCGGCGGCTGTTCGTATGTTTGCGGACGGACGGCGGCTCCCGCTTCTGCTCAGGGTGACCGGAGTACTGTCCGTCACCGACGACGCGCGCCTGACCTACACGAATTCCGTGGCTATTTCGGCCTGCGCCCTCTTGGGGGAGAGCCCGGTGGACCGGGTGATTGCACACTTTCTCCTTCGCGCGAAGCCAGGCTCCCTTCCGGGACGGTTCTTCACGTCCGAGGCGGAAGCCCGTGACTGGTTGAGAGAGCACCACCGTGAATCATGAGCCCCAGGACCCGCGGCTGCTTGCCCTCGTTGAAGGGGTGGTCCGGATCGCGGACGGAGACCTCAGCACGAGGATCCCGGTCTCCGGCCCGCGGGACGAAGTGGCTGCAGTCATCACCGGGATCAACCTCATGGCCGACGATCTTCAAGCCATTTACCAGGAGCTCGAGGAGCGGGTCGAAAGCCGGACTGCCATGCTGCGCGAGGCCCAGATCGAACTCGAAAGGATGGCGCTCACTGATCCGCTGACCCAGTTGGCGAATCGCACGGCACTCGAAAGGGCGCTGAACCATGAACTCGTCGAATCCGAGCGGGGTGAGCTCCCGCCCGCGTTGCTCGTTTTGGACTTGAACTCATTCAAGGGGATCAACGACACTCTGGGGCATGGCGCCGGGGATACCGTCTTGAAGGTTACCGCCAGGCGCTTGCTCGCAGCGGTCCGCGACACTGACATGGTGGCGAGGCTCGGCGGGGACGAATTTGCCGTGATGCTGCCCAAATCCAATGCGGCGCATGCGCGTGGCGTTGCCAAGCGGATCCTTCGGGCCGTGGGTGAGAGCATCGACATCGGCGAAGTCCGGATCATCTGTGGAACGAGCATCGGGCTCCGGGTCGCCGAACCAGGGCAGTCCGTGGACGACCTCGTCATGGAAGCCGACACGGCCATGTATGCGGCAAAGGCCGAGCAGGGGAGCAGCGTCAGGGTTTTCGAACCGGCTTTGTTGTACGCGCGCCGGCTCCAGGGACTCATGATCTCGGAACTGCGTGAAGCCATCCGGACAGATCAGCTGGTCCTCCATTTCCAGCCTGTTGTCGAGTTGGCCTCGGGGCGGATTGAAGGCGCCGAAGCGCTGGTGCGGTGGAACCACCCCGATAGGGGATTGTTGATGCCGGATGCATTCATCCCGTTGGCCGAGGAAACCGGCATCATCATCGATCTTGGCTATTGGGTTCTCCGGCGGGCGATGCAGCAATTGCGCGAGTGGCAGGACGGTCCGGGCATGGACGAAGACTTCAGCATGCGGGTCAATATTTCCACCACCGAATTGCAAAGCCTGGAATTGATCGAGCATGTGCGGGAAGTGCTCGCCGAAACCGGGGTGGAGGCATCCAAGCTGGTCATCGAGCTCACGGAGTCAATGGCCGTGAACGGAAGCGACATCGACAAATACTCTCTGACCGGCCTCCGGCGACTCGGTATCCGGCTGGAAATCGACGACTTCGGGACTGGCTATTCGTCCATCAGCTACCTGCGCAGCCTTCCCGTCAACGTGGTCAAGATTGACCGCTCCCTCATCCAAGGGCTGGGCACGGACGACAAGGAGCGGGCCTTTGTGGCGGCTGTTCTCCAGCTCATTCACGCCTGCGGGATGCAGGCTGTTGCCGAGGGTATCGAAACGGCGGAGCAGGCGGCTGAGCTTGCCCGCCTGGGCTGCGCGAGTGGCCAAGGGTATTACTTTGGCCGGCCCATGGCGGCGGATAAATTCGCGGAACTGTTGCGAGGCACCTGAGCATGCCTCCTCCCGGCAACGGAAGACGGGCAGCGGAAAGGCACCGGACCTTAGGTCCGGTGCCTTTCAGGTATTGCTAGTTGGAGGGAGTGGAGTTGGTGGCGGAGTTCGGCCACCAGCCAGTCGCCTGAGGCGAACCCTGAGTGGTGGAGTTCGGCCACCAGCCAGTGGCCTCTGCCGAGTTCTGGGTGGTGGCGTTGGGCCACCAGCCGGTGGCCTGGGCCGAATCCTGTGCGAAGTTGGGCCACCAGCCGGTAGCCTCCGCCGAGTTCTGTGCGAAGTTCGGCCACCAGCCCGTGGCTATGGACGAATCCTGTGAGGGGCTCTGGCTGCTGGCGGACACAGCTGCCGAGCCGGTAATTCCTGCGAGCAAGATTGCTGCTGCCGCGAGGAGCGCGGCGAGAGTTCTTTTCATGCGAAAGCTCCTGATGATATGTGACTGATGCGACTGGAGTGAACGAAGTGAAGCACGCTCATTATAAGAGTAACGACACGCCGTGTCATCAGTGTCCGTCCGGACGGTGGAGAAACATGCTAAACGCTCGCCCGAATCATGGGCGGAGTGTCTCAGGGACATAATGGAGCCATGGGAGAAAAGAAGGTTGCGCCGTCGTACGCCGCTGCGGAACTGCAAGCGAGGGGTCACCGGGCCAGCCATGACTTCGCCAAGGCTGCCGATGGTGCGCGCTCGGCCGCCGATATTGCCCTCGATGAGGGCGATTCCGCCGGATGGTGGAACATGACTTTCCTTCAAGCAGAGAATCTTCTCGACGCAGGTGATTTCGCTGCCAGCACTGCGCTGGCGAGATCCCTTTCCGAGGCATCGTTGGCCGAGGCCTCACCCCAGCACCGGGCCCGGGCACTCATCTTGATGGCGAACTCCCTTCGGGGTGAAGGGCTGTTGGAGATGGCCACCTCGGCTGCGGCGTCGGCAGTTGGACTGGTCGATGATGACGCAGACATGGAAATCGACGTCCATGCGCGGCAGGCACTGATCGCCGCGTTTGGCGAGTCCGGCAAACTGGAGGAGGCGTGGGAGGAGTGCCTGTCCCTCTCGGCGAGAATTTCTGATGAAATGGATGACCAGTTGGCCGGCAAGGCGTACTGGGTCATCGGGAATGTGGCGTTCCTCTGCGACAAGGTAGCTGAAGGCCTCCACTACCATGAGCTTGCCGCGGAAACCTTTTCCCCTTCGCGGAACCTTGATGTCTGGGCCAAGTTCAACAAAGCCTCGGCCGCGATGAGGCTGGCCGCTGAAGTGGCCGATGCGGCCACCCTTCGGTGCATTGAACGGGCGGAGCTTGCCACGGATGTCGTCGGCGGCAGCGAAGAGGAAATTCTCCTGCTTCGCCTCAACCGCGCGCATTGGAACTACCTGGCAGGAGACGCCGGGGCGGCGCTTGAGCTGCTGAACGAAATCAGTCGCAGCGCTGACCAACTGCCCGCGCAGATGGCAGGCGAGGTATTCCTCTTGATGGCGCGGGCCCAAGCCGGTACCGGGAACAAGCAGGCGGCGAAAGAAAGCCTGGTCGAAGCGGCCGATCGCTTCGAGAAAGCCGGCGCCCACCAGCGTGCCCTCCAAGCCCGGGAGATGCTTGAGCCGGGGGCCTGATTCGGAGGCCCGATTCTGGGCCGGGTTAGCGCGTGCGGGCGTTGGCTGCGTTCGGCGCTTCTGCTAGGCGCTCTTCGAACGCCGCCGCCCCACAAACACAGCCGCGCCGCCGGCCGCAAGGCTCAGCAGGAACAGTACCCAGCCCACAACGGTGAGCGTGGAAGCCAAAGCCACCTGGCCGGCGTCGGGCGTTGCCGATCCCAGCGCGGCGTCGACCGCCACGTTGCTCCACAAACGGACCACGGCGAACAGCAGGGGAGCAGCCCACAGCGTCCAGCGCAGTGCCTTTCCGGCCACATTGGTGCCGATGAGCAGAAGCCACGTGAAACCGAAGATCAGCGGAGACAGGGTTCCGGCGGTCTTGTGGATGTAGCTGAGCTGTCCGCGGGCGTCGTCCGTCATGGCGCCATGCAATTGGTGGACGTAATCGGTGGAGAACCCGCCGATGAGGGAATCGGGCATGGCCATGCCGCCGGACAACTGGGTCATCTGGTTCAGGGTCAGCAGGTGCACATACCAAAACAGGAAAAGGCTGGCCACGACCCCGGCAATCACTATGAGGCGGCCGTTGTTCTGGGCCTTCTCGGGCGACCGCTGGGTGGTGGGATTGATCACCGACGGCAAGTGGTGCTGGGGGACAGCGGCATTGGCGCCGTGCTTCTTGATGCGTTGGGCTGGGGTCTTGGCCATGTCATTCATTATCCCGCCACATAAGCTGGACCCATGACCACTGGCAGGCACTCCGCCACAGAACTTGATCCATCGCTCGACGACTACGAACTCGCTGCCGCCCTGGTCCGGGAAGCCGGGCAGCTTGCCCTGCTGATGCGGATGGGCGGCCTGCAAGGGGAACGGAAGACCTCGGTTTCGGACGTGGTGACCGCCGCGGACCATGCGGCCGAGGCCTACGTCCTTGAGCAACTGCGCCGTTGCCGCCCCGACGACGGCATCCTGGGTGAAGAAGGAAGCTCGGTGGCTGGAAGAAGCGGCCGCACCTGGGTGATCGATCCCGTGGACGGTACCTACAATTTCCTGCACGGCTCCACCTATTGGTGCTCCGCGATCGCCTTGAAACGCGAGGGCACGGCATCACCCGGGACCGCCTCGGATGCCGACGTTATTCTCGGGGCCATCTATCAACCGGAGCTCGACAAGCTTTGGACCGGCGGCGAAGGGCATCCCGCGACCCTCAACGACGAACGGATTCCGGGACCGTCGGGTGCTGCCCTACGTGAACTCGGTGCCGCGACCTACATCCACCCCACGTGGCTCGCCGATCCCCGAGCCGCCATGCCCTGGCATGCTGCAGCGGTGTCGGCAGCTTCATTGCGCATGTTCGGTTCCGGCTCCTGCGATCTCGGCCGGGTGGCCGACGGCGAACTGGGCTGCTGGTTCCAACACAGCTGCCCCGAGTGGGACTGGCTCCCCGGCAAGGCGATCGTCCGCGCGGCCGGCGGGGACACCGACGTCGTGCGCGTCAACGGCCTGGACTGGTTCCTCGCGGGGGGCCCGACGGCGGTCCGGGAGTTGCGTGCGGCGCTCACCTCGGTGCCGCAATTCGCTTGAGGATGCGCCTCCCTTGGCAACCGCACTGTCCTGCTCGTTTACGGGACCCGTCCGGAGGCCATCAAGATGGCGCCGCTGGTCCAGGCCTTGCGTGCAACCGGCCGTTACAAGGCGCCAGTAGCAGTGACCGGGCAGCATGCCGCGGGGCTGGCGGCGTTCTACCAGGGAATTCCGGTGGTCCACCTCAAGGCCGGACTGCGTAGCGGCAACCTGAATTCACCCTTTCCAGAGGAAGCCGGCGAGCCAGCGAACTTGTAGCTCCTAAGAAGCATCATTGGGAGGGCACTTCGGAGCCGCGGTATTTTCCGACCGAACACTTTTTTGACGCAGCCCGGGGAAGGGCATGCGGGTCCATCAGTGTCAGGGCCACCGCCTAGACTGGTAAACACCATGGATATGTTGTTTGACCCGTACGCTGATGGCCCCTTCAAAGCGGCAAGCCGAGCTGCCACCAAGGCCGCTCCGGCCATGCTTTCACGCGCCGGAAGCGGCGCTGCGCCCGGTGGTAGTGCGCCCGGTGGGGGTGCGTCCTGGGCCGGCAAGCCCGGCGGTGGGCAAGACGGCGGCCACTCGGGCCTGCCGTCTGCGGAGGCGTTGCTCGAAGGGTTGAACCCCCAGCAGGAGGAAGCCGTCAAACATGCCGGCAGCCCTTTGCTGATCGTGGCCGGGGCCGGTTCGGGCAAAACCCGCGTGCTGTCGAACCGCATTGCGTACCTGATCGCCACCAGGCGGGCCCATCACGGCGAGATCCTGGCTATCACCTTCACCAACAAGGCGGCCGCGGAAATGCGGGAACGCATCGAAGCCCTGGTGGGTGCCCGTGCCAAGTCCATGTGGATCTCGACGTTCCACTCCTCCTGCGTGCGTATCCTGCGCCGTGAAGCTACCAACGTGGGGCTGAACTCCAACTTCTCCATCTACGATTCCGCAGACTCCCTGCGGCTCATCACGCTCGTAGCGAAGAACCTGGACCTCGATCCCAAAAAGTTCGCGCCCAAAGCGATCCAGCACAAGATCTCGGCCCTCAAGAACGAGCTCATTGACGACGACGCGTTCGCCTCGAGCGCCAACTACAACGAACCCTTCGAGCAGGCCGTTGCCGAGGTCTTCAAGGGCTACACCCAGCGCTTACGCCAGGCCAACGCCATGGACTTCGACGACCTCATTGCGCAGACCGTCTACATGTTCCGGGCCTTCCCCGCGCTCGCGGAGTCCTACCGCCGTCGATTCCGCCACGTCCTCGTGGACGAATACCAGGACACCAACCACGCACAGTACGCATTGGTCCGCGAAATCGTCGGTGAGGGTCCCCAGGCGAGCGAGCTGACCGTCGTCGGCGACTCCGACCAATCCATCTACGCGTTCCGCGGTGCGGACATCCGCAACATCGTCGAATTCGAGAAGGACTACCCGGAAGCCCGCACCATCAAGTTGGAGCAGAACTACCGCTCCACCCAGAACATCCTGAGCGCGGCGAACTCCGTTATTTCGCGAAACCCCAACCGCCCGGACAAGAAACTCTGGACGGCCGAGGGCGACGGCGAGAAGATCATCGGCTACGTAGGCGAGAACGAGCACGACGAAGCCCAGTTCATCGCCAAGGAGATTGACCGGCTCCAGGACGAGGAAGGCCTGCGTCCCGGCGACGTCGCCATTTTCTACCGCACCAACGCCCAGTCCCGCTCCATTGAAGACGTCCTGGTCCGCGTCGGACTGCCGTACAAAGTGGTGGGCGGCACCCGCTTCTACGAGCGCAAGGAAATCAAGGACGCCCTCGCGTACCTTCGCGTCCTGGTGAACCCGGACGACGACGTCAATTTGCGTCGCGTCCTCAACGAACCCAAGCGGGGAATCGGTGATCGTGCCGAAGGCGCCGTCGCGGCGCTCGCCGAGCGCGAACGCACGTCGTTCATGACTGCGGCGCGCAAGGCGGACCAGGCTCCCGGCATGGCCACCCGCTCCGTGAACGCGGTCCTAGGCTTTGTGAAACTCCTGGATGACCTGGCCGAAGTGGCTTCGGGTTCCGGGGCTGCGGCAGCTTTGGAAGCAGTACTGGAACAGACCGGGTACCTTGCCGGGCTCCGCGCCAGCACCGATCCGCAGGACGAATCCCGCGTGGAAAACCTCGCCGAACTGGTGGCGGTGGTGCGGGAATACGAGCGCGACAACCCCGAAGGCTCACTGGGTGAATTCCTGGAGCAAGTCTCCCTCGTAGCCGACGCCGACCAGATCCCGGACGCTCCCGAAGGATCCTCCGAGGACGCAGCCGCCGCCGTCGCAGAGGCCAAGCGGATGGGCGTCGTCACGCTCATGACGCTCCACACGGCCAAGGGCTTGGAATTCCCCGTTGTCTTCCTGACCGGTATGGAACACGGACTTTTCCCGCATCAGCGGTCCGCAACCGATCCCAAGGAACTGGCGGAAGAGCGTCGCCTGGCCTATGTGGGCCTCACCCGTGCACGGAAGCGCCTTTACGTGACCCGCTCGGAAGTTCGCAGCATGTGGGGCCAGAGCCAATACAACCCTGCCAGCCAGTTCCTCGAGGAGATCCCTACCGGTCTCGTGGAGTGGAAACGCGAGGGCACCTCCCGCCAAGTGAGCGGCTGGGGGAACGCCCCCATCGGTTCCGGGCGTTACGGGGGCTCCTTCTGGGGTGCCGGAACCTCGGGCGGGGCCGCAGCCAGCGATACGGCGGGCTTCAACGCGGACGTGCCGGCCGCCGTCGTACGCAACCGTGTCCAGCCGCAAAAGGAAGTGGTCGCCGTCGTCGTGGGGGACAAAGTGAACCACACGAGCTTCGGCAACGGCACCGTGATCGGCGTCGAAGGCGCCGGGGACAAGACCGTGGCGAAGGTGAAGTTCGACGTCGGCGAGAAACGGCTGCTCTTGCGTTACGCGCCGCTGACCAAACTGGATTCGTAGCGGCTCTTGAAGCCGGAAAACCGCGTCATATAGGGGTTTTTCTACGGTCGATAGAAGTGTGTGCTTACTCACTTAACAGGTACTGTAGAACCGGCTGGCCTCCCCGGGGGGCTAAAGTTCGAGAGGAACTTGCGCAATGTGACCGGCTGCTTGGCAGCCGTTCGATGCGCACCTATCCGCAGCCGGTTTTCGCGGTCACCGTGGTTTCCGGCTGTACAGAAACTACTTCGACGTAGAAGGACACTAAACCGTGGACCTGTTTGAATATCAGGCGCGCGATATGTTCGAAGCGCACGGTGTACCCGTGCTCGCCGGCATCGTGGCGCACACTCCTGAAGAAGCAAAGGCTGCTGCCGAGAGCATCGGCGGCGTAACCGTCGTCAAGGCGCAGGTAAAGGTCGGTGGCCGTGGCAAGGCCGGCGGTGTCAAGGTCGCAAAGTCCGCTGACGAAGCGCTTGAACACGCCACCAACATCCTTGGCATGGACATCAAGGGCCACACCGTCAACAAGGTCATGATCGCCCAGGGCGCCGACATTGCTGAGGAATACTACTTCTCCGTCCTGCTGGACCGGGCCAACCGCAACTACCTGGCCATGTGCTCGGTTGAAGGCGGCATGGAAATCGAGCAGCTTGCTGTTGAGCGCCCCGAGGCTCTCGCCAAGGTCGCCATCGATCCCGCCGTCGGTATCGACCAGGCCAAGGCCGACGAAATCGTCGCCGCTGCCGGTTTCTCCGAAGAACTGCGTGGCAAGGTTGCTTCCGTCATCCTGAAGCTCTGGGACGTCTTCAAGAAGGAAGATGCAACCCTTGTCGAGGTGAACCCCTTGGTCAAGACCGGCGCTGGCGACATCGTTGCCCTTGACGGCAAGGTCTCGCTCGACGAGAACGCCGGCTTCCGCCACGTTCACCACGGCGAACTTGAGGACAAGGACGCAGCCGACCCGCTCGAGGCCAAGGCCAAGGCTCAGGACCTCAACTACGTGAAGCTTGACGGCTCGGTCGGCATCATCGGCAACGGCGCCGGTCTTGTGATGTCCACCCTCGACGTCGTCGCTTACGCAGGCGAGAACCACGGCAACGTCAAGCCGGCCAACTTCCTGGACATCGGCGGTGGAGCTTCCGCTGAGGTCATGGCCGCTGGCCTGGACGTCATCCTTGGTGACGAGCAGGTCAAGAGCGTATTCGTGAACGTCTTCGGTGGCATCACCGCGTGCGACGCTGTGGCAAAGGGCATCGTCGGTGCACTGGCCGAGCTTGGCTCCAACGCCAACAAGCCGCTGGTTGTCCGCCTCGATGGCAACAACGTCGAAGAGGGCCGCCGCATCCTGGCCGAGGCCAACCACCCGCTGGTTACCCTGGCAGCCACCATGGACGAGGGCGCCGACAAGGCCGCCGAGCTCGCCAACGCAGCTAAGTAAAGGGACGCAAGACTATGTCTATCTACCTCAACAAGGACTCCAAGGTCATCGTCCAGGGCATCACCGGCGGCGAAGGCACCAAGCACACCGCCCTGATGCTCAAGGCCGGCACCAACATCGTCGGCGGCGTCAACGCCCGCAAGGCCGGCACCACGGTGCTGCACGGCAACAAGGAAATCACCGTCTTCGGCACCGTCAAGGAAGCCATTGCGGAGACCGGCGCCGACGTCTCGATCGTCTTCGTTCCGCCGGCATTCACCAAGGCCGCCGTAGTTGAAGCCATCGAAGCAGGAATCGGCCTGGTTGTTGTCATCACCGAAGGCGTGCCGGTTCAGGACTCCGCCGAGTTCTGGGCACTCGCCCAGGCCACGGTGGACGCTGACGGCAAGCAGATCACCCGCATCATCGGCCCGAACTGCCCCGGCATCATCACCCCGGGCGAAGCCCTGGTTGGCATCACCCCGGCAAACATCACGGGCAAGGGCCCCATCGGCTTGGTCTCCAAGTCCGGTACCTTGACCTACCAGATGATGTACGAACTGCGTGACCTCGGTTTCTCCACCGCGATCGGCATCGGTGGCGACCCCGTCATCGGCACCACCCACATCGACGCCCTGGCCGCGTTCGAGGCTGACCCGGAGACCAAGGCAATCGTCATGATCGGCGAAATCGGTGGCGACGCCGAAGAGCGCGCAGCCGACTTCATCAAGGCAAACGTCACCAAGCCGGTTGTCGGCTACGTTGCAGGCTTCACCGCCCCCGAGGGCAAGACCATGGGCCACGCAGGCGCCATCGTCTCCGGCTCCGCGGGTACGGCACAGGCCAAGAAGGAAGCTCTCGAAGCTGCAGGCGTGAAGGTCGGCAAGACGCCGTCCGAGACCGCCAAGCTCCTCCGCGAGGTCTTCGCAGCCCTCTAGCAATGCCCCGCGCAGGGTTTCCGCGCGATTGAAGTACGGCGGCGCCCGTCACCTTCCACGTGAAGGTGACGGGCGCCGTCGTTGTTTAACCGTTGGGGTCCGGGCGGGTCGGTGGGGAGGGGCGTCATTGTCGCTAGAGCTTGTGGCGCGATTCGATAGTTTGTTAGTATGTCAGGACAAACTATCGAAGGAGAGCAGATGCCCCTCGTCCGCATTGACGTCAACGAAGGCCGTACGCCGGAGCAGCTCGGTGAACTCAGTAAGCGAATCCACGACGCCATCCTCGCCGAGTACGGCATCCCCGAGCGCGACTACTTCCACATCATCACCGAGCATCCCGTGGGTCAGATCGTTGCGCAGGATGCCGGACTCGGCTTCGAGCGAAGTTCCGGCGTGGTCATGATCCAGATCTTCACCCAGGTCGGTCGAAGTCGCGAAGCCAAGCAGTCCTTGTTCGCTGCCATCGCCGCCCAGCTCGGCGAGATCGGCGTCCCTGGGGAGGATGTCTTCCTGGGGTACGTCGAAAACACTGCCGATGACTGGTCCTTTGGCTTCGGCAGGGCCCAGTATGTCACCGGCGAACTTGCCGTTCCCGCGCGGTAACTCAGTGTTTTGGAGCGGACTCAAGCCCACATTACCGCGTAATTTAGGCCATTACGTTTCGTTGTAAATATGTCAGTACAAACCTTTGACAGGACATGAATTCTGGTGCAAAGTAGTGGTTGTGGCCCCGCTCACTGCGGGCCGGCAAAAGCACTGGAGCTCTCACCGTCCCGCAAGAAGAGTTCACTACAGAAAGGTCCGCGATCACCGTGACCCACGAACTGCTCACCATCGGGCGCATCAGCGTTGATATCTACCCGAACGACATCGGTGTGGGACTGGAGGATGTGCAGTCCTTCGGCAAGTATCTTGGCGGCTCGCCCTCCAACGTGGCTGTTGCCGCTGCCCGCCACGGCCGCTGTTCCGGCGTGATTACGCGCACCGGTGATGACCCCTTCGGCATTTACCTGCACCGCGAACTGCGCAAGTTCAAGGTCGACGACGTGTTCGTCACCCCGGTGCCGGGCCTTCAGACCCCGGCCACGTTCTGCGCGATCCAGCCTCCGCACGATTTCCCGCTCTACTTCTACGGCCGTTTCCCGACGGCGCCGGACCTGCAGATCAAGGCCGAGGAACTGGACCTGGAGGCCATCAAGGACGCCGGCATCTTCTGGTCCACCGTGACCGGTCTCTGCCAGGAACCGAGCCGCTCGGCCCACCTCGCGGCCCACGAAGCGCGCCCCCGCACCGGACTCAAAGAGGGCCAATACACCATCCTGGACCTGGACTACCGGCCGATGTTCTGGGCTTCCGAGGACGAGGCCCGGGCCGAGGTCGCCAAGATCCTGCCGCACGTCACGGTGGCCATCGGCAATGACAAGGAATGCGCTGTCGCCGTAGGTGAAGGAACCCCGGACGAGCAGGCTGATCGCCTCCTCGCGGCCGGCGTCGAGATCGCGGTCGTCAAGCTCGGCCCCGAAGGCGTCATGGCCAAGACCCGTACCGAACGCGTCGTTTCCGCGCCGGTCCCGGTGGAGACCGTCAACGGCCTGGGCGCGGGCGACTCCTTCGGCGGGGCCTTCTGCCACGGATTGTTGTCCGGCTGGCCTTTGGCCCAGGTCCTGGACTACGCGAACGCCGCCGGCGCGATTGTCGCCTCACGCCTCTCGTGCGCGGACGCGATGCCGACGCCGGAGGAGGTCACCTCGTTGCTCGCCGAACGCGGCCGCCTGACGCCCGCCGGCACCGACGCAGCAGCTTCCCACGCGCCAGTTTCCGAAGGAGCAACACGTTGAGCTTCAATGACGACCCCCGCCGTTACGAGCACCTGAGTGCCATCCGGCTTGAAGATCCCGACGCCGTTGCCCGCGCCGCCGCCGCACGTCGCCGCCACCCGGGGCTGAAGTACGGGACCCAGAACTTCATCGTCGCGGCCGACCACCCGGCCCGCGGCGCCCTCTCCGTCGGCTCGGACCCGGTGGCCATGGCTGACCGCCGGGAACTACTGGACCGCTTGCAGATCGCTTTGGCGAATCCCGCCGTCGACGGTGTGCTCGCGAGCCCGGACATCATGGACGACCTGCTCCTGCTGGGGGCACTTGAGGGCAAGCTTGTCTTCGGTTCGATGAACCGAGGCGGGCTGGCCGGACTGGTCAACGAAATCGACGACCGTTTCACGGGCCATACCGCAGCGGCCCTGGACGCCCTGGGCGCCGACGGCGGGAAGATGCTGACCCGGATCTGCCTCGGGGATCCGGACACCGCCAACATCCTGGAAGCCACGGCCAAGGCGGTGGACTCCCTCGCCGCGCGCAAGCTGATCGCCATGGTGGAGCCGTTCCTGTCTGTCCGGGAGGCGAACGGCAGGGTCCGCAACGACCTTTCCCCGGATGCCGTGATCAAGTCGATCGCCATTGCCGAGGGTCTCGGTTCCACGAGCGCCTACACGTGGATGAAGCTTCCCGTCGTGGACGAGATGGAACGGGTCATGGCGGCCACCACGCTGCCCACGGTCCTGTTGGGTGGGGACCCGGATGCGGGCCAGGACGAGGTCTTCGCCAGCTGGCAGGCCGCCCTTGCCCTGCCGGGAGTCCAGGGATTGACTGTGGGACGGACCCTTTTGTATCCGGCCGACGGGGACGTGGCCGGGGCCGTTGCCACCGCCGCCTCGCTCTTGAAGACGCCAGAGCTGCTGAAGACACCCGCGAAAGTATCGGAGTAAGAGTAATGTCAACGCGCAGAATGACGGTCGCCCAGGCGGTTGTCGAGTTCCTGTCCAAGCAGTACACGGTGGACACCGTCGGCGGGAGCGAGTACCGGGAACGCCTGATCCCGGGCACCTTCGGGATCTTCGGACACGGCAACGTCGCCGGTGTGGGGCAGGCCCTCAAGCAGTACCAGCAGCTCGATCCGAGCATCATGCCGTATTACCAGGGCCGCAACGAGCAGGCCCAGGCGCACCAGGCTGTCGGCTACGCCCGGCACACCCGCCGCCGCCAGACGTTCGCGATCAGCACCTCGATCGGCCCGGGTTCCTCGAACCTTTTGACCGGCGCGGCGCTGGCCACCACCAACCGGCTGCCTGTCCTGCTGCTGCCGTCCGACACCTTCGCCACCCGGGCCGCGGACCCGGTGCTGCAGCAGCTCGAGCTGCCGTACGCCTACGACATCACGGTCAATGACGCCTTCCGTCCGCTGTCCAAGTTCTTCGACCGGGTGTCCCGGCCCGAGCAGTTGTTCTCGGCCTTCCACCACGGCCTGCGCGTCCTGACGGACCCGGCCGAGACCGGCGCGGTCACCATTTCGCTGCCGCAGGACGTCCAGGCCGAAGCCTTGGATGTCCCGGAGGAATTCCTCGCCGAGCGTGAGTGGCGGATCCGCCGCCCCGAGGCCGACGACGACGACATCCGCCGCGCCGCCGAGGCCATCCGTGCCGCGAAGCGCCCTTTGATCATTGCCGGCGGCGGCGTCCTGTACGCCTTCGCCAACGAGGAACTCGCCACGTTCGCCGAACTGACCGGAATCCCGGTGGGCAACACCCAGGCCGGCGTCGGCGTCCTTCCGTGGGACCACAAGTTCTCGCTCGGAGCCATCGGCTCCACGGGCACGACGGCGGCGAACGCCCTCGCGGCCGAAGCTGACTTGATCATCGGCATCGGTACCCGTTACGAGGACTTCACGACGGCGTCGCGCACTGCTTTCCAGAACCCCGACGTGAAGTTCGTCAACATCAACGTGGCCGCGATCGACGCGTACAAGCACGGCACCGTACTGCCGATCGTCGCCGATGCCCGCAAGGCCCTCGTCAAGCTCAACGCAGCCCTCGGCGGCTACCGTGTCGGCGCGGACCTCGAGCAAACGATCGCGGCCGAGAAGAAGCGCTGGAACGGCATCGTGGATGAAGCCTTCGATACCCGGCACACCCCGCTGCCGGCCCAGAACGAGATCATCGGCGCCACCAACCGGGCCATGGATGAGCAGGACGTCGTCATCTGCGCCGCCGGCTCCCTGCCGGGCGACCTGCACAAGATGTGGCGTGTCCGGGATCCGTTCGGTTACCACGTCGAATATGCCTACTCGTGCATGGGTTACGAGATCCCCGGCGGCTTGGGCGTCAAGCGCGCGGCCCTGGCCGAGGCCGCTGCAGGCGGCAAGGATCGCGACGTCGTGGTCATGGTGGGGGACGGCTCCTACCTGATGATGCACACCGAACTGGTCACCGCCGTCGCCGAACGCATCAAACTGATCGTGGTCCTTATCCAGAACCACGGCTACGCCTCGATCGGCTCGCTTTCCGAGTCGCTGGGCTCGCAGCGCTTCGGCACCCAGTACCGCGTCCTGGACAGGGAACAACACTCCTTCGACGCCGGCGAGAACCTGCCCATCGACCTGGCCCTCAACGCCGAGTCCCTCGGCGCGAAAGTCATCCGGATCGAACCGGGGGAGAAGGTCATCGCCGAACTGGAACAAGCCATCCACGACGCGAAAGCGGCACCGGAAGACACCGGACCGATCGTCATCCACGTCGAATCGGACCCCCTGCTGGACGCGCCGAGCTCCGAATCCTGGTGGGACGTTCCCGTTTCGCAGGTCTCCGAACTCGAATCCACCCAGCATGCCTACCAGACGTACACAGACCACAAGAACCGCCAGCGCAAGCTGCTCGGCTAGACCCCCTCAAGCTCTCTTCAAGCACCAGACAAGGAAGTCCGCACATGTCGACGACGACCACCCTGACCACCATCAAGCATTTCATCAACGGTGTTGAAACCGCCGGGGCCGGCGACCGCAGCCAGCCGGTCTACAACCCGGCCACCGGGGCCGTGACCGCCCAGCTTCGGCTCGCGAACCGGGCGGACCTGGACGCCACCGTTGCCGCAGCCAAGACCGCGGCGGAGAAGTGGGGCGATTTCTCCCTGGCCAAGCGCACGGCCGTGCTGTTCACGTTCCGCGAACTCGTCGCTGCCCACGTGGACGAGCTCGCCGCCCTGGTCACGGCCGAGCACGGCAAGGTCATCTCCGATGCCAAGGGCGAGATCGGCCGGGGCCTCGAAGTGATCGAGTTCGCCTGCGGTATCCCGACCCTGCTCAAGGGCGACTACTCGGACCAGGTCTCCACCGGCATCGACGTGTTCTCCTTCCGCGAACCGCTCGGCGTCGTCGCCGGCATCACCCCGTTCAACTTCCCCGTCATGGTGCCGCTCTGGATGGCGCCGATGGCGATCGCCACCGGCAACGCGTTCATCCTCAAGCCCTCGGAGCGGGATCCCTCCGCCTCGATGCTGCTGGCGAAGCTGTGGAAGCAGGCCGGGCTGCCCGACGGTGTGTTCCAGGTCCTGCACGGGGACAAGGAAACCGTCGACGGGCTGCTGACCCACCCGGACGTGGACGGGATCTCCTTCGTCGGCTCCACCCCGATCGCGAAGTACGTCCACGAAACCGCCACCAAGCATGGCAAGCGGGTCCAGGCCCTGGGCGGGGCGAAGAACCACGCGATCATCATGCCCGACGCCGACCTGGACAACGCCGCGGACCACCTCGCCGCCGCCGCGTTCGGTTCCGCCGGGGAACGCTGCATGGCCATCTCCGTCGCCGTCGCCGTCGGGGACGCCGCGGAGCTGCTGGTCAAGAAGGTCGAAGAACGCGCGCTGGCCGTGAAGGTCAAGAACGGCACCGAGCCCGACGCCGAAATGGGCCCGGTCATCACCCCGGCTTCCAAGGAACGCATCGTGCGGATCGTCACCGAAGCCGAAGCCGCGGGCGCGGCGATGGTCGTGGACGGCCGCGATTTGGTGGTCCCCGGCCATGAAGAAGGCTTCTGGGTCGGCCCCACCGTGATCGACCACGTCACGGCCGAAATGACCGCATACACGGAGGAAATCTTCGGACCCGTCCTCGTCGTCGTCCGCGTCGAGGACCTCGATGAAGGCATCAAGCTGATCAACTCCAACCCCTACGGCAACGGCACCGCGATCTTCACCTCCTCTGGCGCGAACGCCCGCAAGTTCCAGCGCTCCGTCACCGTGGGCATGGTCGGCATCAACGTGCCCCTGCCGGTACCCGTGGCCTACCACTCCTTCGGCGGCTGGAAAGCCTCGCTCTTCGGCGACAAGCACATCTACGGACCCGAAGGCGTCTCCTTCTACACCCGCGGCAAGGTCATCACCTCCCGCTGGCCCGAACCCACCCACGCCTCCGGCGCCTCCTACAACTTCCCCTCCAACTAGTCGCCACCCGCTGACCTCTCCCACCCAACTGACTCGCAGTAGATGTCGTTTTGGGCCCTCATAACGACAACAAATGCGAGTTAGTTGGGCTGCGGCCCCCGGTGGGGAGCAATCAACGTTAAGGATTGAGCAATGACAGAGAACAAACTCATCATCGGCACGGCCCCGGACTCCTGGGGCGTCTGGTTCGCGGATGACCCCAAGCAGACCCCGTGGGAACGCTTCCTGGACGAAGTGGCTGAGTCAGGCTACAAGTGGATCGAGCTGGGCCCCTACGGATACTTGCCGAACGACCCTGCCCGCCTCGCCGAGGAGCTCAAGCAGCGTGACCTCAAGGTCACGGCGGGAACGGTCTTTACGGCCTTCCATCGCGGTGCCGCACAGTACGAGGAAGCCTGGGAGCCGGCACGCAAGGTGGCTGAGCTGACTGCAGCCATGGGCGGCGAACACATCGTGGTCATTCCGGCGATGTGGCGCGACGACGTCACCGGCGAGGCCGTGGAGAGCGGGGAGCTGTCCCAGGATCAGTGGAACGATCTGTTCGCCGGCCACAACCGCATGGGCAAGGTGTTGCTGGAAGACTTCGGCCTCAAGCAGCAATTCCACTCCCACGCAGATTCCCACGTCGGCGCCCAGTCGGATATCGAGCACCTGCTCGCCGAGACCGATCCCCAGTACCTGAACCTGTGCCTAGACACCGGGCACGCGGAATACTGCGGAGCCTCCAGCCTGGAACTGATCAAGAATTACCCGGACCGCATCGGCTACTTGCACCTGAAGCAGATCAACCCGGATGTCCTGAAGAAGGTCAATGAGGAAAACATGACCTGGGCGGCAGCAAACCTGGCCGGCGTCATGACCGAACCGCCGAACGGACTGCCGGATCTTCGCGCCGTCATCGAAGCCGTTGAAGGACTTAACCGCCCGATCTTTGGCATTGTGGAACAGGACATGTACCCCGTGGCCTTCGACGTCCCGATGCCCATCGCCAAGCGCACCCGAAACTACCTGCTCTCGTGCGGCTCCCGCACGGTTGTCAACTAACGCTGCCTCTCAAGCACAAACAACCAAGGACAGAAACAATGACTGACATTCTCCGCGTGGCCGTCATCGGCGCAGGCCGCATGGGCGCCGACCACATCAAGCGGCTCAGCACCCGCATCCACGGCGCCGAGGTGGCCGCCGTCGTCGACGTCGACCTCGCCCGTGCGCAGGCCGCCATCGCAGGGATCGACGGCGCCGTCGCCCTCGCCAGCGCCGATGATGCCCTCAACAACGGCGACGTCAACGCCGTGCTGATCGCGACGCCCGGTTTCCTGCACGAGGAAATCCTGTACAAGGCACTGGAGAAGGACTTCCCGATCCTCTGCGAGAAGCCGCTCACCCCGGATGCCGAGAGCGCGTGGAAGGTTGTCCAGGCCGAAACGGCAACCGGCCACAAGCGCATCCAGGTGGGCTTCATGCGCCGCTTCGACGCCGAATACGCCGCCTTGGGTTCCGTGATCCGCGATCGTGAACTCGGCGAGCTGCTCATGCTCCACCACCAGCACCGCAACCCGGACACTCCTCAGGGCTTCACCAACGAGATGCTCATCAACGACTCCGTGGTCCACGAATTCGATGCCATCCGCTTCTTCACCGGTGAGGAAATCACCTCCGTGCAGGTCCGCCTGGGCAAGGCGACGCGCAACGCCCCGAACGGCCAGCACGATCCCCAGCACGTCCTGATCGAGACCGAGTCCGGCGTCCTGGCCGACGTCGAAATCTATGTGAACGCGAAGTTCGGCTACGAAGTGGCCACCCAGGCCTCCTTCGAGGACGGCATCGTGAGCATCGGTGGCGACGGCGGTCCTTACGTCCGCAGCGCGGGCCGCTGGGGCGGCAAGGTCACGCCCGGCTTCGAAGAGCGCTTCGGTGCCGCGTACGACGTCGAGGTCCAGGCTTGGGTTGACGCCGCCCGCCGCGGCGAAATCGGCGGCCCCACCGCCTGGGACGGCTATGCCACCGCTGCGTGCTGCGAAGCCGGCGTTGAGGCCCAGAAGTCGGGCGAGAAGGTCGCGGTACAGCTCAACACCAAGCCTGAGCTGTACAAGTAGGAGTGGCCATGAAGATTGCCCTCGATCCCACCCCGTTCCACCACAGCCACGGCCTGCTGGAGTTTCCGCGGCTGGCCGCCGATCTCGGGTATAAATACCTCCAGCTGACCCCGCACGCGGACTTCATCCCGTTCTTCAACCACCCGAAGGCCGACGACGAATTGGTCGGCCAGCTGAAGAAAGCCTGCAAGGACGCCGACGTCGAGATCGCCTCGGTGCTCCCGGTGCTGCGCTGGTCCGGACCGGACGAAGACGCCCGCGAGGCCGCTGTCCGTTACTGGAAGCGCGCCATCCAGATCACGGTCGATCTTGGCGTGCAGACGATGAATACCGAATTCAGCGGCCGCCCGGAAAAGGCGGAGGAGTCCGAAAGGGCCTTCTACCGTTCCATGGAAGAGCTGCTGCCGATTATCGAGCGCGAAGGCCTGGACGTCCTCATCGACCCGCACCCGGACGACTTCGTGGAGGACGGACTCGCCGCGCTGCGTGTCATCCGTGGCGTGAATTCGCCCAACATCGGCATGGTCTACGTTGCCTCCCACACGTTTCACATGGGCAACAAGCCGCTCGACATCATGCGGGCCGCGGGGGACAAGCTGCGCTTGGTCCACGTGTCCGACACCATGGACCACCACGCCTCCCACGGGCTGCGCTACATCACCAACCCGCCGGGAAACGCCGTGCGCGTCCACCAGCACCTCAAGATCGGCGACGGCGACGTCAACTGGGACGAGTTCTTCGGCGGACTCAACGAAATCGGCTTCCTGGACAAGGACAACACCGTCATGGTGTCCAGCGTCTTCGCCGAGGACGACAACGCCAACGAGGTGTCCCGCTACCAGCTGGAAACCATGGGCAAATACATCGCGAAGGTCCAATAAGGGCGGCCGCGGCTGGACCGGTTTACGGGGTCTTGCCGGGGTTGCGTGCGCTGGCGGCGCGGGCGACGTGGCTTCGGGCGTGTTCGACGGCTGGGCCCAGTTCGGTGAAGAGGTGTTTGTGGTGGCGAAGGGAGTCCAGGACCCCCACCTGGGTGACGAGCCGAAGGTGGCGTTCCTGGATCCCTTTGATCAGCACGGTGATTCCGCGGCGTTCCAGGGCCTGGACGATGTCTGTGATGGTTCTGGCACCGGTTGCGTCCAGGATCTGCAGCTGCGACATGCGGATGATCACGACGTCGACGTTCCGGATGGCGCTGACCCGCTCCAGGACGCGCTCGGCAGCGGCGAAGAATAGTGCCCCGTCGAGCCGGAACACGGCGATGTGCTCGTCCCCTTCGTGGACCGGGCCGGGGATTTCTTCCCGGTGCACACCGCTGGACCGGACCAAAGCACGCAAGGCGAAGAATGCAGCGACGGCGATCCCGATCTCCACGGCCTCGATCAGGTCGAAGGAAACGGTGATCAGTGCGGTGACGAAGAACACGACCGTGTCGGCGCGGGTCGATCCGATCACGCTGCGCAGCGTCTTGAGGGAGACCATGCGAGTCGCGGTGACCATCAGGACCCCGGCCAAGGCAGCAAGGGGGATGCGGGAAACCGGGCCGGTGGCCAGGTACACCACGGCAAGCAGGACCAGCGCATGGGTAATGGCGGCAAGGCGTGTCCGGCCCCCGGAACGAATGTTGACCGCTGTGCGGGCGATGGCACCAGTGGCCGGCATGCCGCCGAAGAATCCGGACGCGACGGACGCGAGGCCCTGGCCCAGGAGCTCACGGTCCGCGTCATAGGGGCCGGTATCGGAGATCGACGCCCCGACCCGTGCCGAGAGCAGCGACTCGATCGCGGCCAGGGCTGCGATCGTAGCCGCGGACCCGGCCAGCGCGGTGATCGTCCCCAGGTCCAGGGAGGGGATCATCGGGGCCGGCAGGGAATCGGGCAGGGCTCCGATCCGGGTCACAGGCAGGTCGAGGAACTGTGCGGTCACAGTGGCAATGATGATCGCGATGAGCGAGCCCGGGATCCGGGGGTGGATCCGCGGTGACGCAATCATGATGACCGCCACCAGAGCCACCACGGCAACCGGCGCAAGGAACGAGGCAGGGGACACGGTGCCGATGGCCTGGGCGGCAGAGATGACGGCGTTGCTGCTGGGGCCCGGCTTGGTGCCGAACGCGGCAGGGACCTGCTGAAGGAAGATGATCACCGCGATTCCGACGGTGAAGCCCTCGATCACCGGCCAGGGCAGGAGCGTCACGACCCGCCCGAGTTTGAGTAGCCCCGCGGCCACCACTATCACCCCGGCAAGGACCGAGACCGCGGCCAGCGCCCCGAGCCCGTGGGCGGCGATGACCGGGCCCAGAACCACGACCATGGCTCCGGTGGGTCCGGAGACCTGGATGTTGGAACCACCGAAGACGGCCGCGATCACCCCGGCGATCACGGCGGTGATCAATCCGCTGGCCGCACCCGCGCCGGAGCTGACACCGAATGCCAGGGCCAGCGGCAGCGCGACAATGCCGACCGTGACCCCGGCAACCAAGTCTCCTTTCCAGGTACGCGGCAATAGCGCGTAATCCTGCCGCCGGGGAAGCAAGGCCCGGACCGCCACCAGGGCCTTCACCGGGTGCTGGCTGCGGCTGAGGCGGATGCAGCCGCTTCCGAGGACTCAAGCTGCGCCCGGGTGGTGTGCAGAATGTCGTTGAGCAGCAGTCTGGCGACGGAGAGGAGTTCCGCGACTTGTGGGTAGGCCAGGGTGTAGAACATCTGCAGGGCCCGTCGCTCTCCCTTGACGAGGTGGTATCGGCGCAGCACCGACAGATGCTGGGACAGGTGCGAGGCCTCCAGGCCCGTTGCGGCCAGAAGCTCAGTCACTGACACTTCGGGCGCCGCCGACAGCAGCTCCAATACCCGGATTCTGACCGGGTGGGCCAGCCCCTTGAACAGATTGGCCTTCACCTCGTATAGCGGTGCCCGGAAATCCGCGAACTCTTCCATGATTGCCTTCCTGGCCCACACCACGAGTCTTTGCTTGACTATTTTATGGATTCATCATCCAGTGTAACAAGGGTGGGAATAGAGAGCCCTGCAGGCCAACACAAGAGGGCCCCATCTCGGATGAGGCCCTCCTCTGTGGTTCGGTGAACCGGCTAGCGAGGAACCCCCTACGCCGTCACCTTCAGCGACGCTTCCAGCGCTGCGTCGGCATCCCGCAGGACCTTGGCTGCCACTTCGAGTCCTTCGATCCGGCCGAGGGAAGTGTCTTCGTGCTCGATGTTGACCAGCATGTTCGGGTCCACTTCATAGAGGGCACGCAGGAACTCGGTCCAGTAGGCGGTGTCGTGCCCGCGGCCGAGGGCAACGAAGTCCCACGCGGAGTTCTTGGGCCACTCGTTGGCCCATTCGTCGCCGCCGAGGTTGGTGCGGCTTTCCTCCGGGGAGAGCCGGCGGAAGCTGTTGTCGAGCACCCCGTAGAGGGCTGCGTTCGCGGTGTTGATGCGCACGTCTTTCGCGGCTGCCTGGAAGACCAGGGGTCCGAGTTCGCGGACCACGGCTACCGGATCCATCTGCTGCCAGAACAAGTGCGAAGCATCCAGTTCGACGCCGACGTGGGTGGCGCCCGTGAGCTCGATGAGCTTGTGGACATCTGCGGAGTTGAACACGATGTTCTGCGGGTGCAGTTCGAGGGCTACCTTGACGCCATGCCCAGCGGCCAGGCGGTCTGTCTCGCGCCAGAACTTCGCTGCGATGTCCCACTGGTAGTCCAGCACGTCCAAGGCTGCCGAGTTCCAGGCGTTGACGACCCAGTTGACCGTGGTGGCTCCCGGCTCGCCCCCGGGCAGACCGGACATGGTCACTACCCGGTTCTGGCCGAGGCGCTCTGCAAGCCGGATGGAGCGGCGGATGTCCTCGGCATGCTTCTCGCCGATCTCGCGTTTGGGGTGCAAGGGGTTGCCGTTGCAGTTCAGTCCTGCGATCGCGACGCCGGTCCCCTCGAAGATCGCGAGGTAGTCGTCGCGGGCGGCATCCGAGACAAGAATGTCGTCGAAGGTGGGGACGTGGACCGCGGGGAGGAAGCCGCCGGTGTTGATCTCGATGCCCGTCAGACCCAGGTCCGCGATGACCTTCAAGGCCTCGGGAAGCGGCCTGTCGTGCAGGATTGCGTTGTAGACGCCGAGTTTCATAGCGTGATGGTCTTTCCGTTGTTGAGTGCGGATTCGGTGACGGCGCCGAGCAGTTCCATGTTGCGGACGCCTTCGTCGAACGTGGCGCAGCGGGGGAGTGACTCGGATTCCGGAAGTCCGGCGACCTCCTCGAGGAACGCCCGGGCCTGGTAACCGAAGGCGTCGTTCTGCCCGAAGCCCACTTCGGGGGCGTCCATGGCGAGGCCGCCGGCGATGTAGGGGTGGCCCGGGCCGAGGATGACCTGGCGGTAGCCGTTCTCGTTGCCGGAGCCATCGTTGAGGAAGAGCTGGATTTCGGAGGGGCGGCGCTGGTCGAACTTCGCCGCACCGTTTTCGCAGAACACTTCGAAGTTGAGGCTGTTGGCGTGGCCGGCTGCAACGCGGGACACTTCGAAGCTGCCCGCGCCGTTCTCGAATGCTGCGTTGAAAGCAGCGTAGTCGTCGTTCTCTACGGCCTCGAAGGTGTCGCTGACAGCGGCGTGGTCGTGGCCCATGACGGCGCCAAGGGGCACAGGGCGCTTGTCGATGACGGTGCTCAGGCGACCGCCGCTGATGGACGTGATGTCGCCGCACAGGAACTCGGAGACGTAGGCCAGGTGGCTTCCGACGTCGGCCAGCGCACCGGAGCCGGGACCCCCCTTGTAGCGCCAGCTCATGGGAGCGGAAGGGCTGAAGCCGTAGTCGGTCCAGTAGCGGCCGCTGAAGTGCAGCACCTTGCCGAGGACGCCGGTGCGGATCAAGTCGCGGATGTAGGCGATGCCCGGTGTGCGGCGGAACGTGAAGCCGATGCGCGCGATGCTGGAAGCGTTGCGGGCTGCGTCCGCCATGGCCCGGGCGTCCTCGATCGAGTCGCTCAGCGGCTTCTCGCAGAGGACGTGCTTCCCTGCGGCCAGGAGTCCCTCGACCACCTCGCGGTGAAGGGAATTCGCGATGACGACACTCACGACGTCGATATCGTCCGCTTCCGCGATCGCCTGCCATGAGGTGTCATTGCGTTCGTAGCCGAAACGCCGGGCAGCGAGGGACCCGAACTCCGGGTTCACGTCCCCGATCGACACGAGGCGCACCGTCGGAAGCACGGGGCTATAAAGGGCAGACGCTGTGCGGTAGGCCGCCGCGTGTGCCTTGCCGGCCATTCCTGCGCCGATGACGGCGACCCCTAGGCTCTCAGCCATTGATTTCTCCTTCGAAATTCAGCCTGGGTGTCGAGCACACCGGGGCATTTTGGAGCGCTACAATTTAGCACTGGACTTACAGCGTAATCATGTGAGTATGTCCTGTCAATGTCTTGCGAATACCCTTGACAGCAAAGGAGAAAGGTTTCCGAACCATGAGTGCCAGCAGTCCAAAAACCCGCCGCCCCACCATCTATGACGTTGCCAAGCTAGCCGGCGTCTCGCCGTCGTTGGTGTCCTTGGTCCTCCAAGCGCCGGCGAGGGTCAGTGACAAGCGCCGCGAAGCCGTCCAGGCCGCAATATCGGAGTTGGGCTACCGGCCCAGCCGGGCCGCGACCACCCTGGCGAGCAATCGGACCAAGAGCATCGGCCTGGTGATCGACGACTACCGGAACCTCTGGTTCGTGGACCTGCTGAGGGGCATGGAATCCGTCCTCTCCGATCGCGGATACCACGTCATGCTGGCCGACTCCCGGCCTGGCGAGCACCGCATCAAAGAAGCCACGGACGGCCTCCTCGCCATGCACATTGATGCCCTGGTGATCGCGGCGGAACCGAGCGAGCCTATGCTGGCGCGGACATGGGTACCCACGGTGGTGGCCGGATGGCGCATGGGGGTGCCGAGCGGCGCCGACCTCATTACCAACGACGACGACGCCGGAGGCGGCCTGGCCGCGAGCCACTTGCTGGAGCTGGGCCATACCCGCATCGGCCATCTCTCAGGGTCCGACGGCGCATCAGCTCATCGGCGCGCCGGTTTCCGGCGGCAGATCCAGGCAGCCGGCGTCGAACTCCTGATTGCCAAGTCCCAAGGTACTTCGGAGGAAGATGGCTACGCCGGCGCCTCCTGGCTGCTGGACCACCATCCGGACACGACCGCGATCTTCGCGGCCAACGACACCATGGCCGTGGGCGCCTTTGCCGCCCTCAGGGCCCGGGGTCTTCGCGTGCCCGGAGACACTTCGGTGATCGGCTACGACAACTCCCCGCTGGCTAAGTCGAGGTATCTGGACATTACTTCCGTCGACAACCGAAGCGACGTTGTCGGCATTAATGCTGCGCACAGGCTGCTCGCCAGGATCGAAGACCCCGCTATCAAGCCCGAGCGCACCCTGATTGATCCCGTCCTGGTTGTGCGAAGCACCACGTCTCGGCCCGCCCCGTAGCCCCGATCTGAACGGTGTTCCCCGGGAGATCACGTGACCATCTCACGTAAAAACATCCTAATGTCAGGACAAAGTATTGACATCTGTGAGGCGAGTCACCATGATCTGTGTAGAGGGCTTTGAGCTCCTGCAGAGTGGCAGGGCCACAACCCCAATCAAAGGAGATAAATCGTGAAGAAGTTTTCCTGGCGGAAGGCGGCACTCGTTGCGGCCGTCGTTCCGATGATGGCTCTAAGCGCTTGTTCCAGCACGGGCGGGAAGCCAGCTGACAGCGGTAACGCCGCCGGCGGCGGTCAAGCCGTCAGCACTCCGCGTATGAAAGTCGCCCTCATCACCCACGCGGCGGCAGGCGATACATTCTGGGATATCGTCCGTAAGGGCGCTGAGGAAGCGTCCGCGAAGGACAATGTTGACCTCCTGTACACAAGCGACCCCGAAGCTGGCCGCCAGGCCCAGCTCGTGCAGCAGGCTATCGACCAAAAGGTTGACGGTATAGCCGTCACGCTCGCCACGCCGGATGCCCTCAAGGACGTCCTTAAGAAAGCAACCGATGCCGGTATCCCCGTAGTGAGCCTCAACGCCGGCGAAGGCGTCTCGGCACAGCTCGGCGCGTTCACCCACTTCGGCTCGAACGAGAAGCTCGCTGGCGAGGCCGTCGGAACCAAGCTTGCATCGCAAGGCTTCAAGCACCCGGTCTGCGTGATCCAGCAGCAAGGCCACGTTGGCCTTGAGGCACGGTGTGCCGGTGTCAAGGCGAAAGTGCCTGGAACGGAAATCCTCTACGTCGATGGCAAGGACATGACTGCGGTCCAGTCCACCGCTACTGCGAAGCTCCAGGCAGCCAAGGATGCAGATGTCATCATCGGCTTGGGCGCGCCGATCACCCTCACGCTCCTCAAGTCCGTCACGGACGCCGGCAGCTCGGCCAAGGTTGCCAGCTTCGACCTCAATGCCGAACTGGCCCAGGACATCGTGGACGGCAAGGTTCTCTTCACAGTGGACCAGCAGCCGTGGCTCCAGGGCTACATGTCCGTAGACGCAATCTGGCAGAACAAGCGCGGCGGCTTCAAGATCGGCGGTGGCCAGCCGGTGCTCACCGGGCCTGCCATCGTTGACAAGTCCAACGCACAGGACGTCCTCAAGTTTGCCCAGCAGGGCCTCCGCTAGATCCAGGAACCTGGCCGCGCGGCGGGTGACCGCCGCGCGGCCTGACCAACAAGGAGTTATTCCCATGGCAAGCACAACTACCCTGCCGCCGGCGCCGGCTTCAGCCCCGGGGCCACGTGGCGATGAGAGGATGGGGCGGCGCAGCCCCTTCCAAAAGCTCTTGGGTCGCCCCGAAGTGGGCGCCCTCGTAGGAGCGGTGGTCCTCTTCATCTTCTTCTCCCTCGTCTCCAGCACCTTCCTGCAGCCGAATGCGTTTGCGACTGTGTTGTATGGTTCTTCGACGATCGGGATCATGGCGGTGGGGGTGTCGCTGCTGATGATCGGTGGCGAGTTCGACCTTTCCGCCGGTGTGGCCGTGATCTCGTCGGCGCTTACTGCGTCGATGTTCAGCTGGTATTTCTCAATGAACGTCTGGGTCGGGGTGACCCTCGCGCTCGTGGTCTCCCTCGGGATCGGATTCGTTAATGGCTACATTCTGGTCAAGACGAAGCTGCCGTCCTTCATCGTGACGCTCGCGACGTTCCTCATGCTCACGGGCCTCAACCTCGCCCTGACACGTGCCATCGGAGGCAGCGTGTCCTCGCCGTCAATCGGCTCCATGGATGGTTTCGCGTCGGCCCGGGCTGTCTTCGCGTCTTCGGTCAGCATCGGCGGCGTGGATGTGAAGATCACGATTTTCATCTGGATCATCCTGGTCGCGATCGCGTCCTGGGTGCTGCTGCGCACGAAGGTGGGCAACTGGATCTTCGCCGCCGGCGGTGACGCGAACGCTGCCCGCGCCGTGGGCGTCCCGGTCACGAAGACGAAGATCGGCTTGTTCATGGCGGTCGGGTTCTGCGGCTGGGTCCTGGGCATGCACAACCTCTTCGCGTTCGACGCGGTGCAGTCCGGCGAGGGCGTGGGCAACGAGTTCCTGTACATCATCGCCGCGGTGATCGGCGGCTGCCTGCTCACCGGCGGCTACGGTTCCGCGGTGGGCGGGGCGATCGGTGCGTTCATCTTCGGCATGGCGAACAAGGGCATCGTGTACGCGCAGTGGAACCCGGACTGGTTCAAGTTCTTCCTGGGCCTGATGCTGCTGCTGGCCACCATCGTGAACCTCATCGTCAAACGCCGCGCAGAGCTCAAGTAGAAGGGGCGCAAGAGAATGAATGCCAAACAGATCGACCAGCAGACCCTGCTCAAGGATGAAAAGGACCCGCTGACCCACACCCCCGTGCACCTGCTCTCCCTGGACGCGGTGGGCAAGCACTACGGGAACATCATCGCCCTGCGGGACGTGACCATGGCCGTGGACAACGGCCGCGTCACCTGCGTGCTGGGGGACAACGGCGCGGGCAAGTCCACGCTGATCAAGATCATCGCCGGACTGCACCAGCACGACGCCGGGGTGCTGAAGATCATGGGGGAGGAGCGGAAGTTCAACTCCCCCCGCGACGCCCTGGACGCCGGCATCGCCACCGTGTACCAGGACCTGGCGGTGGTGCCGTTGATGCCGATCTGGCGGAACTTCTTCCTCGGCTCGGAACTGACCACCGGCTGGGGCCCGTTCAAGTCCATGGATGTCCAGAAGATGAAGGACATCACGCTCAAGGAACTGGCCGCGATGGGGATCGACCTGCGCGATGTGGAACAGCCCATCGGCCAGCTCTCCGGCGGGGAGCGCCAGTGCGTGGCGATCGCGAGGGCCGTGTACTTCGGGGCGAAGGTGCTGATCCTGGACGAACCCACCGCCGCGCTGGGCGTGAAGCAGTCCGGCGTCGTGCTCCGCTACATCCTGCAGGCCCGCGACCGGGGCCTGGGCGTCATTTTCATCACGCACAACCCGCACCACGCCTTCCCGGTCGGGGACCGGTTCCTGCTGCTCAAGCGCGGCAAGTCCATCGGCTACTACGACAAGAAGGACATCACCCTGGACGAACTCACCGCCCAGATGGCCGGCGGCGCGGAACTGGCCGAACTCGCCCACGAACTCGAACAACTCGGCGGACACACCCAGGCCCTCAAGGAAGTCCAAGCCGAAGTCGCCGGGGTATCCGAAGTGACCGACGTCGCGGGCGCAGCTGACAATTCAAGGGAAAGCAGCCCGCGGCACGCTTAGCGCGCAGGGAGACAGCGCGGACGGAGACGGGGGTCCGCCGGAAAACCGGACGGGCCCCCGCTCGCCATGCCACTGCGGGAATGTGCACGAAGTAGTAGACGGGAAGACAGCATGCCGATCCGGGTTGGCGTTATCGGCGCCGGTGTCATGGGCGCAGACCACATCAGGAACCTCTCCACCACCATCAGCGGGGCCGAAGTCACCTCCGTGGCAGACCTCGACGCCGGACGTGCGGCAGCTGCGGCGCCGCCATCCGCACGCATCACCACCGACCCCTCCGAGCTGATCAACTCCAGCGAGGTTGACGCCGTCGTCGTCGCTTCACATGACTCAACTCATGCGGGACTAGTACTGGAATGCTTCGAAGCGATGACCCCGGTGCTGTGCGAAAAGCCGTTGGCTCCCACGCTCCTGGAAGGCCGCGAAGTGGTGGAAGCCGAAGCCGACCTCTTGGCCGCAACGGGTGCCCGGCTGCTGTCGATGGGCTTCATGAGGCGCTTCGATCCCGGCTATGTCGCCTTGCGCGAAGCCACCCGGGCACGCACGCAAGGCGAGCCTTTGCAGGTCCACTGCACCAGCCGGACCGTATCCGCGGGACCGGGCGCGAGCTCGGAATCCGCCATCACCAACTCGGCCATCCACGAGCTGGACATCATCCCCTGGCTGTTGGATTCGCCCATCACTGAGGTGTCCTGGCAAGCGGGGCGGAGCTCCCGGTACAGCACGGGTGACCTACGGGACCCGGCCTTCATGCTCCTACGCGCAGCCGACGGCACCCTGGCAACGCTCGAACTCTTCCTCAACGCCCAGTACGGTTACACCACCCGGTGCGAGGTTGTTTCGGAGTTCGGCACTGCCGCGCTCCCGGAACCGGCCGCCCTCGATGTCCGGCAGGAAGGGAAGCGCAGCTCCGAAATCCCCGCAGACTGGCGTCCACGTTTCGCCGACGCGTACCGCCTGCAACTTCAGGCCTGGATCTCCGCCCTCGAAAAGGGAGAGCCGGCGCCGCTCGCCACGGGTGAGGATGGCCTGCGCGCGTCGCAGCTCGCACAAGCGATGATCCGCTCGCTCCACAGCGACGGAGCCTACACAAAGGTGATCTACTGATGGTTTCATCCGGTCTTCGTGTGTCCGGCCTTCCAGTATCAAGGGTGCCGGATTCGCGCGACGCTCCGGCGTTGCGCTGGGGGATCATGGGTCCGGGGTGGATTGCCGAACGCTTCGCGGAGTCGGTGCAGGCCCACTCAACGCAAGTGATAGCCGCCGTCGGCTCCCGCTCCTTGAACCGCTCCAAGGCGTTCGCGGATGCTTTCGGCGTGCCCGCCGCCTATGGAAGCTACGAAGAGCTGGCCGCGGCTCCGGACATAGACATTGTGTATGTGTGCACGCCGCACAACTTCCACCATGCGGCTGCTTTGATGGCCATCGACGCCGGCAAACACGTCCTGGTCGAGAAACCGATCGGCTTGAATGCCGCGCAGGCACGGGATATCGCCGCGCGGGCCAAGGCAGCCGGCGTTTTCGCCGCCGAGGCTATGTGGAGCTTCTTCCTTCCGAAGTTCGACGTGATCCGGCAAGTGCTCGACGCCGGGACGCTGGGTACCGTAACGACGGTCCTGGCGGAATACGGTGAGCACTTTGAACGCGGCCACCGCATCTTCGATCCCGCTTTGGCTGGTGGGCCATTGCTGGACCTGGGCACTTACCCTCTGGCCCTCATCACCGAAGTCCTCGGCGCCCCGGAACGCTTGAGCGCTTTCGGCGAGCCCCACGAATCGGGTGTCAACGGCCAACTCTCCGCCATCATGCAATTCACGGGCGGGGGCCAGGCCGTGATGAATACGCACTTGCATAATTTCACCCCCACCGCGGCGACGATCGTTGGCTCCGAGGCCACATTGACCATCGACGGCCCCTTCAATATGCCCGGCGGTTTCGAGCTCCGTTTCCCGGACGGCACGCGGCTTCGCCACAACGAGGCTGCGGGCGGGCATGTGGAAGGCTTGCACTTCGAAGCCGCAGCGGTGGCCCGCGCCGTCGCCGCGGGTGAGACGGAAACCCAACAACGGCCCCTGGCCTCCTCCATCCGGACGATGGATGTTGCCGATGAAATCCGCCGCCAAGTGGGCATTGAATTCCAGGGCGAAGGCAATGCCGCCTGAGCAATTGTTGTACTGACTATCGAAAGGACGGGCCCATGGCCTACATCGAACAGCACTCCTCCAGTCTCCCCACGCCTGTGCGGCTTGGACTCATAGGGTCCGGCTGGATGGGAGCGTTTCACGGCGAAAGCATAGCTCGCAGGGTTCCGGGTGCGGTCCTGGCCGCCGTCGCCGATCCCAACGTGGACTCCGCCGCGTCCGTGGCTTCCCAGCTTGGTACGGCGAAGGTCACCCCCGACGCCGCGGACATCCTGGCCGATCCTGACATCGATGCCGTCATCATCGCCAGTCCGGCGCGTTTTCACGCTTCCCTGATCGCCCAGGCCGCGGCCGCCGGCAAGCACGTATTTTGCGAGAAGCCTGCCGCGCAGAGCCTCGAAGAGCTCGACGCCGCCCTCCTCGCCGTCGAAACCGCCGGGGTACATTTCCAGATCGGCTTCAATCGCCGTTACGCCACCGACTTCCAAGCCGCGAAGAAGGACCTGGCCGAAGGAATTGTAGGGGAGCCGCAGCTCTTGCGCTCGTTGACAAGGGATCCGGGTACCGGGAGCATCGGACATGCAGCCAGGATTCCGGCCTGGACGATTTTCCTGGAAACCCTCATCCACGATTTCGACACCCTGAACTGGTTCAACGAAGGCGCCGAACCGGTGGAGGTCTACGCCGTCGCGGACGCACTGGTTGAGCCGAGCCTTCGTGACCAGGGATTCCTGGACACCGCCGTGGTCACCATCCGCTACAGCAATGGCGCCCTGGCGGTGGCGGAAGCCAACTTCAGTGCGCTGTACGGCTATGACGTCAGGGGCGAAGTCTTCGGCTCCAAGGGCATGGTGCAGGCCGGACGGCCCACTGAAACGGCTGCCCTGAGGTACACGGCAGAGGGCCTTTCCGCTGAGACCCCGAGGCTCAACGTGGAACTGTTCCGCGATGCCTACACCGATGAACTCGTCGACTTCGCGGCCGCAGTCCGCGCACGCCGCGATGGCACGCAACCGCCGTCGGGCGCTTTCACCCTCACCCCGGGAGCTGCTGACGCGCGCCGCGCCCTCGCGATGGCTTTGGCCTGCATCGAGTCGGTCCAGCAAGGCGGCCCGGTGGCGGTCCCCGCCGTGTCGAGCAACAGCAAGGCCGGTGTCTGATGCGGCTGGCTGTCTGCGCCGAAATGGTCTTCACGGAACTGCCGTTCGCCGAGCGGGTACGTCGGATCCATGAGGCCGGATTCGACGTCGAACTCTGGGACTCGAGGAACAAGGACATTGCGGCGCTTAAGTCGAGCGGCGCGGTCTTTTCCTCAATGACCGGGTACACCTCCGGGAGCCTGGTTGACGCCGACACCGCCGATGACGTGGTGAGGACGGCCGAGACGCTGGTTCCGACCGCTTTGGAACTCGGCGTCAGCCGCATGGTGGTGCACTCGGCGGAGCTGATCGACGGCAAAGCAGCCCGTCCCGCCTACCGGGCCAACGGCAGTATGTGGATCACGGGTGCCCGGACCCTTGAACGCCTTGGCGCGCTCGGGGAAAAGCACGGACTGACGTTTTGCCTCGAAAACCTCAACACCGTGCTGGACCACCCCGGAATTCCGCTCGCACGGGCCAAGGACACTTTGGCGCTCGTGGAAGCGGCCGGACATCCCAACGTGAAGATGATGCTGGACCTGTACCACGCTCAATTGGGGGAGGGGAACCTCATTGAACTGGTGCGTACCGCCTTGCCGCACATCGGCGAGATCCAGGTGGCGGACGTCCCCGGCCGCTGTGAACCCGGCACCGGCGAAATCAATTACCTGGCTGTGGCTCGGGCGCTCGTCGCCGCGGGCTACGAAGGCACCGTCGGCATGGAGGCATGGGCCAGCGGAGACGACATGGAGGCGCTCGAGGCATTCCGGCGGGCGTTCACGGTTGAGGCCGCGGAATCCCGCAACAGCTCAGCTTTTTCAACGGAGGTAGCACTATGAAGGACGTCGTTCTCGGGCTGGTTGGAGTAGGGCGGATCGGCGTCATGCATGCCAGCAACATCGCGGCCCTCAACGGGGAATTGAATGGACAAGGCATCAACGTGGAGTTGCGGCTCACGGACGTGGCTGAAGACCACGCCCGTCGAGTCGCAGCTGGTCTCGGCGCCGAGTTCCTGCCCTCGGTGGAGGCGTTGATCGCCTCCGGCGTGGATGGGCTGGTGATCGCAACCGGCACGGGTACGCACCCGGAACTAATCCGAGCTGGGGTGGACGCCGGTATCCCGGTGTTCTGCGAGAAGCCTGTAGCCATGAATGTGGCCGATTCGCTGCCTGTCCTGGAACATATCCGTGCCAACAATGGCGTGGTGCAGATCGGCCACCAGCGTCGCTTCGATGCCGGCTACCTTGAAGCCAGGCGTGCGTACCAAGCGGGGGAGCTCGGCTGGATCCACTCACTGCGCGCCGTGACCTGCGACATGGCACCGCCGGCCGTGGAGTTCCTGGCAACGTCCGGCGGGTTGTTCCGCGATTGCTCGGTCCACGACTTCGACATCCTGCGCTGGCTGACCGGCCGCGAGATCGTAGAGGTCTATGCCAAGGGTTCCAACAACGGCGATCCCGCCATCGGAGAAGTGGGCGATGTGGACACCGCCTTGGCTCTGATCACCTTCGACGACGGGACGGTCGGCACGGTCTCGGCAACCCGCTACAACGGTGCGGGACATGACGTCCGCCTCGAAATCCAGGGCTCCAAGCGTTCCGTCATGGTTGGCCTGGACGACAAGACAGCCATGGAATCAGCCGAGGCCGGGATCGCCTTCCCGTCCGGAGAACCCCACAAGACCTTCGCCGAACGCTTCGACCAGGCCTACCGCTCGGAAATGGCGGCCTTCGTTGAACTGGTCCTGGGCCAACGGGAAAACCCGTGCACCCCCGAGGACGCCGTCGCAGCTTCCCGTGTGGCGGATGCCGCGCAGGAGTCGCTGGCAAGCGGAGTTCCCGTCAGAGTGGCGCTAGTGGGGGCGAAGGCGAGTTAGGCGATTACAGGTCCCAACTAGCTCGCAGTTGTTGTCGTTTTGACGGCCCAGAACGACAACAACTGCTTGGGCCCACGCCGCCAGGGTTCCCTGGCCGTGGGGCCCCGCCGGCGAGGGCCCCAGCCTGAGCTTGCGAAGGTTGGGAGCCGGCGGGGACTTGCGAGGCGAGGCGAGGGTGGCGGTGGGGATTGGGTGTGCGGCTCCTTAGGCGCCGAACGGCAGGCGGGGGTCGATGTCCTGTCCGTCCCAGCTCTGCCGCACCCACCCGTGGTGGGGGTCGTCGCTGATGAGCCATTCCCGCACAGGTCCCGGGCCGGCCATGACGTTCAGGTAGTACAAGTCGTAGCCGGGAGCGGCCATGGCGGGGCCGTGCCAGCCGTAGGGAACAAGAACGACGTCGCCCGTGCGAACCTCCGCGGCCACATCGATCGGCCGTTCATCTGAGGCGTAGACACGCTGATAGCCGATTGCATCGGCGTCGGCGGGTGCACCCGAGCCTCGAGCCACGCGGGTCTCGAAGTAGTAGATTTCCTCAAGCTCCGTTTCGCCGTCCTTTTCCTCGTCATGCTTGTGCGGAGGATAGGAGGACCAGTTGCCTGCGGGCGTGAGCACTTCGCAGACGATGAAACGGTCGGCCTCAAGGGCGGCGGGAGTGCCGAAGTTGTGGACCTGGCGGGAGCAGTTGCCTGCTCCGCGCAGCTCCACAGGGGTTTCGGCCGCGGTCACGAGCCTGGTGGGGTACGACGCGTTGGCGGGGGCAGTCGCGACGGCGACGCGGCCGCCGTCGGGCGAACTGATGGTGACCGCGGCGTTCGTGCCGGAATACAGGACATCGCTGGGGCCATGGAAAACCGACGCCCGCCCCGCGAGGGGATACTCGACGTCGTCGACCGTCACCGTGAAGGCGCCGTTGAGCGGCACAATGATCCGCTCCTCAGCTGCGGCGGGGAGTTCGACGGCGGCGCCCGCGGCGAGCGTGGCCACCTTGAGCCCGGTGTGGGCCCACCCGTCCACAGTCAACGCGGAATCGGAGGTTCCGAGCGAGATGTCCCAATCGCCGTCGTTGGCGGTTCCCAGTGGATAGACCCAGTTGGCCATGAAGTTGTGTCCTTGCGTTAGCGCTGTACGAGTGTCATTTCAAAGCTGTAGGAATCGGCCCGGTACACGTGGTGGCCGGTTTCCACCATGCGTCCGGTGTCGTCGACGGCGGTCCGTTCCATGGTGACCAATGCCGAGCCGACTTCCGCCTCCAAGAGCGGTGCCTGGTAGTCATTGGCGATCATGGCGCCGATCCGCTGCGAAGCGAGCCGGAAATTGACGCCGCCGCGGCGGAGGATGGCGTAGAGGCCTTCTTCCGCGAGCATGGCCTCGTCCATGGTGGCGATGTCGTCGCGGACCCAGTTCTCCATGAGCGCCAGGGGCTTGCCGCCCACTTTGCGCAAGCGGGTGAAGTGGTACACCTTGGAACCGGCCGGAAGCTGGAGGGCGGTCAGCGTCGCAGCGTCCGCCTCCATGTGCGAGAAGCTCAGGACCTGCGTCGTGGGCTTCTTGCCGTTGTTGGTCAGGTCGTCGTAGAGGCTGGAGAGCTCCAGGGGCCGGCGGACCTGGCTCGACACTACCTGTGTGCCGACGCCGCGCTTGCGGACCAACAGGCCCGAGCGGACGAGCTCGTCCATGGCTTTGCGCATGGTGGGCCGGGACAGGTTGAGCTGGGCGGCGAGGTCGATTTCGTTGTCCAAACGGCTGCCGGGCTCCAGCACTCCGCTGTGGATGGCGGCCTCGATGCCCTGGACCACTTGGTGGTACAAAGGCACAGGGGAAGAACGGTCGATAGTGAGGCCAAGTTGATTCGCCATTGCATGCTCCCTCGCATTCCGGGACTGTCCCGGAAGTTGCAAGCATGTCCGCTCATGTTCGCTTGATAGGACATACTGCTTTACTGATGATAGCAGGAGCATTGCGCGGGTCAAGGGTGCTGGAGGCGCGTTTAATGCGCCGTTTCAGGGGTCTTGTTTGGGACATGTCCAGACATCAGGACGAGCGTCTGGCGCTGCTGCGTTGACGGACGTAGCCGACGCCGGCAAGGAGCGCACCTAGTCCCTCGGCGACTGCGCTGAGGGACTTCTCGAAAAACCATACGGGCTCGTACATGGACGGGAGCGGACCGATGGCAGGTATGTCGACATAGCGGTAGAGGAGGACCGCAATGAAGGCGCTTCCAGCGACGACCACCGCGGCGGCGTAGGCTGGCCGACTGCCGCGGACCAGGACATACAGGGCGACGAGAATTGCGACCGCGCCCTCAAGGCGGAACAGATTGCCTTCACCGATTCCGCCAGGGGCACCCAACTGGTAGCCGGAGGCGAGATCGAAGTGCACCACGGCGTCGACGACCAGGGCCGCCGCCACAAGCAGCCGCAGCAGGATGTCCCTCGGCCTGCGGCTCATCGGCTTGCGGCGGGCCGCTTCACGAGTGCTCATTTTGCTGTGCTCATTTCACGACCAGCGTTCCGTGCATGTTGGAGTGGTACGCGCAGTGGTAGGGGTAGCTGCCCGGTGTGGTGGGCGCCGTGAACTGGACCGTTCCGCCTGCGCCGTCGACGGCGGCGTCGAACGCCTTTCCGTCGTCCGAGGTGACCGTGTGGGCCTGCGTGTCCTCGTTCTTCACGGTGATTTTGGCGCCCGGGCTGACCGAGACAGGTCCTTGATAACCGAAGTCCTTGATGGTGATAGTGAGCGATTGCGAGGTCCCGGACGGCGGAGCAGTCGACGACGCGGCGGAAGGTGGGCTCGACGATGCGCCCTGGTAGCCGGTTCCGGACGCCCCGCAACCGCTCACGGCAATCAGGGCTGCCGCTCCAACGATGACCATCATGGCCTTGGGGTTGCTCCTCATGTTTGGTTCCCCGCTTCTCGTGTCCGGTGGCGCGAAAGTGCTTGCCACATTGATGAGACGAATTCCGGAGCGGTCAGGTTCACGGGCGCGGGAAATTGTTTCCGGCGAGCGGGGGCGTCCCGCTCCATCACCCCACCGGACGTAGCGTCCTGCATACCTCCACGAACGCCTTGAACGGGGCGAGCCGTTCCTCGTCGGGCAGCTGCGAGGCCTCGGGATGCCATTGCACGGATGCCACCCAGCGCTGCGGATCCTCGAGGGCTTCCACGGTCCCGTCCTCCGCGACCGCCGTCACCACCAAGCCATCGCCTATCCGGGCCACGGCTTGGTGATGTCCCGAAGCAATCCGCACCGAGCCCCGTGCGTTGTAGAGTCCAGCCACTTTGGATTCCGGTGAAAGTTCGACGTCGTGCCACGCCCAGGCGCTGAGCTCGCCTTCCGCCGGGCTGAGGCCGTTGTGCTCGACCGATGAGGGGTGCATGTCTTGGATGAGCGTCCCGCCGTAGACCACGTTGAGGAGTTGGTGGCCGCGGCAGATTCCGAGGGTGGGCAAGCCGGCGTCGAGCGATCCACGGGCCACCGCCAAGTCCAAGCGATCCTGGTCAGGGTTGACGTCGTAGCAGGCGTCAGTCGCTTCTTCACCATAGAGTCGCGGATCCAGGTCTCCGCCGCCGGGCAGCAGGACCCCGTTGAGGGAGCGAAGCTCGGCGGCCAGCGGACCGGCTTCGTCGGTAAAGGAGGCGTCCAGGAGTACAGGCTCGGCACCGGAGTCGCGCACTAGTTCGACGATGAAGTCGAAGAGTTCATTCGCCTCTCCCACGCGGGGATCCGTGCTTTCGGAGCTGCTGAGGCGGACGGGAATGCCGATCCGGGGCCGGACGCTGCTCTGCTGTTCGGAAGTCTGCATGCTCCATGATGCACTGGACGGGAGACTCCTGCGCAACGGGAACCGCGGGCTTACGCTGATGCCATGAATCCGTCGCGCGCACTGACTCCCAGTCCCCGCACGCTCGACATTGAGAGCGTGGCCCATTTCGACAGGCTCCTGAGCTCCGGTGCCGCAACGATGCACGGTTGGCACGCCCAGTCGCTGGACTTACGGGGCCGACGGGCGGACCTGCAGCGGCTGGATCCCCAAGGCGCCATCTTCCTGGGCTGTACTTTCGACGACGGCGTCGAGGACTCCCTGCGGAGCCGCGGCGCACTCATCTTTCCGAAGCTGCGCGGGGTGCCGTTCAACCCGTACCGGGGCAGCCTCTACAGCGCCGCCGAACTGTACGAGGACATTGACTCCACGGAATACGAAGCCACCTTGGATGCCCAGGTCTACCACTGGAGCATCATGCCGGGGCAACGGACCAGCCTGGACGCCACCCTCGCCGCAGCCCTGCACGACCACGCTATCGGGGACGCCTTGGACGAGCTCCTAGGCAACGGGGATTTCGCGGGGAACAAGATCGTAGGAGTCATGGGCGGCCACGTCGCGCAACGCGGAACACAGGACTTCGACGATGCGGCGCGCCTGGGCCGGCTCTTGGCCCGGTCCGGCTTCACGGTAGCCACCGGGGGAGGGCCCGGTGCCATGGAAGCCGCCAATTTGGGCGCCTACTTGAGCGGACTGCCCGACGCCGATTTCGCCTCCGCGCTGCAGTCGCTCGCGGCGGTGCCGGGTTTCCGTCCCTCGGTGACCGCGTGGGCGCGGGCGGCGGCCGCCGTCGTCGGGCACCATCCGAGCGGAACGACGTCGCTGGGCATCCCCACCTGGTTCTACGGACACGAGCCGCCCAACCTCTTCGCCACCCACATCGCCAAGTACTTCGCCAACTCCGTGCGCGAAGCGATCCTGCTGGAACTATGCAACGGCGGGATCGTGTTCCTTCCGGGCTCAGCCGGCACCGTGCAGGAAATCTTCCAGGACGCGTGCGAGAACTTCTACGGCGCCCCGGAAACCGTCACGCCCATGGTGCTCGTAGGGCGCGATCATTGGGAGCACAAGTATCCCGCGTGGCCCATGTTGCAGAGCCTTGCTGCCGGGAAGGTGATGGAGGGCCGGATCTTCCTGGTGGACAGCGTCGAGGAAGCGCTCGCCGTGGTCGCGGGCTAACTCCTTGGTTATGGCGGCTCGTAACGACAACAAATGCGAGCTACTTGGGAGTTAGTGCGGGGCGCGGCCGCCCAGGCGCGTGGTGACTTTGCGGGCTGCGTCTTGGCATGCCTCGCCGAGGCTGGCGAGCGTGTCCTGCGAGACCCGGAACTTCGGCGCCGGGATCAGGACAGAGGCAACGATGTCTCCGCGGTGGTCAAAGACGGGCGATGCGACGCCGACTTCTTCGATGGACGTTTCGCCGAAATTGAAGGCCCAGCCCCGGGTCACGGACTCCTGCAGCCGAAGCAGGTAGGCCTCGATTGCTTCCTCGTCGAGACCGGGCAATGTAATGGAGCCGCTGCGGAGGAGCTTGCGGACACGGTCGGCGTCTTCGGCGGCGAGGAAGACCTGCACCGAGGAGCTGAGCGCCTCGTTGTAGCGGGCACCCAGCGGAGCGAGGTGCTTGACCTGGTGGCGGCTGGCGATTTGCTCTACGCACATGGATTCGCTCCCGTTCCACACCATGAGCGCGCTCGTCTCGCCTGTCCGTTCGCTCAGCTCACGCAGCACGGGATAGGCCACGCGGCGCTCTTCCAGTTCGGCAAGGAGGGGGCCTGCAAGGGCGATCATCCCCAAGCCGAGCCGGAAGCGGCGGGACTCGGGGTCGCGCTCCACCAGATGTTCTTGTTCGAAGGTTGCCAGGATCCGGGACACGGTGCTCTTGTGCAAGCCGATCCTGCCGGCGATCTCGGTGACTCCCAGCAAGGGTTCTTCGGCGGTGAAGCTGCGGAGCACGGCAATGGCATTCTCGAGTACCGAAGCGCCTTTGGAATCGCCGTTGGCCGGGGTTTCGCTGGTGGTTGCACGCCGTTCTGCACGCGGTTCTGCTGGGGTCATGATGGTCACTATATGGCTCTTTTAATGGGGACATGCCCAGCCTTGGCCGAGAGCAATGAGCATATGAGTCATATGTCCATTGCTCGGGCGCAAGGCTGGGCATGTCCACGGGAGGTGGGGGTTAGGCGCCGATGATGTTGTATTCCGGGCCGAACGGGAACTTGGTGATGTTCTCGGCACCGTCTTCACCGACCACCAGGATGTCGTGCTCCCGGTACCCGCCCGCACCCGGCTGGCCATCGAGGACGGTGATCATCGGTTCCATGGAGACCACCATGCCGGGCTCCAGGACCGTGTCGATGTCCTCGCGCAGCTCCAGTCCGGCTTCACGGCCGTAATAGTGCGAGAGGACCCCGAACGAGTGTCCGTAGCCGAAGGTGCGGTTGGCCAGAAGACCGTGCGAAACATAGATCTCGTTGAGCTCAGCAGCGATGTCCTTGCAGACCGCCCCGGGCTTGATGAGCTCGAGGCCACGCTTGTGGACCGCCACGTTGATGTTCCACAGTTCCAGGGAGCGGGCATCGGGTTCGCCGTAGAACAGGGTGCGCTCCAGGGCCGTGTAGTAGCCCGAGGTCATGGGGAAGCAGTTCAGGGACAGGATGTCGTGTTCCTGGATCTTGCGGGTGGTGGCCCAGTTGTGGGCGCCGTCCGTGTTGATGCCGGACTGGAACCACACCCAGGTGTCGCGGATCTCGGAGTCCGGGAACGTCCGGGCGATCTCGTGCACCATGGCTTCGGTGCCGATCAGGGCAACCTCGTACTCGGTGATTCCTGCCGTGATGGCGTTGCGAATGGCCTCGCCGCCGAGGTCGCCGATCCGGGCGCCGTGCTTGATGACCTCGATCTCTTCGGCCGATTTGATCATGCGCTGGCGCATGGCGGCCTGGGCGACGTCCACTAGCGTCGCCCCGGAGAAGGCGGCCTGGATCTTGTTGCGGTTGTCCAGGGGAAGGGAATCGTCCTCGACACCCAGGCGGCGGACGGTGATCCCGCGGGTTCGCAGCACTTCCTGGATACCGAAGATGTAGTTGTCCCGGCGCCAGTCCGTGTAGACAAGGTTGTCCCCGTAGCTGCGGCGCCACGGCATTCCGGCGTCGATGTTGGCGGTAACGGTGACGGTGTCGTCGGCCGTGACCACCATGGCGTAGGAACGGCCGAAGTAGGTGAACAGGAAGTCGGAGTAGTACTTGATGGAGTGGTAGCTGGTCAGGACAACGGCGTCCAGATCCTTCTCGGCCATGATCCGGCGAAGACCCGCGAGGCGTCGTTCAAACTCTGTGTCGGAGAACGTCAGGGAGACTTTCTCTCCGTTGTTGAGGACCTTGAGGCGCTCAAGCTTGGCGACGTCGCTTACGGCTTCATTCTCGGTGATGGTCATGGGTGGTGTTCCTTTCAATGGGTGGGTTGTTTTCAGTCCTGCTGGAGGGGCTTCTTGGAAGTCTCCACAGCGAAGAGGACCGCGATGAGGGAAATGACGGAGGCTGCTACGAGGTACCAGCCGGGGGCCAGCTGGTTGTGGGTCAGGCCGATGAGGAGTGTTGCCATGAACGGGGCGGTGCCGCCGAACAGGGCGTTGGAGAGATTGAAGCTGACGGCGAAGCCGCTGTAGCGGACCCTCGTGGGGAAGAGCTCGGCAAGGAAGCTGGGCAGGGTGCCGTCGTTGAGGGTGAGCATGGCGCCCAGCAGGATCTGGACCAGGACAATGACCAGGAAATTTCCAGTGTCGAGGAGCATGAACGCCGGAACGGTCAGCACCACGAACAGTACGGAAGCCGTGATGAGCATGCGCTTGCGGCCGAACCTGTCCGAGGCGATACCCGTCAGGAAGATGAATCCGATGTAGCTGAGGAGGGCAATGGTGGTGGCCAGGAACGATTCGGCTGCACCGAAATGAAGCTCCTCGGAAAGGTACGTCGGCATGTAGCTGAGGATCACGTAGAAGCCGACGGCGTTGAGCAGCACCGCGCCCGTCGCGATGATCAGCTGCTTGCGGTACGTCTTGAACATCGCGAAGGCCGGAGCCTTGACCGCGGTGTCCTTCGCGGCCATTTCGCGGAAGGCCGGGGTGTCCTCGAGTTTGGTACGGATGTAGCGGCCAATCAGGCCCATCGGGGCGGCCAGGAGGAAGGGCAATCGCCAGCCCCATTCGCCGAGCTGCTCGGAGCTCAGTACCGAACTGAGAAGTGCCGCCAGAAGGGAACCGAGCAGAAGGCCTGCCGCCGTGCTGGCAGGTACGACGGCGGCATAGAGTCCGCGCCGATTGGCCGGCGCGTACTCCACCAGGAAGGCTGAGGCACCTGCGTATTCGCCGGCCGCCGAAAAGCCCTGGACAACCCGGACGAGCAGCAGGAGGACCGGCGCCATGACGCCGATGGTGTTGTAGCCGGGGATGAGGGCGATGCAGAACGTAGCCACGGACATGAGCACGATCGAGAGGGAGAGTGCTTGTTTGCGTCCGAGGCGGTCACCGATGTGGCCCCAAATGAATCCGCCCAATGGACGGACAAAGAAGGAGACGGCGAAGACGCCAAACGTGGCGAGCAGTGCGGTCTGCCGGTCCGATGCGGGGAAGAAGACGGTCGAGATGATCCCGGCAAGGTAGCCGTAGACGGCGTAGTCGAACCATTCGACGAAAATGCCGATGAAGCTTGCAGTGATGACCCGTCGCCGGGTGTCTTTGCTGACTGTGTGGCTATTGGCTGGCATCGATGTGCCGCCTTGGATGGCTGCTTCGTCGGGAAGGTCGCCGGATCCGCCTTTGGATCCGGCAGGAGCGCTTCCCGGGATGGCTGCCACGGAGGATGTTTCGTTTTTCATGAATCCACCAAGAACTTTTGGGGTTGCATTCAACGCAACGCTGTTGCACCAGAATAGATGTGTTGCGCGTCACCGTCAAGAGTCTTCGGCTGTCGCCCAACTGACTCGCACATGTTGTCATTTTGAGGGCGCTAAACGACAACAAGTGCTAGCTAGTTGGGAGGGTGGGTGGGAGCTAGGTGGGGTGGATGGCGCAACCACTGCAACGGGGTTGCATGGAATGGCGCGACCGGGATGAAGCCGCCAGCGGAAAGGCAAAAAAGAAGCTCCCCGGATCGCAGGATCCGGGGAGCTTCAAAGCAAGCGTCAGGGACTATTTGAGCCAGGCAGCCACCACATCGGGGTGGGCATCCACCCATTTCTTGGCGGCGGCGTCCGGCTTCATGCCGCCCTGGATGTCCGTTGCGACCGAGTCCTGGTCGGCGTTGGTCCACGAGAAGGCCTTGAGCAGTTTCGCCGCGGGAGAACCGCTGTCCGCAAACTTCTTGGCCATCACTTTGTTCAGTTTGTAGTCGGGGTAGTCACAGGCCACCTTCTCGGCGTCGGCATCGCAGCCCGGGGTGTAGGCGGGCAGGCTGACCTTCTTGAGGGGGACCTCGGAGAGGAACCATTGCGGTTCGTAGAAGTAGCCAAGTAGCGGTGTCTTGTTCTTTTCGGCCGTACGGAACGACTGGATGAGAGCTGCTTCCGAGCCCGAGAAGACCACTTTGTAGTCGAGGCCAAGGTTCTTGACCAGGGCTTCGTCGTTGGTCACGAAGGCGGGGTCGCCGTCCAGGACCTGGCCTTTGCCGCCTGATTCGGAGGTGGCAAAGAGTGAGGCGTACTTGTTCAGGTTCTTGCTGTCCAGGATGTCCGGGTACTTCTGGACCATCCATGGTGGTACGTACCAGCCGATGTGCCCTTCGTTGCCCGTCGGGCCGGCGTCCACAGCCACTTTTTGGTCCGTGATGTACTGCTTCGTGAGGTCGGCGTGACCCCAGTTCTCGAGGATGACATCGACTTCACCGGAACCAAAGCCCTGCCAGGAGATCTGCTCCGACAGGTCCTTCTGGACTACTGTGCAACCGAGCTTGTTTTGGGCTACGTAGCTGTAGACGGCCGCATTTGCCGTGTAACCGACCCACGCGTTGAGGGCGACATTGACGGTTCCGCAGGGCGTTTCCGAGGAGCCTGCGGCTGCCGCTTGGTTCACGGAAGCGCCTCCGCAGCCAGCTAGCAAGAGGGCTGCGGTAACGGTTCCGGCCAGTACGGGAATTGTTCGTTTCAAAAGCTGTCTGGTTCTACTCATGGTTGGGGTCTCCTTGTTGGGGCGGTGAACGGGGAGGACTAGTGCGCGCTCGATTTTGCTGAGCGGATTTTGCGGACCGGGTCGGCTGCCGCAGCCTGGGTGATGCGGTCCAGCAGGATGCCGAGGAAGACGATGGCCAGGCCGGCGGCGAGGCCCTTGCCGAACAGCGAGCTCTGGACAAAGCCGGCGACGACGTCGTATCCCAGGCCGCCTGCACCGACCAGGGCTCCGACGACTACCATGGCCAAGACGTAGATCAAGCCTTGGTTTGCGGCGAGGGCCAGGGATTTCCTGGCCATGGGGAGCTGGACCTTGGTGATGACCTGCCACGGGGTTGACCCGCTGGATACCGCAGCCTCCATGACGGTCGGGGAGATCGCCGCGATGCCGTCGGCCGTGATCTTGATGGCCACAGGCGCTGCGTAGATAATTCCAGCGACGATGGCCGTGAATCTCGTTGCGCCGAAGAGGCCTAGGAATGGAACCAAGTAGACGAAGGCAGGCATGGTCTGGCCCGCATCCAGCATGGGCCGCATGATCTGGTCCACCTTGTTGGACCTGCCCATCGCCACACCGAAGATGATGCCCAGCACCATGACCACGGCCGTGGCAACAAGGGTGCTGGCCAGGGTGACCATGGCATCGCTCCACAGGCCCAGGTAAATGATCGCGGCCAGGCATGAGGCGGTGACCAGTGCCAGTTTCCAACCGCCAAGTGCGTAAGCCGCTACGAGGACAACCGCGACGAGGAGGTAGAAGGGGGTCTCGGTCAGAAGGGATTGGAACGGGTTAAGGATTCCGTTGGTCAGGGCCTCGCGGAACGACACCGTAAACAGGGAAAGATTTGTCTGCAGCCATGCGCTGGCAGCGCTGACTCCGCTGACGATGTCCGGGCCAAAGTTGAGGTTCTTCGGAAAGGCTGCGGCCCAGAGCATCGTCCGGGAAAGCTGGACCATGGCAAGGACAACGACGAGGCTGGCAGCGAGCAGGATGTACCTGCTTTTCCGCGATATCCGGCGCTTGCGCGCTGCTCCGGGTTCGGCCCGGCGGCTGGCGGCGGTGGTGACCCGGTCCAGCACAATGGCCAGGAGGACGATCGACAGACCTGCGTTGACTGCTGTCCCGACGTCGAGCGATTGCAAGGCGCGCACAACCACTTGTCCCAGCCCCGGCGCCGCGATCAGCGCTGCGATGGTGACCATGGACAAAGCAGCCATGGTGCTTTGGTTGATCCCCATCACGATGGTGCGCCGTGCCAGGGGGAGCTGCAGGGTGAGAAGCCGCTGCAACCCTGTGGTGCCCAAGGAATCGGAGGCTTCCCTGGTGTTCTCCGGGATGTTCCGGATTCCGTGTGCCGTCAGTCGGATGAGAGGAGGCACCGCGTAGATCACCGTGGCGATGACGGCGGAGGCAGGGCCGATCAGGAAGATGAGGGCCAAAGGAGCCAGATAGACGAACGTGGGGAGGATTTGCATGAAGTCGAGGACCGGAGTGATCACTTGGGAAACCCGGCCCGAGATCCCGGCCAAGACTCCGAGCGGGATGCCGATCAGCAGGCTGAACAGCACGGCTGTGAGGACGAGGGCGAAGGTGTAAGCCGCTTCCGTAAACAGGCCCTGGAGCCCGAAGAACGTGAATGCGGCCGCCGTCAGCAATCCCACCCGGGCATTGCCGACCGCAAAGGCGATCCAGCTGAGCAGGCCGACAGTTCCCAGCCAGCCGATTTCCGGTAGGCGAAGCCCGGTAGAGCTGGCGGCAAAAGTGCTAGTGAACAGATTTGCGACTGAATCGACGGCGGAACGGAAGGGAGTGAAGACGTACTGGAAAACGGGATTGTCCGCCCGGTTCGATGCGACCCAGGCATTGAATTGGTTGAGCGAACGGTGCAGGTCAGTCAATTCCGACGCCGGCAGCGTGAGGGTCGATGTGCCGTGCAGGAACAAGAAACCGAGGAGCCAGAGGACTCCGGCGGCACCCAGGAGCAAAACTCGGCGACTCAGCCGCTTGCGCGGCGGGCGGAGGGTGTTGGCGCTGGCCTGAACCGGGGCGCGATCGCGAACTAGAGTGGACATCACGCCGCAACTTCCGTGCTGCGGATGACCGACAAGATGCTGTCGCGGTCGATTTGGCCCGTGATTTTGCCGGACTCTTCCACGAGCACGGGACACGTCGAGTTCATGACCGTGGGGATGGCGTCGCGGATGATGGTGCCTGCGCTCAGGACGGGAGCATCCCCGGGAGTGCCCAAAGCTACCGGATCGGTGATCCATTTGAGCGTCAGGACATCCGCGCGGGGTACTTCCGAGACGAAGTCGGCAATGTACTTGTCCGCTGGCGAACCGACAAGATCATCGCCGGTGCCGCACTGGACAGTCTCGCCGTTCCGCATGATCAGGATGCGGTCCCCGAGTTTGAGCGCTTCGGATAGGTCGTGGGTAACGAACACCATCGTCTTGCCCATCTCTTTGTGCAGCCGGATGACTTCGGCCTGCATATCGCGCCGGATGAGGGGATCCAGGGCCGAGAACGGCTCGTCGAAGAGGATGGTGTCCGGATCGCCCGCCAAGGCGCGGCCAAGCCCAACACGCTGCTGCATTCCGCCGGAAAGCTGATCGGGGAAATGCTGCTCGTAGCCCTTGAGGCCTACCAGTTCGATGATTTCGCGGGATTTGGCGTAACGCTCGTTTTTCGACGCCCCGCGGATCTGCAAGCCGTAGGACACGTTGTCCAGCACGGTGCGGTGCGGTAGGAGGCCGAAGTGCTGGAAGACCATGGACATCTTCCTCCGGCGCAGTTCCCGAAGTTCGGTGGTTCCCGCATCCAACACGTCTTTTCCGTCCACCAGGACGCTTCCCGACGTCGGTTCGATCAGCCGGGTGAGGCATCGGATCAGGGTGGATTTTCCTGATCCGGAGAGGCCCATGACGACGAACACCTCGCCCTTTGCGACGTCGAAGTTCATGTCCCGCACGGCAGCATTGCAGCCGGTGCGTTCAAGCAATTCGCCGGAGCTCAAGCTCGACAGCTCGGGATTCTTGGGGATCTTTTCACCTCCGGGTCCGAAGACCTTCCAGAGGTTGCGCACTGATATGTCAGGACTGCTCATTGCTGTACTCCTGCCTGTGACGGCTCGAACCAATGGCTGGGCCCGGGGCTGATGTTTTGCCAGATGTGCTTTGTTTCTCGGTATTCGGCCAAGCCCGCGAGCCCCAATTCGCGGCCGTTGCCTGATTGTCCGAAGCCGCCCCATTCGGCTTGCGGAACGTATGGGTGGTAGTCGTTGATCCAGACCGTCCCGTGGCGCAGCGCTTCGGAGACCCGCTGGGCCTTGGAGGCGTCTGCCGTCCACACGGCGCCGGCCAGTCCGTAGACGGTATCGTTGGCCAGCCGGACGGCCTCTTCCTCGGTGGTGAATGTTTCCACCGTCATGACGGGGCCAAAGGATTCCTCCTGGACCACGCGCATCGAGGTCTTGCACCCGTCCAATACGGTGGGCGGGTAGAAACTGCCACGCCCCAGTTCCGGGGTGTCCGGAATGAAGCCTCCGCACAGCAACCGGGCGCCCTCCGCAACCCCGGCCTGCACGTAGGCGTGGACCTTGTCCCGGTGGGCCGTGGAGATCAGCGGGCCGGTCTGGGCCTCCTGGTCGAAGGGGCCGCCCAGCCGGATCTGGCGTGCACGGCGAACCACCTCGGCCACGAACTCTTCGTGAATGGACTCTTCGACAATGAGCCGCGCCCCGGCCGAGCAAACTTGGCCGGAGTTCAGGAAGACAGCCGTCAGGGCGTTGTCGATGGCGGCCTCACGGTCAGCGTCGGCAAAGACCACATTCGGGTTCTTGCCGCCGAGTTCGAGGGCCACGCGCTTGACCGTCTCCGCCGCGGCCACCATGATCCGCTTGCCGGTCTCCAGTCCGCCCGTGAAGGAGACCAGATCGACCCGCGGATCCGAGCTGAGCACAGCCCCCACTTCCGGTCCCGTTCCCGTCACGAGGTTCGCGACGCCGTCGGGCACGCCGGCTTCGCGCAGCGTGTCCATGAGCAGGATCGACGTCGAAGGCGTCAGCTCACTGGGCTTGAGGACAAAGGTGTTCCCGGCGAGCAGTGCCGGCGCAACCTTCCATGAAGCCTGCAGAAGCGGATAGTTCCACGGCGTGATGAGGCCGCAGACGCCCACGGGTGCATGGACGACCCGGCTGATGGCGCCGGGCCGGCCGGTATCGATCACGCGGCCTGCGTCCGTGCCTGCCACGCTGCCGTAGTAGCGGAAGCAGGCGATGACGTCGTCGATGTCGTATTCGGCTTCGACCAGTCGCTTGCCGGTGTCGAGGGCTTCGGACTCGGCGTAGCCGGCTTTGTCCCGCTGGAGCAGCCCGGCCACGCGGAGCAGGATCGCGCCGCGTTCCAGTTCCGGAGTGCCCGGCCAGCCGCCGTCGTCGAACGCCTTCCGGGCACTCGCCACCGCTGCCTCGGCGTCGGCCGAGGTGCACTCTGCGACGTCGGCAACGTGCGTTCCGTCCGCCGGGCAGTTGATGCTGCGGATTCCTCCGGCGGACTGCCGCCAGCCGCCGTCAACGTAGCTGCCGCGCACCGTGTGGGTCTGGGATAGTTGTGGGCTGTTCATGCCGCTCCTTGGTTCCTCGCGGGAGTGACCTGGGGCCGGCTGTCCAGGCCTTCCAGGCTGTCCGGAACCGGGCTGCTGCCGTGCCGGTAGAACTCGGCGGCGATCGGAGCGAGGGGTTCGCGGCCCTGGATCAGGTCAGCGGCTTTCTCGGCCAGCATCATGACCGGCGCGTAGATGTTGCCGTTGGTCACGTAGGGCATTGCCGAAGCGTCAGCCACCCGCAGGCCCGAGGTGCCGTGCACCCTCATGCTGAGCGGGTCCACCACGGACATCGGATCGGTGGCCGGGCCCATCTTGGCCGTGCAGGACGGGTGCAGCGCGGTTTCTGCGTCGCGGGCTACCCAGTCGAGGATTTCCTCGTCCGTCTGGACGGTTGGACCGGGGGAGAGCTCACCGCCATCGAAAGGCGCCATGGCCGACTGCTCGAGGATCTGCCGGGAAATCCGGATGGCTTCGACCCACTCGCGCCGGTCCTGCTCCGTGGAAAGGTAGTTGAATTTCATGGACGGATGGACGGTGGGGTCCGTGGAGGTGATCTTCAGGCTGCCGCGCGCATCGGAGTACATGGGCCCGATGTGCACTTGGTAGCCATGCTTGGCATCGGCCTTCTGGCCGTCGTAGCGGACGGCCACCGGCAGGAAGTGGAACATGAGGTTGGGGTAGGCCACGTCCTCGTTGGAGCGCACAAAGCCGCCGCCCTCGAAGTGGTTGGTGGCAGCAGGTCCCTTGCGCCCGAACAGCCACTGCAGGCCGATCCACGGGTAGCGCCACAGGCTCAGGCTGGGTTGCATGGACACCGGCTGGGTGCAGGCGTGCTGGATGTAGACCTCCAGGTGGTCCTGCAGGTTTTCGCCGACGCCGGGCAGGTCAACTACGGGTTTGATGCCGAGGGACGTGAGGTGCGTGGAGTCCCCGACGCCGGACAACTGCAGGAGCTGCGGGGTGTTGATGGCCCCTCCGCACAGGACTACTTCCTGGGCATCCACGCTGTGCTGCTTGCCGTTGCGTCGATAGCTCACGCCCGTGGCCCTGACATCGGACGTTCCAATGCCGTCGAAGTTGATTTTCGAGACGAGGGCCCGGGTCCTGACCGTGAGGTTCGGCCGGTTGAGGTGCGGCCGCAAGTAAGCCCTGGAGGCGGAGAGCCGCTGGCCCTTGTGCACATTGCGGTCGAAGGGACCGAAGCCCTCCTGCCGGTACCCGTTGACATCGTTGGTCCGTGCGAATCCGGCTTGTTGGGCCGCGCGGAAGAAGGCTTGGAAGAGGGGATTGCGCGCCGGACCGCGTTCAAGGACCAGCGGTCCGTCGTGTCCGCGCAGTTCATCGTCGGGTTCCGCGGCCAGCGCGGTCTCCATGCGGTTGAAGTAGGGGAGGCAGTGAGCGAAGTCCCAGGTCTCCATCCCGGCGTCGGCCCCCCAGCGTTCGTAGTCCAAGGGATTGCCGCGCTGGAAGATCATCCCGTTGATGGAACTGGAGCCGCCCAGGACCTTGCCGCGGGTGTGGGCGATCCGGCGTCCGTGCATGTGCGGCTCAGGGTCGGATTGGTAGCGCCAGTCATAGAACCTGTTCCCGCTGGGGAAGGTGAGCGCCGCGGGCATCTGGATGAACAGGTCCCAGGGGTAGTCGCTGCGGCCGGCCTCCAGGACCAGGACGGTCTTGGTGCGGTCTGCGCTGAGCCTGTCCGCCAGCACCGATCCGGCGCTGCCCCCACCCACAATGACGTAGTCAAACTTTTCGTTGGCCATTAGTTGAACTCCTTTGAAGTGATCCCCATTGCTGTGTCGAGTAGCCAGGAGGGGCGTCAGCCCCGTAGCTTTTCCATGGTTGGATCCACGAGGGGATCGGCAGAGATGGTGGCCGGGATCCGCTTCCCGAAGTATTCGATCTCGACGGTGTCACCCTCGCCCGCTTCGGCGGGCAGCCAAGCGTAGGCGATGGGCTTCCGGACGGTGTAGCCGTAGGCGGCGCTTGTGACGTAGCCGGCGGGCTCTCCCTTGAAATAGACAGGTTCCTTGCCCAACACAACGGACGTGCCGTCGTCGACCGTCAGGCAACGCAAGCGGCGGTTGATGGGCAGTTCGCGGCGGGCTTTGAGGGCCTCGGCACCGATGTATCCTTCCTTGTCCTTGCCGACGGAGAAGCCAAGGCCCGCTTGGAAGGGCTCATGCTCGGGGGTCATGTCGGTGCCCCACAGCCGGTAGCCCTTCTCGAGGCGGAGGCTGTTGAACGCGCCGCGGCCGGCCGCGATGATGCCCTGCTCCTGGCCGGCCTCGAACAAAAGGTCCCAGAGCTTTTGGCCGTTTTCCGCCGTCGTGTACAGCTCCCAGCCCAACTCGCCGACGTAGGACAGCCGCATCGCGGTGACAGGGATCCCGCCGATCCGGACTTTCTTGGTGCGGAAGTACTTCAATCCGTCGTTGCTGAAATCGTCGTCGCTCACCTTGGCCATGACCTCGCGGGCGAGCGGCCCCCAAAGCCCCACGCAGCACGTGGAACCCGTGATGTCCCTGACCTGGACCCACTGGGTGACGTCCCCAGCGGTCTGTTTGCGGGCTTCGGTGGTGAGGTAGGCGAAGTCGATGTTGCCGTTCGCGCCTACCTGGAACGTGGTTTCGTCGAGGCGGGCCACCGTAATGTCGCTGCGGATGCCGCCGTCGCCGTTGAGGAGTAGGCAGTACGTCACCGCACCCGGCTTCTTGTCGACCTTCCCGGCGCTGAGGCGCTGCAAGAGGGCTTCGGCGCCAGGGCCGGAAACCTCCAGCCGCTTGAGCGGCGTCATGTCATAGAGCGCGACGGCGGTGCGCGTCTTCCACGCTTCGGCAGCGGAAATGGGGGAGTGGAACATTGCGGCCCACGGTTCGCGTTCAGGTGCGCGCCATTCTTCCGGGAGCATCTCCAGCAAGCCGCGGTTTGCCTCGAACCAGTGCGGGCGCTCCCAACCCTGGGCTTCGAGGAAGAATGCCCCGAGCTCCTTCTGCCGGGCATTGAATGGGCTTACGCGCAGTTCGCGGGGCGAGACGCGTGGCTGCAGCGGGTGCAGGACATCGTAGATCTCTACGAAGTTCTGCTGGGAGGTTTCGCTGACGTAGCTCTCCGCGGTCTGGATCTCTTCGAAGCGGGAGACTTCGCATTCGTGGAGCGGAGTCCGGGATTGGCCCTCGATCAAGAGCTCGGCCACTGCCCTGGCCACGCCGGCGGAGTGCGTCACCCACACGGCCTCGGCAACGAAGAACCCTTCAACCTCTTTGGACTCGCCCACCAAGGGACCGCCGTCGGGGGTGAAGGAGAAGATGCCGTTGAAGCCATCCGCAATCCCCGCGCCGGCAAGTGCCGGAAGGAGTTCCTTGGAGTCCTCCCAACTCGGCAGGAAGTCCTCTTCGGTGAACGCCAGGCGGGATGGCATGCGGTGCTCGGACATGTCCGCCGCAGCAACCTCGGGGAGCTCCCGGAGGTCCACGGGCATGGGCTTGTGGGCGTACGAGCCAATGCCCATCCGGTCCCCGTGCTCGCGGTAATAGAGGTCTTTGTCCTGGTGGCGAAGGATGGGCATCCACGCGCCGTTGGCGGGATCAAGCAGCCGCGAAGCATCGTTCCGGCCCACGAGCTCCGGTACGGAGGTGGTCTTGACGTATTGGTGGGCCAGCGGGAGGAGTGGCACGGACATGCCCACCATGGCGCCGATCTTGGGTCCCCAGAACCCGGCGCAGGAAACTACGATGTCCGCAGGGATCACACCGTCGGGCGTTTCGACTCCCGTGACTTTGCCGCCTGTCTGTTCAATGCCGGTGACGGGAGTGGAACCGCGGAACGTGACGCCTGCGGCGCTCGCCTTGGCGATGAGCAGGCCGACGGCGCGGGCTGCGGACGCCAGGCCGTCGGAGGGGACGTAGAGTCCGCCGAGTACTTTCTCCTGGTTGAGCAGCGGGTAGTGCTTGGCGCACTCGTCCGGATCGATGAGCCGGCCTTCCACACCCCACGACGCCGCGTAGCCCAGCTTGCGCTTGAGGTCCTCCAGGCGCCCTGGCGTGGTGGCGACCTCGAGGCCGCCCACCTGGTTGAAGCAGGAGACGCCGGAATCGCTGAGGGAGAGCAGCTTGTCCACGGTGTAGGACGCGAATTCGGTCATGGCCTTGGAGGCGTTGGTCTGGAACACGAGGCCGGGGGCGTGCGAGGTTGAGCCACCCGCCAACGTCAACGGGCCCTGCTCGACCACGGTGATGTTGGTCCAGCCGCGGGTGGACAGCTCATCCGCAAGATTGGCGCCGACGATGCCGGCTCCGATAATGACGATGCGGGGTGATGTGGACATGCGTGTTGCTCCTGAGGTAAGTCGTATCGAAGTTTGGGGCTCGCCGGAAGCTAGACGTGGCCGTCGACGGTCAACCCGGGCGGCAGGTTGGGCTCGTCCTCGGATTCCTTGACCATGATCTGGCCGTCCACTACCAGGACTTCGTGGACCCTGACGGGCAGTTTGGCGGGAGGCGCATCGGCGGCTCCCGTGCGGAGATTGAACTTTGAAGCATGGAGGGGGCACTCCACCCAGCAGTCCTCCACCCAGCCGTCGGCGAGTGAGGCGTCTTGGTGCGTGCAGGTGTCGTCGAGGGCAAAGAGTTCGCCTTCTTCGGTGTGGAATACGGCAATCGGCGGAGACGTCTCGAGTCGAATCGCGTCCCCCGGAGCCAACGAGCTAAGCGGACAAGCACTGTGCATCTCACGAACCTCTTTCACCGGATTGGTCGAAAACCTGGGGGTGGTTGTTTCATGATCAACGAAGATCACAATACGCAACAGAGTGATGGACCTCACAGGGGCTTGTCAAGAGGTGGAAATTACTGCGCAGATTGCTTGACACACGACGTGAAGGCCGTCACACTGTTTCGCATAACGAAGTTCGTTGCGTAATGCGCAATAAAATTTCGAACGGCTCAACGAGGAGGAAGCCATGGAGACATTGGCGATCGTGGGCGCTTCATTGGCTGGACTTTCCGCCGCCCGCGCTGCCCGCGCGCAGGGTTTTTGTGGCCGGCTGATCATCATTGGAGATGAGCAGCAGCGGCCCTATGACCGTCCGCCCCTGTCCAAGGAGTTCCTGGCAGGAAAGATCGGCATCAAGCACTTGATGTTGGAAGCGGAAGAGGGGGGAATGGCGGATCCCCTGCAGGCTGAATGGCTGTTGGGCTCGCCTGCGAAGAGCTTTGACGCGGCCAGCAGGACCATCACCCTAGGCAACGGACGCACGGTGGTGGCCGACGGCGTCGTGATCGCCACCGGAGCTTCGGCCCGCACCCTGCCCGAACTTGCGGGCCTATCCAACGTCTTTACTCTGCGGACTCTCGAGGATGCGCAGGACCTGGCTCCGGAACTCGTTCCGGGCGGCCGCCTGTTGGTGGTTGGCGCAGGCTTCATCGGCGCGGAAGTGGCGTCAACGGCCAAGGGCCTGGGAATGGACGTGACCATTATCTGCAAGAGCCCGATCCCGCTGAGCGCTCCGATCGGTCCGGAGATGGCTGGCGTCATGGCCACGCTCCATGGGATCAATGGAGTGGAACTGATTTGTGACACGGGAATCGACTCGTATTACAGCTACGAAGGAAATGTGACCGGCGTCCGGCTCAGCGATGGACAGTACCGTTCCGCCGACGTCGTACTTCTCGGAATCGGTGCGGTCCCCAACGTCGGGTGGCTGGCCGGTTCGGGGCTGGCGATCGACGACGGCGTCACGTGCGATTCGATGGGACGGACAAACGTCCCCGGCGTGGTCGCCGTGGGAGACTGCGCGGCCTGGTACGACGAACGCAGCGGGCAGCACCATCGCGTGGAGCATTGGAGCGGTGCCCAGGAACGTGCCGCCCTTGCCGTGACAGGGCTCTTGGATCACTCAGCAGCACCCCAACCGCTCAGCCTGCCGTACTTCTGGTCGGACCAGTACGGAGTAACGCTCCAGTTCGCCGGCCATGCGCGGGACGCGGAGCGCGTCGAAATTGAGGCAGGGCAGCTCGAGAACCACAGCTTCCTGGCCGTGTACTACCGCGGCGAGGAACCAGTGGGCGTACTAGGTGTGAACCAGCCGCGGCTGTTCACCCGTTGGCGCCGGCAACTCAACGCCCGCAATGCCCCTCCCGTCCTGGCAACCCCTTAGTCCTCTCGAGCGCCAACCACGTTCATCACTGAATAGGAGTCAGCATGACCACTGAAGTTGTTTCCCCCAGCCTGATCCCCACTCTCCCCGGCCACACTTATGTCAGTGAAGACATCTTCCGTGCCGAGCAGGAACACATCTTCGAACAAATGTGGTTCTGCGCTGTGCGGACCGCGGACCTGGAAAAGGCCGGCTCGTTCAAAACCGTGCAGATCGGCCGTGAGAGCGTACTCATCAACCGCACCCGCAAGGGAGAGATCCGCGCGTTCTACAACATCTGCCGGCACCGTGGCGTGAAGCTGTGCATGGAGGAGTCCGGCGAGGCCAACCGCTCGTTCCAGTGCCCGTACCACGCCTGGACCTACGATCTTGAGGGGAAGCTCATCGCGGCCCCGAACCTCACCAAGATGCCGGATATCGATCGAAACGAATACGGGCTGGTCAAGGTCCACGTCCGGGAATACATGGGCTACGTCTGGGTCAGCCTCGCAGATGAGCCACCGTCGTTCGAAGAAGACGTCATGGGTGCGATCGAGGAGCGCCTCGGGGATCTGCGGGCTGTCGACGACTATGACATCGCGAACCTGAGCCTTGGCCGGCGCATCAAGTACGACGTGAAGGCCAACTGGAAGCTCATCATCGAAAACTTCATGGAGTGCTACCACTGCGCCACGATCCACCCCGAACTCACCGAAGTCCTGCCCGAGTTCGCCGACGGCCTGGCGGCGCAGTATTTTGTGGGCCACGGCGCCGAGTTCGGTGACGACATCAAGGGCTTCACGATTGACGGTTCCGAAGGCCTGGATCGGATTCCCGGAGTCGGCGACGACCACGACCGCCGGTACTACGCAGTGACCATCAAGCCGAATGTCTTCGTCAACCTTGTTCCGGACCACGTCATCATCCACCGCATGTTCCCGCTGGCTGCCGACCACACGATCGTCGAATGCGACTGGCTGTACCTGCCCAGCGTCGTGGAATCCGGCAAGGACGTGAGCGCTTCGGTGGAGCTCTTCCACCGGGTCAACGAGCAGGACTTCGACGCCTGCGAACGCTGCCAGCCGGCCATGGGCTCCAAGATCTACGCCAAGGGCGGCGTCCTGGTACCGAGCGAGCACCACATTGAGGCGTTCCACAGCTGGGTCACGAGCAAGATCGCCGACGTCCCCGCCGACAGCTAGCCTGAGGAATGTCTGTCGTCGTAACGAGTAACCCGGAACCTAGGAAAGGGACGCAAGCCAATGGTTCATAAAGTAAAAGCCGTCATCGCCAAGGAAAAGAACGCCCCGGTCACGCTGGAGACCATCCTGGTGCCGGACCCTGGTCCGGGGGAGGCGCTGGTGGACATCCTCACCTGCGGTGTCTGCCACACCGACCTGCACTACAAGCAGGGCGGCATCACCGATGATTTCCCCATCCTGCTCGGCCACGAGGCCACCGGCGTGGTCAGCGCCGTCGGCCCGGACGTCACCGAAGTAGCGCCGGGGGACAGGGTCATCCTGAACTGGCGCGCCGTGTGCGGGGAATGCCGGGCGTGTGCCAAGGGCCAGCCGCAGTACTGCTTCAACACGCACAATGCCACCCAGAAGATGACCCTGGAGGACGGCACGGAACTGACCCCGGCACTGGGGATCGGCGCCTTCGCGGAGAAGACCCTCGTGGCCGCCGGGCAGTGCACCAAAGTGGACGACGACGTCGATCCCGCCGCCGTCGGGCTGCTCGGCTGCGGTGTGATGGCAGGCATCGGTGCCGCCATCAACACCGGTGAGGTCAAGCGGGGCGAGTCCGTGGCAGTGATCGGTTGCGGCGGCGTCGGCATCGCCGCTATTGCCGGGGCAAAGCTCGCCGGCGCCACGACGATCATCGCCGTGGACATCGACGCCAACAAAATCGGGATGGCCATGTCCCTCGGAGCCACACACGGTGTCAACTCCAGCCAAGAGGACCCCGTCGAGGCCATCCGGGCCCTGACCGGCGGCAACGGCGCCGATGTGGTGATTGACGCCGTCGGGCGCCCGGAGACCTACAAGCAGGCCTTCTACGCGCGCGACCTCGCCGGCCGCGTAGTGCTGGTGGGCGTCCCGACGCCGGACATGAAGCTTGAGCTGCCCTTGCTGGATGTCTTCGGCCGCGGCGGTTCGCTGAAGTCCTCCTGGTATGGCGACTGCCTGCCTTCCCGCGACTTCCCGATGCTCGTGGCGCACTACAAGCAAGGCAACCTGGACCTGGACGCATTCGTGTCCGAACGGATCACCATCGACCAGGTGGAAGAGGCGTTCGCCAAGATGCACGAGGGCAAAGTGCTCCGTTCGGTGGTGGAAATCGGATGAGCGTCAGCATCGAAAACCTCGTCACCTCGGGCACGTTTTCGCTCGACGGCGGTACGTGGGACGTGGACAACAATGTCTGGATCGTCGGCAACGACGACGAATGCGTGATCATCGATTCGCCGCACGACGCGGAGGCAATCATCGGCCAGGTCCGTGGCCGGAAGGTGCGCGCCATCCTGCTCACCCACGCGCACAATGACCACATCGGAGCAGCGCTCGACGTCGCGAAGGCAGTGAACGCGCCGATCCACCTTCACCCGGCAGACATGGTCCTGTGGGAGCAGGTGTACCCGGACGCCGGCCCGGACCGTTACATCACGGACGGCGACATCTTCGACGTGGCGGGCACGACCCTGCGGGCCATCCACACCCCCGGCCACTCACCGGGTTCCACGTGCTTCTACCTGGAAAGCGAAGGCACGGTGTTCACCGGCGACACCCTCTTCAACGGCGGTCCCGGAGCCACCGGAAGGTCGCACAGCGACCACCCGACCATCCTGGCCTCGATCCGGGAACGCCTCCTGACGCTTCCGACGGAAACCGTGGTCCGGACCGGTCACGGCGACAACACCACTATCAAAGCCGAGGCGGAAAACCTCGCCCAGGCAGCGCTGGATCGCCAGGCCGACGGCGCTTAGGCGCCGCCGGCTGCTGTGTAACCCATCTTGACGCTGATTGAATACCCGGCTTGCTTGAGCGCATCGAGCAGGCCGGGTATTTTTTCCGGCTCGAAACGGAAGGCCGGCCCGGAAAGGCTGATGGCTCCGATCACCATGCCGCTGTGGTTGCGGATCGGAACGGCGACGGCGTTGAGTCCGCGCTCGAGTTCTTCATACGTGGCGGCGTACCCGGCCTCCGCAATGACCGGCATTTGCCGCTCCAGCTCGTCGCGGTCGGTGATGGTCTGCGGAGTGTATCGTGCCTGGCCGGATTCCCTGAGAACTCGGTCACGCGTCCCAGGCGGCAGCGCTGCAAGCATGACCTTGCCGCTGGAGGTGGCGTGGAGCGGGGTGAGCCCGCCGATCCAGTCCTGCGTGCCAAGCGTGTTGGGGCCAATGGCCTGGTCCACGTTGACCGCGAAATTTGACCGTAGCACGGCCAGGTTGGCGGTCTCGGCGAACTTCTCCGCAAGGGCTTCGAGATCTTCCCGGGCTTCCTTTACCAAGCTGAGGCGGGCCGGAATGGCGCTGGCCAGGCGCAGGATGTTGAATCCGAGTTGGTATTTTCCGCGTTCGTGGTTCTGCTGAACCATTCCACGGGCGTCCAGGGCGCTCAGCAGTCGCGATGCCGTTGACTTGTGGACGCCCATTTCCTCAGCGATCTCACTCACGCCGGCATCGCCGTTGCGGGCGATGATTTCGAGCACGGTGATGGCCCGGTCCACGGACTGCACACCCGCGTGGTGCGCACCGCCCGGATCGGAATCGGGGTCGTTGGCAGGGCTAGCATCAGCGTCCATGTGGTTCATCGTCTCAAACACGGTCAAATGCGCGGCCTCTCCGGTCAGCGTGTCCTGGGATGTTGCCGCTCAGCCGGGTATTGCCTGGTTATAGGATCGGGCGGTATGGCACTGCGACTTGTTCAAGTGGATTTCAAGGCCCGGGACGACTCGGCTCTGGGCCGGTTTTGGGCGGAGGCGCTTGGTTGGGATATTTCCAGCGAAGGCCCCGGTGTGAGCAATGTTGAACCCGTGGGCTTCACCGGGCCGGACCCCGCCGCCGTCTGCGTCGATGTCGTCACTGTGCCTGACCCCGAAACGGTGAGGTATCGCGCCCACCTCGACCTCGCCACCACCTCTGAGGCCCATCAAGCGGAGCTTGTGGCGCGCCTGGTGAAGCTCGGCGCGACGCCTGCCGATATCGGCCAGGGCGATGTGCCGTGGACGGTCCTGGCCGATCCGGAGGGCAACCTGTTCTGCGTGCTGGAGCCTCGGCCGATCTACCAGGACACCGGGCCGATCGCCGCGGTGGTGGTCAATTGTGCGGATCCGCGGGCCATGGTGCGGTTCTGGAGCGGGGCGATGGACTGGAATGTGCACGAGGAGACTGATGATTTTGCGAGGCTGCGTTCGGCCAAGGGCGTTGGGCCGTATTTGGAATTCGTCCGGACTCCCGCCGCGAATGCCGCGCGCGGCCGGGTCCATCTCGACCTGAGGCCGTACCCCGGAGATGATCAAGCGGCGGAGGTGGCCCGGTTGCGGGACCTGGGCGCCACGGACGCCGACGTCGGCCAGGGCGACGTGCCATGGGTGTGTCTCGCCGACACGGAGGGCAACGAGTTCTGCGTTCTCAGTCCCGGCTGACGCAGCGCTTCGGCTTCCAAGGCGCGTCCAGTGCAGAGTATGCAGGGGTCTTCCAGTGCTCCTCATGGCCGCTGACTTGTGGACGCTCGCCTCCGCGATCACTCACATCGGCTTCGCCCGTTGCGCGTCGGCGAGATCGGTATCGAGCCGCAGCCATGCGTCCGGCCGAGCTCGACAACGATGATGAGGAAGCGCCCCTCACGAGCGTCACTGGTCGGTGCTGCCGCCAATGAATCCTCTCGTCGTCACCGCGTGCACTAACGGTTGTACCCCTGCGTCGCCGAGGGTATTTCGCATCGCATCGATCAGCTCGTTCACTTGGTGGACGGTGAAATAGTCGCCGGGTGACGAGTTGCGAATGCGTTCCGCGAAGTGCGATGCCAGAACCGGGCCGTAAAGGGTGAGCGCTCCTTCCGGGAAGTCCGGACGGATGAACCGATCGCCGAGACCGATGCTGCGGTTGCGGAGCATCTCGGTCGCCTCGGGAATGCCATCGCCGAGGTAAGAGACGGTGTCAGCCCAGCAGGATAGTTCTTCGACGTTCAGCCTTCTCGGCACGCCGTTCAGTCGAGATGTCAGGCGGGCGCGAAGCCATCGCTTCCACACTTCAGCACCGTCGACCCCGTCTGCACGAAGGAAATACACCACCGCCTGAGCAAACTCCGCTTCGTGCGCTCCGTCGGCGGCAAGAACGCTCTGATCGAGCAGGGTTTGGCGCGACTCCGGGGCGATACCAGCGAAGGACACGATCGAGATGACCAGGCCGAAGAATTGATTCTGGAGCTCGTTGACCCTTAGCGAGTCGAGCCGCGCCCACTCTGCGATGATACTGTCCAGGAAACCAGCGGCGAGCAGCTTGTCGTTGTAGCGAGGGTGGCGAAGGTAGGGAGGCCAAAACAACGGCGCGGTCGCGTCAGCACGGAATAACGGGAGCAGGTGCTCTGTCGCGAAGGCCGGGTCGGCAGCGAATAAGAAGAACAAGTGGCTCGCCAGAGCGGGTCCTGTGGCATCGAACGCGTGCGCCGGCCCGCAGAGAAGCTGCGTAAGAGCCTCGTGCTCGTCATCGCTGAGGCCCAACCAGTCATCACGATGTTTCCGCCATCGTCGATCAACCTCAGCCATCCAGTACTGGGCGAGGTCTCCTGGCCAAGAATTGAGGTAAGCGGTGCCATCGAGTTCGGGTCCGCTGCCTCGGAATGCGTGAACGAGTGGCCATGCTTCCTCCAAAGGTCGAGGGCGATGCGGCGCATCGCCGCGAGAGCCGGTGTCTCGTCACTCTCGATCTGCTTTCGAACCTGCTCCAGCAGGAATCGGCCGACTGAGCGAGCGGATTCTAAACTTGCGACTTGTGTTGTAACTCGTGCGACGACGGTGTTGGCGATCGCACCCAGAGCCGATTCCGCCCAACCATCGACAATAGCTCGGCGAAGGTCGTCGGCCTGAGAACCGCGGTCTGGCCGATCATCGACGAGGGCCCAAAGTTGTTCGCCGAGGTCGGGGCGGGACTCAGCCACTTGGCTCACGAGAGAAAGAGCGTCGCGCCACTCTGGTTCGTTCAAGCTCCGTTCCGAGTAGTCCCCGGCTAGGAGGTCATCGACGGTACCAGCGGGATCCTTTTCAAGGGACCCGATAAAGTCATCCAGTTCCATCGGCAGTTTTCCGCCCCAGGTGCCGGTCGTCATCCACTTGTCGAAGTCGGGATTCTCCCGCGGGGCGAAAACATGGTTTGCGTCCTGTGCCTCTGCAAGGGCTGTGCCGGCCTCAGCCCATCCGGGCGCAACTTGGGTCAGCCATACAAGCAAGTTGTAGGTTGCGTATTTGGTGTGCTGTTCACGGTCGAGGATGTCTTCCGTGACGTCTTTGGGAAGGCTAGGCCCGGCTTGTGCGGCCGAAAGGAGGTGATCTCGTGCTTCTTTCGATGCTTTTTCCGCCGACACTTTGAGGATGCGATAAGTCTCGTGTTTGAGAGTAGTTTCGTAGAGAGCAGATCGTTCTAGCAGCCACGAGATCTTCTCGTCGTACGACCGCGAGGCGTCAAGTGCGACCAAATGTAGCGCGAGACGTCGGAAGAGGTCTCGACCGATCGACCACCACCGTTCGGGCAGGTCCGGCCGTGCGAGCAGGGCTTTCTCGCCGTACGCTCGCAGCCCATCGATGACTGCGTCCACGGGATGGCGAAACCGATCCTGCCCGTGCGGTTCGATTGCCGAGCGACGAAAGTTGAGCGGATCCCACGAGCGTAGGCCGTGATAAGCGTCGAGAAGGTCGTAAGCGGCGCTCAGTGAGTCTTCGAGTACCGCTCCCAGCATCAAGTCGCCGGGTACGGTCGCCTCGATGACCTTCAAGACGTGCTTGGTGAGACTGCGCTCCTTGGTGTTCCAATGCACTTCGGCGTCGGGGAGAGTTGTCAGATCCTCGGAGCCATCAAGGGACCATCGTCGCTTGAGCACGAGGTAAGGCCTGAGAGCCGCCCTGAGCACCGTAGGGTCTTCAGGGCGGCTGTTCGGCTGATACGACAAAAATGTCTCGGTGGCAACCGGCGCAGAGTGACCGTGAATTGAGGTCGCGAGGAATGCTTTCCATCTCCGCCCGGCGTCAGGATCCACCTTGCTCAGATCGGCGGCTGCCCAACCGGCACCCCGGAAGAGGCCCCCGCCGAGCGTTTGGCCCAACCGCTGCATCGTCTGCAGTGCTGCTCCGTGAAGTTCCGGTAACGCGATGAAGCTCTGACAGAACCAGTTCCCAAGGATGGTGGTCGTATCGTCGAAGCACGGCGGCTACGAACGTTCTAACGTGCTTCCCCTCGCTACCACTCAAATATGGGCGATTCGCCACTCATTTTGATTCGGAAGACCACTCAGTGCAGTTTTCCCTTGTTAGCGTTTGCGATGAAGGCCCCCGTCGCGCCTTAAAGAACTCGGTGTATCTGTTCTTTCGATTACCGAAAAGGAACATCGATGAGGCCTTCGTGAGGCGGGTCGTCGACCACGCCCATGACAGTTTCACGATTGGGGACCAAATGATTATCAAAAGGATCCTGGCCTGTCTGGCCATGGCTGCGCTCCTAGCCGCTTCAACAGCGACACCCGCCATAGCTGACGTCGATGCCAACGCGGGAGGCGCTCCGGCGAGAGTGGAAAACGCACCCAAGGAAGCTGCGAAGGCTGAGGCCGTAGCGCGCAAGGTCTTTGAGTCCGACAATCCCGAGCTTGCGGCCAAATCGCTCGGCTCGGAAGAGCTTGGTTTGTTTGAGGCCTATAGCGCGGTCGCGAATGTCATCAGTTCGCCGAAAAGCTACGCGCCGGCAGATAGTCTGGCCAAGAAATCCACATTGAAGGGAATAACGCCGGCTCAGTTCGGCACTCTGGCTTCCGGATGCTGGAACACTTCATCCTGGGTGATAGGCACGAATGCCTTTGGAGGGTGGCTTTACAAGCTGACCGTTAGTGGCGGATGGTGTGGCAACGGTTCGTCAGCAACACAATCATGGTTCAACGGCACGTGGGGTGAGACGTTTGCAATCGGGTGGCGCGACAATGGCCAGGTCTCCAGGCACGCAATCATCTCGGGCGGCTCGGCTAAAATTGTCGGACAGCGCGAATTCAAACTCGGTGTCGGGGGTTGGGACGTGTCGTCGCCTCGCCCCTGCGTGCGGATCATAGGTCACGGCAATGGTCAAAAAGGAGATGACCAATCATGCAGCCCTTGGTAAGGAAGCGCTCAGGCGTTGCGCTCTCCAGATTTTTCCTGCTGGGAGCGGCCATCTTGTTGATTTTGCCGCTCTATCCATTCACAGCTATCTCTGCTGTCCTGTCAGGATCTGCCCTCTTTCTTGCAGCCAGAGAAGCCCCGAGTCGGAACCGCACCCTCACCTTGGCCACGGCCGTTGTGCTGCTCGGAATGGTCATCCTCTTGACGCTCCTGAGCCTGCAGACGGGAACCATTGGCCCCCACAGCGGCGAGGTCTCGAAAGTGTAGCTCCCGCTGTTCAATGCTCAGGCGCGCACGACGGCGACACGCCCCGAAAAGGACACGTCGCCGTCGTTGTCAATTCCTTTAGTGCGGCCCGCCGTCGATCGCCAAAGCCGTTCCTTCTTGGGCGCCGTCGTGCCACACTTGGTGGACTATCGATTGACTGGGGGATCCGGGTCAGGAGATTGGTATGTGTGTTGTGATGCAACCCCGCACCTCGGGCCGCCGACTGGTGGTGATCGAGCCATGATCATCGGTTGGGCTTACTTCATGGCGGGAGTAATGACGGTTGATGCGCTCTTGCTGGGGCTGCTGCTGTTGAACGTGAAGTGGCCGAAGCACTGGAAGAGAAACGGCTAAGGGCAGCGGTATCCCACGAACCTAGAGCACCTTGCGGATCGTCTCTTCGAAACTCACCACGTGGTGCAGGGCGAGCGCCGCCGCGCGGTCCTCGTCGCCGTCGGCGATTGCGGTGAGCAGCTCAGCGTGCTCTGCGACGTGGCCCGTCACAGAAGGCATCTTGTCCAGCATGTGGCACCAGATGCGGGTTGCCAGGTTGTCGTAGCGGATCAGCACGTCCTCGAGGTGCGGATTGGCCGCGGCCCTGTAGATGAGCCGGTGCACCTGGATGTCGTAGCGCATGAGGTCCTGCTGGCCGGCGTCGTGTGCCTCCAGGCCGCTGATGGCTGCGGCGACCTCGCGCAGTTCTTCCCTCAGCTTCGGGCTGGCCATGCGGGCAGCCCGCCGTGACGCCAAGGGCTCAAGCAGCTCGCGGATTTCGGAGACGTCCGCGAGCTGGGTGATGTCGACGCCGGTGGCGAAGGTTCCGCGGCGGGGATATGAGACCACAAGGTGGTCGCTTTCCAGCCGCTTGATGGCCTCGCGCACGGGTGTCCGTCCGATGCCGAGCTCCGCGGCGACCTGCCCGTCGTTGATGGGGTCTCCGGGTTTGATGTCCAGCATGATGAGCCGGTCGCGCAGGAGCAGGTAGGCGTTTTCCGCCAAGGACGTTCCCTGCGTGCCTGTGTCCGGTGCTTCCAGTGCAGTGCTCATGTGCCTCTCCCGTTTGCCACAATTCCAAGTCTGGCGGTTCAGTTGCCGCCGGACTGTTGACGGCTGTGTGATCTTCAACATACTATGGCAACAGTTCTAATATATCAGTTGCTGATTAGTCAGTAAATATAAGTATCTCAAAAGGAGACCACGATGGTTGAACCGCTGATCCGCCCACTCGCCCAGGCGGACCCGGAGGTTGAGCAGGCGATCGCCCAGGAACTCATCCGCCAGCAGTCCACGCTGGAAATGATCGCCTCCGAAAACTTCGCTCCTGCAGCCGTCATGCAGGCACAGGGCTCGGTCCTGACCAACAAGTACGCGGAAGGCTACCCCGGCAAGCGCTACTACGGCGGCTGCGAGCATGTGGACGTCATCGAGCAGCTGGCCATCGATCGCGTCAAGGCCCTCTTCGGCGCCGAAGCCGCAAATGTCCAGCCGCACTCCGGCGCCCAGGCCAACGCCGCAGCCATGTTCGCGCTCCTTGAACCGGGGGACACCATCATGGGCCTCGACCTGGCGCACGGTGGCCACCTGACCCACGGCATGCGCATCAACTTCTCCGGCAAGCTGTACAACGTCATCCCGTACCACGTCAGCGAATCCGACCTCCGGGTGGATATGGCGGAAGTGGAAGCCCTCGCCCTGGAACACCGCCCGAAGCTGATCGTTGCCGGTTGGTCCGCCTACTCGCGCCACTTGGATTTCGCAGAATTCCGCCGCATCGCCGACCTCGTGGGCGCCTACCTCATGGTGGACATGGCCCACTTCGCCGGCCTCGTCGCAGCGGGACTGCACCCCAACCCGGTGCCGTATGCCGACGTCGTGACCACCACAACCCACAAGACACTCGGCGGCCCGCGCGGCGGAGTCATCCTGTCGAAGGAACAATACGCACGCAAGATCAACAGCGCGGTTTTCCCCGGCCAGCAAGGCGGCCCGCTGGAGCATGTGATCGCGGCCAAGGCCGTGGCGTTCAAGATGGCGGCTGAGCCTGAATTCCAGGAACGCCAAGCACGGGTGCTGGAAGGCGCCAAGCTCCTGGCCGAACGACTCCTGAAGGACGACGTGGCCGCAGCGGGGATCTCGGTGGTCAACGGAGGCACCGACGTCCACTTGGTCCTCGTTGACCTGCGCCACTCGGAACTGGACGGCCAGCAGGCCGAGGACACCTTGCACCGCATCGGCATCACCGTGAACCGCAACGCCGTCCCGTTCGACCCCCGGCCGCCGATGGTTTCCTCCGGACTCCGCATCGGCACCCCGGCGCTCGCCGCACGCGGCTTCGGTGCCAAGGAATTCGCGGAGGTCGCGGACATCATCGCGACGGCGTTGATCGCCTCCGCCAGCACTGGCACAAACAGCAGCGGCACCTTGGGAGACGAGGCCGCCGTCGAACTCCGCGGGAGGGTTACCGCGCTCGCCGAGCAATTCCCGCTTTACCCGCACCTTTCCCAGGCTGGCAGCGGCAACGACGCCGCTTCCACCGAACTTGAGGCAGAAATGATTGGAGCAGCCCAGTGAGCGCAGACCAACTCCCCGAACACCCGGATTTCCTGTGGCGTAACCCGGAGCCCAAGGCTTCCTACGATGCCGTGATCGTGGGTGGTGGCGGCCACGGCCTGGCCACCGCGTACTTCCTGGCCAAGAACCACGGCATGACCAACATCGCCGTCCTGGAAAAGGGCTGGCTGGCCGGCGGCAACATGGCGCGCAACACCACCATCATCCGCTCCAACTACCTCTGGGACGAGAGCGCCGCCATCTACGAGCACGCCCTTAAGCTCTGGGAGATCCTGCCCGAGGAACTCGAATACGATTTCCTCTTCAGCCAGCGCGGCGTCATGAACCTCGCCCACACCCTCGGCGACGTCCGCGAAAGCGTCCGCCGCGTCGGCGCGAACAAGCTCAACGGGGTCGACGCCGAATGGCTGGACCCGCAGCAGGTCAAGGAACTCTGCCCCATCCTGAACATCAGCGACAACATCCGCTACCCGGTGATGGGCGCTACTTACCAGCCCCGGGCCGGCATCGCGAAGCACGACCACGTCGCCTGGGCTTTCGCCCGCAAGTGCGACGAGCTCGGCGTGGATATCATCCAGAACTGCGAAGTAACGGGCTTCCTGAAGGACGGCAACCGCGTGGTGGGCGTCAAGACCAACCAAGGAACCATCCACACCGAAAAGGTTGGCCTCGCGGCCGCCGGCCACAGCTCGGTCCTCGCCGAAATGGCCGGCTTCCGCCTCCCGATCCAGTCCCATCCCCTCCAGGCGCTGGTATCGGAGCTGCATGAGCCGGTCCACCCCACGGTGGTCATGTCCAACCACGTGCATGTCTATGTATCCCAGGCGCACAAGGGCGAGCTGGTCATGGGCGCCGGCGTCGACTCTTACAACGGCTATGGCCAGCGCGGTTCCTTCCACGTGATCGAGCATCAGATGGCTGCCGCCGTCGAACTGTTCCCGATCTTTGCCCGGGCCCATGTGCTCCGGACTTGGGGCGGAATTGTGGACACCACCATGGATGCCTCGCCGATCGTTGGACTCTCGCCGGTTGAGAACATGTTCGTCAACTGTGGATGGGGAACGGGCGGCTTCAAGGGCACGCCCGCTGCGGGCCTGACCTTCGCCCACACCATCGCCACGGGAACGCCGCACGAGCTCAACAAGCCTTTTTCACTGGAACGCTTCGAGACCGGTGCCCTGATCGACGAACACGGCGCCGCCGCCGTCGCCCACTAGCCGCAGCCTTTTAGGAGACCAACCATGCTGCTCATCAGCTGCCCCAATTGCGGGCCACGAGACGAAACCGAATTCCACTACGGCGGCCAGGCCCACGTGGCCTATCCGGAAAACCCGGACGCGCTGACGGACCGCCAGTGGGCCGAGTACTTGTTCTACCGCGACAACACGAAAGGCGCCTTCGCCGAACGCTGGGTACACAGCACCGGTTGCCGCCAATGGTTCAACATGCTCCGTGACACCGTCAGCTATGACATCCAGGCCATCTACAAGATGGGCGAACCGCGCCCTGATGTGAACACCACAGCAGCCACCACTCCGGAAGGAGCAACGAAGTGACCCCGCAGAACGCCCGCCTCGCCACCGGCGGCCGCATCGACCGCAGCATCTCCTGGCGGTTCACCGTGGACGGCCAGGAATACACCGGCCACCCGGGGGACACTGTCGCTTCCGCATTGCTGGCCAACGGCCGCATCAACGCAGGCAACTCCCTCTACGAGGACCGGCCCCGCGGCATCATGTCCGCCGGCGTGGAAGAATCCAACGCCCTGGTCAAGGTGGCTGCCCGCTTCCCCGGCCATGTCGCCGAGTCGATGCTTCCGGCGACCACCGTGTCCCTCGTGGACGGGCTCAACGTTGAGTTCCTGAACGGCCTCGGCAAGCTCGATCCCAACGAGGACCGCGCCGAGTACGACAAGAAGTACGTCCACACAGACGTCCTGGTGGTTGGCGGCGGCGTTTCCGGCCTCGCGGCAGCCCGCGAAGCCGTCCGCACCGGAGCCAGGGTCATCCTGATCGATGACCAGCCCGAACTCGGCGGCTCGCTGCTTTCCGGCTCCGCTGCCCCGGAACTCGCCGAAGTGATCGAAGGCAAGCCGGCGCTCGAATGGATCGCCGATGTCGAGGCGGAGCTCGTCTCCGCCGCCGAATGCACCGTCCTCAACCGCACCACGGCGTTCGGCTCCTACGACGCGAACTATGTGATCGCGGCACAGAACCGCACCGACCACCTCGGCAGCCCGGCCGCGGACGGCGTCTCCCGCCAGCGTATTTGGCACATCCGTGCCAAGCAGGTGGTCCTGGCCCCCGGTGCCCACGAGCGTCCGCTCGTCTTCGAGAACAACGACCGGCCCGGCATCATGCTGGCCTCGGCTGTCCGTAGCTACCTCAACCGCTACGCAGTCGCCGCCGGACGGCGGGTCGTCATCGGCACCACCAACGATTCGGCCTACTTGCTCGCTGCGGATTTGCTGGCCGCAGGCGTCAAGGTCGCCGCCGTCGTCGACGCCCGCCCCAAGCCCAGCGAGAAAGCGGCAACCGCCGTCGAAAGCGGCCTCCGCGTCCTCGTCGGCAGCGCCGTCGCCGATACCTCCGGCGCGGGGGAAAACGGCCGGATCGACGGCGTCACCATCCGCAGCCTCAACGACGACGGCGAAGTCACCTCCGGCGTCGAACGGATCGCTTGCGATCTGCTGGCGGTTTCCGGTGGCTGGAGTCCCGTGGTCCACCTCCACAGCCAGCGCCAGGGCAAGTTGCGTTGGGACGATGACCTGGCCGGCTTCGTGCCGAGCTCCGTGGTCAGGGACCAGCATGTTGCCGGTTCAGGCCGTGGCAGCTACGAGCTCGAGGATTGCCTGAGCGAAGGCGCATCCGCCGGTGCCGCGGCCGCTATCGCCGCAGGCTTCAGCACCCAGACGGTGCCTGTCGAGTTGAAGGCGCCCGTGGCCTCCGCCCCGACCCGCCAGTTGTGGCTGGTGCCGGGGCAGAGCGGAAACGCGGGGGAGTGGCACCACCACTTCGTCGACTTCCAGCGCGACCAGTCCGTGGCCGACGTGCTCCGTTCCACCGGGGCCGGCATGCGCTCGGTGGAACACATCAAGCGGTACACCTCCATCAGCACGGCCAACGACCAGGGCAAGACCTCCGGGGTCAACGCCATCGGCGTGATCGCGGCGGCCCTCAAGCAGGCTGGAGAGGCAGCCCGTGGCATCGGGGACATCGGAACCACGACCTACCGTGCCCCGTTCACGCCGGTGGCCTTCGCGGCGTTGGCCGGACGCCAGCGCGGCGAGCTGTTCGATCCCGCCCGCGTGACCTCCATCCACCCCTGGCACGTTGCCCAGGGAGCGCTCTTCGAGGACGTCGGCCAGTGGAAGCGGCCGTGGTACTACCCGCAAGCGGGCGAGGACATGGACGCCGCGGTGCTCCGTGAATGCGCCGCAGTCCGCGAATCCGTGGGCTTCATGGACGCCGCCACGCTCGGCAAGATCGAGATCCGTGGCAAGGACGCCGGTGAGTTCCTGAACCGCATCTACACCAACGCGTTCAAGAAGCTTGCCCCCGGTTCCGCCCGCTACGGGGTCATGTGCACCCCGGACGGCATGATCTTCGACGACGGCGTGACCCTGCGCCTCGACGAGGGCCGCTACTTCATGACCACCACCACCGGCGGCGCAGCCAAGGTCCTCGACTGGCTCGAGGAATGGCACCAGACCGAGTGGCCCGAACTCGACGTCGTGTGCACGTCGGTGACCGAACAGTGGACGACGATTGCCGTCGTCGGGCCGAAATCCCGCGCCGTGATCGCCAAAGTTGCCCCGCAACTGGCGGCCGACGGCGGGCTGGACGCCGAAGCGTTCCCGTTCATGACGTTCCGCGAGACCACGCTGGCCTCCGGAGTCCAGGCACGGGTTTGCCGGATCTCGTTCTCCGGTGAGCTTGCCTACGAAATCAATGTTCCGTCCTGGTACGGGCTCAACACCTGGGAAGCCGTTGCTGCCGCAGGTGCCGAGTTCAACATCACCCCGTACGGCACGGAAACCATGCACGTGCTGCGTGCCGAGAAGGGCTACCCGATCGTCGGGCAGGACACGGACGGGACTGTCACCCCGCAGGATGCCGGGATGGAGTGGATCGTTTCCAAAGCCAAGGACTTCATCGGCAAGCGTTCGTACAGCCGCGAGGACGCGGTCCGCACTGACCGCAAGCACCTGGTCAGCGTCCTGCCGGCGGACGGCTCGTTCCGTCTTCCGGAAGGCACCCAGCTCGTGGAAAAGGGAATCCCGGTCAACCCGGCTTACGGCCCCGTGCCGATGCAGGGCTTCGTGACCTCGAGCTACCACAGTGCCGCATTGGGCCGTTCCTTCGGCCTGGCTCTGATCACCAACGGCCGCAACCGCATCGGCGAGACCTTGGTGGCCTCCGTCGGCGACCAGTTGCTGGACGTCGTTGTCGGAGAAACCGTACTTTTCGACGCAGAAGGGACCCGTAAAGATGGCTGAAACAGCAACCCCCGCAAACCCTGAGACGCTCCGTGCGGCACGCCGCAGCCCGGCGTCGCACTTGGCACCGACCTTCGAGTCCGGCTCCGTGGCTGGAACAGTGGCGTTGAAGGAGATCCCGTTCCAAACCATGGTGGGGATCCGGGTTGACAGGAATTCCGACGCCGGAGCCCGCCTCGCGTCCGTGACAGGCGGCCTGCCGGCTGCCTGCGGCGACATCAGCGGGGGTGAGAGGGCCACCACCCTGTGGCTTGGGCCGGAAGAATTCCTGGTGGTCGCACCGGAATCGGCCCACGATTCACTGGGCGGAGACCTTGTCCGCGCCCTGGTGGAGGCCTTGGGCGACGACCCTGGACAGGTGGTGGACTTGTCCGCCAACCGCACCACCTTCGAACTGTCCGGGATCCGGGCGCGAGACGTCCTGGAGAAGGGTTGTTCGCTGGACCTGCACCCCCGCGCCTTCCGCACCGGAACGGCACTGGCCACGGAAATCGGCAACATCCCCGCCATGCTGTTCAAGACCGGCGAGGACAGCTTCCGGATCTTCCCGAGGGCGTCGTTCGCCGACTTCCTGGGCCGCTGGCTGCTTGACGGCATGAGGGAATACGCCTCTCCTGAGGTCCCCTGATGGCATTGAGCGTGCTTGACCTGTTTTCCATTGGCATCGGGCCGTCGTCCTCGCACACGGTCGGCCCAATGCGGGCGGCGAAGCAGTTCACCGACGGCCTGGAATCCTCCGGGCAACTCGCGGCAACGGTGCGCGTCCAGGCAGAGCTTTTCGGCTCGCTGGGCGCCACCGGCCGCGGCCACGGTTCGGACAAAGCCGTGGTGCTGGGACTACAGGGCCAATCACCGGAAACGGTGGACACGTCCACCGCCGATGACCAGGTTGCCGCGGCCGCCCTCGACGCCGAATTGCGGATAGCCGGACACCACCGCGTGGACTTCAACTGGGATGAAGACGTGGTCCTGCACCGACGCAAATCCCTGCCTGCCCACCCCAACGGCATGACCTTCCGGGCCCTCGACCACACCGGGGAAGTGCTCCGCGAACGGAGCTACTATTCGATCGGCGGCGGCTTCGTGGTGGACGGTGACGCGTCCGGAAACGACAAAGTGGTCGCTGACAGCACCGTGCTGCCCTATCCGTTCAGCACTGCAGACGAGCTCCTGGCGATCTGCGCACGGGAGGGCATGTCCATTTCCGATGTCATGCTCGCCAACGAACTCGTGTGGCGCAGCGAGGCCGAACTTCGCGAGCGGCTGCTGCAGATCTGGGCCGTCATGCGCGAATGCGTCGACAATGGCTGCGCCGCGGAAGGAATCCTCCCGGGAGGCTTGAACGTCAGGCGACGGGCGCCGTCGTTGTTCAAGTCGCTCAAGGCCACCGACGCCGGTCTGCAAGGCTCAAGCTCGGCAGACCCGCTGCTCGCCATGGAATGGGTGAACCTGTTCGCGCTGGCCGTGAACGAGGAAAACGCCGCGGGTGGCCGCATTGTCACGGCGCCCACCAACGGTGCGGCGGGCATTGTTCCGGCGGTACTGCACTATTACACGAAATTCGTGCAGGGCGCCGACGACGACGGCGTGGTCCGCTTCCTGCTCGCGGCGGCCGCCGTCGGGATCCTGTTCAAGATCAACGCCTCCATTTCCGGCGCCGAAGTCGGCTGCCAGGGTGAAGTGGGCTCAGCCTGTTCGATGGCTGCCGCTGGTCTGTGCGAGGTCCTTGGAGGCACTCCCAAACAAGTGGAGAACGCCGCGGAAGTGGGCATCGAACACAACCTTGGCCTCACGTGCGATCCCGTAGGCGGGCTGGTGCAGATCCCGTGCATCGAACGCAACGCCATCGCCAGCGTGAAGGCCATCAACGCTGCCCGTCTTGCCCTGCACGGCGACGGCAGCCACAAAGTGTCCCTTGATAAAGCCATCAAAACCATGCGAGAGACAGGAGCGGACATGAAAAGCAAGTACAAGGAGACCTCCCGCGGAGGCCTCGCCGTCAACGTAGTGGAGTGCTAGCCATGACTGTCACACAGAATGAATCCGCCCCGCGACCTGGAGCGGCCCTGCCGGCTACCACCGTTGAGCATGTCCTGACGCTCGATTGCCCGGAAACGCGGGGCATCGTGCACGCCGTCTCCGGCTTCCTCCTGGAACACGGCTGCGACATCATCGACAACAAGCAATTCGACTCCCAACTGGATCACCATTTCTTCATGCGGATCCACTTCGCATCGGAAGGTGACGAATCGACGATCGACTCGCTCCGGGAAGCCTTTGCGCCTGTTGCCGAAAAGTTCGGCATGCGCTGGCAGTTGCAACGCCACGGTGCCAAGCGGCGCGTCCTGATCATGGTCTCGAAGTTCGAGCACTGCCTCAACGATCTCCTGTTCCGGGCCCGTATCGGGGAACTGCCGGTCGAGATTGTCGGGGTGGTCTCCAACCATCCGGACCACAGGCGGACGGTCGAATGGCACGGCATTCCGTTCTTCCACGTGCCCGTCACCGCGGACACCAAGGCGGCGGCTGAAGGACAACTCCTTGACCTGATCGATCGCCTGGACGTCGAACTGGTGGTCCTGGCCCGCTACATGCAGGTCCTCAGCGACGATCTTGCCCGCAAGCTCGACGGCCGGGCCATCAACATCCACCATTCATTCCTGCCCAGCTTCAAAGGTGCCAAGCCGTACCACCAGGCTTACGCCCGGGGCGTCAAGACCGTGGGTGCCACCGCGCACTACGTCAACGGTGAGTTGGATGAGGGACCGATCATCGCCCAGCAAGTGGTCGAAGTTGACCACACCTTCGGTCCTGACGACCTCGTGGCAGCCGGCCGCGACACCGAGTGCAAAGCACTCAGCAACGCCGTCCGCTGGCACTGCGAAGGCCGCGTGATCCTGCAAGGCAACAGAACCGTAGTGCTCAAGTAGCGTTTGAACGGCCCACCCAACGGTGGGCCGTTCAGGCGTTGCCTAAAGCCGCGCCAAGCGTGTTGCCACGTGAAGCGCGACGAGCCTGCCCGTTCCCCGGGGGTCCCCGCCGCACAACTCGAAAATCCGCTGGAGCCTGTGGTGCATCGACTGCCGTTCCAAGTGCAGTTCCCGTGCCGCGTGAGCGGTATTGCACCCCGTATCCAGCCAGACGGCCAACGTCCGCATCAGCTCCGAGCGCCGCAGCTCGTCATGCTCGACGACGGCGCCGAGCTGCCGCCGCACGAATCCCTCACGGACTGCCGCGTCGAGGCTTCCTTGTGCCAGTCGCTCGACGGCGAAGTCCTCGGTGTCGACCACGCCGTTCGCGGCTCCCGGCCCGGACCCCGGCATGAGCTCGAGCGTCCGGCGCGCCTCTGCCAGTGACCATGGCGCCTCGCCGATTCCCTGCGCCAGCGGACCCACGGCGATGACCGAGCCGTCGGGGACCTCGAGGGCCTCAAGCGCATGGATGAGCGCGATGCGCGAACCCACTGCCCTGGTGCGGGGAAGCGCGGCCAAGGCAATCAATTCCGCGTTGTCCGCGTAGCTCGCGCTTTGCGGAACCGTGCCGTCCAGGATGCCGTCGAGCCGTGTCCGGAGCTGCCCCGCCGCAGGGGAACGCACCACGACGGCGGCCACCGGGCCGCTGGCGGGAAACCCCGACGCCGGTCCCAATTGCTGCAGTCGCCATGACTGCGTACCCGAACTGACGGCCCGCATGAGTTCGATGCCGGCAAGTTCCTTGAGTCCCGGCGGCATGCGTTGCAGCAGGGCCAAGCCGAGGATATCGACGCACCGCTCGCCGGCCACCTGCGCGAGGTTGGCGTCGCCGTCGTCGGGCACTTCCAACTCCAGCCGGGCCGCAAGGACGCCGCGGACGGGCACATCGACGGTGGTGGTGGTCCAGGACTCGGGCTGCGCGGCCGCCGTCGCGCTTCCCAAAGTGATGCCCGACGGCGAGACGAGCCTCGCGCTGGAACCCGTCCGGCCGGCCAGCACCGCGAGGAGTTGATCCAGTCCGCCTCCGTGCGCGAGTTCCGCCGCCATGGCATGGCTCGTTTCGTCACCGAACTGCAATTGTGCGACCGACTCACTGACAAGGAGCGAGTTGATGGCTTGCATGATGCCGACGAAAGGGGCCACTTTGCACAACTCGATGATGGGGAGCCCGGCCTCCTGGCCGGCGTCGAGCATGGACTCCGGAATTGCGGGCAGCTCGGGACCCGTTTCGATCGCCAAAGCGGTGATGCCGCGCGCCGCCAGTTGGCGGACGTAGTCCACGCGCCGCTCGTCCGAGGCGGTGGCGAGGGCCTGCCCGCCGCTCAGGAGCAGCTCTCCGCCCCGCAGCAACGGAGCGATGTCCAGCACTTCGCTTGAATGGACCCAACGGAGCTGCCGGGACAGTGCCTCGGGCACATCCGTCCGGAGAACTGGTTCGGCGGCTTTCAGGCTTTCGTGTTCGAAGGCGTCGGCAAGGAGCAGAGACATGACACTCCGTAACTAATTATTGGAATCTATCGTACACATCGTATCTTGTTGCTGTGATGTGGGGCACATACATTGAAGGAGTCCCTTTCCTACACGGAGGATCCCCCCAATGCACGAGAACTTATCCACTGCGACGCCTGGGGCTGCAACGGCGCAGACCGACGTCGAACAGAACCTGCAGTCCATTCCCGAATCAGCGCGTACCCGCAGCGTAGCGGGCCAATTCTGGATCTGGGCAGGCGCAAACCTTGCCCCCATCAACTGGGTCCTCGGGGCCCTCGGCGTCCAGCTTGGACTGGGCTTTGCCGATACCGTCACGGTCCTGGTGGTGGGAAACCTGATCGGCATGGCGCTCTTTGGCTTGTTTGTCCTCCTGGGCCAGCGGACCGGTGCCACCGGCATGGTCCTGGCCCGGGCCGTCTTCGGCCGCCGCGGCAACTACCTCCCGAGCGCCATCCAGGCACTCCTCGGAATCGGTTGGTGCGCCGTCAACACCTGGATCATCCTGGACCTCGTGATGGCACTCCTCGGCAAGCTCGGCATGGTCGATCCCGAGCAGCCCAACGTAGGCCCCAAGATCCTGGTGGCCTTCCTGATCATGTCCGCCCAGGTCACCATCGCCTGGTTCGGCTACAAGGCCATCGCGGCTTTCGAGAAGTGGACCGTCCCGCCCACCATCGTGGTGCTGATCGCGATGTCCGCCGTGGCCTGGTTCGGCATGAACATCGATTGGGGTTACGCAGGCCCTCCCGGTGCTGTCCTTGAGGGCGGCGCGCGGATCGCGGCCATGACCACCGTGATGACGGTTATCGGCATCGGCTGGGGGATCACCTGGTTCACCTACGCGGCGGACTATTCACGCTTCGTCAGCAAGTCCGTCCCCAAGCACAAGGTCTACCTGGCCTCCGTATTCGGCCAGTTCCTCCCGGTGGTGTGGCTCGGCATCCTTGGCGCCAGCTTGGCAACGAAAAGCGGCACGGCCGATCCCGGCCACCTCATCGTGGACAACTTCGGCGTGCTGGCCATCCCGGTGCTCTTCCTGGTGCTGCACGGTCCCATCGCGACGAACATCCTGAACATCTACACCTTTTCGGTAGCTGCCCAGGCGCTGGACATCAAGGTCAAGCGTCGCTCCTTGAACCTCTTCGTCGGACTCCTTGCCCTGGTCGGCGTCGTGTTCTTCATCCTGCAGGAGGATTTCGCGTCAACGCTGAGCACGTGGCTCGGCGGGCTCGTGGCGTGGGTAGCCGCGTGGGGAGGCATCATGTTGGTGCACTACTTCTGGGTGGACAAGCGCAGCCCCGTAGCAGTCGACCGGCTCTTCGACCCTGTGGGTACCCGCCGGCTCCCGGCGTTCAACTGGGCCGGGATCACCGCGCTCCTGGTAGGCATCTTTGCCACGTGGCTGTTCATGTACGGCGTCCTGCCGATCATGCAAGGCCCCATCGCCACGGCCATGGGCGGGATCGACTTGTCCTGGCTGGCAGGCGGACTTGTTGCCGCGGCAGTCTATGGCGCGCTGGGCCCACGGGTCCATGCCCGGTACCTTCCGCTGTCTTCCGAGACCGCAGCGTCGCAGCCGCTTGCGGAAGACGCCGTCGCCAATCTGGTCAACGACTGAAAGGACACCCGATGACCACCAACGCTTTCCCCGACGAGGCACACTCGATCACTTGGCCTGAAGGCTTCAGGGCAGCGGCGTCCTTCACCTTCGACGTCGACGCCGAATCCTGCACCATCGCGCACGATCCCACGAGCACCAGGCGCATGTCCCTCATGAGCCACCAGTCCTACGGCCCGAGGGTTGCTGTTCCGCGACTCTTGAAGATCCTCGAGCGCCAAGAGATCCAGGGAACCTTCTTCATCCCGGGATTCACGGCGGAAAGCTACCCGGACGTGGTGCGGCGGATCGTCGACGGCGGCCATGAAGTCGCCCACCACGGCTACCTGCACGAGCCAATGCAGGGAATCGACGCCGCCACCGAGGCCAACTACCTGGACCGCGGGCTCGACGCGCTCGCGAAGGTAGCCGGGGTCAGGTCGGTCGGCTACAGGGCACCGTGGTGGGAGCTCAACTGGCATTCGCCGGCGCTGCTCGCGGACCGTGGCTTCCTCTACGATTCAAGCCTGCTCGACGGCGATGCCCCCTACCGCATGGCGGTTGCCTCGGATTCGGGTGATTCGCGGGACATCGTGGAGATCCCGGTGGATTGGGCCTTGGACGATTGGGAACAATACGCGTTCTATCCGGGAGTGACAGGCAGCGGGGTCATCGAGAGTCCGGCCAAGGTGTTGGAGATGTGGACCCTCGAAGCCGAAGCCCACCACACCCAAGGCAGCTGTTTCGTCTTGACCAACCACCCTTTCATCTCCGGCCGTCCGTCCAAGGCGGTTGCCTTGGAGCAGCTGATCGGACGAGTCAAGGCCATGGACGGGATGTGGGTGACCACCTTGGAACGGATCGCCGAGCACACCAAGGCCACGGTGAACGAGATCCACAGCCACGCCCGGATCGAGGTCCCGTCCTACCCGGGCGCAGGAGCCAGCTTCACGTCCGCCCGCGTCCTACTACCCGCCCCCAACTAAGCCCGTCCCCACCCAACTGACTCGCAGTTGTTGTCGTTATCAGGGCCCAAAACGACACCTAATGCGAGCTAGTTGGGTGGGCCGGGCTAAGGGTGGGCCGGGCTACAGGTCGGTGCGGCACAGAGCGGTGTGGAGTTTGTAGAGTCCATTCAGGTCTCCGGCCGCCAAACCATCAGGGGCGCCGATCTCCGGGTACATGAGCTGGATCGGATCGTCTACGTGGTCAAGGCCAACCACGTGGCCAAGTTCGTGTTGGATCACTGCGGAGACGTAATGGGCGCCGCCGGAGACGCCCAGCAGTTCCGTGATTTGCGGGGCGTCCAAGTCCAGGCTTCCCGAGACGTAGCTCTTGGGTCCGGTGCCGAAGCTGTACATGGTGCTGCCGCCGGTTCCGATGACGGATCCTGTCAATGCGGGAGCCGCCTCGGGAGTGGTCCAGGAAATCAGCAGCGGGGCCCAACGGTCTCCGTAGAGCGCGGGCTGGTACGGCTTGCGCTTCTCGGAGGGGGTTTCCTTGCTGGTGCCGTCGTCAACGAATGTGAGGCCCGTAGCAGCGGCAATCTTTGCAATGGCGTCGGCGATGAGCCCCTCGGATCCGGCCGGGGCGAGAGCCGCGTTGACCACGTAGTGCAGTGGCCGGCACGGAGAGTAGCCCACGGGGGTGCCGTCGGCATTGGTGGCCAGGAACTTGAAGGAGTTGCTGGCCACCGCAGGCTTGGCGGGGGAGCCAAGCGGGTGGCCGGCTTCTTCCAGGCCAGGCGGCGGTGTATCCGGCGCGCGGGCCGCCTTTGGCTGACCCTGTCCGGGAGCCCCGCCCGGCCCGGAGCTGCTTGCCGTGGCGTGGGCGGACGGGGCCAGGTTCGGAAGCAAGCCGGTGATTCCAGGGTCGCCCCGGAGGAATCCACTGACCAACACGGCTACGGCAGCGACCACCGCCACCAGCATCAAATTTCGGAACAGCGCGAGCGCGGTGCTGGGGCGCTTGGGCGGCGGGCCGCCGTCGTACCCGTAGTTTGAATGCAAGTCTTCCCCCAAATCCCTGTACCGGGCACCCCAGCGGGCCGGCGGTACTAACCGATGACAGCGCCGAAGACGAAGCCCAGCCCATACGTGGCCGCGGCCGCGCCGAGACCGATGGCGAGCTGCCGGAGGCCGCGGGTCAGCGGCGAGGTTCCGGACAACAAGCCGACGACGGCGCCGGTCGACAGAAGCGCGATGCCCACCAGCGTACCGGCCACAGCAAGCGCCGCGAAGCCGGTCATGCCGAAGATGAACGGCAGGATGGGCACAATGGCGCCCGAAGCGAAGAAGCAGAAGCTCGAGATCGCGGCGCCCCAAGCGGAGCCCACGGCCTCGTGCTCATTGACGGTTTCTTCCACTTCGGGGTGCAGGGAGAGGCTGGGATCGCAATCGCAGCTGTAGACGCCCATGCGTTCAGCGGCCCGGTGTTCGGCGGCTTCGCGGGACATGCCCCGGGCCAGATACACGAGGACCAGCTCGTTGTGCTCGATGTCCAGGGCCGGGGCTGCGGTCAGCGTGGCCTGGGTAGGGCGGGTGGCCTTGAGGAGCTCGAGCTGCGAGCGGACAGAGACATATTCGCCGGCACCCATGGACAGCGCGCCTGCCAGCAGGCCGGCGATGCCGCTGAACAGGACCACAGTGGCGGGGACGCCGGTGGCCGCCATGCCCATCACGAGTGAAAGGTTGCTGACAAGGCCGTCGTTGGCGCCGAATACGGCCGCGCGGAAAGTGCCGGACAACCTGTTGCGGCCGCGCGTCGCCAGGCCGCGGACTACTTCCTCGTGGATCTGTTCGTCAGCCGCCATGGCGCGGGTCGCTGCTGGATCCTTCGCGTAAGGCGAGCGGCCTTCAGCCCTTTGGGCGAGGGCCAGCACGAACACTGATCCAAAGTTCCGGGCGAGGAAGCCGAGCATTTGGCTTCGGATCGAGGCCGCCTTCGGCATGCCGGCATGTTCCCCGAGGAGCTTGAGCCAGTGTGCCTCGTGGCGGCCCTCGGCCTCTGCGAGTGCCAACAGGATTTCGCGTTCCTCGCCGTCGCGGCGCTGCGCCAGTTGGCGGTACACGGCGGCCTCGGCCCGCTCGTCCGCCAAGTACTGACGCCAGCGCTTGATGTCCGACGACGGGGGAGTCTTGGGGGCCGCTTCGTCTTGCGATGGACTGCTTTGGTCCGAGGGATTGTCGGGATGCGTGTTGTCTGGATCTGTCGGGTTCTGTGGATCTGCGTGCGGGTGCACCGGGACTCCTGGGTTGCTGGGGCGGGCTTCATCGCCTCATTGCGGCTCCACTCTATCGCCAATTTCCGCGGTTTTTCGGCTGGCAATCCTCACTGGACGTTTTAGGCGCGCCTCAAAAACGGGAGGCTCCCGGGAGGCCTTGACCGCGGCTGGGGGCAGTGCTGGGATGGATGGACAGGGTCCACGAATTGGCGGGGTAGCGTGGTGACCGGCTGCCTCATGTGCCTGTGCGATGGGCTCAGCGGCACGTCGAACGGAGGTTGCACCATGGACAGCACCGAAACCCACGCCCGCCACCCCGACCGTCCCACGGTCGAGGCCGATCCCGCCTACGACTACAGCGAAGACCTTGAGGTGGACGAGGACTGGGAGGAACAATCCGAGGTCCTCGACGACGACGAACGGGTGGTTCCGCTCGACGCAGAGGAACACCGCGAGGACGAAGAGTTCGAATAGCCCCGGGCTCGCTAAACCCCGGAGCTAAAACGCGCTCAGGATGAAGTGCCTCTGCACGCCTGCCCGGTGCCCGGTTGCCGCCACCGTCAGGGTGAGTTTCCGTGTGGCGGGGAACCAGCGGGCGGGCTGGACCGCTTTTGAAAGGGCTTGGGTGATGAGCCGCGGCTCATGGTGCCAATAGCGTTCCAGGTTTCCGTCCACGACGAACGTGACGGAGCCTTGGGAGAGGTCGACGCCGGGAATCACCCGGACGAATTCGTCCACCCGGCGGGGGCGGGGCGACAAGAGGGTGCTGGGCTGGGTGGTGCGGTCGGCTATGGCGGTGGCGCCGTTTTCGAAAGGCATGGCCTTCTCCTGTGGAGTTGCTCTTGCCCGTTCGGTTGTCTCTGGTCCGAGCCGGGCCGCTTCTTCATCCGAACCACCCGTGAACATGGGGTTGGCGTGTGGCAAGTCGGAGCTTGGCGCCGCATCTCTTGAAGCTCTTCCTACTGTACATGCGACGGCGGCGCCGCACCCCGGAAAAAGGTGCGGCGCCGCCGTCGTACTTGACTCAGTGAAACTTAGTGGCTGGCCACCGGGTGGGCCTCCAACGGGAGTTCCTCGGTGACTCCTCCGGCGACGCGACGGTCCCATGCTTCGCGGACCTGGGGCTCCGTGGGAGGCGTCAGCAGCGAGACCACAACGTACACCAGCAACGAGGCTCCGAGGCCCCAATAGATGGGATCGTTGGCGTAGACGCCGTCTTCGCTGGGGATGATTCCCGTGGCATAGGCGATCAGCAGGGCCAGGGTCAGTACGGACCCCACGGCCATGGACCAGGCCGCGGCAATACCGGTGCCCCGCTTCCAGACCAGGCCACCCAGGATGGCAACCAGCAGGCCGCCCACCAGGATGTCGTAGGCGATGGTCAGGGCGACCACGACGTCTTGCGCCGCCATGGATATCAACACGGCCACGATGCCCAGTCCGAGGACCCAGTAGCGGTTGGCCTTGACGTCGTGCTCGGGGTTCTCGGTGTCGTCGGTGTTGATGGTCTTGCCGAACCAGCTGGCCACGAACGGGACCACGTCGGCGCGGGCAACGGTGGCCGCGGCGATGAGGGCTCCGGAAGCCGTGGACATCATGGCCGCGACTGCTGCGGCCATCACGAGGCCGCCGATGCCGATCGGCAGGATGTGCGTGGCAACCTCGGCGTAGACGACGTCCTTGCCGAGGGCCTTCACGTCGATGTTGGGCAGTGCCACGCGGGCGGCAAGGCCGATCAATGCGCCGGCGACGCCGTACAGGACGCAGTAGATACCCGCGGTGGCACCGCCCCAACGGGCCACCTTGGGAGTCTTGGCGGTGAAGACGCGCTGCCAGATGTCCTGGCCGATCAGCAGGCCCAGGGTGTAGACCACGAAGTACGTGATGATGGTTTGTGCCCCGATGCCGTCCAACTGGAAGAAGCTGGCGTCAACGCGGGCACGGATGCCATCGAAGCCGCCTGCGGCGTTCAGGACGAACGGGAGCATGAGGAAGAAGATGCCCACGGTCTTGATGATGAACTGCACCTGGTCGGCGAGGGTGATGGACCACATGCCGCCGATCGTTGAGTAGACCAGGACGATTGCGCCGCCGACGGCGATGGCGAGCCAGCGCTCCCAGCCGAAGAGGACAACGAAGATGGTGGCGTAGGCGCCCGTGGACGTGGCGCACAACATCAGGGTGTAGGCGAGCATGACGATGCCGGAAGTCTGTGTGGCGCGCTGTCCGTAACGCAGGCTCAGCATCTGGGAGACCGTGTAGATCTTCAGCCGCTGGATGGTGCCGGCGAAAAGCAGGCTCAGGAGGAGCACGCCCGAACCGATCGCGACAACCAGCCACATGCCGGAGACGCCGAACTTGTAGCCGAGGCCGACGCCGCCAACCGTCGATGCGCCGCCGAGGACGACTGCGGCCATGGTGCCGGTGTAGAGCATCGGACCGAGGCGGCGTCCTGCCACGAGGAAGTCGCTGTTGTTCTTGGTGCGCGACTTGCCCCACCAGCCGAAGGCCAGCATGGCGAGCAAATACACCACCACGATCGCAATATTGATGAACGAAGAGTCCACGGTTGGCTCCTGAAAGTGATGCGCAGAGCCCTTGGGGATTCCGACGCCGGTCCGCTGGGTTTCGTTGCGGGTTGCGGAAGGTCTCTGCGCTGGTGATTGGGGAGAGTAGTCTGTGATGTATGCCTCACAAACAACACTTGTTGCCTATGAGGTTACGTAGTGATGCGAGTAACAGTCAAGGTGCTGTCTCGCCCAGCGGACTCATCGGCGCTCCTCCAGCTTGCCAAAGGCCCTGCCGCGCGGGCGATCCGGCTACTATTGCTGCAATGACAGGGCCGCAGAAACGGCCTGAAAGGTTCGTGAATGAAGGCTCTCCCCGTTGAACCGAGCAATGTCCCCGTTGCCATCGGTTCCAGAATCCGTGCCGCCCGCCAATCGCAGCGGCTCACCATCGAGCAGGTTGCCGACGCCACCGGCCTGACCAAAGGGTTCCTGAGCCGGGTGGAACGTGACCTGACATCGCCGTCGGTCGCTTCCCTTGTGACGCTTTGCCAAGTTCTTTCAGTCTCCATCGGCGATCTTTTCGCCGCACCTGAGACGCACCTGACGCGGCGCGACGATGGGCCGCGGATTTCGCTTGGCGGCCAGGGAATCGTGGAGCGGCTCCTGACCGCCCGGTCGGAACGACGGCTGCAGATCCTACAGGCTTCCATCGAACCCCGCGGCCGGGGAGAAGCCGAGCTTTACGCCGTCGATTGCGACGTCGACGTCCTGCACGTGGTCAAGGGCCGCATCAAATTGATCCTCACCAACGAGGAGTACGAACTCGAAGAGGGGGACACGCTGTCCTTCCCGGGCCGCGAGCCGCACACCTGGGTCAATCCAACCGACGAGCCCGTTGAAGTGCTCTGGATCCTGGTGCCGGCAGCCAGCCGCTGACGCCAGCACTTTGCGATACGGGACCGCATGTGGCCGACACGCGGCGTAACACGCCTGAAACATGACTGACTCCGGGATTTAACCCTGGGGCCTTCGGTGTTACGTGCCTGAAATGATCCGTGCCGACTGCTGAAACAGGGCGACTGTACCTTCGAGTCAAGGCAACTCGTCAAGGTCGGTATCCCGTGGGGTACCAGGACCTGTTCGTTTTAAAAATGGTCTCGCCGTGCGGGCGCCATGGAGCGCCGTATATGCAGGAAGGCTCCCGAAATGAACCCAGTATTCTTCAGCGTAGGGCTGGATGTGAACCCCCAGACCCTCGATCCAGGCGCAACAGCCTGGATGCTTGCAGCTTCCGCCCTCGTCCTTCTCATGACGCCAGGTTTGGCGTTTTTCTACGGCGGCCTGGTCAGGATGAAGTCCGTCCTCAACATCATGATGATGAGCTTTGGCGCCATCGGCGTTGTCGCGGTGGTCTGGGCCCTGTGGGGCTACGGACTCGCGTTCGGCCCGGATACCCTTGGCGGATTCATCGGAGATCCCTTCGCGAACTTCGGACTCAGCGGACTGGCCAGCGTCATCGGCGGGAAAGCCCCGGGGTTGCCGGACATGGTCTTCATAGGGTTCCAAGCCACCTTCGCCATCATCACGGTGGCACTGATCAGTGGCGCGGTGGCCGAACGGGTCAGGTTTGGCCCCTGGCTGCTGTTTGCCGGCCTCTGGGTCACCATTGTCTACGCTCCTATTGCCCACTGGGTCTGGGGCGGCGGCCTCTTCGGATCCACAGGGATCATCGGCAGCAAGATCTCGGCCCTCGACTTTGCCGGTGGCACCGTCGTCCACATGAACGCCGGCATGGCAGGGCTGATGCTTGCGGTAGTGCTCGGCAAGCGGCTCGGATTCATGAAAGACCCCAACATCCGGCCGCACAACCTCCCCTTCGTGATGCTCGGGGCAGGCCTGTTGTGGTTCGGGTGGTTCGGATTCAACGCCGGTTCGGAACTGGCCGCTGATGGAATTGCCGCGCTCGCCTGGACGAATACCCTCTTGGCCACAAGCGCGGCGCTCCTCGGTTGGCTGCTTGTCGAAAGGCTGCGCGACGGCCACGCGACGTCCCTTGGTGCCGCATCCGGCGCGGTCGCCGGCTTGGTTGCGGTCACCCCGGCCTGTGGATTCGTGGACCCCATTGGCGCCATCGTCATCGGCGTCATCGCGGGTGCCGTCTGTGCACTGGCCATCGGACTGAAGTTCAAGATCGGCCTGGACGACTCCTTGGATGTTGTTGCCGTCCACTTTGTCGGCGGCCTGTGGGGGACCCTGTCCCTCGGATTCTTCGCGGTACCCTCGGCAAAGACTGAAGGCGGCCTTTTCTACGGCGGCGGCCTAAGCCAATTCTGGCCCCAAATATTGACGGCCTTGGTGGTCACTGCGTGGACGGCGATCATGACGACGCTCATCGGGCTCGCCATCCACAAGACGGTGGGCATGCGCGTCAAGGAGCACGAAGAGCTGGCCGGCATCGACATCACGGAGCACGCGGAAACAGCCTACGAGCTGGCCATGATTGGCGGGTCCTTCAATCCGGGAGAACCGCAGAACGGCAAAGCTCCGTCGAGTTCCAGCGGTGACCCAGAAGCCAGCTCCAACGGGAAAACAGATCGGATGCGCAGCAAGGCGTCGACGTGAAACTGGTCACGGCCATCGTGAGGCCGGAGCGGATCGACGAGGTCCGGGAAGCTTTGGAACACTTTGGAGTCAACGGGATGACCGTGAGCCAAGCCAACGGTTACGGCCAGCAACGGGGCTTCGTGGAGGTGTACCGGGGCGCGGAATACAATTCCGATCTCCTTCCCAAAATCCGGGTGGAGGTCCTGGCCACGGACGATCTCGTGGACGGAATAGTGGACGCCATCATCTCCGGTGCAAGTACGGGCCAGTTCGGAGACGGGAAGATCTGGACGGTCGACGTTTCGCAAGCCGTCCGGGTCCGGACCGGGGAGCGTGGCGCCTCCGCGATCAGCTAGGAAGACTGTGTTGGTGCCGCTCTGTTGGTGCCGCTCTGCGGCGAGCGGCACCAACACTGCCATGTTCAGCCCATTTCAGCCCACGTGCACCCATGGCCTGCGCGTGATGTCCGGTTCGGCTTCGCGCAGCACTTCGCGGGTCACCGGTGCAATCTCGCCCTCGCCGAAGAAGAGGAACTTGCTCAGGTTGGCGATCGGATTGCCTTCGGTCCAGCGGAAATAGATGTGCGGCATGAGTCCCGTGACGTCGCGGATGTGGAGGAGTACCGCGGCCAGCGTGTTGGGCACGTTGTTGCTGTGGATCTCCAGGATCTTGAAGCCGTGCCGGACCTTGCCTTCCACGAGGAGTTCCTGCTCGAAATCTGAGCTGTCATCCACGATGATCTCGATGAAGATCGCGTGGCTGTCCACCGGCAAGTGGTTGGCTTGCTGGGCATGCTGCAGCTTCAACTCGTACCGGTCGGCGCTCAGCCGCTTGGGCTCGTGGGCGATGATCCGGATGGGGCCTTCCTCGTTCGATGCCGTGAACTCGAGGGCCATCTGGTCCATCTTGATGTGGGTAGCCCGCAGTTCGAAGGACCGGCGTACCCGCGACGCGAAGCTCACCAGGACAATGCCGAGGATGAACAGGGCAGCGATCCTGATACCGTCCGGGCGTTCCACCACATTGGCCACCGTGGTGTAGGCGAAGACCACCGCCACAGCACCGAAAGCGAGGGTCTTGCCCCGTTGCTTCTTCCGGCGCGCGGACAGGGTGACTGCGATCGAGGCCGAGGTCATGAGGACCAGGACGCCGGTGGCGTAGGCACCGCCTTGGGCCTCCACGTTTGCCTCGAAGACCAACGTGATGATGAATCCAACCGCAGTGAAGACGAGGACCAGCGGGCGGACGGCTTTGGTCCACGCCGGGGCCATGCCGAAACGCGGCAAATAGCGCGGCACGAGGTTCAACAAGCCGGCCATGGCGGAGGCCCCGGCAAACCACAAGATGGCGATAGTGCTGATGTCATACACCGTGCCGAAGCCGTCGCCCAGGAATTGGTGCGCAAGGAATGCGAGGGCTCGACCGTCCGCTTTCCCTCCCGGCTGGAATTCAGCGGCCGGAATCAGGAACGTGGTGATGAAGCTCGAGGCCACCAGGAAGGCACTCATGATGAGTGCCGCCGTCGTGAGCAGTTTGTGGGTGCCGCGGATGCGGCCCGCGGGATTTTCCTCCGTGTCGCTCGGGCTGCCCTTGATCTGGGGCATGACCGCGACGCCTGTCTCGAACCCTGAGAGGCCCAGGGCAAGTTTCGGGAAGACCAGGAGCGCGATGCCCACCATGATCAACGGGTTGCCGTGCTGCTGGTTCAATGCAGCCCACCAGTCGGTCGCCACATGCGCCTCGGTCACCACGTGCGCCAAGCCGACCGCGACGACGACGGCGTTCAGCACCAGATAGACGCCCACCAACACGACGGCGACGTTGATGGCCTCCTTGAATCCCCTGAGGAACACCACGCCAAGCCCGGCGATGAGCGCCAGGGTGATGGTGATTTCCTGCCCATGGAGCCATTCCGGTGCAAAAGGGTTTTCGATGGCGTGGGCGCTCGCATCCGCGGCGGAGAGCGTCATGGTGATCATGAAATCCGTGGCGGCGAATCCCAGCAAGGCGAGGACGAAGAGTTTGCCGCCCCACCGGGGGAGGAGCCGCTCAAGCATCGCGATGGAGCCTTCGCCGCGGGCGCTTTCGGAAGCCACCCGGCGGTAGACCGGCAGGGCGCCGAGCAAGGTGACGGCCACCAGGACAATCGTGGCGAGCGGCGAAACGATACCCGCCGCGAGCGCCGCAATGGCGGGCTGGTAGCCGAGGGTGGAGAAGTAGTCGACGCCCGTGAGGCACATGACCTTCCACCAGGACTGGGGAGTGTGGCCCTCGTCCGGCTTGCCGTGTGGACCCTGGCGTTTTCCCGAGGTCTCAGGCATTCCGTCGAGCAGCCATCGCTTGAATTGCCCCTGTTTGATGTCGCCCGCGGGCTTGTGCCGGTCAGAGGGTTCGGCCGGCGGCCTGGTCAGCGTTGTCACATGGTCCTTTCGCGCAGCCTGGAAGCTGCTCCAGATGGAGCGTACGGGTGTACCGGGGAGTGGATGCCCGTCTTTATGGAATCTTTACGCCGCTTGTGAGGCGGGTCACTTCCAGGAAAGACGCATTCAAGCATTTGGCATGTGAGCGGCATCACGTAGCATATAGAACGTCCTATGTTGGATGTGACCAAAAACGAAAGGGCTACGCATGAATAACCCGCTACTCAGTGACAGGGTCAGGAGGCGGCCGGGATGGAGTCGGGGCAGACTAGCCGTCTCCTTGGCAGCCGCCGCAGTTCTCGTGACGTCAACCGTTGTGCCCGCCTACGCCGCGTTGGATCCATTCCCGAGTCCCAACGTTCCCTCCAACCCTCCGGGAAGCTACGCCGAGCAGGTCCTGGCTTCCAACGGTGACAACGCCATCGACCCCGTGCTCGGCAAGTATTACCGGATCGTCGCGCTCGCGGACTTGGGCGACGGAGTCCTCCTGGCTTCCTACGATGGCCGTCCCGATGGGGGCGATTCACCCTCGGCCAACTCGATCGTCCAGCGGCGCAGCACCGACGGCGGAAAGACGTGGGGCAGTCCCACCTTCATCGCTCGGGGACAGATGGGCTCAGCGGGCGTACAGAAATACGGTTTCAGCGACCCCAGCTACGTCGTGGACAAAGTCACCGGGACGGTGTTCAACTTCCACGTCTACTCGAAGAACCAGGGATTTGCGGGCAGCGTGCTCGGCAACGACGACTCCGACCCCAACGTGATCAGCTCGCAAGTGTCCGTCTCCACCGACCGCGGACTCACGTGGTCCACGGATCCGGTCAATCAGCCCACCCTGCCTGTGCCCTCCAGCTACGCGGCGAGTTCCGCCTACGCTGGGTTTGCAGGTCCGCTGGTCACCAGTACCGTCAAGCCAAACGGCAGCACTGTCAACGGCGTCCCCAACGTTGGCGGCGTGGTCAGCATGTTCGCTTCGTCCGGCGAGGGCATCCAGCTCAAGTACGGAGCGCACGCCGGAAGGCTCATCCAGCAGTTTGCCGGAACCATTGTCCAGCCCGACGGGAGCCGCCAGATCCAGGCGTACAGCGTCTACTCCGATGACCACGGCAAGACGTGGAACATGGGTAAGCCCACCGGAACGGGCATGGACGAGAACAAGGCGGTGGAACTCTCCGACGGCCGCGTCATGTTGAACTCGCGGGACAGCACCGGCGCCAATCCGCATTTCCGGAAGGTGGCGTATTCCTCCGACGGCGGTGTCACGTACAGCACGCCTGTTGCCGAGACGCAACTCCCGGATCCGCGGAACAACGGCTCGATCACCAGGATGTATCCGGACGCGGCTGCAGGATCGGCGGATGCCAAGAAGCTGCTCTTCTCCAATTCGCCCACTCCAACCGCCGGCGGCGCGCGGGTGGACGGCACTGTGCGCTACTCTGCCGACGACGGCAAAACGTGGGGCTCCTCGCGCGTCTTCAAGCCCGGAAGCATGTCCTACTCCACCCTGAGTCCCCTTTCGGACGGGACTTTCGGCGTCCTGTACGAAGGTGACAGCAACACCATCACCTTCGGGAAATTCGACACGGCCTGGCTGAGCCCGGTTGCCGCCGTCGTCGTCCCCGGTGCCGTCACCGTCACGAACGGTGGCAGCGCCCAGCTCAGCGTGACCGTCACCAACAACGACAGTTCACCGCTTCCCGCTTCGACCGTCAGCCTTGATGCCTTGCAGGATTGGACGTCGACGACGGCGCAGCTCGCCTCCCTCGATCCGGGCGCCTCGGCGACTGTACAGCTGACTGTCGCGGCGCCGTCGTACGCCAAGGCAGGTGCGGTTCCCCTGACCGCCAGGTTGAACGTGGGCGGGTCGTCGATTACCGCACCCGTGTCCGTGACGGTTTCGGGTGGTTCCGCCAGCAACGTGGTGGGCGCCTACATTTTCGGCGCCCGCAATGACGCCGGACGGGACCTGGCAAGCCACCCGTACGCCGTAGGTAGTACGGTGCCTTACAAGTTCCGGGTGTACAGCACGGGCAACGTCACGGAATCCGTTGTCCCGCAGTCCGGCAACTTCCAACCGTTCCTGCCGCCAGGCTCGGGCAACTGCCGGTTCAGCGCCCTTGCCGTGTGGGGCAATTACCTCTGCGGCACCGCGCAGCACACCGTGACGGCAGACGAAGCGGCCCAGGGATTCTTCGTCCCCAGCACCGTCTGGCAGGTGACCGGCAGTGGGGCTGCCACCCAGAACTACACGGTCACGGGTGACGAGGTGGATCTGATGGTCCGTCATCCCCAAGTGAACGGATCGGTGGTCCCCACCTTCAATGATGTTGACGGGGATGGATTTGCCGGTTCGGGCGATACCGTCACCTTCGCCTACACGGTGAGCAACAGCGGCAATGTGGCGTTGACGGACCTTTCGGCTGCGGCCATTGGTTTGTCCAAGCCAACCCTGGCCGTGGGCGAGTCGGTCAACCTCACCTCCACCTACACGCTGGCCGACGCCGACATCGCGGCCAAGCAACTCCCGGCAATCACCATCCCGGTCAGCGCGAACAACGGTGCCAAGCTTGCGTCCCTTCAGCTGGCCAGGCCAGCGGTCGAGCTGAAGGTCAAGCCTGCGAAGCCCGGTTCGGAGCCAGCCGTGGCTTCCCAGGAGTTGATCGGCGCGAATCCGCCGCTGGACTTGGGGCTCGGAACGGATAAGTACCGCAGCGGGCAGACCGTGACGGTCCACAACGTGGAGTACGGCCAGTGGTACTACGTCTACCTGAACAAGCGCAGCTACCGTTTGGGCTGGTTCTTCCCGACGCAGCAAAACACCCTGACCTTCGTGCTGCCCGACGATGTGAAAAACGGAATGGACAGCCTCGTCGTGTTGGATACGGACGGCCATCAAGTGTCGTTTGGAGACTTCCAAGTGACGCCCTTCGGGAACAAGTAGCCCGGGAGGAGGCATGAGATGACAAGCTGGGCCGGGCGCAAAGGCGCCCGGCCCAGTCTTGTTGAGGGGACTACGGCGGTTTTTGCTGATGTAAACAAGTGATGCATATAAGACAACTTTGAGTGTATGATTGGTGTCACAGTCACTGTCCGATCCACCTATTCACAAAGGAGTGGCGCATTTTGGAAGAGCTTCGTATTGAGGCCAACGGCAACCTCGGTCCCATTGATTCGGCCCGAATCCCGCGCTATGCCGGTGCTGCCACCTATGCCCGCTTGCCGCGACTGGACCAGGTTGCCAAGGTCGATGTCACGGTGGTCGGCGTCCCCTTCGACTCCGGTGTTTCCTACCGCCCCGGCGCCCGCTTCGGCGCCAACCACGTGCGTGAAGCCAGCCGTTTGCTGCGCCCGTACAACCCGGCCTGGGACGTCAGCCCCTTTGAGAACATCCAGGTTGCCGACGCCGGCGACATGGCCGTGAACCCGTTCAACATCAACGAGGCTATCGAGACCATCCAGCAGAACGCGCTGGACCTGACCGCCAACGGAAGCAAGCTCGTGACGCTCGGTGGCGACCACACCATCGCCCTGCCGCTGCTCCGCGCCGCCGCCGAACGCGCCGGCGAGCCCGTTGCCATGCTTCACTTCGACGCCCACCTGGACACCTGGGACACCTACTTCGGCGCCGAGTACACCCACGGCACCCCGTTCCGCCGCGCCGTCGAAGAAGGCATCCTGGACACCGAGGCCATCAGCCACGTCGGCACCCGCGGCCCGCTCTACGGCAAGAAGGACCTCGACGACGACCACCGCTTCGGCTTTGGCATCGTCACCTCGGCGGACGTCTACTACCAGGGCGTCCTCGAAACCGTGGCCAAGATCCGGGACCGCATCGGCAACCGTCCGCTGTACATTTCGGTGGACATCGACGTCCTCGATCCAGCCCACGCTCCGGGTACCGGCACGCCTGAAGCCGGCGGCATTACCAGCCGCGAGCTCCTCGAAATCATCCGCGGCTTCCGCGGCATGAACCTCGTGGGCGCGGACATCGTCGAGGTCGCACCGGCCTACGACCACGCCGAGATCACGGGCGTGGCGGCCAGCCACGTTGCCTACGAGCTCGTCACCCTCATGGCGGACAACGCCGTCGAAGGCAGCCGCCACGGCGCCCTTACTGGCTACGCTTCCCAGGCGCTTGGCCAGGAATCCCGGCGCCCGGCCGGTTTCGTCGCCAACGCTGCGGAGGCCCTCAAGTGAATCCCCAGCCGCTCCCCACCCTCGCAAGCTCGGCCGGGGGCCCCTCGCGGCCGGAGGCCCCTGGCAGGCCTGTCCGCAACGGCGGGGACCTCGTCGTCGAGACCCTCGAGGCGCTCGGTGCGAAGACCGTCTTCGGGATTCCCGGCCAGCACGCCCTGGGCCTGTTCGACGCCATGGGCCGCGGCAAGCTTCACTTCGTGTCCTCCCGCGTGGAAAACAACTCGGCGTTCGCCGCGGACGGGTACTCTCGTGCCACCGGCGAGGTCGGGGTGTTGTTCCTCTCCACCGGTCCGGGGGCGCTGACGTCCCTGGCGGGATTGCAGGAAGCGTATGCCACCGGCGTGCCGATGGTGGTCGTCGCGAGCCAGATCCCGTTGGAAGGTCTGGGGGCGCGCCGGAAGGGCATGCTCCACCAGCTCGATGACCAGAAAGCCTCGGCCGCGAACGTCACCAAGAGCCAGCGCCTCATCCAGCACGCGTCCGGGATTCCCTCGGCCATCCAGGATGCCTGGACCGAGGCCATTTCCTCTCCGCAGGGCCCGGTGTGGATCGAGATTCCGCAGAACGTGCTCCTGGACCCCATCATGGTTCCGCCGGTGGAGGACGCCCTCGCCGAAGCGGCTGACAACCCGCCGCGCGTCGAGCTGATCCGCGAAGCCGTCAAGTGGCTCTCGGCGGCGAAGCGTCCGGCGATCATCGCCGGCGGCGGCACGCGCCGCGGCCGGGCCGAAAAGTCGCTCCTGTCTATCGCCGAGAAACTCCGCGCCCCGGTGATCTGCACTCCCGGTGGCAACGGAGCGTTCCCGTGGACCCACGAGCTGTCCCTGCGGTCCTGGATCGAAGACCGCCACATGACGGACGTCCTCGAGGACGCCGACGTGCTGATCGTCATCGGTTCCTCCCTGGGCGAGGTGACGTCCAACTACTTCACCTTCGAACCGCGCGGGCGCATCATCCAGATCGACGCCGAGCCCCGGGTCCTCGAGTCCAACCGGCCCGGCCTGGGTATCCGGGCTGACGCCGGCCAGGCCCTTGCCGCCTTGGATTCTGCCTTGGACGAGGCACTTGCTGCGACGGCTGCGGCACCGGATTGGCACGGCATCACGCCCGAGGGCCTCGTCAAGGAGTCCCTCGCCAAGGTCAAGGCGCGGCTTGAAGAGCAGGACCTCGGCAAGGAACTGAAGTTCATGGCCGATATCCGCGAGGCCGTTCCGGCGGACATGCAGACCTTCTGGGACATGACGATTTCCGCGTACTGGGGCTGGAGCTGCTGGGATTCCCGCGAGGGCCAGTTCCACTCCGCCCAGGGCGCCGGCGGCCTCGGCTACGGCTTCCCGGCGGCCATCGGGGGTGCCGTGGGACTGGAAACCGTGGGCAAGCCGAGCCGCGTGCTGGCCGTCTCCGGTGACGGGTCCTCCATGTACTCGATCTCCGAACTGGCCACCGCCAAGCAGCACAACGTCCCGGTCACATGGCTGATCGTGGACGACGGCGGCTACGGCATCCTGCGCGAATACATGGTGGGCGCCTTCGGCAAGGCCACGGCCACCGAGCTCGCCCGCCCGGACTTCGTCAAGCTCGCCGAGGCCTTCGGCGTCCCGGCCCGCAGGGTGGCCCCGGAGGACGTCGGGGACGCGCTCAAAGAGGGCTTCGCCGCGGACGGCCCCAACGTCGTCGTGGTTGAAACCCTCCTGAAGATGTTCGGCCCGACGCACTTGGGCGACTGACACCGCAGACGCTTCACACCCCAGCGCGAGCTGGCAGGTAATGACCCATTTTTCGAAAGATGAGGGCATTAACTGCCAGCTCGCGCTCGGTGTTTAACGCATCTCACACATCATTAGTTTCCCAAAGCAATCATTTGGGCGTATAGTTGCTTTAGGCAAACAAAAGTGAGGTGTCTTCCATGGCTGTAGCATCCAGCACAGCAACCGAACTCGTCCATCAGATTTTCGATCTCCAGCGGGTGCTGCGTTGCATCGTGACCGCGAACATCGCGAAGGATGCCGACGTCGGGTTCGCCTTGCAAGGCGTCATGCGCTTCATCGGCGAGGGGGAGTCCCGGGCCACGAAGCTCGCATCCCGGCTCGGCGTCAGCCCACCGGTCCTCAGCAGGCACATCGCCGAACTGGAGGAACTCGGTTTGGTGGTCCGCCGTCCCGATCCTGCCGACGGCAGGGCCCAATTGGTGGCCCTCTCCGAAGCCGGCATCGAAAAGGTCCGGAACTTCGAAGAACAGCGCAGCCTCAATTTGCGGGCCTACCTCGCGGAGTGGAGCGAGGAAGACGCCTTGGAAGCAGGGCAGGTCCTGGAGAAATTGACCACATCACTCAACCACTCAGTCCGGGCAACGGCGGCCGGCTCCCACCACTTGAACCACACAGCTTAGGAGCAGCAGCAATGGCAACCCGAATACAAGAACGTTCGACGGCGGTACCGGCGTCATCCGCGCCCATGACGCACCGCCAGATCATGGAGGCCCTGACGGGCCTCCTCGCGGCATTCTTCACCGCCATCCTGAGCAGCACCATCGTGGCCAACGCCCTCCCGACCATCATGTCCGATCTCCACGGCACGCAAACGGACTTCGCGTGGGTCATCACGGCCGCACTGCTGGCCAACGCCGCAACTACCCCGATCTGGGGCAAGCTCGCCGATCTCTTCGACAAGAAGCTCCTGGTCCAGCTGAGCATCGTGGTCTTCGTGGCCGGCTCGGTCATGGCGGGCTTCTCCACGAGCATTCCCTTCCTGCTCACCGCCCGCGTCATCCAGGGCATCGCGATGGGCGGCCTCACCGCCTTGGCCCAGGCCATCATCGGCACCATGATTCCGCCGCGGGACCGCGGCAAGTACTCGGGTTACATGGGCGCCGTCATGGCGGTCGGTACCGCAGGTGGCCCGCTGCTCGGCGGCTTCATCGTTGACAGCCCGCTCGGCTGGCGCTGGACGTTCTTCGTCTGCGTGCCGCTCGCCGTCGTCGCACTCATCCTGCTCCAGGTGACCCTCAAGATCCAGCACATCAAGCGCCCCGCCAAGATCGACTGGCTCGGCTCCATCCTGCTGACCTCGGGCGTGAGCCTGCTCCTGATCTGGGTTTCCTTCGCCGGCAACCCGGACTATTACGACTGGATCTCCTGGCAATCCGCCCTCATGGTGGGCGGCGGCGTGCTGCTCCTCGCCCTGCTGGTAGTGGTCGAATCCAAGGTGGCCCAGCCCATCATTCCGCTGAAGATCATCTCCCAGCGCACCACGGCTTTGGCGATCCTGGCCTCCGTGGCCGTCGGTATCGCGATGTTCAGCTCCTCCACGTTCCTTGGCCAGTACTTCCAGGTTGCCCGTGGCGCCACGCCTACCGAGGCCGGCCTCCTGACGCTGCCCATGATTGCGGGCAACCTCTTGGGCTCGGTGGCATCCGGCCAGCTGATCAGCCGCTTCGGAAAGTGGAAGCGCTTCCTCCTGGCGGGTACCGTGTTCCTGGCCGGTGGCCTTGCCTTCACCGGCACCATCGACCACACCACCGAACTGTGGATCACCTGCTGCTACACCGCCATTTTCGGGCTGGGCCTTGGCTTGCTCATGCAGAACCTGGTCCTCGCGGTCCAGAACACCGTCCGCGCGCAGGACATCGGCACCGCCAGCGCGTCCGTGGCATTCTTCCGCTCCGTCGGCGGTGCGATCGGTGTTTCGGTGCTCGGTGCCATCATGGCCACGCACGTCAAGGACCTTGCCACCCAAGGCCTCGCCGCGGCACACATCCCGGTGAGCGGCGGCTCCAGCAATGCGAGCATGGACCTGACGGATTTGCCGGCCCCGATCCGCGACATCATGCGGGCCGCCTACGGCGATGCCACCGCCCAGATCTTCATGATCTCCGCGGCGATTGCCCTGGTCGCGTTCATCGCAGTGCTCTTCATCAAGGAAGTTCCACTGCGGAAAACCGTGGACGCAACGCCTGAGAGGGAATTGCTGGCAAACGCTTCCGGCGAGGCCGGGATGACTCTGGACACCTCCACCCTGCCGGTTATCGAGTCCGCTGGGTTTGTCCCAGCAGCCGACGACGCCGGCACCCCCTTGGGTGCCAGCCGCGCCCGAGCGGCAGCCGAGAAGGAGCACGATGAGCTGGACCTTGAGTTCGCCCGCATCCTGACGCAGGAACGGCCCGATCCGGCAGCTGGCCTGCGCGAAGTCCAGGACCAGCTGGCCCGCACCCAACGGTTGCTGGCCGAACAACAGCTTCAGTTGAGCAAGGCGCAGCGCGAGCTCCAAGTACGCGTGCAAGAACAACTTGCCACCGCCGTCGAGCAGTCGCGGATCGCCGAGGAGTTGGCCGCGCTGCGCAAGGAACTCAAGCGGGAACGCCGCCGCCAGGAACGGGCTGCCTTGCTGCTCCTCGCCGGTGATGCCTCGCGGGCGGGCGAAACCGGGCGGCACGCGGGCTAGGGGGAGTCCGCCTCCACCGCCCGCAGGACGCGGGCCGGGAGCCTGCCAGGCTGGCGACGGGAGCCGCTGCAGCGAGTTTTGAAGCGCTGCAGCGGCTCAGCTACGCCGCAAGGATGATATTTGGCTATCGATATTTCGCTGGGGCAACGGATTTCGTAGAGTTGAGGGACTAATACTGTCAGCGCCTGCTGCTATCCATGTATTTAGTCATTCGCAGTATTTAGTCATTCGCAGTAATTCATTCGCGCACTCTCATTAAGGATCCGTGGGCATGCTTGTCACCCTGATACGGCGCTACTCCAAGCCGTATTTGCCGCAGATACTAGCCGTCATCATCTTCCAGCTGGCGTCTACCATTGCCACCCTTTACCTTCCAAGCCTCAACGCAAAAATCATCGATGAAGGGGTGTCCCGGGGGGATACCAACTACATCTGGCAAACCGGTGCCCTGATGCTCGCGGTCGCGCTCGGCCAGGTCGTCGCGGCCATTGCCGGTGTCTATTTCGGATCCCGCGTGGCCATGGCCATGGGCCGCGACTTGCGCAGGGACGTCTTCCGGAAGGTCAGCAGCTTCTCGGCCAAGGACGTCAACAGCTTCGGCGCACCCACGTTGATCACCCGTGGCACCAACGACGTCCAGCAGGTCCAGATGCTCATGCTGATGGGCCTGAACTTCATGGTGTCCACGCCCATCATGTGCGTCGGCGGCATCATCATGGCCTTGCGCGAGGACCTCAGCCTCTCGTGGCTCGTCTGGGTCTCGGTTCCCGTCCTCGTGGCCGTGGTTGGTTACCTCGTGGTCCGGCTCATGCCGCTCTTCCGTTCCATGCAGAAGAAGATCGACGCCATCAACGGTGTCCTGCGCGAGCAGATCATCGGCATCCGTGTGGTCCGGGCGTTCGTTCGTGAACCGTACGAGGCCAAGCGCTTCGGCGATGCCAACAAGGACCTCACCCTGGTTTCGGTCAAGATCGGCAACCTGTTTGTCCTGATGTTCCCGGCCATCGGAATGATCCTGCACCTTTCCACGGCGGCAGTGCTGTGGTTTGGCGGCCAAAGGGTGGACGCGGGCAACATGCAGGTGGGTTCCCTGACGGCATTCCTGCAGTACCTCCTGCAGATCCTCATGGCGGTCATGATGGGTACCTTCATGGCCATGATGATCCCGCGCGCGTCTGTGTGCGCGGACCGCATCGGCGAGGTCCTCGACGTCGAACCTTCCATCCACGATCCGAAGGCGCCCGTGGCGCCCGCGGAAAAGAAGGGTCGCGTCGAATTCCGCGATGTCACCTTCAAATACCCCGGCGCTGAAGCTCCCGTGCTGAGCAACATCTCCTTCACCGCGGAGCCGGGCCAGACCCTCGCCATCATCGGCTCCACCGGCGCAGGCAAGACCACCTTGGTGTCGCTGCTTCCGCGCCTGTACGACGTCGCGTCCGGCGATGTATTGCTCGACGGCGTTCCAGTCACCAGCCTGGACCGCGACGAGATCACCAGCCGCGTGGCCACCGTGCCGCAGAAGCCGTACCTGTTCTCCGGAACCATCGAGCACAACCTGCGCTTCGGCAAGACCGACGCCACGGACCAGGAACTCTGGGATGCGCTGGAAACCGCACAGGCCAAGGACTTCGTCATGGAAAAGTCCTCCGGCCTCAACCGTCGTGTGGCCCAGGGCGGCACCAACGTCTCCGGTGGCCAGAGGCAGCGCCTCTGCATCGCCCGGGCGCTGGTGACGCAGCCCAAAGTCTATCTCTTTGACGACTCCTTCTCGGCCTTGGATGTGGCCACGGACGCCCGCCTTCGCAGGGCGCTCAAGGAAAAGACGCAGGATGCCACGGTCATCATCGTGGCCCAGCGCGTCTCCACCATTGCGGACGCGGACCAGATCCTGGTCCTGGACAACGGCAGAATCGTCGACCGCGGCACCCATGAAGAACTCCTAGAAACATCACCCACGTACCAGGAGATCGTCGAATCCCAGCTGAGCGCGGAGGAAGTGGCATGAGCGAACAGAATCAGCAAAAGCGCGGCTGGGCCGCGAAAGCCGAAGCAGCGAAGGCTGCGCGCGACGCTGCGGAAGCGAAGGATGCCGACGCAGCCGGTGCCGTTACAGCGGTGGACGATGACGATATCGAGGAAACCGAATACACCCCGGGCGAAGCCGACGGCGGCATGTTCGGCAACCTGCCGGCCAAGAAGGCAAAGGCCTTCGGACCGTCGGCCAAGCGGCTCCTCGGGCTGCTCAAGCCGGAGGCTGCCGGAGTCGTCTTCGTCATCGGCCTCGTGGTGGTCTCGGTCGTCCTGAACGTCATCGCCCCGAAGATCCTCGGCAGCGCCATGGACGTCATCTTCGGCGGTGTCATGGGCAAGCAATTGCCTCCCGGCGTGAGCCAAGCGGCCTTCGCCGAGGGCCTCCGCCAAGCCGGCCAGAACAACTTCGCGGACATGGTCTCCAAGATGGAGCTCACCAACGGGATCAACTTCTCCAAGCTCACGTTCCTGATCTCGATCGTGCTCTTGATGTATTTCGTGGCCAACATCTTCCTGTGGGCCCAGGGCTACATCCTGAACAAGATCGTCATGAAGGTCATCAACCGGCTCCGCAACGACGTCCAGGCCAAGCTCAACCGCTTGCCCCTGAACTACTTCGACACCCGCCAGCGCGGCGACATCCTCTCCCGCGTGACCAACGACGTCGACAATGTCCAGCAAGGGCTGCAGCAGGCGTTCGCGCAGCTGGTCAGCTCGGTGCTGACGGTCTTCGGCATCACCATCATGATGTTCATCGTGTCCTGGCAACTGGCCCTCATTGCGCTGGTCGCCTTGCCGCTCTCCGGCGTCCTTGCCGGCGTGATTGGCTCGCGGAGCCAAAAGCTGTTCGCCGCCCAGTGGAAGAACACCGGCTCGCTCAACGGCCAGATCGAGGAATCGTTCTCCGGTCACGAGCTCGTCAAGGTCTTCGGGCGTGACGCGGACATGCTGGAGCGTTTCGACGAACGCAACGAAGCCCTGTACAAGGCCTCGTTCGGGGCGCAGTTCGTTTCCGGCATCATCTTCCCGGCCATGAACTTCGTGTCCTACCTGAGCTACGTGGGCATCGCCGTCGTCGGTGGCTTGCGTGTGGCCTCCGGTTCCATGAGCCTTGGCGACGCCACGGCGTTCATCCAGTACTCGCGTGAGTTCACCCAGCCGCTCGGCCAGATCGCCGGCATGGCCAACATGCTCCAGTCCGGCGTCGCTTCCGCTGAGCGCGTTTTTGAGTTCCTGGATGCCGATGAGGAAATGCCGGAGAACGCGGCCCGCCACCTGCCCCCGCGCACGGACGGCCACGTCGAGTTCGAGAACGTCTCCTTCAGCTACGTGGCCGACAAGGCGCTCATCGAGAACCTTTCCCTCAGTGCGGAGCCCGGACACACCGTGGCGATTGTCGGACCCACAGGTGCGGGCAAGACCACCCTCGTCAACCTCGTCATGCGGTTCTACGAACTCAATGCGGGCCGTATCACCCTGGACGGAGTGGACATCAAGGAGCTGAGCCGTTCCGAGCTTCGTTCCAAGGTGGGAATGGTGCTGCAGGACGCTTGGCTGTTCGGCGGGACCATCTACGACAACATCAAGTACGGCAACCTCGACGCCACCGAGGAGCAGATCATGGAGGCGGCCAAGGCCACCTACGTGGACCGCTTCGTGCGTGCGCTGCCGGATGGCTACCAGACCATCATCGACGAGGAAGGCAACAACGTCAGTGCGGGCGAGAAGCAGCTGATCACCATCGCGAGGGCCTTCGTTTCCGATCCTTCGCTGTTGATCCTGGACGAGGCCACAAGCTCCGTGGACACCCGTACGGAGCTGCTCTTGCAGAAGGCCATGGCTGCCCTCCGCACGGATCGCACCAGCTTTGTCATCGCCCACCGCTTGTCCACCATCCGCGACGCCGACACCATCCTGGTGATGGAAAACGGCAGCATCGTGGAGCAGGGTAACCACAACCAATTGCTCGCATTGCAGGGTGCGTACTACCGCCTCTACATGTCGCAGTTCGCCGGTGAGGATGCCGAGGAAACCGTTGTGGATGACTCGACGGCGGTGCACAGCTGAGCGAGCGAATTACGGTCCAAGTACCCATGCGTTGGGGAGACATGGACGCGTACGGGCACATCAACAACGTCCAGATCGTGCGCATGCTCGAAGAGGCCCGCATCGCGGCCTTCGGTCCGCCGCGCGGTGCCGGACTCCCCGGAGTGGAACCACCGGTCTCTGTTTTCGACTCCGTTGAGGACGGGGTCATGACCCTCGTGGTGGAGCACAAGGTCCGGTACGTCCGGACCTTGGAGTACCGGAACATTCCCGCACTGGTTGAGATCTGGGTAGGGGCCGTGAAGGGGGCAAGTTTTGACCTGCACTACGTCATCAAAGATCCCGTGACGGGCCAGGATTGCGTCAACGCGAGTACCCATCTGGCGTTCGTCGACGAGTCCACGGGCCGTGTCCGCAGGCTCACTCCCGAGCAGAAGGAGCAGTTGGAGCCCTATCGGGCCTAGCGAAGCATTGCAGCAGCGCCCTGGGCACTGCGGTGGCCGTTAGAGTTTTCCCATGAAACTCGAGATCGTCGCCGTCGGTGCCCAGGGCGCTGCCGTTGCCGCCGAAGAAGGCGCGGACCGGATTGAACTTTGCAGCGCCTTGGAGCTCGGGGGACTGACCCCGAGCCAAGGGCTGATGGAAGCCGCGCAGGAAGCCGCCGACGGACGGCTGGCGATCCACCCGCTGATCCGCAGCCGGCCAGGAGACTTCCTGTACTCCGACGCGGACTTGGACACCATGGAACGCGAGATCCGGTTCCTGCTCAAGCAAGGGGCCCACGGCGTGGTGATCGGAGTCCTCACGGCGGCCGGTCACATCGACGTCCAAGCCACGCGAAAGCTCGCCAACACGGCTCTGCGGACCAACCCCAATGCCCAACTGACCTTCCACCGGGCCATCGACCAAACCCCGGACCCGGCGGCCGCCGTCGAGCAGCTCGTGGAGCTTGGATTCACGCGGGTGCTTAGCTCCGGGGGCGCCGCGACGGTGGGAGCGGGGATCGAGACCCTCGAGCGCATGGTCCAGCGGGCGGCGGGGCGGCTTGAGGTCATGGCTGGCGGCGGACTCGTCTTGGACGATATCCCTGCCCTGCACGCAATAGGTCTAAGCGCGGTCCATTTGTCCGCCAAGGCCACGGTTTCCACGCGGAAGGACCGTGGGGACTCCTTCGGCACACCCGGCGATTCAGACCCGACGGCGTACATGGTCACCAACCGGGACCTGGTGAGGGCCGCCCGCGCCGCCTCCCGCTGACATTCCCAACTGACTGGCAGTTGATGTCGTTTTGGGCCCTCAAAACGACATCAAATGCGAGCTAGTTGGGTGGCTCCCTTTACACAGCGGCGACTTGGGTCAAAGATGGGTGAAGTCTTACGATCGAAAATAGCCTCCAGGAGTCATAAAGATGCAAAACCTGAGCTTCTCCACCATCATCCTGAACATGGCGGAGTTGGGCCCCAATAGCCCGCTGCCGGTGGTCATGGCTGAGTTGGACCAGCCGTACAGAATCGGCGACGGCGTCCCGGAGGAGCTGCGGGCGGCGGCCCGCTACGGCCAGGTGCCGAACATGTTCCCGTACCTGATGCAGGACGGCTACTCCCGCGAGCGGACTGCCCACGAGGTGCCCGCCGTCGTGCTCGAGAACAACAAGCTGCGTGCCGTTGTCCTCGCCACCTTGGGCGGCCGGCTCTGGGAGCTCTTCGACAAGGCCTCGGGAAAGCAGCTCCTCCACACCCATGGGACACTGCAGTTCGCCAACATCGCCCTGCGCAAGGCGTGGTTCGCCGGCGGGCTCGAATGGAACATCGGCACGCGCGGGCACTCGCCCACCACGTGCGATCCGCTGCACACGGCGATCGTCAAGTCCCCCGAAGGCCACGACATTCTGCGCATGTGGGAGTTCGAACGCCTCCGCGAAGTGGTCTTCCAAGTGGACATGTGGCTTCCGGAGGACTCGGACGTCCTCCTCACGGCGGTCCGGATCCGGAACCCCCATGACCACGAGGTCCCCATGTACTGGTGGAGCAACGCAGCCGTTCCCGAGACCGCGGAAACGCGCGTGATCGCGCCCGCGACGGAGGCTTTCGGTAGCGATTACACCACCGACATCGCCCGCGTCCGGCCCACGGAACACCAAGGCATGGACGCCACCTGGCTGGTCAACAGCCCGCACGCCGCGGACTTCTTCTTCGACATCCAGCCCGGGCACCGGCACTGGATTACCGCAGTAGACCACGACGGCGACGGCCTGGCCATGCTGTCCACCAGCCTCCTGCGGGGCAAGAAGCTGTTCGTCTGGGGCCAGGGCGACGGCGGGAAGCGCTGGCAGGAATGGCTCAGCCCGGGCGCTGGCCCCTACGCGGAGATCCAAGCCGGGCTCGCGCAGACACAGTTCGAGCACCTGTCCATGCCTGCCGGCGCCGAGTGGAGTTGGGTAGAGGCCTACGGCAACGCGAAGCTGGATCCCGCAACCTCCCACGGCCAGGATTGGGATGCGGCCGTGACCCACGCCAGCGCCCGGCTCGAAGACCTCGTCCCGGACGCGGAGCTCGAAGTCGCCCTTGCCGAAGCCGCGCGGAACTATGCCCTGCCTCCGGACGAGATGTTGGTCCGCGGCAGTGCTTGGGGTGCTTTGGAAAGTGCCCGACGGCGGCACTCAGGCCGCGGGTGGCTGGACGAAATCGGCACTCCCTTCGCGGATGACGCAACCCCTGAGGCCATCGAGGAAACGGGTCCGTGGCACAGCCTGCTGGACGGGGCCAGCTTCCTGGGCGCCGGGACCTTTGTGGCCGGAGCCGATTGGGAAGAGCTGCTGGCCAAGGATGGCGGAGCGGAGGCACAGTTCCACCTGGCCACCATGAAGCACGCCCGCCAGGATCTTGGCGGTGCGATCGCCGGATACGGCGCCGCGCTGATTGCCGAGGACCTCTCGCTCCGTTCCAAGGTCCTCGCCACAAGGGGCCGGGCCCTCGCGCTTCTCGCCACCAACAAGACTGACGAGGGCTTGGCGGAACTTGCCGCAGCGAGCCGGCTGGAACCGTCCAATCTCCCCTTGCTCAGCGAAGCCATGACCCTCAGCATCCGGCACGGAGACCCCGCCCAAGCACTCGCCCTGGCGAGCGAGGCACCTGCCGGAACGTCCGACGTCGGACGCGTCCGTTTCCTGACGGCGCTCGCCCTCGCGGGTGTTGGCCAAGGCCGGGAGGCAGCAGCGATGCTGCGGGACGGCGTCGAAATACCGGACATCCGGGAAGGCGAGGACGGGATCGCCGAGCTGTGGCAGGAAGTGTGTCCCGGGGAGCCGGTGCCTGCCGGCTATCGCTTCGGGATGCACTGAACTTCCCGGGCGCATCGGCGCGGGGCGCATGCGGCGGGAAGCACGTTGTGGGACGCATGTGGCAGAATATGAGAGGCGGGACGCCTGTGGCGGGGGTGCCGACTTTCCTGATGCCAGCACCAAGAGAAACCATGTAAGTTGGCATGGTGACTCCCTCCACCAAAACCCCACTGACCCGTGCCCCCGGTATCTCCAAGGAGATCGAAGATGCGGCGTGGTTCGTGCTGGGCCCGGGGCTGCAAGGCAAGGCTTCGGCGCTCGACGCCAGTACCCGCACTTGGACGGTGGACGCCGCCGGCGAGCTCCTGGAGCGCCTGGAACGCGGCGTCGGAGATGCCAAGGCGCCCATGATGACCAACCTGCGCCAGAACCTGGAAGGGGCTTCCCGCGAGGCCAAGTTGCTCGCCGTCGAGCTTCTCTTCCTGCAGTCCCTGCCCCTGGCGCACGAGGTCAAATCGCTCAAGGTGAAGCGCGCCCGCGTCGCCGAAGCCGCGTCCTGGCTCGATCCCGAGCTCGAGCTCCCCAAGGAGCTGTACCAAGGGATGACCGATCACGGTGTCATCCGTGACAGGACCGCTGAGTTCAACTGGACCATCTGGGACCACCTGACCTGGTTGTGCCGGTTCGTGGCGCACGTCGATGGCCAGTCCAACGCGAGCATCAACAAAGCCCTCAAGGACCCGCTGAAATTCCACGAACTCGCGGCGGCAACCCCCGAGGACCAGCCGGCCATCCGGCGCAGCATCGAATACTTGGCGTGGCCCAGTTACTTCGAGCCCGTGGTCGCGGACGTTGAGCGGCGTGAAATCCGGGACGCCTTCGCCTCGCTCGTTGGCGGTGCCCACGGCGAAACGGAAGCCGACATCACCGCGGACGTCCACCGCATCCGGCTTCACCTGGACGAACAGGCCGGCCAGCGCATCGATTGGTATGATCGCCAGCTCGTCAGCCAGTGGCGCAAAGTGGGAGATCCTGGCCGCCGGGCATGGCTGCTGCGCACGCACCAGGACTCCGCCGAGCTCCTCGCCGCGTGGCGGGACGAGGAAAAGGCGACGCTCGACGTCGAACACCTCCGCGAACTCACTCCCGGGGTGACGGCCGGGGTGGTCCAACACGCCGTGGACGAGGACTACAAGCACCTCGGCTACGTGGAGCGGGAGGACACCAAGACTGCCGTTTTCGCGTTCCTGACCGTGATGAAGCCCGGCGACCTCGCGCTGTTCCAGAATTCCGGGGCCATCAGGATCGGCGTGGTCCTGGGCGAGCCGGAACACAATGAGGACAACCGTCGGCTCCGCCGTAAAGTGCGTTGGTTCGATGAGACCCACCCGATTGCCGAGGCTCCGCGGCACGTCCAGCGCCAACTCTCCACGTCGGGGATCGTCGTGGACGTTACAAGGGTCATCCAGTCGCTGCAGTCCCTCCTGCCGGCCGAAGCGGAGTCCGACGGCGAGGAAACCGCCGCCCCGGACGCCGTCGTCGAGCCCGTGATTGAAGGGTTCCGCCCCCTCACGGAAGAGTTCGCAGCGTCCCTTCACATGGAGCTCGATCCGCTCAAGGAGATCGCCGAACTCCTGGAGGAGAACCGCCAATTGGTGCTCTACGGCCCTCCGGGCACGGGAAAGACCTACCTCGCCAAGCACTTGGCGGCCGAGCTCGCGGGCGACAGCACCGATGAGCGCGTCAAGCTGGTGCAGTTCCACCCGTCTTACGCGTATGAGGACTTCTTCGAGGGGTACCGGCCGGACAAGACCGACGACGGCCAGGTTTCGTTCAAGTTGGTGGCCGGACCGTTGCGTCGACTCGCGGAAGAAGCAGCGAAGCCCGGGAACTCCAACAAGCCGTACTTCCTCATCATCGACGAGATGAACCGGGCCAACCTGGCGAAAGTGTTCGGTGAGTTGTACTTCCTGTTGGAATACCGTGACGACCGCATCTACCTCCAGTACAGCCCCAACGAACCGTTCAGCCTGCCGGACAACCTCTACATCATCGGCACCATGAACACGGCGGACCGCTCCATCGCCATGATGGACGCGGCCATCCGCCGTCGCTTCGCATTCGTGGAGTTGCATCCGAAGGTGGAACCGATCCGCGGTTCGCTCCGGCGGTTCCTCGCGGCCCGCGGCCTGGACACCCTCAACGCGGACCTGCTTGACGCCTTGAACGACTCCATCGACGATTGGGACCGGGACCTGATGATCGGTCCCTCCTACTTCATGAAGAACGCGGCCCAGAACCCCGCAGGGCTGCGCCGGATCTGGAAGTACGAACTCATGCCACTCCTGGAAGAGCACTACCACGGTCAGTTGAACCGGGCCCAGCTGGAGGAGCGCTTCGGGCTGGACCAGTTGTTGGGTCGACTTGCGGTCCGCTAAGACCGCGCCACCGCGGCCGGCCCGCCCCCCGGGCATCGGAAAGCCTGCGGTCCGCGCTTCAACCAAGGCACCGGCTGTGCGGCACATCGTCATGGACGAGCTCTCCGGTGGCATCGTGGACAAGCTTGATCCGGACACGGCCGCCCTGCTCAACTCGAGCGGGCTCGCGAAGGCCTCGCCGATGGGGATGGGACTCTACCGCATCGAGCCTGTGGGCAAGGTGGGGTCGGTGCGGACGCCCACCGTCCAAATCGAGGTACGGCCCAAGGACCGCCTTGGCTTGAATCGGCTCCTCTTCCTCCTCAGCTACGCCGGGGACCAGGGATTCCGCGAGGATTCCGTGGCCGCCGTCGAGCACAAGGACCTGTGGAGCGCCCTGGCCGAGTCCCTCGCCCAGTTGGCGGAGCGGGCGCTCAGCCGAGGTCCGCTGCAGGGCTATCTCACTGTGGACGAGTCGCTCCGGACGGTCAAGGGCCGTATCCGGATCTCGGACCAGATCTCCCGGCGCCCCGGAATGCTGGTACCGCTGGAAGTCTCCTACGACGAATTCACCGAGGATATTGCCGAGAACCGCATTCTCCGTGCCGCCCTTGAGCGGATGGGCAAGGTTCCCGGCGTGCGGCAAAACGTCCTGAGCCGCTTGCGGCAGCTCAAGGGAAAGCTCGACGCCGTCACGCGGCTGCAGTCCGGAGCGCCGCTGCCGAAGTGGCAGGTCAACCGGATGAACCTCCGCTACCACCCTGTCCTCCGCTTGGCCGAGCTCATCCTGCGGAATGCCTCTGCGGAAGCGGGCGAGGGGAAGCAGCAGACCGCCTCGTTTGTAGTGGACATGTCCACTGTGTTTGAGGAATTCGTGGGTGTGGCTTTGCGGGCGGCCATGCGGGCACATCCGGGTGAAATGCGGCTTCAATACGGCGCCACCCTCAACGAAGCTGTGCGGGATTCGGACCGGCTCACCGTGCGCCCCGACGCCGTGCATTTCCTGGGTGGCCGGCCCGTGGTGGTGTACGACTCGAAATACGCCTCGGCCACGGATTCCGGGGCATCGCTCAACGCGGACCACTATCAACTCCTGGCCTACTGCACGGCGTTGCAAGTGCCCACGGCGTGGCTGGTCTACGCGGGCAAGGGCGAGATGAAGCTGCGACGGATCCTCAACACGGATATCGACATTGTGGAGTACCCGCTGGACTTGTCGCGGCCACCGGCGGAGATCCTTGCCGCCGTCACGGACCTGGCCCAGCAGTCCTGGGGCGAAGTGGTGCGCCAGGCTCGGCTATGAGGGGCATCCGGTTCCGTCCTGTTCCGTCCGGGCGGCCGGCGGACTAGCCTGAGAGGGCAAGTCACTGCAGATGGAGGCATCATGCACGGCAAGAAAAAGAAGAAGTCCTGGAAGGACATGACTCCGGGGCAGCGGGTAGGCGTGCTTGTGGTGGGTGCGGGACAGATGGCGTTGCTCATCGCGGCACAGCGCAGCATTTCCAAGACCCCCGCGGCCCAGATCAGGGGGAACAAAGCTGTTTGGCGGGCTGCAAGCTTCATCAATTTCTTCGGGCCGCTGAGCTACTTCCTGTTCGGCCGCCGTCGAGGAACTGCGTGAGCTGATTCTCCAAAGCCGAACGGTCCCGCAGTTCGCATTCCCACACGGTGAGAACCTCCCATCCCGAGGCCCTCAGCAATTCGCGCTGTCCGGCGTCGCGCTCCCGGGTGCGGTTGCGCTTGGCTGCCCAGAAATCCGCGTTGCCGGTCGGTGAGTGCTGGCCTGCCTTGCAATCGTGGAAGTGCCAGAAGCATCCGTTCACGAAAATCACCTTGCGCCGGCCGGCAAACACGAGATCCGGGCTGCCTGGCAATTTCCCGCCCGCAGCCCGGCCATGGAGCCGGTAGCGGTAACCCTTGGCATGCAGTAGCCGACGGACCAAGAGCTCGGGCTTGGTGTTCTTGCCCCGGATCTTGGACATGTTCAGGCTGCGTTGCTCAGGCGTCAGCAGGTCGCGGCTCTCGCCCATATCCTCAGTCTACGCAGCGCCCCCTCCAACGCTCGCTCACGAATGTGGGTCTTTCCGTGGACGCCCGCTCACGTATGGCGCCCAAAACTAGAACCCTCGATCACATGATGTGAGCGGGCGTTGGCCGGAAAGGGCTTGTTTGTGAGCGGGCGTTGGCCGGAAAGGGCTTGTTTGTGAGCGAGCGTCGGCCTCGCGCCGCGAACGACTGATAGCATTCGCCGGTGGGTCGAGGGATATTTCAGCGCATGGTCGGCATTGTGATCGCGGTAACAGTCGGCGGTGCAGCGGCCCTTTTGTGGTTCGCTATTGCCTCGACAGGGAATTCAGCGGTCGAATCGCGGGCTGAGGGGATTGTCCTCGGTGTCTGGAGGATTCTCTACGATTCAGTGGCGCCGCAGCCCCGCGTGATTCTCGCGGCCATCGCCTTTGCCCTTCTGCTATCCGCTGGCGTGGCTGTGCTGGAGCAGCGCATTGCCAACAGATCACGCCGCTCCGCGCATCCCCGGACACCGCTGGCGCCAAAGATCGTCATGGCCGAAACCCGCGGTGTGTATGCTGGCCCGGTCACGGTGACCGTCTTGATCCCTGCGCACAATGAAGAAGCCTCGCTGCCCGCCACCATCGCTTCGCTTTTGTCCCAATCGCACCGCCCGGACCGCGTGGTTGTGGTTGCCGACAACTGCACGGATGCAACTATTGCGCTTGCCCGCGAGGCCGGGGTTGAGGTCTTCGAATCGGTGGACAACACGAAGAAGAAGGCCGGCGCACTCAACCAGGCGCTCAAGTGGCTGCTACCAGGCCAAGGCGATAACGACGTCGTCATGGTCATGGATGCCGACACCCGCCTTGACGATGGATTCCTGGAAGTCGCGGTTGCGCGGATGAGCAATGACCGGGCACTGATGGCTGTAGGTGGTCTTTTCTACGGGGAAGAGGGACACGGAATTGTCGGCCAATTCCAGCGCAACGAATATATCCGGTATTCCCGGGAAATCGGACGACGGCGTGGCCGCGTTTTTGTGCTGACCGGGACGGCCTCGCTTTTCCGTCCTCGTGCCTTGCGCACTGTTGCCCAGAGCCGGGGCGAATCGATCCCGGGAATTCAGGGAGACGTTTACGACACGGCATCGTTGACCGAGGACAATGAGCTCACGATTGCCTTGAAGTCCCTCGGCGGCCTCATGATTTCCCCCATGCAATGCACTGTGGTCACCGAGTTGATGCCGAATTTCCGCACCTTGTGGGCGCAACGACTCCGTTGGCAGCGGGGTGCCCTTGAAAACCTTGGGGCTTACGGGGCCACACCCCAGACGCTCCGCTACTGGGCGCAGCAGTTCGGCATTGGCTACGGAGTGATTGCCCTCAGCGCCTACCTCCTGCTGATCCTCTTGATGGTTTTGTCGCTGGATAACTGGGTCTGGTTCCCGTTCTGGCTGGGAATCGGCGTCGTCTTCTCCATCGAGCGGGTTGTCACCGTGTGGAAGGGTGGCTGGCGGGCACGCCTCTTGGCAGTCACGCTCTTTCCGGAGTTGTTCTTCGACATGTTCCTCAACGTGGTGTATGTCAAGGGAATCATCGACATTTCCCTTGGCAAGCAAGCCAAATGGAAACACCTCAACCATTCACCAACCGGCGAACCATCGAAGGCAGGGTAATCATGGCTATTTCCGCCTCCCTTCCCACTGGAATTTTGTTTCCCGAGGGAATTCTGCATTCCGATTGGTTTGCCGTCTTGGCGACCTTCGTCGCGATTAATACGTTGATGTATGGCGCGCTGGCCATCGCCAAAATCTTGCCGAAACTGCACCCCGGCGATTGGGTTCGCATCCGGAACCAGCGATCGGAAACCCGCAGCATCCACCCCGATGCGCCGGCAGTGAACGAAGCCACCGACTTCCTCAAATCCCGACGCTGACCGTCCGCGGAGCTTGGAAGGACAGCAGGCGGAGCCACTCGGGGTTCGGCTCTGCCAAACGGACGCCATGCAGCGCTGCCGCGGTTTCCTGCACGACGACGGCGGCCTCCAGTTCCGCGAGCTTCGCACCAAGGCAACGGTGAATCCCTGAGCCGAAGGCCAGCCCGTAGGCCGTGGGACCCTGCTCGTGGGCCGCCGAAGCCCGGCCGGATGACGCGTGGTTGCCCGTGAGTTCCAGGAGGATTTCGGCACCGGCGGGGACGCGCTCGCCGTCGAGCACTGTGTCCTGGGCGGCAACCCGGCGCCATGTGGGAACGGAGGATTCCGTAGCCAGGACGTGCCGGATGAGGTCCCGTGCAGTGGTTCCGGAGGCCGCGTTTTTCCAGTCAAAGCCCACTGATCCCTCGGCAAGCCGGAATAGCGCCGTGCTGATGAGCTGGGTGGTGGTTTCCTGCCCTGCGATGAGCAGGAAGTAGCCGAGGGAACAGATCTCCGGCGTGCTGAGGCCGTGTTCCGCCAAGGAGCGGAAGAGATTGCGTCCGGGGGATGCCACGGCTTCGAGGACGAGTTCCCGCAGCCAGCTGTAGAACCCGGCCGCGCTGTGCGCCAGTTCCAGTTGCCTCTCGGGATCCGGCCAGCCCCAGAACAGCTCGAGAGAGTCCAGGCTCCAGGCTTTTAGCTCCGGAAGATCACGGACAGGGAGTCCCAGAAGCTCCAACATCACGATCGCCGGCGGGTACGCTGCCACGGCCTGCACCAGATCCACTTGCTCACCCGTTTCCAGCAGGCCAACAGCGGCGGCAGCGGCATCCCGCGCGATGCCGCGGATGCGCGGCTCAAAAGCACCCACCGTTGCCGGGGTAAAGAACCCGGCCACCACCTTGCGAATGCCAGCGTGGGAAGCCGTGTCATTGCTGGCCAGCACCGGCGGCAGCGCGAAGCGGGCGCGCTGCAGGACCCGCAACGACGGTCCGGACAAAGGTGTCACAGCGATGAGGGCATTCGCCGGGCTGAAGTCTTCCGGCCGGTGCAGGACTTCCCGCACAGCCGCGGGCTCCCGCAGCACCAGATACGGGCACGTCTGGGCGCCGGCAGTAGTGGTGTTCATGACCAAGCCCCGCTCAGCCAGTGCACACTCGCCGCCCGGAACGTCACGGGTGGGAGGTCCGCGGCGCGCTCGGGGAGCACCCCAAGAAGCGGCCGCAACGTGCCGAGCGCAGCCCGGTTGCCGTGTTCCAGCACGCCCGGGTCGTCCGGCCAGGTTCCCAGAATCACTCCATGCACAGCCAAATCCCTGCGTTCCAGGGCTTCGAGCGTCAGCGCCGTGTGGTTCAGGGTTCCCAACACGGGGCGGGCAACCACCACAAAAGTCGCGTCACTGCCAAGGCGGCTGCCCAGATCCGCCAGCGTGCCGCCGTCGGGGTCCAACTCCACGAGGAGACCGCCGGAACCCTCCACGAGAACATGGTCATGCGTGCCGGCAAGTTCGCGGACGCGTGCGGCATATGCCGCAAGCTGAGGCAGCGTGACGCCGTCCAGCGCGGCCGCGGGCACCGGGGCGAGGGGTTCTTGGAGCACGACGCCGGCCTCGGCTGTGAGCGGTCCGGCCAAGCGGGTGATTTCGGCGCAATCGGAATCTCCCGTCACGGCGCCGCTCTGGCACGGCTTGTACACGGCCACCGAGCGACCGTCCGCCTGCAGCGCGGACGCAAGCGCCGCCGTCGTGACGGTCTTGCCGACGCCGGTGTCCGTTCCGGTGACCAGCACTATGGGTGGCAGTTTCATGGCATTTCCTCCAGGATGCGTCGCAACGTTGCGCACGCGTAGTCGATGTCGCGGGGAGTGAGGGTGGCGCGGGCCGTCAGCCTGAGGCGCGAGACGCCGTCGGGTACCGAGGGCGGGCGGAAGCAGCCGACGCGGACACCCGCCCCGTGCGCCGCCTGGCTCGCCGCAAGCGCGGCCGCAGCGGAGGGCATGGGAACGGACTGAACGGCACCTGCCGTCTGAAGCGGCGCGCCAACGGGCACGACGGCGATGCCCGGCTCGCGTTGCACCGTCGCCAGTCCGGCGCTGAGGCTGGCGGCGTTGTGGTGAACTGCCGCCGCACGCCACGGTTCAGTGCGGATGATCCCGACGGCGGCCAGGGCAGCCGCGGCCGACGACGGTGCGAGCCCGGTGTCGAAGATGAAGCTGCGGGCCCGGTTGACGAGGTGCTCGCGGAGCAGCGCGCTGCCAAGCACGGCACCCCCTTGGCTGCCGAGCGACTTGGAAAGGGTCGCAGTCAGCACCACGTTGGGGTGGCCCGAAAGCTCAGTTCCAGCCACCGAGCCGTGACCCTCAAATGCCCCGTGGCCCGCAACACCGAGGCTGTGGGCTTCGTCCACGATGAGCGTCGCGTCGTGCTCTTCGGCCAGCGCCAACAGTCGGGGGAGCGGGGCGGCATCGCCGAAGACACTGTAGATGGACTCGACGGCGATCAGGGCCCTGGGCTCGGTACGGGTGCGCAGACAGTGCTCGGTAGCGCTGAGGTCGTTGTGCGGGACCGCTTCCACCCTCGAACGGCTCAAGCGGAAACCGTCAATCAGCGAAGCATGGCAATGCTCGTCGGCCACGATGAGCGTCCCGGGGCCGCCGAGCGCCGTCGTGACCCCTAGATTCGCCAAGTATCCGGACGAGAAAACCAACGCCGATTCCATGCCGGTGAGGCTCGCGAGCTCGGATTCGAGCTCGATGTGCAGCGCCGTGGTACCGGCAACCAGCCGCGAGGACGTGGCACCGGTTCCCCAACGGCCGATCGCTTCGCGGGCGGCCTCTGCCAGCCTCGGGTCCGTCGCGAGTCCAAGATAGTCGTTGCTCGCCAGGTCAACCGCAGCGTCCGGACCGAGGCGCGTCAAGGGCGAACGGACGAGGCCGCGGCGCTCGCGGACCGCGGCCTGCTGTTCCAACCACGCGGTCATTGACCTGCTCATGGCCCGTGCACCTCGGCCACGGCCGCCACCATGCCCTCGGCGATTCGCCGGATCTCCTCGGCGGTGCTGATGTAGGGCGGCATCGCGTAAACAAGGTTCCGGAACGGCCGCACCCACACCCCATGCCCGACGGCGGCACTCGTCACTGCGGCGACGTCCACTTCCGTGTTCAACTCGATGACGCCCACGGCGCCGATGGTGCGGACGTCCTTGACGGCGTCGAACGCATTTGCAGCTTCGAGGCCGGCCGCCAGGCCCGAGCCGATCCGGGCCACATCGCTGCGCCACCCGCCGTCGTCGAGAATTCCCAGGCTCGCATTGGCCACTGAACACGCGAGCGGATTGCCCATGAACGTGGGTCCGTGCAGCAAGGCGCCGGCACCGCCGCTCGATACGCGGGCCGCCACTTCCCCCGTGCAGAGCATCGCTGCGAGCGTGAGGTAACCGCCCGTGAGGGCTTTGCCGACGCACATGATGTCTGGAACCACGCCTGCATGCTGCGCGGCGAAGAGCTCGCCCGTGCGGCCGAAACCGGTGGCGATCTCGTCGAGGATCAGGAGGATCCCGTGCCGATCGGCGATGTCGCGGAGGATGCGCAGGCATGCGGCGGCGTAAACGAACATGCCGCCGGCGCCTTGAAGCACGGGTTCCACGATGATCGCGGCCAGTTCGTTGGCGTGTTCTTGGGCGAGGGCTTCGGTGCACGCCTGCCATTCCGCGATTTCCTCGGGCGGCGCGCCCGCGGCGGGTGGCCTCGCGGCGAACACATTGGCTCCGAGCAGCCCGGGGAAGGCCGAGTGCATGCCGTCGACGGGGTCGCAGACGCCCATCGCCGCGAAGGTGTCGCCATGGTAACCGCCGCGGATGCTGAGGAAGCGTTGCCTTTTGGGGAACCCCGACGCAGTCTGGAACTGTACCGCGAGCTTGAGCGCCACCTCCACGGACACCGATCCAGAATCCGCCAGGAAAACCCGCTCCAACCTCGGCCGATCCGCCGCGGAAGGGGCCATGGCGACCAGCCGTTCGGCCAATTCGACGGCGGGTTCATGGGTGAGGCCGCCGAACATCACGTGGCTGAACGTAGCTAGTTGGCGCTTCGCCGCGGCATCCAGGACGGGATTCCGGTACCCGTGGATGACCGACCACCAGGAGGACATGGCATCGAGCACCTCGTGGCGTTGGCCGGTTTCGTCGCGGAGCCGCAGCGTCACGCCGTCGGCGTCTTCGACTTCCCACAACGGCAGCGTCCCCGACGCCGGAGCGTAGGGATGCCAGAGGCTTGCCCGGTCACGCTGGATGACGCTCATGGCGTAACCCGGCCGTGGCGCGAGCATTCAGCGGTCCAGCCGAGCGGCGTGACCTGGACTTTCATGCGGCGCCGGCAGACAGCGCAATAGCGGGGAGGCTCCATCGCGAGGCGCTGCTGGCAGCCCAGGTGGGCGTCCGACGTCGGGCGCTCACCTTGCGTTGCCGGGTCACCCTGTGCGGCTGGCCCGGCTTGCGTGGTGGGTCCGCCGCAGTGCCCGCAGAAGCTTGCCGTCTCAACAGTACTCACAGCGACTTCTGGAGTTCCTTGATGGGCATGTTCAGTTCCACGAGGAGGTTGAGGTCTGCGTCGGCGGGTCGGCCGAGCGTGGTGAGGTAGTTGCCGACGATCACCGCGTTGATGCCGCCCATGAGGCCTTCGCGCGTGCCGAGGTCGCCCAGGGTCAGTTCCCGTCCGCCGGCGTAACGCAGCACGGTCCGCGGCATGGCGAGGCGGAACGCCGCTATGGCGCGGAGGGCGTCCTTGCCGTCCATGATTCCCTGGTTTTCGAGGGGCGTTCCCGGGCGCGGATTGAGGAAGTTCAGCGGGACTTCGTGCGGTTCGAGGGCCGCAAGCTGGCTGGCGAGTTCGGCGCGCTGGGCGGTGGTTTCGCCCATGCCGATCAGGGCACCGCAGCACAGTTCCATGCCGGCCGCCTTGACCATGTTGCAAGTATCGAGGCGTTCCTCGTAGGTGTGCGTGGTGACGACTTCGGGGAAGTAGCTGCGCGCGGTTTCGAGGTTGTGGTTGTAGCGGTGGACGCCCCATTCGGCGAGTTGGTCCACTTGGCGCTGGGTGAGCATGCCCAGCGAGCACGCGATGTTGATGTCCACTTCGGCGTTGATGCGGTCGATCGCGAACTTGATCTGGTTCATGAGCTTGATGTCCGGGCCTCGGACGGCTGCAACGATGCAGAACTCCGTGGCCCCGGTGGCGGCGGTTTCCTTCGCGGCCTTCACGAGCTCGGGGATGTCGAGCCAGACGCCCCGGACCGGACTGTCAAAGAGGCCCGACTGGCTACAGAAGTGGCAGTCCTCAGGGCATCCTCCGGTCTTGATGGAGATGATTCCCTCCACTTCGACGTCCTCGCCGCAGTGCTCCAGGCGGACTTCGTGGGCAAGCTGCAGGGCTTCGGGAATGGCATCGTCCGGGAGCTCGAGGATCTCGAGCAGTTGGGCTTCGCTGAGTCCTTCGCCTTTCGCGAGGACTTGCTCGCGGGCTGTTTCCAGAATCGGATAGGTGGACGTACGCCTTGGGTTTGGCTGGGTGGTCATGATGCTCCTCGGCCGTTACTTGCAGGGGATGGTGCGTTCCTTCACGACGGTAGTGGGCCTGCGGGACCGCGATTTTGTTGGACGTCCACAAACCCGGAGCCGCAATCTTGGCGTCCAACTCGCTGGATAAGTTACAGCGCGGAAACATCGTGGTGACTCCGTGGTTCCATCCCGCCGATAGCGTCGAGCCCATGTTCATCGGGGAAACATGTCGAGACGAGGAAAGTTGCGGGGATGACTGACGATTCGAAGACAACGCAAGTGCTTGAACCCCCGACGGCGGGTGGCTCCCCGGTGGGGGTCGCCGTCGTCGAACCTTCGGAGGCGCTAGGCGCGGGGAGCCGCACGGCTGGTAATGCCGATGCGATGAGCGCAGCGAAGGAGAGCCTGGAGGACTACACCCTCAGGTTCGCGCCACGGTCCTACCGCAAATGGGGTGCGGGTGTGGTGGCGACGAGTGCGCTCGGTGGAATCGCGTATTTGGCTGATTTCTCGATCGGCGCGAACATCGGTATTTCGTACGGCACCGTAAACGCTATTTTCGGAATCGTGGTGGCGGCCGTGGTCATTTTCGCCACCGGATTTCCCTTGGCCTACTACGCGGCCCGGTACAACATTGATCTTGACCTCATCACGCGGGGTTCCGGATTCGGCTATTACGGCTCGGTGGTCACCAACGTCATTTTCGCGACGTTCACGTTCATCTTCTTCGCGCTTGAGGGTTCCATCATGGCTCAAGGCCTGGAACTTGGGCTGGGCATCCCGCAGTGGCTCGGTTATGCGGCGTCCACGCTTATTGTGATTCCCTTGGTGATTTACGGGATGAAGGCCTTGTCCAAGTTGCAGGTGTGGACCACTCCTTTGTGGCTCCTGCTCATGGTGGTTCCCGTGGGGTATTTGGTGATTTCGCACCCGGACAGCATCGGGGAATTCTTCGCGTTCACGGGCAAATCCGGCGCTGAAGGCACCAACCTGGCCTCCGTGATGCTGGCCGCGGGTGTCTGCCTGTCGCTCATGGCGCAGATCGCGGAGCAGATTGACTATTTGCGTTTCATGCCTCCCAAGACCGCCGAGAACCGTGGTGCTTGGTGGCGTGCCGTGATCCTCGCGGGGCCGGGCTGGGTAATTTTCGGCGCGATCAAGCAGATCGTGGGCATGTTCATTGCCATCTACCTGATTGCGACCCTGGATCCAGCCGCCTCCGCGCATGCCAACGAGCCGGTGCATCAATTCCTTGGCGTGTACCAGGAAATGATGCCGGCCTGGCTGGCGATGACCTTGGCCGTGGTGCTTGTGGTCATTTCGCAAATCAAGATCAACGTGACCAATGCCTACTCCGGCTCGCTCGCGTGGACCAACAGCTTCACGCGTATCACCAAGAGTTACCCGGGGCGCATGGTGTTCGTGGTGGTGAACCTGGTGATTGCGCTGGTGCTGATGGAAGCGAATATGTTCGAGTTCCTGAACACCATCCTTGGGTTCTACGCGAATTGCGCCATGGCATGGGTGGTTACCGTTGCGTCCGATATTGCCATCAACAAGTATTTGCTCAAGATTTCGCCCAAGGTTCCCGAATTCCGCCGAGGCATGCTTTACGCCGTCAACCCGGTGGGCTTCGTGTCGATGTTGGTTTCGGCCGTTATCTCGATTGCGGTGTTCTTCGGCGCTTTCGGCTCGGCCGTGCAGCCATATTCGCCGATCTTCGCCGTTGGGCTTGCGCTTGTGCTGCCGCCAGCGCTGGCCGTATTGACCCGCGGGAAGTACTACCTACGCCGCTCCGACGACGGAATCGATCTGCCGATGTTCGACGCCGACGGCAACCCGAGCGACGCCAAGCTGCTGTGCCACGTGACCGGACTGGAGTTCGAGCGCCCGGACATGGTCCGCTCGGCCCAGGATGGGCCCGACGGCGAGCCGCAGTTCATCTCTTCGCTCGCTTTGTCGACGGATAAGTCGGGCGGGTTGGTCCTGCCGGCCCAAAAGTAGGCGGGTGCTCAAGGTCCCATAGGCCTCGACGACGGATGGGCGGCCTGGCCGCGGTCCCGTCGTCGGGGCCTTTGGTTTGTGTTTGTTGTGGTGGGCTGGTTGTGCTGGGCCGCGCTCGTGAAGCGATGGTGCGTAATGAACCGGAGCCTGTGGATAACTTTCCCGCCACGACGGGCAATTAAGCTACCCTTTTTGGAAACGTTTAGTCTTGAAAACTATTTGGGGATAGCAAACCATGACTCCACGCACCTCGGTTTCTGCTCGCTTTTTCATGATTGTCAGCCTTGGCACGGCGTTGACGCTGACTGCGTGCGGGAACACTACCCAGCCGCAGTCTGCGTCGCCTACAGATTCTGCTTCAGCTTCAGCCAGCGTCACTGGTGCTCCCTCTCCGACCTCGACGGCTGTTTACAAACCCGCGGACGCCAAGGGGAAAGCCGAGAACGTCCCGGTTCCCGTGTTGCCGGAGGCCGCGAAGGCGAACACAAAGGAAGGCGTGGAGGCGTTTACAGCCCATTGGTTTCAGGTAATGGGTTATGCGTATGAGACCGGCGACATTGGGCCGCTCACAAAGATCACCGGAGGAAACTGTGAGATGTGCGAGGGCGTCAAGAGAGTTGTCGCCAAAGCATATACAAACGGTCAGTGGTTGAGCGGAGGTAAGTTCTCGACCCCGTCAGTATCGTCAACTTTCAAGCCGCAACCGGACCAGAGAATCCCAGTAGTTGTTCAGGTGATCCAGACCGAGATTCGCTACTGGAGCCCAGCAGGCAATGAGTATCGACAACTCGGCGAGCAGACGAATACCGCAAATGTCGCCTTTCTTAGATTTGTCGAAGGCGCATGGATGCTCGATTCCGTAAATCCCCTGCGATGAGCAACAGGCGCTGGCCACGAAACCTTTCGCAAGTAGTGGCGCTCCTCGTTTCGGCCGGCTTTTATGGGCAGCTTGAGGCAACTGCAACCGAGGACGGTGAGGCTCGCTGGACCGAGACGGGTGTCAAACCGATTGTCTATGTCCGCGACCCACAATCGGGCGAATTCATGCTCGCCCCTCCAAACTTTGTCAGCGACGACCCCAACCAATACAAGGCAGAGCTCCAATGCCAGGTTGACGAGAATGCCTTGGACAAGAAGTGCCTTCCCGGACAGGTGCAATGCCCGCCCCGCGAGCCCGGTGGGAAGTCCGGAACGCCTGTCATCTGGAAGGTAGCGCCCAAAGCGCTTTCAAATCCCACGTGGGTCGACTGGAAATCGGGTAATAACGGTCCGTCGTGCCTGTACGACGAAAAGCCCGAAGATGTCTTGCACAGGATTGCAGCGAGAATCGAGAGCGACTTCCGCAACCTTCCCATCAAACCGGCTAGCCTTACTGCCCAGCCTAGCCCGCACACGCTCAAGGGCGCTGAAACAAACATCTTCGCGGACGCCGTTGAGCAGCAATTCGATGTCACGATCCTCGGCCAGCGAGTCCGCATAGTCGCAACCCCCGTGGAGTACACCTATGCCTACGGCGACGGCAACAGCCTCGGGCCAACACCGTTTGCTGGCGGGCCGCTTCCGGAGTCCGAATGGGGCCAAAAGACCAGAACAAGCCACGTGTATCAACAGACCGGTGACTTTCAGATCTCCCTGACCACCACCTTCCGCGGCACCTACTCCGTGAACGGCGGTCCTGACATGCCGATTCCCGGCACAGGACAATTTGCGTCGCCGTCCCAGAAGGTGAGCGTATGGAGGTCGATCACGCGCAACTACGCCGACAACTGCATCGTGAATCCGCGGGGCGAAGGCTGCCCGGGCGTTCCCTAAGGGCGTGTGATCCGCGTCTCAACAGGAATAGTTGCAGGCGCGCTGCAGTTGCCGCCAGTGGACCTGTTCCCGTTTGAAAGGCACTGCCCATGTTGTTTTCCCCTTTGACTCTCGGCGAGATTGAAATTCCCAACCGCTTGGTCATGGCGCCGCTGACCCGCCTCCGTTCGGGCGTCGAAGGCGTTCCCGGCCCGCTGGTCGCGGAGCACTATCGGCAGCGTGCTTCCCTCGGGCTGATCGTCAGCGAGGGCACGTACCCCACGCCCGCGGGTCAGTCCTACCCGGGGCAGCCTGGCCTCGTCACCGAGGAACAGATCGCGGGCTGGAAGAAAGTGACGGATGCCGTCCATGCCGAGGGTGGCCGGATTTTCGCCCAGGTCATGCACGGTGGCCGCGTTTCCCACTCGGACATCACCGGTGGTCACGAGATAGTTGCACCCAGTGCCGTGGCCATCGACGGCGAAGTGCGCACGCCGAACGGCAAGAAGCCCTACCCGGTTCCCCGTGAACTGAGCACCGATGAACTTCCCTCGGTGATCCAGGAAATCGTCACGGCTTCCCGGAACGCCGTCGAGGCAGGATTCGACGGCGTCGAACTCCACTCGGCGAATGGCTACCTGCTGCACGAATTCCTGGCACCCAACACCAACGTCCGCACTGACAGCTACGGCGGTTCGCCGGAAAACCGTGCACGCTTTGTGATCGAGACCGTCAACGCGGTGGTAGAAGCCTTGGGCGCCAACCGGGTCGGCATCCGGATTTCCCCTGAGCACTCGGTCCAGGGAATCGCCGAGACAGACCCCGCCGATGTCCGCGCCACCTATGAAGTCCTGGTGGACACCATCGCCTCGCTCAACCTCGCCTACCTCAGCATCCTCCACCATGATCCCAAGGGTGAGCTCGTCCAGGACCTGCGCGAGCGCTTCAACGGCACCTTCCTCGTCAACACCGGCTTTGGCGTAGTGACCACCCGGGATGAAGCCCTGGCGCTCGTGGCCGACGGTCACGCCGACGCCGTGGTGGTCGGACGCCCGGCCATCGCCAACCCGGACCTTGCGCGCAGGTGGCGTGAAGGCCTCCCGCTCAACGAACCGGATCCGTCCACGTTCTACGGCGAAGGCGCGAAGGGGTACACCGACTACCCGTTCTACGCCAACTAGAACCCCCGAAACCCCGACGGCGGCACCTGCGAAAGGTGCCGCCGTCGGCGTTTAACCGTGCGCGCGAGGCTTCAGAGTCCGCATAGGGCGTCCGAAGCCGCCACAAAGAGACCATTCCTATAGGATTTGTCTATGAAACTCGCTTCCTCCCGGGACCGCGCCCCCGGCCGGCCCGTCAGCCGCCAGGTTCTCGCCGACCACGTGTACGAGGAACTTCTCGCGTGGCTCATGGACGGCCGGCTCGAACCGGGAGCCGCGGTCAGCATCGACGGGACGGCGCGGGAATTGGACGTTTCGCCTACGCCGGTGCGCGAGGCACTGGCGCGGCTGGAGCACACAGGCATGGTCCGCCGGGTTGCCCTCAAGGGGTACAGGGTGGCCCCGGTTTTCACGCGCGAGGATTTTGCCGAACTCATGGAGGCCCGGCTCGCGATTGAGCCGGTGAATGCGCGCTTGGCGTGCAGCCGGATTACCCCGGAGGGTTTGGCGGATCTGCGGGAGGCTGTGAAGGACCTGGAGACTGCTCCTCGAGGCCCGTCTTTCGTGGAATTCCGGGACTATCTCGACGCCGATGAGCGCTTCCATAAGCTGATCGCCGAGCAGTCCGGCAACCAATTCATGCTTGCTGCCTACGCCGCGCTGGGTGGCCAGGTCCAGCGGTTCCGACTGTTCGGGGGAGTGGGCATCACCGACGCAGACCAGGCCATTGCGGAACACCAAGCAGTGCTCGACGCGCTGGCGAGCGGTGACCCGGAACAGGCCGCGGCCGCCATGGCCGACCACGTGCACAAGGTCCGCGCCCGGGCCATCGCCGACGCACCCGCTGACTGAGCCGTCGCCGGCCAGCATCGCCGACGCACCCGCTGACTGATCTCCCGCCGCCCAAGCCGAGTCCGACGGCGATCCAGGACGGCGACCCGACGCCGCCAGACCCCGAAGGCCCGCCTAACGGCGGGCCTTTTACGTGCGCGGCGAACGCGGCGTCGGGTGACCCACTTCACAAGCATATGTAAGACATATAGGATCTTTGATGACGCGGAGCTAGGGTGCGAAGAGGCGGGGCCAGCCCACGGAAGTCCGAATAAATATGTTGACAGCCTTGCCTGAATAGTAAATCCTATAGGAAACAGGATTCCACGAAGGAGTGAAAACTATGGCTTACACCGCCGAAACCTGGCCCATCACCGCGGCCCTGCTCCAGTTCCCCGGCACCGACGCCACGGGACAGCACATCAACGACGCCGATGCTTCCGCTTGGGCCGAGGTCCTGGAGGAAGTCAAGGACGCAGGATTTGCCAACGCAGACCTCACGGACAGCTGGGTCCGCCCGGGGGACCTCGGCAAGGAACGCCTCGCCGAGTTCAAGCAGACCGCGGAGCACGTTGGCATTGGCATCCCGGTCATCTCGGCTATCCGCCGCAGTATCATCCACACCCGCGACTGGGCCGAGAACCTGGCGTACAGCCACCGGACCATCGATGCCGCAGCCGAACTCGGCTGCGAGGTTGTCTCCTTCGGACTGCACCAGGCCATCACCGCCGAGCAGCAAAAGCAGCTGTGGTTCTGGACGGTGGAAGGCTACAAGGATCCGGCGGGGGACAAGGAAGCCTGGGGCAAGGCGGTCGCCCGTTTGCGGGAACTCGGTGAGCACGCCGCGCAAGCCGGCATCCTCCTCTCCCTGGAAATGTATGAGGACACCTACCTCGGCACCGCCGATTCCTCGGTCCGGCTGGTGCAGGACATCGGGCTGGACAACGTTGGCCTCAACCCGGACCTTGGCAACCTCATCCGCCTCCACCGTCCCATCGAGGACTGGCGCGAGATGGTGGCCAAGACCCTGCCGTACTCCAACTACTGGCACATGAAGAACTACATCCGCGACGAAGACGTGGCCCGGGACAGCTACATCACCATGCCTGCGCCGATGGAGAGCGGCCTGATCAACTACCGCGAGGCTTTCAAACTCGCGCTGTCGGTAGGCTTTCAGGGCATCTTGTGCACCGAGCACTACGGCGGCGACGGGCTCAGCGTCACGGCGAGCAACCAGGAATACCTCCGGCGGCAAGTTCTTCCGAAGACCGAGAACTACGTCCTCGGCCAGAGCCAGGTAGCCCAGGGCCGGCAGCAGCCTTCCGGCCGGACCGGCTCCACCCAGCCAGCATCCTCCCAGCTGGCCGGCGTCTAGAGCCATGACAAGGATTTTCGACAACCCAGCAGACTTCGCGGACGATGCCCTGGACGGATTCGTCGCCGCCAACCGCGGCTATGTTGCCCGGGTGGACGGCGGAGTGGTCCGTTCCACCGAAGTCCCCGCCGGACAGGTCGCCCTCGTGGTGGGCGGCGGCTCGGGACACTACCCTGCTTTCGCCGGACTGGTCGGGCCAGGCTTGGCAACCGCCTCGGCATGCGGCAACATGTTCGCCTCCCCGGCGGCAGGCCAGGTCTACCGCGTAGCCAAAGCAGCCAACGCCGGAGGCGGAGTGCTGCTCAGCTACGGCAACTACGCCGGCGACGTGCTGCACTTCGGCCAGGCTCAGTTGCGCCTCAACGCCGAAGGCATCGAGACCCGCACCGTGACCGTTACCGACGACATCGCCAGCGCTCCGTTGGACCAGATCGAAAAACGGCGGGGAATCGCGGGCGACCTCACGGTCTTCAAGATCGCCGGCGCCGCGGCCGAAGCGGGACTGGACCTGGACGCCGTCGAGCGCTTGGCCATCAAAACGAACTACCGCACGCGTTCGCTCGGGGTGGCTTTCGACGGTTGTACACTCCCAGGCGCCTCGGATCCGCTGTTCCACGTTCCGGCCGGCCAAATGTCCCTTGGCCTGGGCATCCATGGCGAACCCGGCATTTCCGAGCACAAAATGCCCACCGCTTCCGAGCTCGCCGAACTGCTCGTCTCCAAGCTCCTCAACGACAAACCGGACGACGCCGGAAACCGCGTGGTGGCCATCGTCAACGGCCTCGGCACCGTCAAGTACGACGAGCTCTTCCTGCTCTTCGGCAAGATCGAAAAGCTCCTCGGCAAGGCAGGCCTCACGGTAGTCGAACCCGAGTGCGGCGAGCTCGTGACAAGCCTGGACATGTCCGGTCTTTCGCTCACGCTGCTGTGGCTGGACGAGGAGCTCGAACAGTATTGGGCAGCACCCGCGGACACTCCGGCGTTCCGCAAGGGCAACCTCGCGCCCCGCCCGCCCCGCAACTTGGCGAGCGTCACCGCGGTGGACGAGTCCGACGTCGAGCAGCCCACCGCGGCCGCTGCCGAACTCGGCCGGCAGGCCGTAGCCGTGCTCGCCCAGGTGCGGGACGTCGTCGTCGACCATGAAGAAGAGCTCGGCAAACTGGATGCGATTGCCGGCGACGGCGACCACGGCATCGGTATGCGACGCGGCGTTGAAGCGGCATTCAGCGCAGCAGAGGCGGCAAGCGGAACCTCTGTGGGTCGGGTCCTGACGGCGGCAGGTGAGGCCTGGAGCGAACGCGCCGGCGGTACCTCGGGCGCATTGTGGGGCTCGGCGATCATTGCGGCCGGACAGGCACTCGGCAACAAAGCGGGCTACTCGGGCGAGGATGCCGCGGCCGCCGTCACTGGTTTTGTGGACGCGATCACCGAGCTTGGCAAGGCCGAGCCCGGCGACAAGACCATGGTGGACGCGCTGCTGCCGTTCCGGGATGCGTTCCTCACAGAGTTCGACGCCGGAGCCCCGGTTGACCGGGCCCTGGCGGCCGCTGCTGCGGCGGCCGAGTCCGCGGCGGCTGAGACTGCGCGGTTGCGTCCGCTGAAGGGCAGAGCCCGTCCGCTCGCTGAGAAGAGCCTGGGCCACCCTGATCCTGGCGCGGTCTCCTTCGGGCTGATCACGGCAAGGATCTCACAACATATCGACGCGCAGCTGGCGTCCCCGGCAAGAAACGGAGTACAAGCATGAGCACATCAGAGGGCTGGCGGATCATCGTCGGCAATGACGAAGCGGGCGTCGAATACAAGCAGGCACTCATGGCGCTGCTTGAGGCCGATCCCCGGGTGGCGTCCGTCACCGACGTGGGCGTCGGCGCCAACGACTCCACTGCCTACGCGCACGTTGCCGTGGACGCAGCGCGCAAAGTTGCCGAGGGCGAGGCAGACCGCGCCCTGCTGATCTGCGGGACCGGTCTGGGCGTGGCCATCGCGGCCAACAAGGTTCCCGGAATCCGTGCCGTCACCGCGCACGACAGCTACTCCGTGGAACGCTCGGTCCTCAGCAACAATGCCCAGGTCCTGACCTTGGGACAGCGGGTGATTGGCTTGGAACTGGCCAAGAAACTGGTGGGCGAATGGCTGGGCCACGATTTCGACGAAACATCATCTTCCGCCGCCAAGGTGGACGCCATCTGCTCCTACGAGCCCGATTACACAAAGGCAGTGTGACATGACTGAATCAGCAAGCAGCGCCACAGGCGACGGAAGCGCGGCCCGGAAGATCGCCGTCGTCGGCTCCGGTTACATGGGCGGCGGGATCGCGCAGGTCCTGGCCCTCGGGGGAGCGCGCGTGGCGTTGGCGGATGTGTCCGCCGAAATCGCGCAGAAGAACTACGACCGCCTGCTCGTGGAGTCGGACGAATTCGTGGCCGCAGGCCTCTTTCCCGAAGGTTCCACGGCAATCCTGAAAGCCAATCTGTGGGCCGCGAAGGACATCGAAGAGGCCGTGGCGGACGCCGACTTCATCGAAGAAGCCGTCCCCGAGGTCCTCGACATCAAGCACCAGACCCTGGCCCGCATCAGCGCGGCCGCCCGTCGGGACGCGCTGATCGGCTCCAACACCTCCACCATTTCCATCGCCGATCTCGCCGAGGCCGTCGTTGGTCCTGAGCGATTCCTGGGAGTGCACTTCTCCAACCCGTCACCGTTCATCCCGGGCGTCGAGGTCATTCCCCACGCAGGCACAACGCCGGAGACCGTGGCTGCGGCCCGCGAACTGGTCCACGCGGCCGGCAAGCAAACCGCCGTCGTCAAGGACGTCACCGGTTTCGTGCTCAACCGGCTGCAATACGCGCTTTTCCACGAGGCCGCGCAGCTGGTGGAGCAGGGGATCGCAACAGCCGACGACGTCGACACCCTGGTCCGTACGACGTTCGGCTTCCGCTTGCCGTTCTTTGGCCCATTCGCGATCGCGGACATGGCCGGACTGGACGTCTACAACTTCTGCTACAAATCCCTGCAGACCGGATTCCCGGAACGCTTCGCGACCCCGAAGATCCTGAGCGACCTCGTGGAGGCGGGAAAGCTTGGCACCAAGACCGGCGCGGGCTTCCTCAGCGTCCCGGCGGAACGCACGCCCGAACTCATCGCTTACCGGAACAAGGCCTACGTGGCCATGCAGAAGCTCCTTGATGAGCTTGGCCCGGCACCGATCAACTAGCCCACATTCACAGGAGAATACCCATGAGCACCTTCCCCGCAGAACGCACCGCAATCGTCACCGGCGCAGTCTCCGAGCGCGGCATCGGCCGGGCCACCGTCAACTACCTCGCAGCACAGGGCTGGAACATCGGCATCATCGACCTCGACGACGCCCTCTGCAAGAGCACCGCCAAGGAAATCGCCGCCGAATATGGAGTCCAGGCCTACGGCGTCGGCGCCAACGTGGCTTCCGAAGCCGAGGTACGGTCGGCGATCGACACCCTCGAGGCCGAGTTGCCGCAGATCGTCGCACTGGCCAACGTTGCCGGCGTCAGCTCACCGGTTCCGTACCTGGAACTCGAGCCCGCTGAATGGGACCGCGTCCTGAACATCAACCTCAACGGCGTCCACTACGCCACCCGCCGCGTGGCCGAATCCATGGTCAGGAACCGGATCGGGCGCATCGTGAATATCTCCTCGGTTTCCGCCCAGCGAGGTGGCGGGACGTTCTCCAAGACCCCGTATTCGGTGGCCAAGGCCGGCGTCATCGGTTTGACCCGTGCGACGGCCCGCGAACTGGGGGAGTACGACATCACCGTCAACGCCATCTCTCCCGGCCCCATCGACACCGACATCATGGGCGGCACCCTCAGCGAGGAACGCAAGGACGAACTCACCAAGGACCTCGTGGTGAACCGCGTGGGCTCCACGCGGGACATCGCCGCCGCCATCGCCTTCCTCATCAGCGAAGACTCCGGCTACATCTCGGGCCAGACGCTGAATGTCGACGGCGGTTTGTACATGCACTAAAGCGCGGCTCCACCACCGTTGCCCAAACCCTGACTACTCAACACTGATTTCTCAACACTGATTACTCAACGAGGAGTTTCGATGTCCGCTGTAACAACGTCCACGAAGGAGATGCTGGATTCGCCGGTCCTGAAATCGGCGATCCGCAAGGCTGCCTTCCGGCTCATGCCGATGCTGGTCATCCTCTACGTGGTCTCCTTCCTCGACCGCACCAACGTCGGATTCGCCGAAGCTGCACTCGGCGCCGACAAAGGCGTCTCGGCCGGGGCGTTCGCGCTCGGTGCCGGCATTTTCTTCATCGGTTACGCGATCTTTGAAATCCCCAGCAACCTGCTGCTCAAGAAGGTCGGAGCCAAGGTCTGGCTCGCACGCATCGCGATCACCTGGGGTATCGTCTCTGCCTGCTTTGCGTTCGTACAGGGTGAGACGTCCTTCGTGATCCTGCGGTTCCTGCTCGGCGTGACGGAGGCGGGCCTGTTCCCCGGCGTCATCATGTACTTGGCCGAGTGGTTCCCGAACAAGGTGCGCGTGCAGATGTTCGCGATCTTCTACCTCGCCCAGCCGTTCTCCCAGATGATCGGCAACCCGCTCTCCGGCTGGCTCATCAACATCGGCGACCAGCTTCCGGGCGTCCGTGGCTGGCAGGTCATGTTCTTCACCGAGGGCATCCTGGCGGTACTCGCCGGCGTTGCGGCGTTCTTCTTCCTGATCAACGGGCCGGAGAAGGCCAAGTTCCTCAACGTCGACGAGAAGTTCGCGCTCAAGGAGATCATGACTCAGGAAGACACTGTCAAGGATGAAACCGGGCCGCGGGGCGTCTTCGCGGCGATGCGCAACGGCCGCGTCTGGTACTTCACCCTCATCTACTTCTGCCTGCAGATCGCCGTCTACGGCGTGACCTTCTTCCTCCCGCAGCAGGTGTCCTCGCTGACAGGCCAGAAGGTGGGCCTCGCCGTCGGGCTCCTGATCGCGGTGCCGTGGTTCTTTGGCATCTTCTCCTGCTACCTGATTGGCCGGGCCGCCAACACGGTGGCCAAGCGCCGCATGTTCGGCACCGTGCTGTTCGTTTCCACCGGTGTGTGCATCCTCGGTTCGGCATGGGCCGGCACCAACCACCAGCCGGTCCTCGGACTGATCTTCATCACCCTCGCCGTCTGCAGCTTCCTCGCCGTCGGGCCGGTGGTCTGGGCCTACCCCACGGCGTTCCTTGCGGGTTCGGCAGCCGCGGCGGGCATCGGCCTGATCAACTCGCTGGGCAACCTGGGCGGCTTCGTGGCCCCGATCCTTCGGACCGCGGTCAACAGCGCCACGGCGGACCCCACCGGATCCGCCGGGGTCTATGCGCTCGGCATCCTGCCCTTCCTGGCGGCCGCCATGATGTATGGCACCCGGGCGTTTAGGAACAAGGCCGACGATCTCCTGGACAAGTAGTCCGTTGTACATCGGGGTCAGCACCAAGATGTACATGGGGTACCGGCACAGCATGTCGTGGCTGGAGCAACTCCGAAGCGAAGTGGACGCCCGTCCGGCCCTCGTGGCCGGGCGGGTGGTCCCGTTTGTGATCCCGTCGTTCCCCATGTTGCCTGAGGCGGCCCGGATTCTGGACGGCTCTCCTGTCCACCTGGGTGCGCAGAACTGCGGCTGGGCCGAGGGTCCATGGACGGGGGAAGTGTCACCGTCGTTGCTGGTGGAGCTCGGTGTGCGGCTCGTGGAGATCGGACACGCTGAACGACGCCGGCACTTCGTCGAGGACGACGCCGTGGTCGCATTGAAGGTCCGGGCCGCCGTGGAGGCAGGGTTGACCCCGCTGCTGTGTGTCGGCGAGGAGGCCGTCGCCGATCCGGCGGTGTCGGCGTCGTTCGTGTTCCGGCAGATCTCTGCCGCCGTCCGGGACGACTGGGCGACCGCGGCCAGCCTGGTTATTGCGTACGAACCGGTGTGGGCCATCGGCGCTGCCGAGCCAGCCCGCGCAGCCTACGTGTCCGACGTCGTCGCCCACCTCCGGGACCTGCTGGCCGAACATGGCCTCGCCGGGCTACCGGTCATTTACGGTGGCTCCGCCAAACCGGGGCTCCTGCCCGAACTGCGGGGCGCGTCAGGCCTCTTCCTAGGCCGCTTCGCCCACGACGCCGCGAACTTCGGGGCGGTATTGGACGAGGCCCTTGAGTCGGATGAGGCGCTGGGCTTGCCCGAGGCCCTGGGATTGCCCAACTAACTCGCAGTAGTTGTCGTTTTCAGCCCTCAAAACGACAACTACTGCCAGTCAGTTGGGTCTCCACGCTGGCACAGGCCCACAAAGCCGCCCAGCTGCTCCAGCCCTTCCGGCCGGGTCGGCAGGTAGTTTGTCAGCTCCGGTGAGCGAACGACGACGGCGCGCCACTGACCGCGCGACACCGCCACATTGATCCGGTTGCGCGAGAGCAGGAACTCCATGCCGCGCGGCACCTCGGCGGCTGCGGACGCAGCCATGGACACAATCACCACGGGAGCTTCCTGCCCCTGGAACTTGTCCACGGTCCCCACCCGCACACCGCGAAGTCCGGCTGCCCTTAGTTCGTGCTGAATGAGCTGGACCTGGGCGTTGTAGGCAGCCACCACGAGGATGTCCTTTTCGGCCAGCGGCTGCTCCTCGGTTGATTCCCGGGGGTCCAGCCAAGCCAGCCCGAGGTGGGCCCTAACTTGCCGGACTACCTCCGCGGCTTCCTCGGGAGACTGGGTGGAGTTGCCGCCGTGCGGGACGTAGACGCATTCGACGCCGGCCCGAACGCCCGAGAGCCGCCGCTTGGAAGCAGCCGGTGCTGAATGCAGCCGACCATCGTAGGACAATTCCGAAACCGCGGCGCACAAATCCGGGTGCATGCGCCACGACGTCGCCAGGAAGTAGCCGAGCTTTGCGGGCAGCGTGTGCGCGCCGTGGGCCAGCCAGCCGAGAGCGGATTCATCGACGGGTTCCGGGTGCTTGCCCTGGGTGACCTGGGGAAGTTGCTGGGGGTCGCCAAGGAGCAGGAGCCGCTTCGTTGCCCGGCTCACGGCGAGGGTGTTGGCGAGCGAGAACTGACCGGCTTCGTCGATCACCAGCAAGTCCAGGGATCCCGGAGGAACGGTGCGGCCCGTCATGGTCCATGCCGTGCCGCCTACCAAGCAGCCTCCCCGCGATCCAAGCAGCCGCTCAATGTCGTCCTTGGCCTGCTGGTCCCAGGGAACGGGGTCGTCATGCTTCATTTCCTTGGCGATGAGCGAAGGATCCACCCCGGCCTTCACTGCGGCGTGCAGCATGTTCTCGACGACGGCATGGGACTGTGCAACAACCCCTACCTTCCAGCCCGCACGCACCAGGCGCTCGACAACATGCGAACCAACGTACGTCTTGCCCGTTCCCGGCGGGCCTTGGACAGCGAGATATGACTGGTCAAGATCCGACACGGCAGCGGTGATGGCATCCACATATGCATCGTCGCCAGGCCCGACGGCGGGCAGTTCCGCAAGCGTGGCCAGCCTCGGTGGGACGCGGCGCAACAGATCCAGCGCCGGATCCTTGGGCCACGACGGCAGACTGGAACGCACCCTGATGGCCAGTTCGCTCAAGGCCTTCCTCTGCCCGTCGGTGTTGACCGGAGCATCGGGCGTCAGGGCCATGGGAAGCTGGGAGTATTCCTCGCCACCCTTGGGCAGCCGCTCCGAAATGGTTACGGCATCCGAATCGCCGTCGTCGGGACCCGAAAGCAGGCCGCCGTCATCGAGGCCCTCGGGATCGCCGACCTCGGTCACCTCCGTGCCGGACATTCCCGACCTGCCCAGGGCGCTGACTGCCTTACCGTCGAAAGCCTCCGGCACGGGAGGCTCGTACATCCGGAAGTACTTCTTGCCGGGCGCGAAACCGGAGCCATCGGCTGCGTGGCCGAACAGCCTTACCTTCCGTGCCGGGTTGCTTCGGGGCGTCGGCTTGGCCCAGTCCTCCAGCACGTCGCCGCCCTCCACGATGAAGCAGTCCCTGGTGTCCTCCCATTCGGAGACTGGCCGGTCCAGGCGGTCGAAGTGTCCCCACCAGAATTGCTTGTCCTCACGCCGGTGAAAGCCGACTGCGGCCGCCACCAAGGCCACCGCCCTGTTGTCGTCGGAGCGGAGGGCATCGTCCGGCAAGTCGGCAAGGTACTCGAGGAGGGCTGTTTCCTCGGGCGCGGCCTGGTACTTGTCCGGCTCGGTCTCCGCGGGTAGCCCGGGTCCCGAGGTACCCGGAAAACCGGGTTCAATGGAGCGTTCGGCTGCCAGGCCCAGCAGCCAATTCCGCAGTTCCAGAGTGGAGAGGCAGTCATATTCGTTGTAGTCGGAGATGCCCGCCAGGATCGTTGCCGCTTCATCTTCGCGGTGTGCGTCCCTGGCCGTGCAGTAGTTGGCATAGGCAACCACGGAGGCCCCGGCGTCGGTCACGTCACCCGAGCGCAAATGTTCGCCCATGTACAGGGGCTCGAGTTTCTTGATGCTATAGGAGTCTTCGGAGATACGGATGCTGTGCCGCACGGTGTCGTAGAGGTCAACCAACACGCCTTCGCGGAGAAGGTTGTCCACGGCGGCCTCGCCCACGGTGTGGATGACCGACAGGTTCCGCAGCGCGGTTTTCTCGTAGGCGGCGTAGTGGTAGATCCGCATGTCCGGATACTTCATGCGGCGTTCTTCCACGTAGTCGAGGAAATCGATGAACGCCTGCCGTTCTTCAGCCCGGGAGTGTGCCCAGAACGGTTTGAACACGGGAGATCCGCCCGGCTCGGTCGGATTCTCGACCACCCCGAACAAGTACTCTAATCCCCAGCGGCCGGTTACCGGGTCTTGCCACAGGGGGTCTCCCTCGAAGTCGAAGAAGATGTCTCCTGCGTCGGGACGGGGGAGCCGGGCCAAGGAGTTCGACTCCAGCACGGAATAGCTGATGCTCTTGGCCGCGCCGGTCTTATCGGTGTAATTGACGGTTCCATCGGGCGTGGCCGTTCCGGTTTGCAGTCGGGCTTGTTCCTGTAGGCGCCGCGTGGCGGAATCGGCGGCGTCGGGCATCCCGGCGAGGGCGTCGATGGTGAAGATGCCGTTTTCCATGAGCTTCTTGCGCCGGGTGATTCTCATGCCCGCCACCATCAGCAGATCCCGGTGGAGGCGCACTTGTTCTTTGCAGTAGTCGCAACGACCGCATGCGGTGATTCCGGGCGCGCCCCATTGGATAGGCTCCAGCCGCGATCGGTGTGCGTACGTCAAGGCGAGGAAGCGGTCCCGGCGTTCCCGGAACACCGGGAGGACATCGGCGAGTCGGTGGTTGCTGTGCACGTAGTCGAAGCCGCCACGGCCGTCCGGATCAGCAGCGTCCCGCTGGATGGTGGCCCCAAGGACGAGGGTCAGATCCGGGGCCGGAGTGATTCCCGCCTTGAGTAGCTGCTCGCCGTAGGCCGCCAGTTGCAGGAGCGCCGTGACCTTGGCATGGCGGGCGAGCTTGGTGTCGTACACCGCATAGCTGCCGTCCGGCTGCTTGACGAGGAAATCGGACCGTCCGTGAAACTGACCGTCGAAGAACGCGGCCTGGAAGACCACGTCGGCGCCGGATCGCAACGCCTCGATGGATTCCGCATGCTTGGCTTGCAGGGTGGCGCGGTCCATCGCTTTGGCGGGAACGACGTCGAACACCCCCTTATGCGCGAGCGGATCCCAGGTGCCGAACTCGGCTACGAAACGGTCCAGAACCCTGTGCTCGTGAATGTCGCCCAGCGCGGCGGTCCGTTCCAGCATTTCGTCGACGTCGAAGGCCGGCTTCTGTGAGAGGCCCAGCTTTTCATCCAACGTGCGCAGCAATTGGTACTCGCAGGTGGAGGCCGTCACGAGGTCGCTCGCGGAAAACACCAAATCCTGCGCTTGCCCTGCATCTACCGATTCGAGAAAAAACACCGTGCCCCCAGACCGTTGAGCTGATGAAGCCAAGCTATCAGTGCGGTCCGACAGTAAGTGGTTGCCCAACAGGGCTTGTTAGCGCTAACATGTGACGCAGGTCAACCGGGGGTGATCTTCGGGGTTTTCTCGACAACGACGTCAACTGCAATCGAAGGACTGAAAGTGAAACTACGGAAGCTTATTGTCGGCGCTGTCGCCGTCAGTATGGCCCTCAGCGTTGCCGCCTGTGGTAGCCGCGGCGCTAGTGCCCAAAGCAGCGGAGGGGACAACAGCGGATCCTTGGTGGGCATTGCGATGCCGACAAAGACCTCCGAACGCTGGATCAAGGACGGTGATGCCATCAAGGCTTCGCTGGAAAAGCTGGGCTACAAGACGGACCTTGAGTACGGTGACGACAAGATTCCACAGCAGGTCCAGCAGATCAGCAACATGATCACCAAGGGCGCCAAGGTGCTGATCATCGCTGCGATCGACGGAACCGCGCTCAGCGACCAGCTGGACAACGCGGCCAAGGCCGGCATCAAGGTCATCGCGTACGATCGCCTGATCAACGGCAACAAGAACGTTGACTACTACACGACATTCGACAACAAGAAGGTCGGGGTCCAGCAGGCCACTTCGCTGCTGGCCGGGCTGGGGATCCTCGATAAGGACGGCAAGGAAACCGGGAAGAAGGGCCCATTCAATGTGGAGCTTTTCGCAGGCAGCCCTGACGACAACAACGCGACCTTTTTCTACAACGGCGCGATGGAGACATTGAAGAAGTACATCGACGATGGCACCCTTGTGGTCAAGAGCGGCCAGACGGGCTTTACGCAGATCGCCACGCTGCGTTGGGATCCCGCGACGGCCCAGAAGCGCATGCAGAACCTGATCGCCAGCACCTACTCGGGCGGCGCCAAGGTGCAGGGAATCCTCTCCCCTTATGACGGTCTCTCGATCGGGATCATCTCCGCGCTGACTGCTTCGGGCTATTCACCCTCGGCATTGCCGGTCATCACCGGTCAGGACGCGGAGGCTGCCTCCGTGAAGTCGATCATCGCCGGCCAGCAATACTCGACGATCTTCAAGGACACCCGCGACCTCGGAAAGCAGGCGGTCACCATGGCCGATGACCTGCTCAAGGGCAAGACTCCCGAGGCCAATGACACCAAGAGCTACGACAACAAGGCCAAGATCGTACCGACCTATCTGTTGCAGCCGGTCGTTGTCACGAAGACGAACTACCAGACCGTCCTTGTCGACAGTGGCTACTACAAAGATTCGGACCTGAAGTAGTCCAGCCCTGAACCGTGGTGGTGGCGGACCGTACCGCCACCACCACACTTCTGAGATCCACAGCGTGAAAACGCGAAAGCTAGGACTTGACGTGACGACGAATATTCTCGAGATGCGCGGCATCACCAAGACATTCCCAGGGGTCAAGGCCCTCCAGGATGTTTCCCTTGAGGTCCAGCGGGGCCACGTACACGCGATTTGCGGTGAAAACGGGGCCGGTAAATCAACGCTGATGAAGGTACTTTCCGGTGTCTACCCGGCCGGGACCTACGAAGGCGAAATCCATTTCGAAAACGAGCTTTGCGAATTCAAAGACATCAAAGGCTCCGAGGCCGCAGGCATCGTGATCATCCATCAGGAGCTCGCCCTGAGCCCCTACCTTTCCATCGCGGAGAACATCTTCCTCGGCAACGAACAAGCCAGGAACGGCTTCGTGGACTGGAACAAGACAAACCTCGAGGCCTCAAAGCTACTCGCGCGCGTGGGCCTCAACGACAACCCGATCACCAAGATCACGGATCTAGGCGTGGGCAAGCAGCAGCTGGTCGAAATCGCCAAAGCACTTTCCAAGCGGGTGAAGCTCCTCATCCTTGACGAGCCGACCGCGGCCCTGAACGACGAGGACTCGGCACACTTGCTGCGCCTGATCAAGCACTTGCAGGCCCAGGGCATCACCTCGATCATCATCAGCCACAAGCTCAACGAGATCAAAGCCATTGCGGATAAGGTGACCATTATCCGCGATGGCCGGACCATCGAGACTCTTGACATGCACAAGGATGACATCTCGGAGGAACGCATCATCAAGGGAATGGTGGGCCGGGACCTCGACCACCGTTATCCCGAACACGAGCCATCGATCGGGGAGGAAATCCTGCGGGTCGAGGACTGGACCGTGCACCACCCGGTGGACCAGAGCCGGCAGGTGGTCAAGAACGCGAGCTTCAACGTCCGCGCCGGCGAGATAGTCGGCATCGCCGGACTGATGGGCGCCGGACGCACCGAGCTCGCGATGAGTATCTTCGGCCACAGCTACGGGGCGAAGATCAGCGGCCACGTCTACAAAAACGGTCAAGAGATAAGAACCAACACCGTGGCCGCCGCGATTAATCACGGCATCGCGTATGCCACCGAGGACCGCAAGCACTATGGACTGAACCTGCTGGACAACGTCATGCGTAATGTCTCCGGCGCAGCCCTGGACAAGCTCTCTCGTTGGGGCTGGGTAGACAGCAACAAGGAGAACCTGGTCGCCGAAGGCTATCGACGCAGCATGAAAATCAAGGCAGCTACGGTCGCCGCGGTCACCGGAAAACTCTCCGGCGGCAACCAGCAAAAGGTCGTCCTGTCGAAATGGATGTTCGCCAACCCAGACGTCCTGATCCTGGACGAGCCCACCCGAGGAATCGACGTCGGCGCCAAATACGAGATTTATACGATCATCAACCAGCTGGCAGACGAGGGTAAGGGCATCGTTGTCATCTCCTCCGAGCTGCCCGAACTGCTGGGCATCTGCGACCGGATCTACACCCTCTCGGAGGGCCGGATCACCGCTAACATTCCACGGGAAAAGGCCACTGCCGAGTACCTGATGCAATACATGACCCTAGAAAAGGAAGCCTGATGTTTGCGCTTCGCTCCGCATTGCACTACCTGGCCGGCCAGTTGCGCCAAGTCGGCCTGTTCATCGCCCTGATTGTGATCATCCTGTTCTTCCAGGTCAGCACCAACGGCATCACGCTGGCTCCGATCAACGTCTCGAACCTGATCGTGCAGAACAGCTACATTCTCATTCTCGCCATTGGCATGGTGATGGTCATCATCGCCGGACACATCGACCTCTCCGTCGGGTCCGTGGTCGCCTTCGTCGGAGCAATGTCAGGTGTCATGATTACCCAATGGGGCGTGCCTTGGTGGCTCGCCATCATCCTTTGCCTAGCGATCGGCGCCCTCGTTGGCATGTGGCAGGGCTTCTGGATCGCCTACTTCGGCATACCGGCCTTCATCGTCACCCTGGCCGGTATGCTCACTTTCCGCGGGCTGACCCAGATCGCCTTGCAGAACCAGCAGATTTCCCCTTTCCCGGACGAGTTTCGATCCTTGGGCAGCGGCTTCCTCCCTGACCTAGGGGGCGGCACCTCCGCCCTTGAGCCACTCACAATGATCATCGGCATCGTCGCCACCATTGCTCTGGTTGTGCAGGACCTGCGCCAACGGGCGGCGCGCCGCAAGCACAACCTCGAGGACGAGCCGTTCGCCTGGTTTGTGTGCAAGATGGTCTTCACCGCGTTACTGATCCTGCTCATCACCTATCTGCTCGCAGGCTACCGCGGAACTCCGATCGTGCTCATCGTGCTCGGCCTGCTCACCGTCGCCTATTCAGCCGTGATGGCCAACTCGGTCTGGGGACGCCATATCTACGCTATCGGCGGCAACCGGTTCGCCGCAGAACTCTCCGGCGTGAAGGTCAAACGGGTCACGTTCACCCTGTTCGTGAACATGGGTGTTCTGGCGGCCTTGGCCGGCCTCGTCTTTACCGCGCAGCTGAACCTGGCCAACCCCAAGGCCGGGGACGGCTTCGAACTTGATGCGATCGCCGCGGTCTTCATCGGAGGCGCTGCCGTCACCGGCGGAATTGGAACGGTAATGGGCGCCCTCATCGGCGGCTTGATCATCGGCATCCTCAACAACGGCATGTCCATTCTTGGCGTCGGAACCGAATACCAGCAGCTGATCAAGGGCCTGGTACTTTTGGCCGCCGTCGCTTTCGATGTCTTCAACAAGCGACGCGCGGGAGGGTCGAACGGGAGCGGCCGCCAACGGAGGAAGACTACCCCCCGAAGTGCCCCCAGCGAGGCAAAGACCAGGACACCGGTCGCAAGCGCCTAAGCGAGATGGGCAAAAGCGCAGGTCCCGGCCCAACAGCCGGGGGCCTGCGCTTTTCAGCGCTACGCTGGGGCCAACACGGCAGTCCACGTCCCACTCGCAAAGCCCACCCGTTCCCCCACCTCCTGGAAAGCAGGCTCCGAATGACCCAGTCTGACGCCCAAACCTCCCACGATTCCGCCTTCGAAGCGGCCTATCAGGCAGCCCGGAAGAGCCTTGGCGAAGGCGGCATTCCCATTGGCGCAGCGCTTGCCCGTGGCGGGGTGGTGATCGCGAGCGGGCACAACGAACGTGTCCAGAACGGCGATCCCATCGCGCACGGGGAAATGTCGGCACTCCGCGCAGCCGGTCGGCAGAAGAGCTACCGGGACACCACCCTCTATACGACCCTCGCGCCGTGTGCCATGTGCACCGGCACCATCATCCAGTTCAAAATCCCGCGAGTGGTGGTGGGGGAGGCCCGCACGTTCGGCGGCGAATTCGAGCTGCTGCGGTCCCGGGGCGTGGAGGTGGTGGTCCTCGATGACCAGCGATGCGTGGACATGATGCGCACCTTCCAGGAAGAGAATCCGGAACTGTGGGCAGAGGACATCGCCGAGTAAGACCGGCAGAGCAACGAGTAATCCAGCGGGAGCAAACTGCATCTGGCCACAGCCAGACCCCAAGCGTAGGCTGACAGCATCGGCGTCGGTGCCGGGGGGTCCGCGTCGATACCCAATCGATCAAGGAGGACTCATGAGTGTTGTGCGCGAATTCATGACCACCAACGCCCAGTGCGTCAAGGAAGACCAGTCGCTGCTTGACGCGGCTGTCCTGATGCGCGATCTGGACGTCGGTTCCCTGCCGATCTGCGGCAACGATGGAAAACTCAAAGGATTCATCACTGACCGCGACATCGTGGTCAGGTGCGTTGCCGAGGGATTGGATGCTGCCCGGCTGACCGCGGCAGATCTTGCCCAGGGCACGCCGATCTGGATCGATGCCGATGCAAGCATCGACGCCGCCATCGACCTGATGGAAAAGCACCAGATCCGGCGCCTTCCGGTCATCACCGACCACAAGTTGGTGGGCATCATCAGCCAGGGCGACATCGCCCGGAACTACACCGAGGAACGCGTAGGCGAATTGGTGGAGCACATCTCCGCCAAGACTCCCATGGCGCAACTGGGCTAACCGCAAATTCCGCACCCATCAAGCGTCACGGCCCGCGGGCCGTGACGCTTCCGCATGCGGGTCAAGAAGCGCCGGAAGCTAGAGAAACGCTTCCCGCCCGGTGCCTTCCCGCATCACCAGTTCCCCGTCCTCGATGGACACCAGCAGGCTCTTTGCTTTTCCGTGGAGTTTCTTGCTCGCGCTCAGCCGACGGCTCGTGACCTCGACGCCCACGGTGGATCCCTTGGCGGGCAACTCCACGGAGATCTCTGCCGCCATTCCCAGCATCTCCCTGGTCGATACGTCGCGCTCGTGGTGGGCCTCTTTGTGGTTGACGGTGACTTCTACGTCATCTGCGTCAAAGCCGTCCTGCAGGATGATGAGCAGTTCTTGCATGATGCGCCTCTTCCTTGAGTAGCATTCCTGACCGGATCAACGGCGGCTCTTTCCACTACAGCACTCCGCGCCGTCTTTAGGTAGGGCAAAATGTCATGGTGACCCATCTTCCCCAGCCTCAGTCAGCACAGCCCCAGTCAGCAGACGCCGCCATCCACGCATTGATCGCCGAAGAGCTCGGCGTGAAGGCCTGGCAGGTCAAGGCCGCGGTTGAATTGCTTGACGCCGGATCCACCGTCCCGTTCATCGCCCGGTACCGCAAGGAAGTCACCGGGACGCTCGATGACACCCAGCTGCGCGAGCTCGAGGAACGGCTCCGGTACCTGCGGGACCTGGAGGACCGCCGTCGAACGGTCCTTGAGGCGATTGCCGCCCAAGGCAAGCTGACTCCGGAACTGGAGGCCGCCGTCGTCGGCGCCGATACCAAGTCCCGGCTCGAGGACATCTACCTGCCCTTCAAATCCAAGCGCCGCACCAAAGCGCAGATCGCCCGCGAGGCCGGCCTCGAGCCGCTTGCTGATGCGCTTCTCGCGAACCCGCAGCTGGAGCCTGAGCGTGAGGCGGCCAAGTATCTCAACGCTGAGCACTCCATTGACGATGCCTCCGCGGCGCTCGCCGGTGCCCGCTCGATCCTCGTGGAGCGGGTCTCCCAGGACCCTGATCTGGCCGAAACGCTGCGCGAGCGGTTGTGGACGCAGGGCCGGATGGTGTCGCGCGTGAAGAAGGGCCAGGAACTCGAGGGGCACAAGTTCAAGGACTACTTCGAGTTTTCCCAAGTGCCGTCCGGCATGCCTGGCCACCGCGTGCTCGCGCTCCTGCGCGGCGAGAACGACGGCGTCCTTGAGCTCGATCTCGCCGAGGCAGAACCAGCCGACGACGACGCCCTGGCCGCCGCGCGCGGCCGCTATGAGAACGCCGTGGCCACGTGCCTCGGGGTCGCCGAGCGTGGCCGGCCCGCCGATTCGTGGCTTGTCCAGACCGCACAGATCGCCTGGCGCTCGCGCATCCTGGACCGGCTGAGCAACGACCTGCGCGGTCGCATGTTCGCGCAGGCCGAGGACGAAGCCGTGCGGGTGTTCGCCGCGAACCTCCGCGACGTGCTGCTCGCGGCTCCGGCAGGAAACCGCGCCACACTGGGCCTGGACCCGGGACTGCGCACGGGCGTGAAAGTGGCTGTCGTCGATGGCACAGGCAAAGTCGTAACGACCGACACCGTCTATCCGCACGCCCCGGTCAAGAAGTGGGACGAGGCCTTGGTGACGCTGGAGCGTTTGGCGCGGCAGCACGGCGTCGAGCTCGTGGCGATCGGCAACGGCACGGCGTCGCGGGAAACGGACAAGCTCGCCGTGCAGCTCATCAAGTCGCTGGCAGCATCCGGCGGTCCCACGTTGCAGAAACTCGTGGTCTCCGAGGCAGGTGCTTCGGTGTACTCTGCGTCTGCGCTTGCAGCCGCCGAACTGCCGGGCATGGACGTGTCCTTGCGCGGAGCCGTTTCGATCGCCCGACGGTTGCAGGATCCGCTGGCCGAATTGGTGAAGATCGAACCGAAGTCGATCGGTGTGGGGCAGTACCAGCACGACGTCACGGCGGCGAAGCTCGACCGCTCGCTGGACGCCGTCGTCGAAGACTGCGTGAACGCTGTGGGCGTGGACGTGAACACGGCGTCGCCCGCGCTCCTGGCCCGGGTGGCCGGCGTCGGGCCGCTCCTGAGCGAGAACATTGTGGCGTACCGCAACGAGAACGGCCCGTTCGCCAAGCGAGCCGACCTCAAGAAGGTGCCGCGGCTGGGTGCGAAGGCGTTCGAACAGTGCGCTGGCTTCCTGCGGATCACCGGGGGAGCGGAACCGCTCGACGCGTCCAGCGTCCACCCGGAAGCGTATTCGGTGGCCCGGAAGATCGTGGCCGCCGCGCGTGGAGCTGCCGTGTCATCGCTCGATCCGCAGGCATTCGTGGATGGGACGTTTGGCCTGCCCACCGTGCGCGACATCATGTCCGAACTCGAAAAGCCGGGCCGCGACCCCCGTCCGGCATTCGCCGCGGCGACGTTCTCCGAGGGTATCGAGAAGATTTCCGACCTCAAGCCCGGCATGATCCTGGAAGGCACCGTCACCAATGTGGCGGCGTTCGGGGCTTTCGTGGATGTCGGAGTGCACCAGGACGGCCTGGTCCACGTCTCCGCGCTGGCCAATCGCTTTGTTTCCGATCCGCGCGAAATCGTGAAGTCGGGGCAAGTGGTACGCGTGAAGGTCCTGGAAGCCGATCCTGAGCGGAAGCGGATTTCGCTCACCCTCAGGCTCGACGACGAACCCGGCACCGAAGGCGGGTCCGGTTCGCGGGGCGGCGGGCGCGACCGTGGTGAGCGTGGTGGTGACCGGCGCCAAGGCGAGCGGAGTCAGCGCGGCCCGGCCCAGCAGGCTGGGCAGGGTGCCTCAGGCCGGAACGCGGCGCCTGCAAAGGGTTCGCCGGCGAAAGCCGCGCAGGGGAAGGCTGCGCCCAAGGCGCCAGTCAACACCGCGATGGCGGAGGCACTCCGCCGGGCCGGGCTGGGGAAGTAGCCTAGAGGGCCCCTCCGGTCGCCCGGACGGCGTTCTCTTCTACACCCGCAATGTCAACAGCTTCTTGACGACGAAGCACCTGTCCCAGGGCAATGCAGCACAGGGCGGACAGGAGCAGGGGGACGGCAAACACGTAGAAGATGGTGACGGGCGGCATGCCTGCTGCGATGAGATATCCCACCAGAATGGGCGCGACAATGGAGACCAGACGCCCGACGCCGATCATCCAGCCGAATCCCGAAGCCCGGGCCTTTGCCGAATACAGCGGAGGCACAATCGTGTAGTAACCGGCCACTCCTGCGTTGGTGAGCATGCCGACCATGGCAGCCAGGGCCAACGCAAGCCCGGTAGCACCGAAGGAACTGGCGAAGCCGACGTAGGCAATGCCGGCCAGAACGAGGCAGAGAGTGTTGAGGAGGCGGCTCTTGATCCACGTCGAAAGAATCCCGAATCCAAGGGCACCAACAATGCCGCCCGTGCTGATAAGGATGCCGGCCGTTACGCCGATCTGGTTGTTGCCTGCGGCCTCGGCCATGATCTTGGGTGTCCACGTATTGGCGAAATAGAACGCTGCGATGAGGAACGCATAGCCGATCCACATCAGGACCGTTCGGCTTAGCATCTTCGGCCCGAACACCTCCTTGAACACACTTCCCGATATCTGTTCCAAGGAAGCGGCCGGAGGGATCTCCTTAAGAAGGGGGCGGCCCATTTTGCCGAGAATCCTGTTGATCCGGGGAAGCGAGCTGGCAGTGCCCTTCTCGGCCAGATATTCGAGGGATTCGGGAAGGAGGAACCAACTGGCAACCAGCATGGCCACGCTGATGACGGCACCGAAAGCAAAGGCTGCCCGCCAGCCGTATCCGGCAATCAATGCCCCGGCGATGACACCGCCCATCGCGCCGCCAATCGGATAGCCGGCGGAGAAGATTCCCATGGCCAGGCCGCGCCGCCGGTCTGAAGAGTACTCGGACACAATGACGCTGAGATTGGCGATCATGCCGCCAATACCCAGACCGGTGAAGACCCTGCAGGCGATCAGCTGCTGGACGTCCGCCGCGCCCACGGACAGGATCATTCCTATCGAAATAATGGACAGCGCCACCAAGGTCAGGTTCCGGCGACCAATCTTGTCTGCGAGGGGCGTCAGGAAAATGGAGCCTGCCGACATGCCGAACAACCCGGCACTGAGGAGGTATCCCAGCTCGATGGGCGGGACCTTCCACTCTGCGGAGAGGGCCGGGGCTGTGAACGACATGACCAGCACGTCGAATCCGTCGATCATGATCAGGATCAGGCAGATCGAGACAGTCACGACCTGAAAGCGACTCATGGGTGAGTTTTTGATCTCATGCTTAATGTCCAAGGCAAACCTTTCGTAGGGATACTTCGTCGTATCGTGCGCTCCAGCGAACGGAAGACGTTGCCGCGGCGGCGGTCACGAGACCTCGATGGTGACTACCGCCGGGCCGGCGGCGGAGGCTTCTGCCGCCAGGCCGGTTGGGGAGGTGACGGCCCGGGAAACGCAGCAGGCCATCTTCTCCGTGGCGTTCTTCTGCCTGGCGCTGTAAAAGACGTCGCGGTGGTCGATGGCGCCTTGAAGCCCCAGGATCCGGACCTCGCAGAGCCCGCATTCGCCTTTGCGGCAGTCGAACATCATGTCCGCGCCGGCATCCTCAAGGGCTTCGAGCATGGAGCGGCTCTTGCCCACCGGCACCTCCAATCCCAGGCTCGGGATTTTGACAATGAATTCCTCCGGATCGTGCCAGCCGCTGTTGCCGAAGGTTTCGTAGCGCAGGTTGGGGTAGCTGAGCCCGCGCTCGGTCCAGGTGCGGCGGACTTCGTCCATTAGCCTGATGGGCCCGCACATGTACAGTTCAGTGTCTTCCGTGGCGGAGGCCACCAGGGCGTTGACGTCCAGGGGCGATCCCTCGCCATCGATGTGGACCACGAGGTTCTGCCCGTGCAGTTCCTGCAGTTCCGTCAGGTAGGCCATCACCGCGCGGCTGCGGCCCGCATACACGAGGGTGTAGTCCGCGTTGAGATTCCTCAGTACCCGGGCCATGTTGACCATTGCCGTGATGCCGATACCCCCGGCCAGCAGGATGTAGCGTCCCGCGCCCACGCGGAGCGGGAAGTTCTGCAACGGCTGCGTGATCTCCAGCTGGTCTCCGGGCTCGAGTGTGTGGATGAAAAGGGAGCCGCCTCGGGATAGGGGCGCTTTCAGCACGCTGATCGCCAAGCGGGTGCCGTCCTCGCTGGACTCGACGATGGAGTAGGAGCGTTTGTCCTCATGTCCGTCTATGTTGACCATGACGTCGATGTGTGAGCCCGGTTCGGCTTTCTTGGGCCGGGACGGCTCTATCACGATGCGCTGGATGTCCGTGGCGACGTTCCGGACTTCGACAACCGTTCCCAGCTGCCAGACCTCAATGTTTGTTGCTGCCATGCCTATATCAACCTGTCTCGCGCTTGCCTGTCTCCGCGCTACGCGAGAGGAATCAGGCGTCCTTCGGATTCGAGCTGGCGTTCGATGAGCCGGCGGACCCACATGCCTCCGGCGTCGATGTTGAGGTTGTAGAACTCGTAGTCCGGGTTGGCGTCGATGGCTGCCTGCTGCGCGGTGAGCATGGCCTCATCTTCGCCGAACACCCCGTGGACGCCCTCGCGCAGTTGGGTGGTGATGAGCTGGCTATCCAGGCGGTAGTTGCGCATGAACGCCCAGAAGTAGTGGCAGGACTTGTCGCTTTCGGGCGTGATCGCGTTCATCACGAAGCCGTTGACCCCTTGGCTGCGGTTCCCATCGAAGGCGCCGGTGCCGGCCTTGGCAACACCGACATCGATATTGATCACCGATGGCGAGCGGAAGGTGATGATCTGCCAGCGGTCCACTTTGCCTTCGAATCCGGGGAACTTGTCGCGCATGTTCTTGAGCCAGAACGGAGGCGCGTCGATGTTGAACATCCATCGGGACACTGTGACGGTCCCGTCGTCGTGGGTGACCGTGAAGTCCGATTCACTCAGCTCTTCTTGTCCGATTGAGGAGGAGTGGATGAATTCCTCGTGCGTCAGGTCCATGAGGTTGTCCAGCACCAGCTGGAAGTTGCACGGGGCGTAGATGGTTTCGCCATCTCCTGCCCATTCCGGGGAGTCCAGCTGGTGCATGTCCGGAACCAGTCCCGGATCGGCTTTCGTGGGGTCCCCGAGCCACACCCAGACATAGCGGTGGCGCTCCACCACCGGGAAGGACGGCACGGTAGCGCTGGGATTTATCGTCTCTTGCGCCGGCATGGAGACGCAGCGTCCGGCTGAGTTGTAGACGATGCCATGGTATGGGCACTGGATCTGGTCCTTCGCGAGGGTCTTGCCCATGGACAGCGGCGCCAACCGGTGCCAGCAGGCGTCAGCCAGGGCCACCGCTTTGCCGCCCTCCGTTCGGTACAGCGCGAGTGGGCGTCCGGCCACCTTGCGCGACATCGGCTTGCGCGTCACTTCCTTGTCCCAGGCGGCGACGTACCAGACGTTCAGCGGGTAGCCGAGGACCTTGTTGGTGGTGGAGCTCTGTGTCCGGACATCAGTCACGGTTCTTCCTTCCAGTCGCCGGCTCGGCGTCGACCATGACGCCGCCGGGTGGGTGGTCTTAGTAACTATCTCCATAGTTAGTGCGTTGGATCACACTATCTATGGATATAGTTATTGGCAAGAGCTAAGAAAGGGGTCATCCGTGAGTCTCCGGTACGCGTTGCTGGCACTGCTTTCCGTTGAGCCAATGACCGGTTACGACTTGTCCAAGCGTTTCGAGTCGTCGGTGGCCTACGTCTGGCACGCCCCCGATTCGCAGATCTATCCCGAGCTTCGGAAGATGGAAAAGGACGGACTGCTGGCCGGCGAGGAAATCCCCTGGGGGCCGCGCGGCAAAAAGACGCAATACCGGATCACCGCGGAAGGCCGGGCAGCCTTCCGGGACTGGATGAACACGCCCCTGGAGTACTCCCGCGAGCGCGATCCCGTTCACCTCAAGGCGGCCTACCTGGAATGGGCAGACCCTCGCGCCGCTCGAGCCCACATGCAGGCACACATCGACTACCACACGCTGCGCCGGGAGCAGTGGGCAGGCATGATCCAGGAACTGAAGAACGGCACGAACGTCATGCTGAGAAAACGGCTGGCCGTGACTCCGGACGCAGACCGCCGTCGCACCTTGGAGTACAAGATCTTCACCTACGAGGGCTTGGTTGCCCGCGCGGACACCGAAATAGAGTGGGCGCGCCGCGGTTTGGCTCTCATCGACTCCCTGGAGGAAGCACCGTGACCGCATCCAACCCCAGTTTGTGGATAAGGTGAAAGCCAGCATCATGTAGGAGATGAGCAGCGTTAGCTTGTGGCAGGGGGCCATGTTTCGAACGCGCGGGCCGAAGGAGAGCATTCGGGCGTCCATGCCCCGATGGTGGCTGCTTGTCATCATCGTCTTGGAGGCCGCTGTTGCCTTGACTGCAGGCCTTCCCTTGATGCTGGGCGAAGAACCTTGGGACAACTTCGGTTGGCCCGTCTGGATTCCTGATGTCATTGCGTTGCTCGTGGTTCCCGTCGTGGTTTTCGCGTCGTTTTCTTTGGTGCGGCAGCAGTTCCGGGAGCGCGCTGAAGCGTCCCGGACCACCCGCTTGATGGATACGGTGCTGACCACCAGCAAGGAGTGGTTGTGGGCCATAGGACCCGATGGGCGCTTCACCTTCTCGAGCCCGGCGGGAGCGGAATTGACCGGGTACGAGCCTGCCGAAATACTGGGCAGGCATTTCAGCCTGATCATTGATCCCGACGAGCTGGCGGAGGCCCTGCAAGCGCTGGCTTCCACCCAGGACGCAGATGCCGGCTGGTCCGGACTCCATGCCGTATGCCGCCGCAAGGATGGCAGCAAGGTCCCGGTCGAGGTGTCCGGAAGGTCACTTCGCGATGCCGCCGGACGGCCTGCTGGTTTCGAAGGTACGAGCAGGGCCCTTGATCCCGGGACAGCGGACACGCTCGCTGCCGGAGAGATCAGGAGCCGGATCGAAGCGACGCTCGCCGGGCGTTCCTTGATGACGGCGTTCCAACCGATCCGCTCCCTGGAATCAGACTCGATCACTGGAGCCGAAGCCTTGACCCGGTTTCCGGGCTCTCCGAGCATTTCCCCCGAGGGTTTGTTCGCTGAGGCTACCGCCGTCGGACTGGATGTTGAGCTTGAGATCCTCGCTCTTGAGACCGCACTCGCGGCTGCGAAGGGGCTGCCGCCCACGCTGTCGGTTTCTGTGAATCTCTCACCCCGGGCATGCCTTGACGCGAGACTCCCCGATATTCTCGCGGACTCCGGAATATCGACAGGCCGGATCGTGCTCGAGGTGACGGAACGCCACCACGTCGTGGATTATGGTCCCCTCGCAGCGGCGCTTGCACCTTTACGAGGCCGTGGATTGAGGATCGCCGTTGATGACGCAGGTGCTGGCTTTGCGTCCATGCGCCACGTCCTGCTCCTCAAGCCCGACGTGATCAAGCTGGACAGGGAGATCATCGCCGGCATCGACACGGACCCGGGCCAGCGGGCCCTGGGGGCGGCCATGGTCGGCTTCGCGAAGGAGATCGGAGCAGCCCTGGTGGCCGAAGGGATCGAAACCGAAGCCGAGTTGAGCGCGGTAGTCGAGCTCGGCATGACGGCCGGGCAAGGTTACCTGCTGGGCCGACCGTCGGTGCGGCCGGAGGACTGGGCACACTGGGGTGAGGCGCTCCAGCACCCGGGAAAGCCGAAGACATCGACGAACCCCGGGTCGAACTAGTCCCCATCGGCACCCTCGCCTCGCAAGTCCCCGCCGGCTCCCAGCCTTCGCAAGCTCAGGGCAGGGACCCTCGCGGTGGGCCCCACGGCCAGGCCAGGGAACCAGAGTGCCATCGTATTCACGAAGGAGCCTAACGGCGTCTTCAATGAAACTACTCATTCATCCGAGCAAAAACACTCATTTTTCCGCCAAACAACACTCAATTCGGCGCTATCAGCACCTGGTCGCGACTTTCCTCTAACAAATGCAACTTACGATGGTCACTCACTTGCTACAACTCAAAGGGGGGAGAAATGGGCATTGGGAAGAAAATACGAAGCGTCATTGCAGTTGTGGTGACAAGTGCCGCTCTGTTGGTTGGTGGAATTAGCGGCGCAATGGCGGCAACTGTTACAGCGCCACCGCCGCCAAAAACAACGTCGCAGTTGCAAACACCTGAACAGATTCAAACCGCGATTTCTGAGGCGTTCGACGGTGATAGCAACCGTCTAGCATTGCTCCTTGAAAGTCCTCAAGTCTCGGAGACGCAAGCGGCGCTAAAAATCCGGATTGAAGAGCGGGGCGACTTTTCGGGTGGCCACTTCCTAGCAAGCAAAAAGGCACCCGGCGGCGCCATTGCCCCTATGTCGACGGGACGATATGACTACTACTGCACGGGTTATAACGGAGCCACCATAGGATGGAACGGCAAGGAGATCCTAGCCTGTCACGGATGGCTTGATACCTACATCTCGGGCCGCCATGTTGCACACTACAACCCCGATCTGATTCCCCGTGGCGGACCGGTGTCAATAGGATGCGCGTATGCAGGGTTTGGTGTAATCGTGTCTCTTATGGGACCGATAGGAGCAATCGGTTGGGCCGCCTACGGTGCGGGTGTCCTTTTCGCGGCAGGAGGGGTGGTCATTTCTTGTGGATAAGGTGAAAACAACGCCTTGGTCGGCCATCATCACGACCCAGTTGGTTGCAGCGCTCGGGCTGCTGGCGTTGCTCGTTCGATTCGACGCCCGCTGGTATGACTACATGTGGGTTGTCGCCTTGGTGGCCTACGAGATCTTGGTTATGCGGGCGCTCGTCCGTCGGCAGAACGTCTAGCTCGAGCCGCTATGGTGCCGGAATCGGGAAGAACGCCCGCGGATCCTGCAACAAGGCCGGGTAGTCGAAGTCCGAGCGGTCGATGATCTTGGTGACCTCGAAGTTGCGACCGAAACGGCCGTCTTCCAGGGTGATCGGTCGTCCGTGGATCTTGCCCAAGGCAAACTTGGCGCCGCCCTCGATGGGGACGAGAACTGGCGTGTTGCCGGGGAGCGTCCGGAAGGCCTCATCTTGGCGCTGGCGATTGCGCGTGGGCTTCTTCACCAGCTGTTTCGGGGCTTTGCGGGCGGTCTTGCCCGGACGGCGGGACGTTTCCGAGGCATAAACGAATTGGTAGCCGTCGCCCTCACTGTTCGCGGCCTTCGCCTTGCCTGCTGCCGGCATCCCCACTTTGTCGATCTTCTCGGGTTCGACGTCGCCCACCGGAGCGCGAAGCACCCAGATGAAGTCGTCGTAGGGGTCTTCGGGGATGAACTCGTGACTGGGCTCGGGCCAGAGGTACTCGAGGTCGTTCGGAGTGTCCGGGAAGAGCTCGGCGTAGAAGCGGGGCTCCTTTTGGAGCAGCTTGGAGCGGTGGCTCAGGTGGAAATCGGCGTCGCCCAGCCACGGCGGCATAGGAATCTTGGAGGCGTAGTCAGGGTGGGCTGCCTGGGGTGCGAACTCGGTGATGCTGGCGCGGGTGTTGTCCGGATTGCCGCGGGCGACCCATTCGTCCACCATGGCCAGGCCGTAGAGGGTGAGCGCGGGAACGTAGCCCATCCACATGCGGATAGCGGGGTGGGAGGGCCGGCCGAACTCGGGGATCACCAGTGCGCGAAGGATCTGCAGTGCTTCGACACGCTGCTTGCCAAGCCTTGCGGTGTCCAAGACGGCAGCACTTTGCTTGAAATCGGGGAACGGGAGGAAGGTCTGCATCCTTTCAGTTTGGGGGCCGAACGGCGTAGATCCAAGTTGACGCGGTGTGGCCTTCCCCTCGCTCGTGTTATCGGGGCCTGATGATCGCCGTTGGACGGGAGTATTCGTCCTACTCTTGTCGGGTGGAAACTTTTGGCGAATCGACGACGACGGCGGCACCTCCGGTTGCCGAACTGCACCTACACATCGAGGGGACGCTTCAGCCGGAGCTGATTTTCGCGCTCGCGGAACGGAACGGGATTGAGCTTCCGTATGCGGATTTGGACGAGCTGCGTGCACGGTACGAGTTCACGGATCTGCAGTCATTCCTGGATCTGTACTACGCCAACATGGCCGTGTTGCGCACCGAGCAGGATTTCGCGGACATGACCAGGGCCTATTTGGCACGTGCCGCGGCCGGTGGCGTGCGGCACGTCGAGGTCATGATGGATCCGCAGGCGCACATCTCGCGCGGCGTGGCCCTCGAGACGTGCGTGAACGGTGTGGCGTCCGCGCTCGCGACGTCGGTGGAGGACTTCGGCGTCTCGACGCTCCTGATTGCCGCGTTCTTGAGGGACATGTCCGAGGAATCTGCGCTGGAGGTTTTGGAGCAGCTTCTGGCCATGAAGGCGCCGATTGCCGGCATCGGCCTGGACTCGGCTGAGGTGGGCAATCCGCCGTCGAAGTTCGAGCGACTATACCGCCGCGCGGCGGAGGCTGGACTGCGACGGATCGCGCACGCGGGCGAGGAAGGCCCGGCTTCGTATATTTACGAGGCCCTCGATCTGCTCGGCGCGGAGAGGATCGACCACGGCATCCGTTGCATGGAAGATACGGCCCTCGTGGAAAGGTTGGCGGCCGAGCAGATTCCGTTGACCGTGTGTCCCTTGTCCAACGTCCGGCTGCGCGCGGTGGACACCTTGGCCGATCACCCTTTGCCTGCGATGTTGGCAGCCGGACTGAATGTCAGCGTGAACTCGGACGATCCCGCGTACTTTGGCGGCTATGTGGACGACAACTTCGAGCAGCTTGTCGCCGTGCACCGGTTGTCCGTTGCGGACCGAGCACGCCTGGCCGCGAACTCGGTGCGTTCGTCGTTCGCGGACGAGGCCCGGAAGGCTGAGCTGCTGGCCGAGGTTTCGGAGTGGGAGAAGGCTGCCGTCAATTAGTCGGTCGCGGGTCGATCACCGCGCTGCGCGGAGCTAAGCCCTCGCTGTCGGCCCACCAGCCCTATCGAAGTTCCCGGACCACTTCCTGAAACGCGAAGTGAGTTGGATAGCCTTGATTGCTCATTGCATGCACCATGGCTTTGGTCATCCAATCCTGGGGGAGCCATGTCCGGTCGGTCATCTGGGGATGGGTCGGATTACAGACGGACGCCCAGAGCATGAAGACGAGTTCGGCCCAATCAGAGTGAAGGATCCACTTGATCGGGCCATTCTCCGAAACTCCGTCGATGCTGAGCTGCCCTGGACCCACCAATGAGGCCATATGGATGCCGTGCCAGTTCCAGGCATGGATGCCAGTGGGGGAGTGAAGGTAAAACCCAAAGTTGCTCACGGCGACCGTCCCGTGGTCGATTGGAACCCAACGCGGCTGGGCCATTTCAGCTGCCTGCCGGCGTCGTGATGCGTTGCCAATAGCCTGCGCGGCGGCGAAACCGGCCATCATGGCCAGTCCACCTCTTCCGGTGGCAACCATCATTCCGTGGCTGTGGGCGTAACTACCGTCACCGGGTGCATGCCAGGAGAGCAGCTGAAACCCTCCATGTGCAACGATCCTCTCCTCGGGTCCGCCCAGCCGAAGGGCGAACGGTACTGGAAGGTGCTGACGTTGCCCCAACTGGCCGCGCATCGTGAGGACTGCCAATTCCGCGGTGGTCCAAAGTGCCTCGTCGCGGGCAGTCCATTGCTCGTTTTCGTCTTGCATAGGCTTTTTCCCCATGGCGTTTAAGCTAGCCGATCCCTGAGGGGATGTGCCTGTCGAGGTTCAAGGTTGTGGATATCAGCTGACGCGGCGCCACTCGGAAGGAAGCGGATTCTGGCCGGGGCCCTCCCGGAGGCCTTCGAGGGTACCCCAAGCGCCAGCTACCGGCCGGTACCCGAGAGCCGCCCATCACTTGCCGGCGTTTGGGCGTAATAGTGGGTCACGACACACGGTGTTTACCAAGAACAGTCGCCAGAATTTACAGAACATTGGCAGACTGCTGAAGGAATGTTCGCCGTTGAAGGAGACCCAGTGGCCAAGTCCACCGTCGAAAAAAGCAGTGCCCGTCTCAAGACCGTCCTGGACGTCTTGGCTGAGGGAACGTGGTCCGAGAAGTCGTTGAATGCCGGCGAGATCCTGGCAGAGGCGATAGTCCGTGTCCCGCTGGATGAGCGTGAGAGTGAGCTGCTCAGTGGAGGCATTCCGCGCGGCCATAAGAGCCTGACGACGGAGACAGCGAAGCTGGTCAAGGCTGGCTGGCTCGTCAAGGGCCGTTCGGGCTGGACCATCACCGACGACGGCCTGCGTGCCACGGTCGCTTTCGCCAAGCCGGACGAGTTCGTCACGGCGCTGACTGAGGGCATCCCCGTCCCGGCAGATACCCCGCTTCCCACGGCTCCCGTCAAGAAGGCTCCCGCCAGGAAGACCGCGGCCAAGAAGGCTCCCGCAGTGGAAAAGGCACCTGCTGCCAAAGCCGCAGCAACGAAGGCCCCCGCCGCCAAGGCAACGCCCAAGAAAGCTGCAGCACCCAAAGCGGCTGCCGCCGTCGAGAAGCTCGAGCAGCCGTCCGCCGTCGCGATCGCTGGTGACTTCAACACGATTCTCGGCGCGCCGGAGGACTGGGCCCCGCAGTACGACGAGGTGCAGATGAAGTTCAACGCCCGTCGCAAGGTGTGGACCCTCGCCGCCACGTTGCCTGCCGGTTTCTACACGTACAAGATCGCGCTGAACCGTTCGTGGGACGAGAACTACGGCGCGTTCGGCGCACGTGACGGTGCCAACCACGAGCTAAAGCACGACGGCGGCAAGGTCACCTTCACGTACGACCACGCCACACGCGACATCGTCACGGCTTAGCCGGTTCTTCCACGTTTTCTCCAAGTCCACATGCGACTTGGAGAAAACTTGGGAACAAGCGCCCAGGCTCCGAGGTTAGGGTAGGTCAACAGAACCTAACCGAGGAGCTAGCGATGACCGATGCCACTTTCCGCCACAACGTTGACCGCGAACGCTTTGAGGTGCTCGTTGACGGCCACGTCATCGGGAAGGCGGCGTACAAGGCGTACGACGACGGCGGGTCCCCGCAGCGGATCTTCTACCACACCGTGATCAACGAGGAGTTCGGTGGACAAGGGCTTGCGGGCAGGCTCGCCGAGGTGGCCCTGAACGAGACCATGAGCGAGGGACTCCGGATTGTGCCGGTGTGCCCTTTCATCAAGAAGTTCCTCACCAAGCACCCGGAGTACGCGGCGAACGTTACTGCCCCGACGCTGGCGCACCTGGAGTACCTCAACGCGGCCCTCGTCCCCGCCGCCAGGGCCTAAAGCGGCGGGTCGCGCCGCCGTCGAGCCTCACGAATACATCAATGAACCGGGAGTCGTCAGGACTTCGCCGGTCTCCAGCCAGGTCTTGAGGCCGGAGAGGATCATCGGCCAACCGCCGTAGATCTGGTCGTTTCCGCCTTCGCGGAGGTCGCTGTGGGTGACGGTCAGGTGGCAGGAATCGCCGACCGGTTCGATCTCCCACGTGACGCGTGATGTGCCCTCGGCTTTGACGTCTTCACCCCAGAGCGCGCGCATGGTCTGGACGAGCCGGCGCGGGGGATCGACTTCCACGTTTTCGCCTTCGCCCAGGACCATTCCGTTCGCCTTGGGATTGTGCATCTCGTAGTGGCCGCCCGGCGTCCAGTCGGCAGTGTGGGTGTTGCCGAACTGGTACTTGCTGCGGGTGTCGCTGTCCGTGATGGCTTCCCAGAGCCGCTCCGGAGTGGTCTTGATGTAGATTTCGAAGATCTTTTCCACGGGACTTTCCAATCTGGTCTTGAGGTCGCTCAACGCAGCGGCCCATGGTTCTGCATATTTGCTCACCCAGCGGTCGTGGACGAGCCTGATGGGTACCGGATTCAGGTAGTGGAGCTTTTCGCGACCACGACGGCGGGTCACAACCAGCCCGGCTTCCTCAAGGATCTTGAGGTGCTTCATGATCCCGAAACGGGTCATGTCGAACCGTGCTTCAAGCGCGCTGAGCGTCTGCCCGTCCTCGCGGAACAGTTCGTCGAGCAGATCCCTGCGGGTGGGGTCGGAGAGTGCCTTGAAGACGGCGTCCATGCATTCAGAATAGGTGACCATTTGGTCACATGTCAACGGATTTTGGCGGACTGGGTCCGGCGCATTTCCTGCGTGGGCGGGTTTATGTCCGGGTGGGTCTGAAGTGGTGGTTGCGTCGGGGTGTTTGGCGGGGGTCGAGGTGGGGTGGTGGATTGAACCATGCGGTGCCGTTGTCCAGGGTGATGGTCCAGTGTTCTTTGTGGATGACGTGGTGGTGGTGGCTGCAGAGCAGGGTGCCGTTGTCGGTGCTCGTGGTGCCGCCCTGTGACCAGTAGGTGATGTGGTGGGCTTCGCACCAGGGTGCGGGGATGGTGCAGTCGGGGAAGGCGCCGCCTTGGTCGCGGGCGATGATGGCTTTGCGGATGTGGGGCGGGAAGATGCGGGTGGTGCGGCCGATGTCCAGGACGCGGCTGTCGCTGCCGAGCAGGACGGGGATGATGTCCGCGTCGCAGGCGATCTTGCGGATGACTGTGGGGTGGATGGGGCCCTGGAACGTGGACGCGCCGCTGCTGAGGCGCGGGCCGGGGCGGGTGGGCGTTTCGCGGTCGAGGTGGTCGAGGTGGTCGAGGTGGTCGAGGTGTTGGAGGCGGACGAGGAGGTCTTGGTAGTCGATGGTGACCATGACCTGGGGCCGGAGGCCGCCGTTGGCGGGCAGTTGCCCGGTGGTCAGGGCCGCTGCGCAGGCGCCGGTGAGTCCGTCGAGGAGTTTCTGGGCCCGGGAGCGGCGGTCCAGGGCGGGGTGCGCGCCGGTGTCAGCCGCGCCGTCGTCGGCTGCGTCGGTATCGGCCGCGCCGCCGTCGTCGGCTGCGTTGGTGTCGGTGGTGTGCTGGAGGCGGGGGTTGGTGGCGGTGTTCATGGCGGTGGCGAGGGTTTCGTATTGTTCGGCGGTGGCGAAGATTTCCAGGTGGTGCAGGCCGTGGCGGGGTTTGCGGATGAACGCTCCCTGGCGGTGGCGGAGTTCTTCCTCGCCGGGTTCGGTTCCGTCCTGGTCGATGGCGTCGACCCAGCGTTTGGCCGTCCGGTGCACGAAGTCGGGATCGCTCTCCAGGGCGGTGCGGGTGAGGGAGTGTTCCATCTGCCGGGCGGTGTCCGGGTCGGCGTGGTGGCGTACCTGCTCCAGGGCCGTGCTGATGATCGTGGCCGAGCGGGTCGGCACGGCTGCGGTGGACAGGGCCGCGGCGAGGACTTCGTGGCGTGCGGGGAGGTCTTGTCCGGTGAGTCCTGTCTGCGGGAGCACGCCGGAGGCCAGGGCGAGCCGGCGCCGGGCTTCGCCGATGCCGATCCGCAGCCGGGCGCGCAGGAATTCGGCGGCGTTCCGGTAGCCGTCGTCGACCGCGGCCGCTGCCGTGGGGCCGGGCGCGGACCCCGGCACGGCCGCCGCGTCCGGCGCGTCTGCCGGAATTCCCGCGTCCGCTGCTGCGGTTCCCGTATCGGCTGCGGCGGGTTCGGTCCAGCCGGTCCGCCAGCCCGGCGCCGCGGACGGCCGGCGGGAGGCCTGGGCTTCGCTGCGGGTCCGTTCCACGGCGTGGGCCGCGACGAGCTGCAGGAACTCGACCGTCCGGGAGATCTCTTCGACCGTGCCGGCGAAATCCGCCGCATCAAGGAAACCGAACGAGCGGGCGTCGGCGACGGCGGTTGAGCGCAGCGCATCCATCGCCGCGACCGCCAGATCAAGGCCACCCGCGGCGGACGGCACGGCGGCCGGGTTTCGGGGCCGGGAAGGGCTTTGGAACTGGGCCGGGTTTTGGAACTGGGAAGGGTTTTGGAACTGGGAAGGGTTTTGGAACTGGGAAGGGTTTTGGAACTGGGCTGCGAATTGGAGCTGGGCATGCCGGGCGGGGACGGGCTTCAGCCGGCGGGACAGGCGTCCCGGCGACGGGATCCCGCCGTCGGGCGCGGCTGCCCGAGGTGCGACGAGTTGACCGATGCCTTCCATGAATAAACCCTGTCACGGGGGTCTGACATTTTTACCTCCCGCACGGCCGTTCGGCGTCGCGACAAGCGAAACAAGGAAAACACGTCCCAAGAATCAGGTGCTGAGCTCCCAGTGAACCCGGATCGCGTCGGCGATCGGGCCGGCGGTGACGTCAACTTGGAAGGCCACAGGGGCGGTCCCTGTCGCTTCAATGACGGTGTCGTGGTAAACCCGGCCGCAGGACGGACACAAGGTGTAGAGGTCCTCATCGTCGGGCCACGGGGCGAGTCCGGCGGGCACGGGCTTGTCGGCCCCGGCGAAAACAGGGAGGCCCTGCGAGTTGGCCTGAATCAATCCCTCTTTGCTGACGGTGTTTCCGCACAGGCAAGTGATCGTCGTGACATCATGGCCGATGACATCAGCGAATTCAGTGTCCATTTGAGCTCCCCGGCGTCGGAAGAGACGTTCTGCTTGTAGCTTATGCCCGCGGATCGCCTCCCGTCGCTGCCTACGTGGTCATTTTGAATACCCGGGCAGGGTGCGCCCGATCTGCCGCCTAGACTCCTTGGATGGCTATGGACCTTGAGAGTGTTTTCCTCAACGGCACGGTTGGTGCCGGCAAGACGACCACCGGCGAAGCCTTGCACTGGCTTCTCGCCGACGACGGAATCAGCAACGCCGTGATTGACCTCGAAACAGACACGAGCCGAACGGCCAGGAGCTGACCTGGCACCTGGATCGCAGCGTGGAGCTCGGTGAAATCCTGAGCGAGACCCAAGTCGAAACTCATGTGTTGCCGACGGGACCACGAACCCCACAACAGGTTGCCCAGGCGGTTCGGGCTCTGATTGGGTGGTAGGCGTAGCCAACGCACCACTGAAAGGACGCGATGAGATCCAACGAACTGCTGCTGGATTCCTTTGGCCGGATCCGTGACGTCGTGGCCGCAACGCTGGAAGGGGTCGACGACGAGTCCTTGATCCACCGGCCCGCCGGCACTGGAAACTCGATTGCGTGGTTGATCTGGCACCTCAGCCGGGTGGAGGACGTCCAAGTCGCGTCCGCCGCCGGCGTCGAACAGGTGTGGACTTCGCAGGAGTTCGCGGGCCGCTTCAAGCTGCCGCTACCCGAACGCGACACCGGCTATGGCCACTCGAGCGATAAAGTCGATGCGGTTCAAGCTCCGCCGGAGCTGTTGCTCGAATACTACGACGCCGTGCACCGGCAGACGGTTGCGTTCCTGAAAACGCTCGGTGACACGGACCTTGATCGCATCGTCGACACCCGCTGGAATCCGCCCGTCACTCTCGGCGTGCGCCTGGTCAGCACGATTGCAGATTGCCTTCAGCATGCGGGTCAGGCCGCCTACGCCAAAGGCCTAGGCGGCCGGTAAAAACCGTTCAGACCGCTTTCCGGGGTTTGAAGACCAACCCCAGGACGGCTGCCAGCGCGAGCGCGGACAGGACAGTTGCAGACCAGAACCCGGCCCGCCCGCCGGTCAGGAAGTCGCCGGGGATCGCGAAGGCCGCGTAGATCGAAGCCACAATGGCCAGGCCGACAGCTCCGCCCAGCTGCTGCATCGTCTGGAAGAGTCCGGACGCAGACCCTGCGTGCTCGGGTTCGACGTTGCGCAGCGCGAGCGTGGTGAGCGGCATGAACGTCATGCCGGCCGAGATTCCAGTGCCCAGCAGTGCAAGCAAAACGAGGGCGAGCGGGGTGTCCGTGTTCAGTTGCGTCAGCGGCAGGAAGGCGACGACGCGGAGAGCAGTACCGAAGATGACCAGCCGGACGGCCCCGAAGCGCTCGAGCAGGCGCGGGACGATACGCGACATCGCGAAGATGCTGAGCGGCATCGGCAGGAACGCCAGTCCGGTGACCATCGGCGTGAGGTGCAGATCGTCTTCGAGGTACTGGACCATGAGGAAGAACATGGCCAGCATCCCGCCGTAGGTTGCTGCCATCGCTGCCAGCGCCGCCACTCGGCTCGGGCTGCGCAGCAGTTGCGGACGAAGCAGCGGGTGGGCCACCCTCCGCTCGGTAACGGCGAGAATTGCGATCAATGCGGCCCCGACAACCAGGCCGCCGATCGTGCGCGGGCTGGACCATCCGACGTCGCCCGCTTGAATGAGACCCCACACGATGGCGATGGCGCCGCCCGTGGCGGTCACGGCTCCGAGGATGTCGAAGCGTCCGGGCCGCCGGGGCGTTTCCGCGACAAGGCGCGGCACCGCAATGAGGACGACGACGCCGATCGGCACGTTGATGAAGAGGGTCCAACGCCAGCTGGTGGTGTCGGTGAGGAGCCCCCCGAGGATGAGCCCGAGCGCGCCACCCATTGAGGCAATGGCGGAGAACAGGGCGAGCGCCCGGTTCCGCGCGCCGTCGTCCTTTGCGCTGGTGGTGATGAGCGCGAGAACGCTCGGGGCGGCGAATGCGGCGCCGAGGCCCTGGAGCGCGCGTGCGATAACAAGGAGGAGGGGCGAGGTGGCGAGGCCACCAAGCAGGGAGAAGAGCGTGAAGGCTGCGACGCCCACCAGGAAGGTGCGACGGCGGCCCATCACGTCTCCGATCCGTCCGCCGAGCAGCAGGAGGCCGCCGAAAGCGACGGCGTAGCCGTTCAGGACCCAGCTGAGCTCGGCCCGGTCGAAGTGGAGGTCGGTGGCGATGTGGGGGAGCGCGACGTTCACGACGGTCGCGTCGAGGACAAGCATGAGTTGGGCCAGCATGACCAGCCAGAGGCCAATGCTGCCGGCGCGACGGCCGGATGTAACGATCCCGGCTGGGGCGCGTGTGGCGATTGTGGGTGTCATGGGAGGTGTCCTGTTCTAGCCGAGGGGGCTGACGTACACTAAAAGGAGAGTTGCTCCGTTTAGAACTATACGGAGACACTCTCCGTTTTTCAAGGGTGAATCGAAAGGTGTTTCTGTGCGCGCTGACGCTCAACGCAACCGCGACCGGATCGTGGAGGTTGCGCGTGCACTCTTCCGCGTCAAAGGCTTCGAAGCCGTTTCGATGGACGAAGTCGCCAAAGCGGCCGAGGTGGGACCCGGTACGCTCTACCGGCACTTCCCCACCAAGGAGTCGTTGTACGACGCCGTCCTCGAGGCGTGGGCAGAGAAGGTCCGCACCGCCGTCGACCGGGCACTGTCCCTCGACGCCCCGGCACGGGAACGGTTGTTGAGCTGGCTGACCGACTATGCGTCGATGCTGACTGAACACAAAGGCGCCGCCGCGCGGATCACCGCAGCGCTGGGCGACCCCGGATCCCCGTTTGCCGCGAAGTGCCAGACCTACCTCGGTGCCAATCAGCGCGTGATCGAGGCGTTGGACTCGGCCTTGCGCCCCGGAGTCGATGCGATGCAGATCAGCAGGCTCGTCGGCGGCGTGGCCGCGGTAGTGGACAACAGCGAACTTCCCGCCGATGCGGCAGCATCAATGCTGGCGGTAGTCGCGGATGGACTCGTCGCTTCCTGACGAAGGTCTGGCGCAGAGCTGAGTACTCCGGCGTCTGGGCTGTACTCCAAGTGCACCACGCCACTTACTCGCAAATTCGTTAACCAAGTCCAGTAGAGATCACTCAAGGCTGCCCAGAAGCCCGTCCGTAGGATCCGTAGTGAGCCGAAGATGGCTCACTGCCATTGCTTTTGGGATGCAATGTGCGGCAGTACCAACCCCGGCAGGGCCCTGAACCATGCCAAGGACGCACATCATGAAAACTGCAAAAATCATGGCCGTTGCTTGCCTCTTGTTAGCTACGACCGCCACACCATTATCCGCCGCTAATGCCGCTCCCATGGAAGTTTCTGGGATCTCCTTGGGCAGCGACATTTCCTGGCCCCAATGTGGTGGCGGACTTCCTTCCGGCCAGGCGTTCGGAATTGTCGGCGTGAACGGCGGCCGTCCGGGCACCGCGAATCCCTGTTTCGCCGAGCAGCTGGGCTGGGCCAGCGGCTCGGCGGGCGGGACAAGCCAACCCGCAGCCGCTGTGTACGTCAACACCGCCAATCCCGCGGGCTATGGCGCGTGGTGGCCCGGATCCGATGCGGAGGTGGGTCTGGCCGGGCCCAACCCGTATGGGAGCTGCGACGGGTCAGCTTCGGCGGCGTGCGCCTACCTTTACGGTTACGGAATGGCCTTCGACGCCGTCACCCGGTACGGCGTGCCCGATCCCGCCAAGCGCCTGTGGTGGCTGGATGTGGAGACCGGGAATGCATGGTCTTGGGACACCGTGGCCAACGCCGCCGACATTGAAGGCATGGCCGCGTTCCTGCAAAGCATCGGCGCCCAGGTTGGCATCTACTCAACCTCGTACCAGTTCGGGCTCATCGCCGGCCAGCTTCATCCCGACAGCAATCTGAACGGGCTTAAGAGCTGGCTTGCCGGAGCAACATCACCAGAGACGGCGGCGGAACTCTGCTCGGCCCCTCCCCTGACTGCCGGCGGCGTGGTTGTGCTCACCCAATTCACCACGGACTTCGACTACAACTACTCCTGCCTTCCGCCCGCACCGCCGCCGCCACCACCGGCACCTGCGCCGGTAGTGGCCCCGCCGAAGCCTCCGGCCCCGACGCTGACCCAAGACGCCAGCGGCAAAAAGAAGCCGGTACTGTCCGTAGCGCAGAGCTGAGGGCCCGGCATCGAGGTTCGTGACGCGCCGTTTCGTGACCTCAGGCAACGATGGACCAGACTTAGGGACGTGACCAACAAACCCCGCCCCGGCCTAGCGATCGCTGCACTGAGTCTCGGGACGGCGCTGAATCCGCTGAACTCGTCGATGATCGCGGTCGCACTGGTGGTGCTGCGCCAGGACTTCGCGCTCGACGTCGCCACCGTCACCTGGGTGATCACGTCCTTCTACCTCGCCTCGGCGGCCGGCCAGCCGCTCATGGGCCGGCTCGCGGACCGCTTCGGTCCGCGAAGGTTGTTCACCTTCGGTATGGCGGTGGTCGCCATTTCCTGCCTTCTGGCGCCGTTCTCGCCGAACTTCGCACTGGTCTGCGTGGCCCGCGCACTCATGGCAGTGGGGACCGCGACGGCGTACCCGTGCGCCGTCGTCATGGTCTCGACGCTCAGCCGGCAGGCGAACATCAGCTCAACCCGACCCCTGGGGCGGATCCAGATGGCGAACACGTCGGCAGCGGCGGTGGGACCCGTCGTCGGGGGCCTCCTGGTGAGCCTGGTCGGCTGGCAGGCGCTGTTCGCGATCAACGTGCCGATCTCGCTTCTGGCCCTCATTGTGGTGCAGCGGGTGGCGCCGCCCGACGTCGGACGCGAAAGCGGCAAGCTCTCCGCCCTCCTGCGCGATTCCGACATTCCGGGCATCCTGGCGTTCATCGCCTCACTGACGCTCGCCATGATGGCGCTGCTTAACGTGATGCCGGCTTATCGTTGGTGGTTCATCGCCGTCGCGGTTGTCCTTGCGGGGCTGTTCGCGTGGCGCGAGTTCCGGTTCAGTCCGCCGTTCCTGGACTTGCGGCTGCTCGGCCGGAACCGGCCGCTGCTGCTGTTGTACTTGGGTTTCGCGGTGTTCAGTGCGGTCTACTATTTTGCGTTCTTCGGCCTTCCGCAGTTGCTGCAGCAGGCTGGAAAGTACGACGCCGGCGTGGTCGGCCTGCTGATGCTTCCCCTGGCTGCCATGTCGGTTTTCATGACGCCGGTGACGGTGCGGTTCATTGAGCGGTTCGGCGTGCGGTCCGTGATGATCGCCGGCGTCGTGCTTTTGGCGCTGGCTTCCGGTGCGCTCGGAGTGTTGACGTTGTCCTTCTGGCCGCCGCTGGTGCTCGTGCTCACGGCGCTGATGGGTGTGCCATATGGCGTGGTCAGTACGGCATCAAACCAAGGTTTGTACGTGTCCGCACGGCCGGAGGACAGGGGAGTGGCAGCCGGGATTTTCCAGACGTGCCGATACCTCGGAGCGATCACGGCGACGGTGCTCATTGGTGTGCTGTACGGTCCCGGGGTGAACCAGGCAAACTGGGGGCTCATGGTGTTGGTGATGCTGGGGTTGAGCGCGGTGGTGTTTGTGTTGGCGCTGGCTTGGCGGAAGCCGGGGGCAGTGGGGTAATTCCCATCGCGCCGCTCCGATACCCGCTGCGGGTCGACAAACCCCCATTCCTACTCCGACGCACCTTCCCCACTCATTTTCGGTGCAATGCCTACTCAATTTCCGTGCAATGCATACTCAGTGATCATTTTCGCCCGTAGCGTTGGATAGATTGTCAGGCTAGGGCTCTGGGGCGCTCTCCTCGGATGTGGAATGCCACTAGGCTCACATTTCAAAGCTGGGGTGTCTGCGTCAGGAGTTGCGAAGTGTTCGAAGAGGAAGTCCGGCGGGCACTTGACTACGTGGCTGGCGGTGTCAGTGTTCGGATCGTCGGCGGCCCCGGAAGCGGAAAATCAACGGTCCTGGAGTCGATCGCCGCTGGCCTCGAAAGGCCGGGTTCACGGTCTACAGCCTCTCGGGCTCGCCGCTTCTGAATGATACTCCGTTCGCAGGGATTGGCGCACTCGGACTGGAAGGGCGCAGGCAAGAGAATGGGCCGCTCGGAGTCGCGAACGTGCTCGCCGAACAGTTGGCGCAGCGAGGCGCCCGGGCAATAGTTGTTGACGATATCGATGAGCTCGACAAGGAATCGGTGGCAGTCATCGACGTTGTTCAGAGGCGGACCGAACGGCCGCTGGTGGTGACGATGGACGATGCCCCACTGTATTCAATGGCCTCCGTGTTCACGCCTGCCCGATGGCCGGAGACAACGATGCGACTCAGTCCTCTTGACTACGATCAAGTCAACAAACTCCTGGCCCAAACGCTCGGGTCGCCGCCGGACGTGGATTTGACCACCGCCGTGCTCATGAAATCCGGTGGCAACCCGCGGCTCGTGGTCAGGATCGCCCAAAGCGCGGAGCTGAGCGAGCAGCTTGTTCTCCTTGACGGACAGTGGAGCATGAGCGGGCACACACTCTGGAACGAATATCTCCAGAGCACCGTCCAGGAACTACTTCACGGACTAAGCGCCGATGAGCGGACGGCTCTGCATACCCTGTCCGTGGTGGGAGCCCGGCCGCTGGGGTCCCTGAAGCCGGTAGTTGAGGCAGATATCCTGGACAGGCTCGAGGTGCGGGGGCTGGTTGCGCTGACCGAAGACAGCGGTGGAGCCATATGGGTAAGCGTCAGTCCGCACGTTTGTGCCGACTATTTCCGGGACCCTTACGTGCGATCCTCCCGCAGGGTGCTGGCGGATCGGAGTAACCGGGTGATCGATTCCCCCTCCCGGCGGGTAAAGAGTCCCTCTCTTGAGCTTCTGGCCGCGTTGATCAGAGACCTGCGGAGTGAAGCCGGCGACGGCACGGCTGCGACGCTGCATTTCCAGGAACAGCTACGGGAACTGGAGGAATCACAATTCAGCGTCTGGGAGTCCGAAAAGACCATGTCCAACGCAGCGTTCCTCAAGTTCTACTGAGGTGGGCCGATCGATCCCTCACGCATCGAACAAGTCTTCAGCGAAACTGAGGCGGTAGGAGCTGATTCCGGCGATCACTTCTTCTTCGCCATGACCCGGGCGCTGTGGGCCATAGTCAACGGCGGCCAGTTAGCTGTGGCGACGGACATACTCCAGGCGATCGGCCAAGCTCACCCCGATTGGAAAGCAGAAGCCCAGGCGTTCGCACTCTACTTGAAGGCGTCGTTTGACCGAATGCCTGTGAACCTCGACGAGACCCTGGACAGGCTATGCAGCCGCCACCCCAAGAGTGGCGTTCTGCCAGTCATCAGGGGCATTCTGGAGCTCTACCGCTTCGATGCGCAGGCTGCCCTCCGGGCCCTTGATTCAGCAGATGGCTTCGACCTTGCCGCTGGCATGGAGCCGTTTGTCCGTGGACTCGCTCTCCAGCAAGAATGTCCACTCGCTGGGGATTCAGGCGCGCAAAGACGTCGCCGACATCGGGCCCCTGCCTGGAACCGGAAAAGCAGTCTATGAGCTCGTTACCCGGAAATACGCCGATCCAGCCGAATTTGGCGAAAAGGCTGCCGACCTTCTGGAACAACAACTAGACCGGGGTTACATCACCGAAGCCGTGTATGCCTCACTGTTCATGCTTTCCCTCTATCCCGGGCATAAGATCCTGGAGATCACGCAACGGTTACTGCAAGAGAACGCGGTGACATCGCATGCCAAGTTCATCGCCATCGCCGGTGCCGTCCGTGACCGCGACCACCAACTGCTAAAAATCCTGTTGGACCAATATGAAGCCGACTCCGACCTTCCCGCGATCACCAGGCTGCTGAAAGGCGTGGTGAAGGATCACCTCCTCAAACGCCACCGGGGAGTGGCCAAGACCTTTCATCAGATCATCTCAACTTTCGAAAACCGCTTCCCGGCACAAAAGGGGTACAACTCACCCTCGACATGGGAGGGCATCCCCAGGGTCTGACTCCTTGCGAGAGGGAAGTTGCCCTCCTGGCAGGCAGCCAACGCACCCCAGAAATCGCTGCCCTCCTGGCAGGCAGCCAACGCACCCCAGAAATCGCTGCCCTCCTGGGGATCAGTCCCCGGACCGTGGAAAACCACATCTCCTGGGCCCTTGCCAAGACCGGAACCACTACGCGCCAGTCCCTTCATACGCACGCTCGAAACTCCCAAACAAACGGCGGATAATTGGACGCCCGGCTGTAGCTCCTCGGCTGCGCCCGCCACGGTGAGTACGGGCCCTGCCTGAGTTGGGGCTTGACTCACTCCCTATCTGCCGGTGTCAAGCGTTTTGCCTTTAATGAGTGGTGAGTACTCGAAATTGAGTATGTAAGGACCTCAAATTGAGTGGTCCCAAAGCCGGAATTGAGTATTAGCGAAGCCCGCACGGACGCAAAAATCAATTCTGGTTCTGACCTTAAAATTAAAGTCCTCCATCGGCTATTGATTTTTTATATTGATTGCAAATATTGTTGATGAACAAGCTTTTGGCTTACCTTTTTGGGGGAGATCCGTTATGTTCAATTTCCGCAAGACACTTGGCTCAATCGCGCTTTCTTCAGTGTTGGCCTTTTCGGGCACCAGCGTCGGTATCGCCACCGCTGCCCCGACTACGGGCTTTGCTGGCGCCGTTGTGGATGCAACCATGGAGCCGCAGGTTGCCCTTGTTTGGAACGTCTGGCAAGACAACTTCTACAGTAAAGAGACGTGTAAAAGGGCTTCCTTCGCAGTCCTGAGCATGCACGGCTATATTCGTGACTATGACTGTCTTCAGAATCGTCCCGGCACCTTCAACGCCGGCCGCTGGTCGCTCTGGGTGTTGGTTCCTGATTCCGTGCGGTAACTACGCCCTATGAATAGAAACAGATCATCAAACAGCGGCCAGCAATTGCTTTCTGTCCAAGACGGAAGCTTGGTCGAAGCGCGCGGTCGCCTGTTCACGGGAGCCGACGGACGTGCTTATGTGCGGCCGAGAATGCACCCCGATGAACCGCATATCGGTTTGCCCGAGCAGGCTCAAATGGACACAACAACACTAAGAATCAGGGTCACGGGCCTTGAAACTGGTGAATCCGTGCTTGGCAACCTAGAGGGTTCCTGGCATACCATCCGAGGCGTTCTAAGCGGGATGAGGATCGAAGTAACTGCTGTGCTCGATACCCCTGCGCAATGGCTCGACTCGTGGGAGGAAGCGGACCCAAGATATGCAGAGTCGAAGCCTGATGCGCCGTCGGAGTGGTTCCTTAGTCCAGACCGCCAGAAGCTTCTGGAAGGAATCTTTGCCAGCTTTGATGAGCACAAGGACTTCTATCCCCTTATTTCATTGGGACTTAACGGCACCTACGAAGGCACCTTCCGCGCCAAGTTGTACATGCTTGCGATCAACGAGAGCTTCGCATTGTGGGCAGAGAATTACAGTCCCGGTGATCTCCTTGTTAGATCGTTCGTGAGGGCCTTGTAGCTGGCGGGTGTTGTGCGTTGGAGAAGCAATGCAGGCATAGTTTCAGCGATGCTGATCTGCGGAGACGCGTTGACTGCGTGCGACAAGGGTGTCCAACGTCATGCCGGCTCAATACGAGTTACGGATCCGGTCCAGATTACCGAAGCGGCACCGCAGGACGGGGCGCTGGCGTCAGCGGCAAGCCTCCTCACCAAAGAGTTGAGCGGCGACCCCAACTTCGGGTCAGTCGCCCTTGGACAGGGGAAGCTCGTCATCACGTGGCACGGCCCGGAGAACGACCGCATCGCACTTTTGCGCGACCAACTCCCCGGCGTTGATATCTCGCTCCGTTCCGCAGCGTGCGTTCCGGGAACTGCCATGGACCGGGCGGGAACCCTTTTAGCAGAAGATGTAAGAGTCAGGGTCGTCGGGATGGCCAATGACGGATCCCATGTGGTGGCCACTGTTTCAGAGGGCGCAGACAGCAGTGCCCTTGCCGCCGCTTACGAAGCCCGGCTCGGCTACCCGGTCCGCCTCGAAACAGGGGGCGTGGTCCCGGCCACGGGGAACTGAAGGGCTTCTTTGAGACGCTCGCGTTGTGGCTTAGCAGAGCTTGTTGACACCCCTATCCGGTGGGAATAATCTCGGCCTTACGAGGTTCGTGGGTCTCATAGTGAGTGTTTTCGGCGCTGCCTCTGGGGGAGCTCCGCTAGTCGAATGAACTAGCGAGGAGAGTCCTCAATGTCTTGGGAAATGTCCGGAAAATATGTTGCCAATTGCAGTTGCGCTTTGATCTGTCCCTGTCCGGTGGACGGCAGACCCAACAGTGCCAACGGCGAATGCCGCGGCGTGGCAGTGTTCCATGTTGCGAACGGGAAGCTCGATGACACCGACCTTTCGGGTGTCGACTTCGCCTTCGTCAATTTCTTCCCGTCGAACCTCACAGCGGGCGGCTGGAAGATCGGCGTCGTCGTCGATGAAGGCGCTTCCGATGGGCAGACGACCGCCCTTGAAAGCATCCTGCACGGCGAGGTCGGCGGACCGTTCGGGGATCTGGCGGCCCTGTACGGCGAATGGCTGGGCGTGCAGCGGGCCGCTGTCGCGTTCTCGGATGGCGATAACCCGTCCGCCTCGGTGGGAGACAGTGTGAACTACGCACTGGAAACGCTGCCCGGACCGGGTGGCAGCGTCACTACCGTCAAGAACGCGATGTACGCCTTCGCGTCCGACTACATGATCGGGAAGGCGCCCGGTCACTCGGATCTCTTCGGCCTGGACTTCGATGGGATCTACGGCGAGAGCGGAGAGTTCGCCTACGCAAGCGAAATGGCTGAAGGCGCCCCCAAGGGCAGGGCATGACAGCCGGGAACCTGCCTCGTAGAAAGTTGATTCGGGGAGCTGTGGCGGCCGGTACGCCGCGAGCCACAGCTTTCAGGATGGATCCACGCGAAGCCGGTCTGGTTGCTGTATTGCTGATCCTCGCGGCCGTGAGCTGGATCGTTTCTGCGGTGCAAACATCCGGGATGGACATGGGCCGTTGGACAGATCCGGGACCGCTTGGCTTCTTCCTCACCACCTGGGTGGTCATGTTGGCGGCCATGATGTTTCCGTCGGTGGCGCCCATGGTGGTTGCTTACGCCCGGATCACCCACCACCGTCGGGAGACCGGACGATATGCCCCGGCAGGTTCCACGGCAGTCTTCGTGGCCGGCTACCTGGTCTCCTGGACGATCTTCGGCCTCGCCGCGTACGCGCTCTACGCGATGGTCGCGTCCCTCATCCCCGGATTGTTTTCCTCCGATCCGGGCGGTCGCTACCTAGCGGCCGGAGTGATTTTTGTGGCGGCCGTCTACCAACTCACGCCAGCCAAGAACGTCTCCCTGATGAAATGCCGGACGCCGATGGACTTCATCCTGCGCCGCATCCGCTATGGACGGTTTGGCGCGCTGCGTCTTGGACTCGAGCACGGTGCATGGTGCGTTGCCTGCTGCTGGGCGCTGATGGTGGCACTCTTCGCGCTCGGCGTGATGAGCGTCGGCTGGATGGCTGTGGTGGGGGCATTCATTGCCTTGGAGAAGATGCTTCCGTGGAGACGTATCGCCAACCGATTGGTCGCCGTCGCGCTGGCCCTGATCGCGGTGGCGATCGCCGTTGCACCGGGGATGGTGCCCGGCGTCGGGATGTAAGTGCGGGGGAAAAATGGGACGGTCTCGTTCATTAAGGAGACGGAAATGACTGATGGCACTGGACTGATCGGGCGTTTTTACAAGGAAATCATCGAGGGTGGAAACCTCGATCTCATTGATGAACTGGCCACGGACAACCTGGTGGACCACGAAGAGGCTCTCCCCGGGCAACCGCCCGGGAAGGAAGGCGTCCGGTTCTTCGTCACCGCCATCCGGGCGGCGTTCCCGGACATCAAGGTCAAGACGATAGAGCCGTGGCTGACTGACGGACGATTGGAGGCGTGCCACGTGGTGATGACGGGTACGCACCGCGGGGACATGGCGGGCGTTCCAGCGTCGGGCAACACCGTCGAATTCGGCGGGACCGACATCATCCGCGTCGAGGATGGCAAGGTTGCCGAGCACTGGGGATCTACTGACACCCTCAGCCTCATGCAGCAGATCGGCGCTATTCCCCAGTAGCGATTCCGCGATAGCGTCTCCCGCCCGCGCTCCTAGCTGTGGGCGGGAGGCATTCGGAGGTGAGCCGGGAAGTCTGGTCGGCAGCTCGATAAGGCTGTCATGGAACCGGAGGTCCCAGTGAAAATTCCGAGCGGAACGTCCCCCGGAGGTGGACTGGGAAGAGGCCTGCGTTCCCGCACCGCACTTCTCTTGGCGTTTGCCTTCGCGGTCATGGCCGACCCCGTCTCCTCCGTCGCGTACGCCATCGAAGCGGCCCTGCGCGCCCTGGACGGCGATTTGGCGTTGCTGGTCCCGGCGATGGTCCTGGTGGTAGCCATCGTCGCCTTGGTGATCGTGAACTACCGGCAACTCGTCGCGCGCTACCCGAGAGGTGGCGGGGCGCCGGCCGCGGTGGGTGAGGCCTTCGGAGACGGCTGGTCCTTCATCCCGATCGGCGCGCTGGTGGTGGACTTCCTGCTCACTATCGCGATCAGCGTCTCGGCGGGATCCTCGGCGGTGATCGCCTATTTCCCCGCCCTTGCTCCCTGGCGTTTGTTGCTCGGACTCGGCTTGGTGGTCCTCGTCGGCGCGGCGACCTGGTTCGGTCACCTTGGCAGGTTGGTCTTCGCGGCGATGACAATGGCCTTTATCGTCGTTTCCGTTGTCGTCCTTCTCTACGGCCTGGGCGCAGCACCTAAACCGCTCAGTACGATCGCCGGCGCTCCCGGGCATCCACCGGTCCTTGCCGTGGTGCTTGCGTTCCCGGTCGCCATGGCCATGGCCACAGGTGTGGAAGCGGCGACCTCGGCGGTTGCCCAGCTCGGGCAGCTCGACAATGACGGGAAGCGACGCTTCGGGCAGCTCACACTCTGGCTGACCCTCGCCATCGTCGGCACTATCACGCTATGCCTCGCCGCGGAGGCCGCGCAGCTGCACGTCGGCATCCCGCCGAAGGACAGCACGCAGATCGCCGAACTCGCCCGCCTCGCTGCCCCGGCGCCCGTGTTCGCCGCCTTCCAACTCGTCACTTCCCTGCTGCTCCTCGCGGCGGCTTCCTCGGGTTTCCAGGCGGGACCGGGCTTGCTCAAAGCCCTGGCGCGCCACAGCAACCCCCACGGTGAGACCGTCGGCGTCCTTCCGCTCTTACTGGGCCGTACCAACCACCACCACACGCCCTATTGGGGCGTGGCGGTGTTCATCGTCCTGGCCGGTGCAGTGACAGCCATCGCCGGCGGCGACGACCAGGAGCTTGTCCTGTTCTACGCCGTCGCGGTCTTCCTCAGCTTCCTCGGTGGCCTGGTTTCCATGGCACTCTTGGCCCGGAGGGACCGCCGGCCGGGAGCCGTCATCCTCAACACCGTCGGTGCCTTCGCTGTGGCCTTCACCCTGGTCGCCAATCTCTCCCGTGGCTTCCCGATCGTCAGCCTCGCCGCCGCCCTCGCCGTCGCAGGCCTCCTCTACCGGCTCTGGACCAAAGCAGGACGGCCCCGCGGCATCCGCAATGTAGCCGCGGAAGCAGAAATCGAGTGATGCTCGCACCGAGCTAGCTGCCGGCGTCGCCCGCGTCGCCCGTGCCGTCCGCGACGTCGAACGCTTGGAGCAGCGCCGCGCCCTCCGCGAGGAGGGGTTCGCGATCGGCCGGCTGGGCCACGAGCCGGGTCACGTCGCTCATGAGGGTCTCGACGTAGCGCCGCACGACGGCGTGGTGGGCCGCGTCGCCGAACCACACGAGCTCACGGCACACGCGCAACAGGGCCCTGACAACGCGAGGCTCGTTCGCGCCGTACCGTCGCACCTGTCCGAGGGCCAGATCCACGAGATAGGCGAAATCGCGGCCCGGGACGTGCAGCCTGACCATGCCTTGCGCGTCCGCCACGACCTGCGGCCCGTGCTGCCGGAGTGAGAGGGCGGCGAGGATCGAGCCGAGGTGGTCCACCGCTTGGTTCGCGGTGTAGGGGTCGTTGATGGCGGGCGAGAGCGCCTTGGACGCGACGTCGGCGAGTTGCCGGATCCCGAAGGCGACGTCCTGCTCGAGGGTCCGCTCGTAACCGATCCGCACGCTCTGGGCAAGCGCCCGGCGCAGTTCAGTGCCGCCGTCGGGGGCTAGGGGACGCATGCGCTCGCCGGTGGTCTCCCACACCCAGGCGAGCGGGGAACCCGCGACGACGTGCCGGCCGATCATGGGCACCATCAGGGCCGTGAGGCCCCGGCTCGCGAGCACTTCGACGAACGCCTCGGCATGGAATGCCTGAACATATCCCGATTGCGGCACCAGCAAAGCGGTGGCGCCGGGCGGCGGGTCTGGCATGCGGATTCCGGGATCACCAGGGACGAAGGACCGCGCGATCACCTTCAGCGTGGCCTTCTCAACGCCCTTCATGACTTGGTCCACCTGGATCGAGTGGGACAGATGGTGGGCGAAGAAGACAAGCATGACCATGCTCACGAACAGCAGCAGGAGTGCGCCGCTCACCGCGAGGCGAGGGTAGTCCTGGGTGCGCTGTCCGGCGGCGATGCCTACCGTGTAGAGGCCCGCGGTGCTGTACGCGAACGTGGCCACGAAGGCGCTGAGGGTTACCTGGTTGGGTATGTCGCGCAGGAAGTTCCGCAGCAGCCGCGGGCTGAACTGCGTCGACGCGAGCTGCAGTGCCACCACAGTGAGGCCGAGCACGACGGCGATGACCGTCACCATGGTGCTCGCGATCCCGATGAGCAGGTTCCGCGCGTCGTCGGATGTCCCTTGGAAGAGGAGGACGGCGAAAGGTGACGTAGTGTCGAGCTGCACCGCGGAAAGGCCAGCACCCGCGATGATCGCGACGACGACGGCGCAGGTCGGCATCGCCCACAGGGCACTCGCCAGATACTCCCGAACGGCATCACGCCTCACATGTGACACTCTCTGCTGACGGTGCTCGCCAGTCAAGGGGAGGCATGTTGAATATCCGGAGGACCTTGGACCCTATAACGGCCGCCCGGAGCCGGGACAGACTGGCATATGGCCAACATCTACATTGCTTACGGGACCGTTGAAGGACAGACGGCCCAGATTGCTGAATATATTGCCGACGTCGCTCGTGGCCATGGCCACGAGGTGCAGACGGCGGACATCAAGAAGTCCGGAGATACCTTGCCGGACGGTTACGACGCCGTCCTGGTGGGGGCGTCCGTCCATGTGGGCAAGCACGAGGGCTATGTCCGGGACTTTGTCCGGAAAAACACGGCCGCGCTTCAGCGCCTTCCCTCCGCCTTCTTCTCGGTCAGCCTTGCCGCCCAGGGCGATGAAGTGAACGCCGAGGGTTATGTGGAGAAGTTCGAGACAGAGACGGGGTGGCGTCCGGCCCACGTGGGTCTCTTCAGCGGCGCCCTCCTCTATACCCATTACGGTTTCCTCAAACGCGCCATGATGAAGAAGATCGCCCGCGACAAGGGCAGCCTGGACACGGATACCTCGCGCGACTACGTCTACACCGAGTGGGACGGGGTGAGACGGTTCACCGAGGACTTCCTGGCTGGATTGGCTACACACGTGGCTTAGGCAAGGGCCGGATCGCACCAGAATCCTTGACTTCATGCCGAGGCTCAACAAGGGTGGAAGGGATCGATCCACGCGAAATTCTTTCGAATCAGGAGATCCAAAAATGACTCTTCCCGCAGGTTTGACTTCAGGCACCTGGTTGCTGGACATGTCCCACAGCGAGATCGGCTTCAGCGTCAGGCACGCCGGCATCAGCAAGGTCCGCGGCCGCTTCACGGAAGCGAGCGCCGAGGCCCGCGTGCGCGAGTCCCTGGCCGACGCGTCACTGCATGCAACCGTCAAGACCGCGAGTTTCGACTCCGGCGATGCCAACCGTGACGGCCACGTCCGCGGCGCCGACTTCTTCGACGTCGAGAAGTTCCCGGAGATGACCTTCCGGGCCACCAGCGTAGAGGGCGACGGCGAGGACTACACCCTTACGGGCGACCTCACTATCCGGGGGATCACCAAGCCGGTGGAGCTGGAAGTTGAGTTCACCGGCGTCGCGGTTGATCCTTTCGGCGCGACCCGCGCCGGGTTCTCCGCCGAAACCGAGATCAGCCGGAAGGACTTCGGGCTGACGTGGAACGCAGCGTTGGAGACCGGCGGTTTCCTGGTGAGCGACAAGGTGAAGATCAACCTCGAGGCTGCCCTTGTGAAGCAGGCCGAGCCCGTAGCGGCCGAGTAGTCAGCACCAAGTAGTCAAGAAGTAGCCGGCCGTCCGCTCAACTCACCGTATAGGAGTTGAGCGGGCGGCCGGTGCCGCCATACGTGAGGTCCAAAACGAGAAGACCTTTTTGCTCCAGGACACTGAGGTAGCGCTGCGCTGTCGGGCGGCTGACACCGAGCTGTCCGGCGATTTCAGCGGCGCTGATGGGACCCCCGGCGGCGCGGACGGCGTCGAACGCTTTTTGCATGGTGGGTTGCAGGCGAGGCGCCGGGGCCGCGGGCCTGACCCCGGCAGAGCGCGCGTTGTAGAGGCTATCAATAGTTGCCTGGTCGGCAGTTGAAGCGGAATCCAGCTCCTGCCGCCAATTCCGATAAGCCTCCAACTGTGTGCGGAGCCGGTCAAAGCTGAAGGGCTTGACCATGTAGTAGACCGCGCCGCTGGTCATCGCTGACTTGACGGTGGCCAGGTCCTGGGCCGCGGTGATGACGATGCAGTCGACGTCGGTACCGGCGGCCTGCAGGGATCGCAGCATCGCGATCCCGTCCTCGTCCGGCAGGTGTACATCCAGCAAGAGCAGGTCCGGGTTGAGGCGCTCGATCGCCTCCCGCGCGGCCGCGGCGGTGTACACCTGACCGACGCATTCGAAACCGTCAACCCTGGCCACCCGGGCGGCGTGGATTCCGGCGACCCGGAAATCGTCGTCAACCACCAATGTCCTCATCAACGTTGTGGGCTCCTTTCCCGGGCACTTCCTTAGTAGTTGAGGCGACAGCAGAAAACGCACAAAACGTGCACTTTTGCGGCTAAGGCGCACAACTTACTGAAGACTTCTGGGCCTGATGATCGCTTCCTAAGCTTTACATAGTTTCAGTGATCCACATCACGAATTCGTCGGACTCCCAAGGACGGGATCCGTAAGACAGAGAGGTCTTAGCAAATGAATGCCATCCACCCCAACCGGCCGCCCGGGGCCCCCGAGAGGGCTGAGGACGCCGCGGGCATCGACATTGTCGGGTTGACCAAGCGTTACCTCACTCCCAAGAACGAGACGTTCACTGCCATCCGCGATGTGACCCTGAGGGTCGAACCCGGCGAGTTCTGCGCGATCGTCGGACCGACGGGCTGCGGCAAGTCCACCACCCTGGCCCAGGTTTCCGGACTCGAGCGGCCGAGCGCCGGCTCGGTGAAGGTCCACGACCAGATCGTTGACGGCATCACCAACGGCGTCAGCTACATGTTCCAAGCGGACGCGCTCTTCCCCTGGAAGACCGTTCTCGGAAACGTGTTGATCGGCCCGGTCCTGCTCGGGACACCCAAGAAGGAAGCCACGCTGCTCGCAAGGGATTGGCTGCGCCGCGTGGGCCTGGCCGGCTTCGAGGACCGTTACCCGCACCAGTTGTCCGGCGGTATGCGCAAGCGCGTCGCGATGGCGGCGGCGCTGATCAACAACCCGCGGATCCTCTTGATGGATGAGCCGTTCGGCGCACTCGACGTGCAGACCAAGGCCATCATGCAGAACGAACTGCTGCAGCTCTGGGAGGAACTGCGCCCCTCTGTCCTCTTCATCACGCACGACCTCGACGAGGCAGTGGCGCTCGCCGACAAGGTGGTCATCATGACCAGCAGCCCCGGCACCATCAAGGATGTTTTCGAGATCGACCTGCCCAGGCCGCGTGGAGATGTCCAGAAGATCCGGCACGAGGAGCGGTTCCTGGAGTTGCAGGGCCAAATCTGGGAGTCCTTGAAGGACGAAGTTACCCGCGCCTACAAGCAATCGGCGGGTGTAGCAGCATGACAACCACAATCAGTAGGGGTGCTCCCGTGCAAGAGCAAGAAAAAGCACAAGCGAGTGAGCTTAAGAATTCCGCCCGGCGTGCCATGAACCGCCGCACCACGTGGGTTTGGGCCGGCCGCGCCATCCTCGCGGTCATCGTGATCGGCGGCTGGCAGTGGTTCACCACGGCCGGCTGGGTGGACAAGTTCTTCTTCGGCCAGCCGTCCGAAATCTGGAACAGCCTGGTGGATCTCTTCACCAAGGGCACGGCATTCGGCACCATCTGGGAGAACCTCTGGGTTACCATGCAGGAAGCCATCTACGGCTTCGCGCTCGGAACGCTGGTCGGCGTCGTGCTCGGAATACTCCTCGGCTCGAATAAGTACTTGTCCGAAGTTGTGGGCCCGTACATCCGGATTGTGAACTCGATCCCCAGAATCGTCCTCGGCTCGATCTTCATCGTGGCGTTCGGCCTCGGCGTCTTCCCGAAGGTGCTCCTCGCGGCGGTACTGGTCTTCTTCGTCGTCTTCTTCAACGCCTTCCAGGGCGTCCGTGAAGTGGACCAGAACCTGGTCGGAAACGTCCGCGTCCTGGGCGCATCGCCGCTTCAGGTTGCGATCCACGTGACCATCCCCTCGGCAATGACCTGGATCATCGCGAGCTTGCACACGGCGTTCGGTTTCGCGATCATCGGTGCCCTTGTTGCTGAAGTGCTCGGCGCCCAGCAGGGAATCGGCCTCATCATCAGCCAGGCGCAGGGAACCTTCGATCCCAACACGGTCTTCGCCTGCATGGTGATCATCGCAGTCATCACGCTCGGCGCGGAGTACCTCATCGCCTTGCTAGAGCACACCCTGCTCAAGTGGCGGCCACCAAACCGTTCCGAAGCACAGGCGATCTGACGCTCGCCGTCTTCCATTCAACTCACCCAACGCTCGAATCCTCACAATAGAAGGAAAAGCACAACCATGATGAAGAACAAGATCTACGCCGTCGGCGCTGCCGGAGTGATCGCCCTGAGCCTCGCGGCCTGCGGCACCAGCACCGCAAGCAGCAACAGCACGGCAAGCGGCAGTGCTGCCGCGGACACCGCCTCGATGCCCACCGTGAAGCTCATGGTCGGCGGCATCGACAAGCAGATCTACCTGCCGTACCAGCTCGCAGAGCAGCTCGGCTTCTACCAGAAGTACGGCGTCAAGATGGAGCTTTCCACCGAGTCCCAGGGTGGCGTGGGCGCCGAAGACGCCATGGCATCCGGGCAGGTGGACATGGCCGGTGCATGGTACGTCCACACGGTCGACTTCCAGTCCAAGGGCAAGAACGTCATCAACCTCGTGCAGCTCTCGAGCGCACCGGGCGAACGCATCATGTGCAACCCCAAGGCGAACGTGAAGACGGGCGCAGACCTCAAGGGCAAGACCGTGGGCGTCACCGACCTCGGCTCGGGGACCGATGAGCTGACCCAGTTCATCGCTGCAAAGGCCGGGCTCGCGAAGAGCGATTACCACACGATCGCCGTCGGCGCCGGAGCAACCGCAATCGCGGCGATCCAGCGCGGGTCCGCTGACTGCGTCATGACCACCCAGCCGACCGTGGGCGCCCTCGAGAACAAGAACCTCGCCGTTTCCGCGATCGACCTCGCCACCTCCGACGGGGCCAAGGCAGCGCTTGGCGGCACCTTGCCGTCGGCCGGCCTCCTGGCCCAGTCGGACTGGGTCAAGACCCACGAGGACGCAGCCCAGAAGGTAGTCAACGCCCTGGTGGACACGATGCACTGGATCAGCACCCACTCCGCCCAGGAGATCGCCGATAAGCTGCCCCAGTCCTACGTCCAGAACAGCACCATCTCCAAGGACCAGTACGTCGCCGCACTGAACCAGGACAAGGGTCAGTTCCTCCCGGACGGCATCATGCCTGCAGGTGGCCCCAAGACGATCTTCGACGAAGAGAAGACCATCGGCGTTGACACCTCCAAGGTCAACATCGCCGACACCTTCACCCAGAAGTACGCCCAGGCCGCTCTCAAGCTTGAGGGCTACACCGCCGCCACCACCCCTGCCGGCAACGACGGCTAATACCATCTAGCTCCCAGACGATCGGCCTGCGTGGTTGTCCACGCAGGCCGATTGTTTTGGTTTCTCAGGCGGTCATCATCTCAGTTGGGTATCGCGCTTGAATCTTGTTCTGCTGACCGTCCACAGCGTGACCCAGAGTAGAACGACGGCGATCAACGTCTCGGTCCCGTTGGGAGCAACACCGAACAGTCCCCAGGCAACGTACGGAACGACGAACACAAGTATCCCCGTTGCCACTGCGGCAAATACAACAGCACGAGTAGTCATCTTGCAGACCTCTCTACAGCCCTCATCGAGTCTCCGGCTTATGGCTGGAGGCTGATCAGATTGAGCGCCGGTCGGCCCAGGAAGTGAAGGACCCGGCGTGTGAGAAGTCTAGAACGCGACTCCATAGATAGGTGGCTGGACCCTCTAAATTGAGTGTGCTTTGGGGCGGAATTGAGTGGTCGCGCTCGCTAAATTGAGTGCGGCTCGGAAGCGCTCATATGTGGGCGTCTGGGTTCAGGTGTCGATGCTGGCCATGTTGGGGTAACGAGATCCCGCAGCGGACCCTGCCGGGACCAGTTCGTCGAGGCGCTTCAGGTCCTCTTCGGAGAGTACGACGGCGGTGGCCCCCAGGTTCTCTGCCAGGCGTTCGCGCTTCTTGGTGCCGGGGATCGGGACGATGTGCTCGCCCTGTGCCAGCAGCCACGCGAGGGCCAGCTGCCCTGGGGTGCATTGCTTCTGGTCGGCGAGTTCCTTCACCCGGTCCACCAGTTCGAGGTTGCGCTTGAAGTTCTCACCCTGGAACCTAGGGGAGTGCCGGCGGTAGTCGTTCTCGGCGAAGTCCGCCTCGCTGCGCAGTTGGCCCGTCAGGAAGCCGCGGCCGAGCGGGCTGTAGGGAACGAATCCGATGCCCAGCTCTGCCAGGACCGGGAAGACCTTTGTTTCGGGTTCCCGTTCCCAGAGGGAGTACTCGGTCTGCAAAGCGGTGATGGGATGGACGGCGTGGGCGCGTCGGATGGTGTCCGGCGCGGCCTCGGAGAGTCCCAGGTGCCGGACCTTTCCGGCCTGGACCAGTTCGGCCATGGCGCCCACGGTGTCTTCAATGGGGACGGTCTTGTCCACCCGATGCTGGTAATACAGGTCGATATAGTCGACGCCGAGGCGCTGCAGGCTGGCGTCGCACGCGGAGAGGACGTATTCGGGCCTGCCGTTGACGCGCAGGAAGGATCCGTCCTCGCGGCGTTCGTTCCCGAACTTCGTGGCCAGAACGACGTCGTCACGCCGACCGGCGATCGCTTTGCCCACGAGCTTTTCGTTGGTGAAGGGCCCGTACATGTCGGCGGTGTCCAACAGGCTGCCGCCAGCGTCGAGGAAGGCGTTGATGGTGGCGAGGGACTCACGGTCGTCACCCTCGCCGTAGAACTCACTCATGCCCATGCAGCCGAGGCCGAGGGCAGAAACGGTCAATGAACCAAGCATGCGGTTTTCCATGGGGTTCTCTCCTGTAGGTGGCAGAACGTGCTGGACGGCAGGACGGTGCTCAGAGAGGGGTGCGGGTAGGGCCACTATAGGCACGTCGGTGGAGGAGGGACAACGTTGGGGTGCCTTCAATGGAAGGCGATGGCGCTGACCAACGAATCCCTGTCCACCGGGTACCGTGTCCGTATTCGACATTCAAGGGGAGACATTGGGCAATTTCGAGACATCAGTTTTTGGGTCAGGGGGCTGGAAGAACGGCGAATCGTCTGACTGGCAACTCCGGATTTCCGTACATGACAGCAGCTTTGCCGCTGTGGACTACCGGCTCGACAGCGTCGTTGCTGGTCGCTTCTACCTGGGATTCCAGCCGCGGGATTATTTCGAGGATCCATCGGCCAGCGATCCCGTCGATCTTGCTGTTGAGTCGTCCCGGTTTTCTCGTTGGGCTTCGATCGTCCTCGGAACGGAGGTGGACCCCTCTGACTTGCTGTCGATGATGGCCGCCGAGGACATCGCTGAACCGGCCGACGTCTTTGTAGAAGACACGGTGGTTAGACTTCTGGGTCGCCTTCGCATGCCTTTGCCCGTCTGGTTGCAATCTCAAGGATTCATGTCCCACAGTGAACCCGCCGAGCAAGGAATTGAAAAGGAATGGGCCAATGTGACGGCCGCAATGACGCGAGACCTCGAGACGATGGCAGGTCGCCACTATCTTCTCGTTACCTACGATATTGGCCGTCATGATTACTCCGTCTATGGACAATTCGCGCTCAACGACCTCACCTTTCAATGCGAAGTTGTCTCGGATCGCTTCCTGCCGGCCGACGTCTGGCCTATTGACAGGCCGTACCCCTGAGCAACGGATGGTCGGCTCCCGATCAACGAAACCCTAATTGGTCCCAGCTCCAGATAGGGCCAGAAGAAGCTGCGGTACCCGTTCTGACCGCCATGCGGATGGGTCTCGGGTGCAGTGACCCCAGACTGTTCAGATGATCCTTAGGCACGTTTTAGTCCATCAGGGCGTTGCCAAGCAGGTTCGCTCTCAGCGGTGACGGCTGGGTGCTTTCACCAGTTTCGAGGCGAATACCCGTGCTATCGAGGATCTATTGTCCGAACAGTTCTGCGTGGAGTTGGTCGAGGGCTTCGGGATACCCGGCCACGTCGATGGGTCCGTACGTGGTCTCGAGTGAGACCACTCCGAAACCCGGTCCGAAGTTGACTGCTGCGAAATCCGACAGCTCCAAGTGTCCGCGGTCCGGGGGGATGCGCCCATTGACGAGGAAAGTAGCTGGACTTACCCATGAACCGTCCCGGTACTCATTTGTCACGAAGTCAACAAGCGGTGCGCGGACGGAAAGCAGGCCCCGAACCCAGCCGTTGGCCAGGCCGCCGGGCAATGGTTCGGGGGAACGAATCCAGCATTCCGTCCATCCGCGCCGTCGCCATAGCTTGAACCTAAGTCGATTAGTCGCGCGGGCTACCGCTGACCCAACCATCCACGCGGCCACCAAAATGATAAAGAACATGGGAAGCGAGTTGGGTTTTTCCCAGCCGAGTGACAGCAGAACGATCCAAGCAAAGGCCGCGCCAAAGGCATAGCCGAGGCCGATTGAAAGCAGATGCTTGATCCTCGCTCGCTTCCCGGTCATGCCACACTATAGGCAGGGTTCCCGCCCCCTGTCCCAGACAAGGCCCCATGAGTGAGGTGCTCTAACTGCCGAAGAGCTCGGCTAATTTGCAGCAGGTTTTCATGGCGCCAGTTACCACTCTTCATTGCGCGATTCGTTGTGGTGGGGGTCTTGTTTGGAGTTCGTGGCACTCGGGCTTGTTGGGTCCGAGGTGAGCTAAAAAGCTGGTCCCGGTCCTCGTCTGGCCGCAGCACCACGGCAGGGCTCGAAACTCACCCACTAACCGAAATGAGCCAGGTCAGGTCTGGCGAAGTCTCGGTTGCTTAGCTTTACCAAGAGCTCCCGACGGTTTTGACATCGTCCTTCTCGTCTCGACCGGAAGGCCCCCGGTCGGGGCCCTATGCTTCTTCCTTCTGGTGAAGCAGGAGGTCGTAGATGCAGATTGCTTTTGCGATAGGGGTGTACATAACGTGGCCCGGGGCCTCAATCTCGTTTTTGAGAGCAGCATGGAGCATGTCCATATCGATCTTGGATCTATCCATGTAGGGCAATACTCGCGCGATCTCGTGCCAAGAATTGCCTTGGAGGAAAGCCGAAAAGTTCGTGACTTTTTCCGCCCAGGCTTTGAGGTTGGTCTGCTCTCTCGGATATGCGGATTCGAAGAAGGTCATCCCCTGCGTCACGCGTAACCGGACCCTTGTTGGGACATCGTCGGATGACACCGTCCCGCCTGGATTCAGATATCCGGAAGCCCTCAGGTATTTATAGATCGGAGTGTTCGTTCGCCCGTGGAGATTCTTTGGTAGCACTGAGGAAACAACTAATTTCATTGATTCAAGATCGCTAGGAAGCATTGGATTGATTATGTCGATGAGCAGGTCATATCTGTCCCGACCGACTATCCCTTGGCCTGTCATTGTCAGCTTGTCATAAACACCTATGCCAATCACAACATCCACATCGTCGCCCTTCAAAGCATCATCAATCGACATCACATATGTCTTATTCTTCGGAGCGCTCGTCAAAACGAGCTCGGTAACTTGTTTCTTGATCCTTCGAAGCAAGTTTAGGGGAAGCCGCTCCTTCAATGTCGAGAGGGCAAGGAAGACGTCATGATACTCGGACACGGTGATTTCTAGAATTGGCAATGTCACAGCATCCATCGGATAAACAGTCCTGTTTATGCGAGGATGATTTGCGTTCTGATCCCACTGGACAAATATAAGGCGATTTTGAAGCATTTCAATATTGCTCTTCGTGAGAACATTGGCGATATTCCCGAGGATTTCACGCACGTTCTTATCAGAGAGGGAATAACCCAGAAATACAACAGGGTGTTCAACAAATATCGTGAGTAACTTGGCAGCCAAATAGGCGTTGCGGGCACCATAGTTCTCATAGTCATCTTGAGTTAGCACGAGGGAGTCTGGATCACTGTAGCTGCCGTGGATCTTGTAGATCTCCCCGACACCTTCAGGATTGCTGAAGAGCAGGTCTTCCTGCCCCACGTATACTTCCAAATCTGGGAAGAGACGCTCAAGCAGGGGATCATAGTTAGTGGTGATGATCCCCTGGATGACAGCTTTTTTGAGGATCTCCAGTTCCTCAAACTCGCTACCCTCGACAGGAAGGTTGCTCATGAGACCGCTGACGTACTCAGAAATTTCGATCTTTAGCGGCGTACTTACGAATTCGGGGTCTGGGTGAATAATCCTCGTGAGATCGTAGTCATCCGATGAGAACCAGTACGGATGGAAGTCTCGCGCCAGTTCGGTCGCAATAGTCGGGAAGTCTCCATTCGCTGCTGACGCATACTGCGCATATGGCTTATCCAGCTTTGCCGCGAACCGCGAGAGTAGGCCAGCCCAAGTTTCAGATTGGATGTATCTTCGCGACATTCCACTACCAACAAATAGGAACGGAGCCGTCTCAAATGTTGAAAGGTGGTCGTGCAGTTCATCCCTTAACGACAATTGACGTCCTCCCGTTTGCTGTCCCGATGGTCCGGGGCAGGTACCGCTCAGCACTAGCCTACGGTTGGTGCATCCCGCATCCCGTCATGCCAGGAGGCGTTTCGCCTGGGGCCCCGCGTTCTTTTCAACGCCGCGCCCCGCGTTTGAGAGAGGTCGGGCCGGATCGCAATCCAATCTTGCATCGTCACCTTGTCGGCGACCTATCGCTGAACCGTTCGCGAAATGCTCCCACGATTGATACCGCCTGCTTGGCTGAACGTGTAATTTCGGGTTCTCGCAACCTCACCGACAAGCCGACAGTGCGACAGTCGAAACGGTGAGGGGACCAGTCAAGTGATAGCGTGACTTCATGCATGAAGGGACCGTGCGAAGCCCACGCTTTCTGACCATCGAACAGGTTGCAGAGGATCTCGCGACAAGTGTCGTTCAAATTCGAAGCTTGCTCAAGTCAGGGCAATTGAGGGGTTTTCAACTCGGAGGCAGGGGCGTTTGGCGGATCGGGCGCGACGACTTGGAAGCGTATATTCAAGAGGCCTACCGGCGTGCTGCGGAGTCAGTTGCAGCCGGTAGCACCGACGAAATGAGTTAGTCCACCGGCAATGAACGAACCCCTAATAGGCGACTCGGGCGAGAGAGGGAACTCATCTACTGGCGAGGACGGCGCAGTGCGACATAAGCCGAACTCTGCAATGTCGACGTGACAACTGCCGACTGGACAATGGGCAGAATGGTCGCGTATCGACCACTCGCTTCCCAAAGCCAAGCACAATCGGAACGCTCCAGCCAAAGCATGGTGCCGTACCGCCAAAGCACGGCACGTTCATGAACGAGCATGATGTCCCTTCGCGGTCGACAACGATCAACCTGGATGGGTCCCTTTCCCGATGAGTTAGATAGGTGCGCAAAGTTGTGACCGGGGCTCCGCGAGTCTCGGGAGGACCTCTAGGTTGGATGAGATGGCTTTTTGGGGGCTAAAATACCATCGATTTAGCACTTGTTGGGTTCGTTGCATGGCGTGACAAGCTCCCGATCTTCGAGACTCAGTAGGAGTAATACTGGCTCCGCGCATCCGCACTCAGCGCAAGGTTGATTCCCTAGTTAAGAAGGTTTGCGCTCCGTGCGCCTCCCGCGCTGGAAGAAATCCAGTGTTCTACCAGTGTGTCGAGCATCGGGTTGCGGTCCGCTCTTACTGTTGTGGAGGTAATGACGTCGACTGACGCGCTTGCGTCACGGACGACGCGGTACTGATGTGCCTCGGGCGACGGGAACAGAAGCAGCGCGTGAAAGGGGTGCTGTGGATTACCCTGGTTGAAGTTTTCTGCATACCCGAGCATTTTGTAGATCTCCTCAGTACGGCGTTTGTCCGGCAGCGCTTCGCGGAACTTGGCGTCAACGAAGAGAGGAGTGGTCCCGGAGGTGACCAGGGTGATGTCCGGAATTCCTCGTAATGGGGCAGCATCCGCGTAGAACCAGCCGGCTAAGCCAAGGGGAGAAGCTCTCTGAAACAGCACGCTTACCTTCTGGCCGCGGCGCTCGAACAACGCAATCTCTTCAGCCGTGGTGTGAAGTGGGCGTATGTAGGTTGCGATGAATCCCAGCCGCTGAAGGGACGCCATACACTCGCCCAAGCACCAAATTTCGAAGATCCTGTTCCAGAAGGCGTCCCCTGAGGGAAAGCTCAGCGGAAGCGTTTCGTCATTCTCGTCGTCGGCGGGCCCAAATTGAGCGCCCCAGCGGTCTAGCCATTGCAACAACTTCCTATAGGCGCGATCATTCCCCGTTCTTCGGCGGTCAACTCTGGCGGTTGCTTCCCGGTACAACCGGGGGATCGCTGCAGCGCGAACCTGCTCGAAGCAAGGACTTTTCGTGAGGATCTCAAGCTTGGAGCGGTGGCGGCGAGCTGCGCGGTGCTCGCTGCTCTTGATCGGGAACGGGTTCGACGCAAGCCGCGTTCTGACGGTCCTCAAAACGCTCAGAGCCAGTTGGTTTTCAGGCGTGTCGTACGAGTATCGGGATCGGACAACCGGAAGTATTCGTGGGCTGGTTCGTGTTTGGCCAGGGCCTCTCTGCTGGACGTATCGAGGAAGATCTAGAAGACCTTGCAGGCCCCCACGGCTGTCCTCTCTTGCTAGGAATATTCGTTTGGAAGGGTTGTCCCGGATCTGATCGATTACGCGGTAGAGATCCGGGAGGAACGCAAGGAGCTGTCGAAAAAGGAAGTATTCGTGAAAGATCTCTTCCGATGTTCCGAGTTGGACGTCGACATCTTTGTTCTCCAGCGTCACGTCAATGTGACTACCGTGGCTTGTGAGCAGCGGAAGTGCCTGGCGAAAAATGGATTCCCTGTAACGATTTGTCTTCATCAAACGTAGCTTTGGCCCGCTACCGCGTGCCTCCTGAGCTCTGTGGCAAAGCGGCTGGCGGAGGATAGATGCGTCAGTTTTAGGGCATATGCTCCTACCTGATCAGAATCCAGGTGATCAACGTCAAACAAGGATCCAAGCTTTGCCGCCGCGGCCCAGTCCAACGCCTCGTTGGCATCCTTCTGTGGCTCAAGGCTCAGCCGGCTCAGAAAAAGCTCAACGGTGTCGATCAGAGGTGCGGTCCCGATTGGAAGGAATGGATAGTCGCTGCCTTCTTTTGCGTAGCGCACGAGCTCAATGAGGGAGAAAAGGTTGCCGAGGCGCCGGGAGTGGGCCTCAATTATGGAAACGGCGTGGTGCTCCTTGCCCGTTTTTGTCGTTAGTCGGCTGCACGCCGCGTTGACTACGATGCGGAACTCCCTTGCCGCTGGTGATTCACCTTCGGTCCATGACTCCGCCTCTGGTTTTTGAGCGGGAATATCCAGAGTAATGAATGTAAACCGCCGCCGGATGGCCAGGCTCATTGAGTTGACGAACTGCTTGTCTATGGAGTTGATCGTGCCGATGAGACGGAACGCGCCAGGAATGTATAGCATTTCGTTCTTGGAACCGTGATATTTCAAGGGCACGCCCACAGGTTCGTCAGTCCCAAGAACCGTGAAGAGTTCACCGAACGCCCTGTCCATGTTTGCTCGGTTGAGCTCATCGATAACAAGCCAATGCCCGGTTGAAGGGTTCTCCTCGGGGTCGTCCTGATTCCGAGACACGGCTCCAGCACATTCGATGACCGCAGTTGTGAAGGCGCCGTCTGTCGGAACGACTATCTCCTGTTTGGACGCTTCGTCGAACACCAGATCTTGCCGGCCGATTAGGTCATAAGCACTGAGATCCTCGCGGCCGGTAATGGTTGACCGGCCGACCCTGAAGGCACGGCATATCGCTGACGCAAGGGAAGTCTTGCCGGTCCCAGGAGGGCCCTGCAGCACGACGTGACCGGTCAGGAGCGCGGAAGCAATTTCCATGAGAACGGACTCCTCTACAAGGAGGCCAGACGTCTCTTTTTTTAGGCGGCCCAAAATGTCGTCAGGAACTTGAAGCGGGGCACGCACTAGATGTTCTGTGAGCGAAATTCGGTCGTAAAAGCTGTCTGGAAGGATGACCACCTCATCCTCGAGAGTGCCTTGGTCAACTGTACGCATCAGTCATCCTCAATCAGATAGGGAAGTATAGGTTCCGGCCTTGTTATCGGTTTGGATCGGTTGACCACGAGTCGGATCTTTCCGTCTGAAGTGCGTTGTTTGTCCTTGACCCGATAGGTGAATTTTAGGTCATGGCTGAAGATCACTCGTTGGTTGCGTCCGATCCTGCACAGAATAGAAATGTCGCCTTCTACGTGTCCCTGAGGGGTCACATTGTAGTGGTGTACCTCGGTTAGGATGGACACGGAATCGGAACCATACGGCAGAGACGGCACTTCCACGCTCGTCGCCCTGACAGCTGACTCCATAGTGGGGACAGCAGCCCCCAGATAGTCAAAATATTGGGTCTCTTCGCCACTCTTGAACGTCGGAGGCAGCGGCATCCGCGAAACAAATTGGCCCGGATCTGAGCATTCCACGTCGGCTTGAGTTGCCCCGGCTCCAATAGCAAAGCGCACCAACTCTTGGAACTCTCGTTCCACGCTGTGCCGTCTCACAGTCACCGAATCAGGCTCGTAGGGATTCTCAACTTTCGTGCTGTCCAGAAGCTGGTAGTAGAGGCCGCCATGAACGACGACCTGGTTGAGGGAGTTGTAGACGCTTTTCTTGACGTCCGGAACCTGCGATTTCGGCAAAAGCGTTCGTCCAGCTCGTAGATCTCGGACGGCTGCGATGGCGGACACTGCCTCCATGTGGCTACCGACAGTACAAAGGATGCGTTCCAGTTCCGGCCACAGGATATATTCGTCTAAATCAAAAAGGGCCGCCCAGAGGAACCAGTAAATTGGAAAGTTTGGCGCGCGGCTGGGTGCGTCGAGTCGCCGGGGTGGTCCGCAAAGTGGGAAACGAAGGAGCAGATTTATCGCGATCCAGGCGAATTCTCGCTGATCGCCTTGGTCGGCCGCCTCCAGCAGCTGCCGTCCGCCGGGCGTGATGACGATTCTGTCTGAGCCAGCCAGCACGTATAGGAGGCCAAACTCCTCGAAGGATGCTTTGCGGCTTTCGACGGCAGCGTGGTCCAGCTTGTGCTCTGCATTGGGGGACTGCCAGAAGAGCTTGACTTTCTCATAAGAGCTTTCGTTGACAAATGATTGAAGGATTTCCCATGAGAACTGGGCGTTTTTGTCGCGAAACGGGTTGGGGTACCCATAACTCGCAACCCGCCAAAAGGGCACGCTCAATGAGCCACCTCATGCGGATCCAGAGTCAGCGAAGGAAGAATGAACGAGTTGGAGGCCAAACGGCGAGGAGACTTGGCAAAAGTGAGGACCCAGTCGATGAGGATGATCCCGCCGCGACCGGCTCTGGGGAACTTCATGTAGTGCCGTCTGACTCGATAGCCGAACGAATGCTCGAGGTAAAGGCCATGCGCTTCCGCCAGTTCGATAATTGATTCGTGAATCGGAACAGTCCCTGTTCCAGTCCGGCTGTTCCCGACGACCATCACATAACGGCCGTCCGGGGTTAGTACTCGACTCATTTCACCCAGGTGGGCATCCATGAAGGCGAAGTAACTGGCGGCAGCAAGGCGCCTGGATTCAGGAAAATCAAGTACGGACATTCGGTCTCGGAGCGCGAACGGCAGGTCGCCAGGACTGGCAGGGGACTTGGCCCCCATCTGCTGGCGGCGTAGGTCGTTGAAGGCTTTGCGTGACTCAATATTGAGTTCCGGGGCGAGCCAAAAATGCTCAAGCATCAGGTTGTAGGGGTAATCGACGGAGTCGAGATATGGGGGACTCGTGATGGCAAGGTTTATGCTGCCGTCGTCGCATGTTATCTGGAGTGCGTTGCCATTTTCCGGTACTTCGACGTCGCCAACCTGTATCCCTGACGGGACGAGCTCGTCCATGCCCGCGATGGCCTTTTGTACACTCTTCTCCCATGTAGCCATGACCGCTGGAGGAATCTTTGTGCGCGTTCCAGAAACATAGGTCTTCTGTGTCTGGTCGTCGGCATTGGAGACCCAGCGGAGGATGGAGCTGAAGACCACCAGGAAGAATTCCCGCTGGTTTCCGCCCATTGGAGTTGTTAGGATCGCCGATTTCAGGGTCTGCAGATCCCGCCAGGCAGGTCGAGTGAACCAATGATCGAAATTTTCGACGCCGGCGATGGGTGTCATCAGTTCGCTGTTTATGGGACGAATCTTCGCCGCAATGTCCCTGGCAAGAATCTCCAATCGCCTAGGATCCAGCGGAGTGGACTTAACCCTGCTGATTAGACGCGCTAGGGGATTGATCTCCTGGCCGACAGCGTCGAGTCCGGCTCTGACAGCCTCAACCAAGGTAGTGCCCGAGCCAGAAAACGGGTCGAGAATCTTGCTTGACCCGTCAGCGTAGCTTCGGATGGCCCACTCTGCAACTTGGGGGATGAATTTTGCCGGGAAGCGGTGAAGCCCGTGCGTAAACCCGTTGGTTTTGTTGCGCAGGCTGAGCGACAACAGCGCGTGATCGTGGATGTCAGCCGCCAACGGGAACGATGCCACCTCTTCAAACACCGCTTCGGGCACGTCCGTGCTCACCACAGTTCCACCACGCTTTCACGCATAAACGATTCATAGCCGCGGAGTTGGTCACGCTGTTGGGGAGCGACAGTCAAGTGCCGTACAACATGGAGTTTTGCGTTCTTGAAACCTGAGGCCAACGCGACCTGGGCACACAAGGAGTCAGTCGGCATTATCACTCCTGCGTAGGCCGAATTCCCAACGACGACGTATGTGCGGGATCCTGCCTTGGTGACCCGACGGCATTGCGTGAGCACGCTCTTCATGTCTTCGAAATAGCCGCGGAGCAGTGAGGGAACCCTCGACTTGGCCGCGTAGGAATCTTGGTCCATAAGCGAAATCAGGCTTTCCAAGTCGTCATTTACATAGTCGGTGTCGCCCAGAGCCGAGCCCAGGTGCGATCGCATTGATTGCTTACGCAGCGTGTTCAGGTCAGCGTACGACTTTACGAAGCCACCAAACCACATTTCAACCTTGGTCGCTTCGAAGTAGTCGAATCGATTGGCGTACGGTGGAGAAAAAATAACAGAATCGAAAGCTTGGTCGGGAAGTCCAGGCATAATTTCAGTGGCGCTGCCTGTATGGATGACTTGACGCTTCCAAGCAGGTTGACCCACCCAAACCGACTCAGCATCTTTGAGCATATGGCCCAGATGACGGGTGAACGACTGGAGAGTGAACGCTTTCTGGTCTTCACCGAATCGTTCGAGTTGCCAAACCCCATCGATTCGCACAGAGTAACCAACCGCCTCACGTTTCTTGTTTCGGTACTTTATCCCGTTGCCCTCCTTGAAGTAACTTCCCACCGACTCAAGGATGGAAATCCAAGCCAAGAGCAAGAAGTCGTGAACGTCCTGATCCTCAGTCCAAGCCTCGATGGCGCGCCGGATCCGAAGAAGCGTTTCAAGGATGTCCGGCTCAAACATCTTGTGAGCGATCTTAAGGGCAGGCGCTGGCCAAGGATCAGAAACTAAGAGTGTGTTCGGCTGCTCGATGAACTTACGAATAGCGCCGACTTGCAGATCGTCCAGAGGAGTTACCTTCACTTTTGTGATGAAGGCGGCCAAGGGGCTGACGTCAATGCCAACAGACTCGCGATCCAGCTGTGCAGCCCCAACCATAATGGATCCGCTGCCAGCAAACGGGTCGAGGATCTTCTCACCCAAGTTCAATTTCTCGATGAGCTCGGGAGAGTAGCCCTCCCGATACTTGTACCAGCGATGTATGGGTAGGGCGGTATTGCCCCTCCAGTGCACGAGGGATCCAAGATCGGGCCGTTCACTAATCTCAAAACCAGCCTGAGCAGCCACAAGCAGATTCCGCTGGAGATCTGACATGTCTACGGCGGCGGCTGCTGGAGCTCTCAGGGCGGGTATCACCTAGCAATCATAGAGGGCGATTAGGTACCGTTTCAGCAGAGGAGGCGTGGCCAATGCGCCAGCTAGAGACCTTTCGCTTGTAGAAGGTCTTCGAGCATGCCGCCAGTGTTGTGGGCAAGTCAGTCAGCCTCTTGCCCATAGGCGCTCCTCACAGCCGTCCCACAAACACGGCGTGTCGGCTCCGCCGAGGCACAGCTTGTAGGTGCCACATTTCCGGCATCTGCGCACACCAAACCGGGCCCCGAGATACTGTGGCGGCCAGTTGGCCCGTTCAACATGTGGCAACGCTGATTTTTCAACGGCCGGACTAGGGGTCCGATTCTTACTCCTGCCATGACGTGCACTAGTAAGATCGTTCCTCGTGAGCGACGAACCCGGACTTTTTGAAATACCTACAGGACCAGTATCTGGAGCACTCCAGGAGATGCCAATTCGGCCAGAACAGGTTCAGCAGATAAGGGGGGCCTTCGAGGAGGCTGGCCTTTCAGGGCAAGAAGAACGAAAACTGCTGATTAATTCAGTGATCATCCGTGAGGTGGCGTCTCTGCGTGAGCTGCGCGCCGTGGAGGTACGGCGTGTACTCGCCGCGATCGAACAGCGGTCTGCCGCGAAACCGACGTCCAAAGGTTCAGCTTGGGCAGATCGGGAAGAAGATACCTGGATCGACAAGCTGTGAAGACAGCGCGTGTCGACCCCGTTAAGTTGGACCGCGTCATTGATGACCCCTGCACGCGGCTCGGTGCTTCAATTGTGCCGGGTCGAGCTAATTGTCGCTGGATCAACTGGCAGAGACGGCCTTCCGCACGAAAATCGCCTACAGAGACCAAACCCGAAGTCGAATCTCCACGATGCTTCCGACTAAAGCGGATGCTTGAATGCTAGAATCCCTTCAATCGGAAGCTTCGGCGCCCGGGTTATGGATGTTCGTAGGTCAGCGTCTCGGCGCAACGCTGACTCCACGACCTAAAGATACTGCAACCTATCAGACCGTTGGTGAACGGAGCTTGAGAATTGTCACGACGATCATCCAATTTGAAGCTTTTCGTTGTCCCGCGCGAAAGTTACGCAAGGCTGGACTTGCTAAGTGCGTCTGCCTGGGCTGGCAGCGGCGAAGCCATTATTGATTGCGCTGGGATCTTGTTGCAGGGCTCTGCTAGTGACAAGAAACGTCGCAGTGCATCGCGGGCCTCCGAGCGCTCACTCAAACTTACAAAATTTGGTCAGCAGATTCTTGGCCCATCCTCAAACGGTTCATTCGTCGGATACATGAATTCAAGCAACCGTGTCTTGAGGGTTCCTTTGTCATTACCTGAAGAGTCCTATCGTCCTGGAAACGTCCAGGACGAACAGAAAGTTTGGGGCAAGGCTATGAATGAAGTCATCCACCACGACAGCTATAGTTTGCCGGAAGGTTCCTTGGAAGTGAGCTCCGGTGAGTATTTTGAATGGTACAGACGGGACGGAAAATGTTCCTTTCTTTGGTCCTGTTCCCTCTCTTTGAAGGACGTTATGCGGAAGTCTCAGCGCGTCCTTGGACTGCCGCCGGCGAATGCTCATGCCGTCATTACCATTGATGGACAGGATTTGGACGCGTCTACTTCTCGCGATGTCATGAAATTGGCTATTGATGATGAACCAGCTCACTTTTGCCGGGTGAACTATGATCGGGTGGCACTTGCTTGGACGGCACCCAGTCCAAAGTTGGACAGGAATGATGTCAACTTCGGCGAGTTCGCGATGATGGTGGACGCCGACTCCATGGGAAGCCTCCCCGCTGTTTTACAAGAGACTGCCACACCGCTAATTGCCCACATGGCGCAACGGCTAGCCCACGAGTTTTCTTCAGCCTTGCACCAGGATTCGCCAAGTCAGGAAATATGATGGGCGGGCTCGCGGAGAGACGAAACCGACGACGAATGGCTCGGGCAGAAGACGCTGGATGGTTGAAGATCGACTCGTTCCTGTTCGATAGGGGCGATGGGCAGCCAATCGAGTCTCTGGGTGCGTGCCCTGAAGCTGTACACAAGGTCGTTGTAACAAACAGGGCGCTCGTGCCTATTTCGTATAGTGGCTGGTCGGATCTCCAGGACGATTCAATGTCGTATTCCGGTCACGAAGCGTCGTGGCGTTTTGAAGACAGCTTTGGGCTCGATGCGGACTTCGCTGAGAACGTCCACAAAAGGAGTCTCAAGCATGAAGCTGTCGAACGGCATGTTAGTCAGCACAAGATTGTGATTGAAACGTGGATCGCGCCTGCCTCCGGAGGACCCACCACACGAGGTGCAAAGAAGACGCACCGAATAGACTGCGAAATGCTTTAAATGAGTTGGGGTTCTGCGGAGCCGTTTTTAATTTCCGCGCTAATCCAGATTGTCTCGCCGGTGATGACGTCGGTTCTCGCGCCCCTACTGGAACGATCGCTGCATGAGTTCGAGTCAGAGAGTGTTTATGAAGTAGTTGAGGACCATAGACGTCCGGTGGAGTCGTCTGCACGCGTTGGTGACAGCCTTCCGCACATGTATCGAGCACCAACGTTGAAGGTCCTTTTTGCTAAGTACGCCGACACCACGGCGGCAGTCACTGGCATGATTCCGGTTGCCGTTTCTGTTAGCCGAATATCCGGCGCGATGGCCGTGTATGTCTTCTTGGCCTCACTGATTGTCGGATTCGGAGTCGCTTTTTGGCTCTCAAAGATGTCGCTGTTTCGGTATAAAAAGTTGAGGCGGTTGGTCTTCGGACCTGTGTCGTTGGGGCTTGCGGCCTTCAACTTGGCGCTCTTCGTCGTGCTTCTGATATGGGCACCCTAGCGCAACCGCGGCAAGCGGCCATCGCTCACCCTGGCAATAATACGCAGAGTCTCCTAACGGTACCGACTGTCATTTCCTATCCGTGTCGGGAAGCACGATACTCCTGGGTTCCCCGAAGTTGACGACTGAGCAACGGTGGCGAACCGGACAGCTTGAACCACGGAACGGGCAGCCCGATTATCGCTCTTCGTAAGGACTCAAACCAAGCTGAGCCGACTCGTCGCTGCAAATGCCGATGTACCAGCGGGCAAGGCGGTGAAGGACAATGCATACACTCGCCACTACGGAGGACTTTCGTCATGATTCCGCCGTTTGCGCTTCTTCGAATAGCACCCTTGTTCACTTAGCCGCAGTTTGATCATTGTTCTCACAACTTTCTCGGCTTGGGCGGTTGAGATGATCCATCGGCGGTTCTTCGTTTCCAATGTGATCGCAGGCCATCCCACGATCAATCCTCGGGTTTTCGCGCGCACGAGTCGCAAGCCGTATCCGTCAGCGAGGGATGTGTCCGGCGCCATGCTCACAGCGACAACGTCTGAGATCGACACTTTGGTTGTATAGAACGGCGCGCAGCGCAGGACGATTTTCTCCTCAGCTATAGCGATGGAGACGGTCATCTGAACAGCCGTCCAGGTAAGTACGATGACGCCGACGGCCATGAGGAATCCGGGCAATGCGATGCCCCGAGACCAGAGCTGACACGACTAAATCGATGACTGAAGCGCCGACGATTCTCCAGATCAGTCTTTTGGAACGACCTGCCAGCCGGGCCTCGGATATCACCATGTCTTCCCCCAATTCCTGCCCATCTACGGTCTTCTGTGCCGCCTTCCGAGCACTCGCTACTGTACTTGTGAGTAGATAATCCAGGCCGTTGAGCGACGGCAATCGCTATTTTGACTGGGGCGGGAAGCCACTTTGATGCCATAAGCGATGCAAGCGCGACAACTAACAACACGAAATAGACAATGCCAAGGACAGGAGTAGCCCGGGAGACGAATTCTGGGTTAGCCGAATCAGTTGCGCTCGACGCGACCGTCCTGCTTTGTTTGCTTCTTATAGACAAGCCACGTCGCGAGATTTGCCACCGATGCGCCTACCGACAGGATCCCCATCATGATCTGGTTGGTAGAGAACGCGATGGTAGCAACGATCAAAAGCATTACGGCTGCGGAGAGGGTCAGAAGTTTCATGACGCAGTCATCCGCATCCCAAGGCAAGCGACAGACCGCTAAGTTGGTGCCGGTTCATAATCCCCCCAAGGTTTAGGTTGACATAATTTGGTTAGGAAAGTTGGTCAGTTGTTGAGCTACTGAGGGCCCCGTCCTGAAAGAAAGGTAAACCTGCGGATACCCGTCTCCGTGTGGAATAGGTCCAATCTCCGTGTGTTTTGGGCGAATCTCCGTGTGAAAATCGCAAAATTCAGTGTGGAAGAGCCGGCGTCTACGTGTTTTGGGCTAAGGGTGTCTACGTGTTGGCACCGCCCCGTCGTGCTCGGCGGCCGAACCACATGCGAAGTGGACGCAACCCCTCAGCTGCCGGTCGCCGTCGTACACCCCACCCACCGAGACGCAGCGTGCCGCCTACTCCCCGGAATCAGGCTCCGGCAGTTCCTGCGTCCCGGACCCGGGTTCCTTCCTCGGAGACTCGCCATCCGGGCTGCCGAGCTCGTCGGAGTAGGGTGCGCGACCGTGAGGGGACGTGTCGATGAGTTCGTTGGCGGCCATGGCCAGGAGGTCGCGTTGTAGGACGGGCAGGGAGAGGAGGCCTTGGAGATAGGCTTCCACCTCGTACTCGCCAACTTCGCCGCCCAGGCTGAAGTACTTGAGCCAGAGTTCGCCGACGTTGATTTGTGCTGACTTCATGGCAGCGGCCAGCATGCGCTGCTGTTGTGGTTCGTGCGGATCGAAGCCCACGGGCCGGCCTTAGTCCAGGGCCGCCGGAATCCCGGCGACGAGATCGGCACTGATCTGGCCCAGCGTGCTGTTCTGCAGCCGGGCCCGGCGCATCAGTTCTGCAAGGGCCATGTCAACGGTCAAAGAGTGGCGCTGCATCAAGATGCCGCAGGCGCGGTTGACGAGGTCTCGACTGTGGAGGGACTCCGCCAGGGCCTCGCTGATGCGGTGTGGCGCTTCGCTGGCCTGGATATTCGCCAGCAGCGTCGCTGCCGGGGCGGCGAATAGTTTCAGCACCCGGGCCGCGTCCTCGCCGAAAGCGCCGGCACGGTCCGAGTAGATCTTCAAGGCGCCGATGCATTCTTGCTCGGCGATCGAAGGGGTGCTGACCACCGCATGGATGGGCATGCCCTTCACCGCGTCAGACCATTCGCGCCACCGTGGATCAGTTTCGATGTCCCGGACGATCACCGTTTCCTCCATGGCCCAGGCTGTCAGGCACGGCCCCTGGCCCAATTCATATTGGAGTGCGTCCGCGCGGGTGACCACGTCGTCCGTCGATGCACTGCTGGTCAGCCTGCCCCTCGAGTCCAGGATGGAGACCCCCGCGCCGCTCGCTCCGGGCACGGAGTCCTTGATGGCACGGGCAAGCAACCGCACGGCGCGGTCCACTTTCTCTTCCGTCAGCAGCAGGCCCTGGATTCGCGCGATAACGGTCGACAGCTCATCCAGCGGTAGTTTCCGCGCCATAGTCCTCATTCATCTAGGTCCAGTGCATCGAGCCGCAGCGTTCCTGTGAAAGAGAATTCAACACGGCAGTTGGTGCGCTGTTCCTAGCTTAGTCCGCACCATTCCCCGCGCTTTGGCTATTCGTCGAAGTAAGCTTCTGGATCCGTCTCGCCCGAAACGGAGGCAATGACATGAGCGGCAATGTCCCGGAGTTTGACGTTCCGGCTGTTCGACGCCCTGGTCAAGACCTTGAAGGCCGTGTCGCGGCCGCATCGGTTCTGCGCCATGACAATCCCGACTGCGGTATCGATCGTCGAGCGGGACTGCATGGCTGCAGTGAGATCGTCCTTGGCGTTACGCAACTGGGAGATCTTCAAAGCCAGGCGAAGGGACGTTGTTGCGCCCTCGGCGAATTCCTCCGCGGCGGTAATGTCCGGTCCTGTAAACCCGTGCGGGGTGGTCGAATAGAGGTTCATGACGGCCTCGGTTTCACCGTCCAGATCAAGCGGCACTGCCAGGATGGCTCCAACGCCGTTCCGCCAAACAGCCTCCATGTAGTCGCTCCAACGGCTTTCGTGGCGGCTATCGACGACAAGAACCACCGAATTGTGCCGAAGCGCCGTGAGGCACGGCCCGTCGCCGAACTCAATCTGCAGTTCATCGAGAGCGCCCACTCTTTCATCGCTGCTGCCCGTGGTGACGCCCTTTTTCCTTGTCACAACGGTGACGCCGCACGAGACGGCGTTGGAGGCAGTTGTCAGCGCGGCCGCTGCAAGGGTCGCTAGCTCAGCAAGGAATTCGTCCAGGTCGACGCTCTCCAAAACAAGATCCTGGAGGGTCACGCCAAGATCCTGGTTCGGGTAGGCAGCCAAGCCGGCCGACGCAGTGCGGGTGGGCCCCCGCTCCGCACTATTCATGTGTCCGCCATCCTTTTCGAATCCAGTTCCCGCATCGCCTCTGTGTCCAGTTCCCGCATTGCCAAGGCCAGAAGGTTCATTTGCGATGGGGGGAGCTCGCCGAGCTCATGAAGGTACGCGTCCACAGCCATTTCATCCACATCGCCCCCAATCCCGTAAAAGTAGGCCCACACCCCAGCCAAGGCCGTGCGGCCGTCACGGTACCATTCGGCGGCGCTTCTCCGTTGCGCGGATGCCCACTCAGGATGACGCAATCCCGACCCCTCACGATTATTCATGGGACGCACCAGTGGAAGTCCAATCGAGGGGGCCTGAGGCTTTCAGGATATCGGTGGCGATGTCATGAAGACGCCGGTTGTTGTTCCGCGCAGCAAGCTGAAGGAGTTCCATGGCGCGGTCCCGCCCACAACGGTTCTGGAGCATGATCAAGGACAGCGCCGCGTCCACCACGGCCCGCGCTTGGAGGGCCGAGCGCAAATGTTCAGGGTATGGCTCCGGGACGTGAAGCCGCAGCGCCAACCTCAGCGTCTTCGAAATTGTCTCCGCATGCTCCAACACGCGGGCGACGATGGCCGGGTTGAAAGTGCCGGGTGCGTAGGCGTAGCAATTCAAAGCTGCGCGTGAGGAAGAGTCCGTCTGGATCGGCACTGCGAGGACAGAGCGAATACCTTCGCCATCCACCTGGTGGGCGTACTGTGCCCAACGGTCGTCGGCCTGCAGGTCGTCAATCAGCACGCGATGTTGGTGACGCAAGGCCGTAAGGCAAGGGCCGTCGTCGAACGCGTATTGCTTCTCGTCCAAGCGCTGCGCCGCAGCGGTGCTGCTCGCCACCGTTGAGGGACCGGCATCCCGCTCGACAGTGATGGCGCACAAAAGAGGTTCCTGGCCGTCCAACAAGGAAGCTGAGATGGTGGCCAAGCCCAGGAGAAATTCGGTGAAGCCCGGACTTTCAAGCAGGAGGTCCTGCAATTGTTCCGTAGTGGGTACTGCGTTGTTGTTGGCCATGCGGCCTCGATTCCAAGGGGTGCCCAGGATCCCCAACCCGGACCTGCAGCCGTGCCCGCTCGCGCGCTGCACAGCCCTGATATTCAATCCCCGGATCCGAACGACCATCCCGAAATCTCCTAATTCGACACTACGCCCTCGTGGGAACTTAAGACACGAGAGCCCGTGGACGCGGGCGGAGAAGGCTCAGACCTCACCTTTAATGGTGCTGGTTCTAAGGTCCAGCGAGGGCTTGGGGGACTGGATGGGCGAAGTTTTCGGTGGCCGCCCAGGACGCGAGGAGTTTGAGGGCTTCTTCCGAGGGACTGCCGGGAACCGCGGGGTAAACCGTGAGGGTGTGGCCTGGGTCGTCTTCGAGTTCCATGGCCTGGTAGGTCAGTTCCAGGAGCCCGACCACGGGGTGGTTGAAGAACTTGGTGCCTGAATAGTGGCGGCGGACGTTGTGTGCTGCCCAGCGCGCGCGGAATTCGTCGCTGCGCATGGAGAGTTCGCCGACGAGTGCTGCGATGTCTTTGTCGTGGGGGTTGCGGCCCGCGTCGCGGCGCAGTATCGCGACGTTGACGTTCGCTGCACGGTCCCAGTCGGGATAGAAGTTGTGGGCGCGGGGGTCCAGGAAGATGAAGCGCGAGTGGTTCGCGGGGCGTGCCGGGCCGCGGTACATCTCGGAGTAGAGGGCGTAGCCGAGGGCGTTGGCGGCAACGATGTCCATGCGGTTGTTGCCGATAAAGGCCGGGGCGCCGGTGATGGCGTCGAGTAGATACTGCATCACGGGCCGCACGGCCGACGCCGGTGGGCTCGCGGGTTTCCGCGCAGCGGGACCGGCCGCACGTGCCAGGTCGTAGAGGTGGTCGTGTTCGGCGCGGTCAAGCTCCAGAGCCCGAGCGATTGAGTCGAGGACGCTGTCCGAGACCCCGGTGAGGTTTCCACGCTCGAGGCGGGTGTAGTAGTCGATGCTGACCCCGGCGAGACGGGCGACTTCTTCCCTTCGGAGACCCGCCACTCGGCGCCGGCCGCCGATGGGCTCGATGCCCGCCTGCTCGGGGGTGATGCGTCCTCTGCGGGAGACCAGAAACTCTCGTACCTCGGCTCGGTTATCCATATGGAAACGGTACGACGTAACCACGAACGGTTGGGAGGTTCTGCCATAACCCGTTTCGGCAGGGCCCTCGCTACGCCTGCGCATCGAGGGTTTCATGGAAATCGAAGGTCAAGCATTCGATGAAATGGAGCACCAGCGTATGCCCGTGAGCACGACGCCGACAACCACACGGGCTGCGACGGCAGGGACCGTCCCGGCAGCACTAGTCGCCACTGTCATCTTCTTGACTGCAGTCGCACCCCTCGCCACCGACATGTACGTCCCGGCGTTCCCACGCGTGTCAGAAGAGTTCGGCACCTCGGCGTCATCCGTGCAGCTGACCCTGACGACGTTCTTTGCCGGGATGGGACTCGGGCAACTGGTCGGGGGTCCGTTCAGCGACCAACGCGGCCGACGCCTGCCGCTTGTGGCGGGCACGATACTCATGACCATCGCGACGGTTGGCTGCGCCCTGGCCCCGAGCATCGGATTCATGATGGTTGCCCGGTTCCTGCAGGGCTTTGGCGGGGGATGGGCCATGGTGATCGGCCGCGCCGTCATCGTGGACTTGGCCCACGGCCCGCAGCTGGTCCGGGTGCTCAACGTCGTGATGGGGATTGGGGGCGTGGCACCGATCATCAGCCCTCTGCTGGGCGCGGTGATCCTGCAGCTGACCGGGTGGCGGATGACCTTCTGGACGCTGGCGGCACTTGGTGTCCTGATGACCCTTTGTGCGCTGTTCGTCGTGCCGGAATCCCTGCCGCCCGGGAAACGTCACGCGGGCGGACTGCGTGAATTCGGGCACGCGGCGCGCACTGTCCTGGCGAACCGCCGGTTCGTTGGATACGTCCTGGTGGCATCTTCGGCATTCATCGCCTTGTTCGCCTACGTCGCCACGTCCGCGTTCATCCTGCAGAACATGAACGGACTCTCCCCGGTGGCGTACTCCATCGTCTTCGCCGCGAACGCCGGCGGGATGACCATCGCCGCCCTCGTCTCGGCGCGGCTGGCAGGCCGGGTACCCACCCGACGAGTCATCCTCGTAGGACAGGCCATCGCGCTCGCCGCTGGCATCGTCATGCTTGCCGGGGCCCTCTCGTGGGGCACTCCTCTACTCGTGGCAATGGGCAGCTTCTTCGCGCTCATGGTGGCCCAGGGACTGATCAATACCAACGGCGGTGCCCTTGCCTCGGCCGAAGTACCGGCGCACCCGGGCACGAGTTCCGCCGTCCTTGGCCTGGTGCAATGGACCACAGCCGGCATCATCGCGCCGATCGCAGGGTTGGGCGGCACGGACACAGCCGTCCCGATGGCAGCCATCATGATCGTCGGGGCCCTGCTGTCCCTCGTCGGCCTCCTCATCGTGGCCCGGCCCAGCACGCCCGCGGGGCGTTCACCAGCCCCACGCGATTCCAAGCAAGCCGAAATTGGTTGATATGACCTGGGTCACTTATGCTGGTAGAGGTCAAGCAGCTGGCTTTCTCGATTTAGTACGAGGAGGTCAGTCATGGCACCTATTCAACCCGGTCACCCCCATGTTCCCGCTGCACGGCGCCGGGGATCCTGGACGCGAGACACCTCCGATGAATCTTGGCGGAACCACCTACCCAGGCACAGTGCGCTTCAACAACTCTTTCGGCAATGGCCATCCGTGCCCTCGCGCGAATTGGAACGCATCCGTCTTGTGCTTCTTCACTGCGACGAAATAGCCCACACGGCGGCAACCCACAGGCTCTCCGAACCAGCGCAGGCGTTGCTTGACCTCGTGACGGGCGAACTGGAGCGGCGACGCGAATCGGGACATCATCAACCGCTCAACAGCAGCCCGGCTTCCCGGCATCCCGGACTGCCCAAGCTTGCTCCTGTACGCCGTCGGGGAGAACTTCTCTGATGGCGGGACACTTTGAAGTGTTCACTGACAACGGGGGCAGCTGCAGGGTCAGGCTGGTTGACGAGTTCGGGAAAGAGCTTGCCGTCTCGTCACCATTCCGGGACACGGCCGCCGCAGTCCGGGGGATCTATACCTTCCGTGAGATTGCGGCAAGCGGACTGATCGAAGACCACACGTCCCGGTTCTGAGCTTTGAGCGCCGCCTCCGCGGCAGTTACTTCTTCGCCGAACGCGGCTTCGCGGCTTTCGGCGGGAGAGTCGCAACGTAAGCGAACGCCTTTTCGACCCACTCCGCCGTTTGCTCATCGTCGCCGGCCAAGGCTTCGGGGAGCCCGACGTAGCCACCCATGGCGCGGCCTTCCGGGCCGAACGGGAGCGTTTGGTGGCTGGCCTCCAGTGCCTCGCGGTCGGCGTCGGAAAGCTTGACGCCGATCATCGGACCGAACAGTCCGGCGAACATATTGCCGTTCACGAAGGCGCCCAGGTTCCCGAACATCGGCTTGACCACGACGTCAGGGTTCTCCGGCACCACCGCGCGGAAGCGGTCTTTGTCGGCGTCGGACGGTTTGGGGATCTGCATGTGCGTACTCCGCGGTAGGGGATCGAAAGCCTAGGACTGAATGCAGCATACGACGGCGGGATGCGGGCTTCCAGCGTCGGCGCACCGTTCTCCTTGGCAAACGATGAAAGTAGGATGGGCGAATGTCGAGTTCACCGGAAAACGAAGCAGCAGACCTGCTTCAAGGCATTCTGGACCTTCAGTCTGTTCTGGTCGGCGCAGGGAATGCATCTGATTTCCTGAGCGGGCTCACTAAGCTCGCCGCTGCCTCGATTTCCGAAGCTTCCGGCGACGAGATTGAATGCGCCATCACTGTCAAAGTCAGACGCCGTCCCCTCACTGCAGCGGGCAGCTCCCCACGCGCCGTGCAGATTGACCGGTTTGAGCAGGCTATCGGTGACGGCCCCTGCATCGCGGCACTCCGCGAGATGTCTCCCGTGATCATCGACGACGGTTCGACAGATCTCCGCTGGCCGGCGCTCACCAAGAAATTCGCCGAGATCGGCGTTCATAGCTCGTTGGGGATTCCCATGGAAATCAGCGAGGACGCTAGTGCGGCGCTGAACTTTTTCGCATCCAAGCCAGGCGCGTTCACCCCCGATGTCTTCAACAAGGCCGTGGGCTTCGCCGCTGCCGCCCGCAACATCCTGCACCTGTCCGTGCGCATCGACTCAGCCCACCACCGGGCAGAGGACCTGGAATCAGCAATGCAAAGCAGGACCGCCATCGACCTGGCCTGTGGTGTCATCATGGCGCAAAACCGATGCTCGCAGGCAGAAGCGATGGAAATCCTCACCAAGGTCTCCAGCAACCGCAACCGCAAACTACGGGACATAGCCACCGAACTGATCGAACAAGTCTCGGGGAGCGGGATCGAAACCCACTTCGAGTAGGCGCACGCTTTGGGCGCCGCGGTAGGCGGGATAGCACCGGCAGTTTGACGCAACCATTCGTGCAAGAATCGCGGCATGGATGAGGATGAGGATGAGCGGCGGACAAGGGAACAATTGATGCTCCACGAGGCCCTCGTGAAGGCGATGGATCGGCGGGGCGAGGTCTTCGAGGTGGTTGAGGATTCAGAGAACGTGGACGAAGCAATCCAGCGGGTGGGTCAGCTGTTGGGCCTGGGAGAACTGGGCAGTCGGGTAGTCCTCGACATGCAAGTCAGAAGATTCACCCGAGACCAGCGCCAGGCCATCGCTTCCTATGCAGAAGAACTCAGATCAAGGCTGCCCAACGGGCGCTGAAGTGGTCGCGTGCGGTTGTCGGAGTAATCTCGGCGAACGCAGGCCCTTGCGCGCGCTGCGTGCGTGACGCTTGAGGATTCAGGTCGTTGCACCATGCGGGATAGACGCGGAAACCGCGTTTGCCGGGATGAACGTCGGAACTGACGTATCCGAGCGAGACCAGGTGGGCTTTGGTGAATTGGAAGACCCCGAACCGTTCTTGCTCCTCTACGAAGACGAGCAGTCCGGACATCGACTCGTCAGCCGTGAAGGGCCTGGTCGATCCGCCTTCGCCGCGCTTCCAGACCGCGACGAAGGCACCGGGTTTCGTCGGTGTGATCCGGGCGGTGCGGATTCGCCATAGCTCATTCCTGATGCGGGCAACACCGGATTCGTAGTCGCTGTTCTGTTCTTCAACCTCGATGACAGGCTGTGCAGCGGCAAGAGCAGGCGCAAGATCGAAGAAACGCTTGAACGCGTGGAAATTCACTCTCAAACTGTATCCACATGCCGGGTGAGGGGCTGGCTACCGCACCGTCGTGAAGTGCTCAACCACCGGGAATGGATCGTAGAAATGGTGCAACAGCTCCTTCCACCGCTCATAGTCGGCGGACCCACGGAAGCCGTCGGAATGGGCTTCGACCGAATCCCACTCAACGAGTAGAAGGTACAGGTTTGGGGACTCGATCGAGCGTGAAATCGAAAGACTGCGGAAGCCCTGCTGCCGGCTGATCAGAGGTCGCGCCATCCGGAATGCCTCTTCAAAATCGGACTCGCTGCCGGGACGGACGGGGAGGATTGCGTGCTCCAGAATCATTCCCTCAGCTTCTCACGGTGGTCCAGATGAGGGCCGGCTAACGGTCACCGGGTGACAAAATAGCGTTGGGAAAAGTTCGTCGCTTATCGCCGCGAATCCGGGGCTTGTCGGGTGTTCCGAAAGGGGAGCGCGTTCAACACAGCATTGCGGATCGTGATGCCCGATTGCGTTTTGGGTACGAGGAGGCGCGATGCGATGCCGGCGCCCCGTTGTAGCGAGTGCACGTGTTTGCGGTGGCTGCGTTCATAGCCGGCGAAAGCGGCGGTGTGGTCATCCGGGTAGGCGGCAATCGCGTCGGCGAGGGTCTTGGCTCCAACGATCGCGCTGCTGGATCCTTCACCGAACAGCGAGATGCAACTCGCCGCGTCACCGAGCAGCACCACGCGGCCGGCAGACCACTGCGGTACGTCCATGCGGGTGACGGCGTCGAAGTACCTTTCGTCGGACGCGCCCCATTCCTCGAGCGCGAGCGGGGTGAGCCATCCGCCGTCGGCGTAGGTGGACTCGACGAGGCGTCTGCCTTGGTCCGCGTCGCGGTAGTCGAAATGGTGCTGCCCCCGGAAGATGAATGCGAACCCGGGATTCCCGCCCGCCGGGTGGATGGTCAAGGAGGTTCCCGGTTCGTTGTACATCAGCACGGTGCGCGGATCTTGGATCGGTGCAGGGGCGCGCACGGTGCCCACGAACATGCCGAATGGGCGGGAAAAGCGTTCTTCGGGGCCGAATACCAAGCGCCGAACGGCGGAGTGGAGCCCGTCGGAACCGACGACCAAGTCGAAGCGACGGGAAGGGGTCCGCCGAAACTCGACGTCGATTCCGCCGTCGTCCTGGTGCAAGGCGGTGATCGAGTCGTCCCGGATGATGCGGCTTGTCTCCTGGGCCTTCTCAAGCAACAGGCCGACGAGGTCAGTGCGTGCGACCTCGACCTCTCCGTCGCGGTCGGCGCGTTGCCGGGTGGGGATGGTGGCCTGCGGCCGCCCGTCGGCATCGACGAAGACCAGGCGTTCGACACCAGTGGCGGCCTCCTCCAGGCGCGACCAGATGCCCATTTGCCGTGCTATAGGGACTGCTCCTCCGCGTACGTCGATAGGGTTGCCGCTAGATCGTGCGCCGGCCGCTCGTTCCACAATCGTGACTGACCGACCGGCCTTCGCCAGCCAGTACGCGGCGGTCAAGCCGGCAATGCCGCCACCGGAGACCAGTACGCTTCGATCCACCATGCCCTCATTCAAGCACTCAACACCAGGGGTGGTCTTCGGGCGTTGCCGCGGTCGATGGCGGCCCCCTTTATGGTTGGCTGACGCCGTCGATCTTGCGCTCGAGCGCAGCTCGTTCGGCGGCGTTCCTGCACAGCTCAACGGCCTGCAGGAAAGCGGACCGCGCTTCGTCTCGACGACCGAGCCGGGTGAGCATCTCGCCGCGGATCGCGGGGAGCAGGTGCGAACCCGTCAGTTCGCCCCGTGACGAGATCGCGTCTACCAGCTCGAGACCCTCCGCGGGGCCGGTGGCCATCGCGACCGCGACCGCTAGGTTGAGTTCGATGACGGGCGAAGGCGCCAGCCGTCCGAGGGCTTCATAGAGGATTACGATCCGCTGCCAGTCCGTTTCGGCAACCGAGCGAGCCACCGCGTGACACTCGGCGATGGCGGCTTGGAGGCCATATGCGCCCAGTCCACGTCCGGCCCCCACAGCCTGTGCCAGCGCCGCACGCCCGCGCCGGATCGCCGCCTGGTCCCACAGCCTCCGGTCCTGGTCCTCCAGAAGGACCGGGCGACCGGACGCATCAAGTCGGGCCGGGAAACGGGCTGCCGTGAGTTCCAGCAGCGCGAGAAGCCCGAATACCTCCGGCTCGGGCGCGAGCCGCACCAGGACGCGGGCCAGCCGGCGGGCCTCGCCGGCTAGATCGGTGCGGATCCACTCCTCGCCGCCCGACGCAAACGAGCCCTCCGTGAAGATGAGATAGACGACCTGCAGGACCGAGCCGAGCCGTTCGTTCATCTCCTGCCGTTCGGGCACAGCGAAGGGCACCTGTGCGGCGGCCAGCGTCTTCTTGGCCCGCGTGATGCGTGCCTGGATCGTCGCCGCCGGAACCAGGAACGCCGTGGCGATCTCGTCGCTGCCCAGTCCGCCGACCACCCGCAGCGTCAAGGCGATCCGGGCCTCCTTCGACAGCACGGGGTGGCACGAGATAAACATCAACGCGAGCACGTCGTCATCAATCGCGTCAGGGTCGAACAGCGCGTCCGCCCCGGGCGTCGAGTCGTCCAGGCCCCGGGCGAGAAGAGCGTACCGTTCGTCGCGCCCGGCGCGCCGCCGGAAAGCATCGATGGCACGACGGCGGCCCGTAGTGAGCAGCCACCCTGCCGGCTGGGCCGGCACCCCGTTTACGGACCAGGACACCAGCGCCTCGGCGAGGGCTTCCTGGGCGAGATCTTCGGCCAGCGAGAAGTCCCCCGTATAGCGGGCGAGGGCGCCGACGATGCGGGCGGACTCCATCCGCCACACAGCCTCGACGGCGCCCCGCGCCTCTGCGCTGCTCACCGTCGGCTCAGAGCTGCCCGGTCAGCTCGCGCCACGCCCGTTCCTTCTGGATCCACTGGTTGTCCTGCGGGAACTCATCGATCGTCGTCACGCGGCGGATCTCGGTCTTGCTACCCGCCGTGAGCGGCGCCCGCTTGGCCCACTCGACAGCCTCCTGCTTCGATGCGACATCAAGGATGTAGTAGCCGGCAAACAGCTCCTTGGTCTCTCCGTACGGGCCATCGGTGACAACCGGCGTCTCGCCGGTGAAGTCGACCACGACGCCCTCATTCGCGTCGTCCAGGCCCTCGGCCGCCAGCAGGACACCGGCACGAATCAACTCGTCGTTGAACTTTCCCATGGCATCCATGATTTCGGCGAAGTCCGTGTTCGCGAAGTTCGCGAAGGACTCGTCCGTGGGACGCATGATCAACATGTACTTGGCCATCGAATGCTCCTTGATTCCGGAAGGTCGCTTTTTTGACCTTCTCACCCACAGGTCGAACGGCGCGAGGCCGGATCGACACAGACCGGAGAATCTTCTTTTGTTTGCTTCCGCGGTGGACTGCTTGCCATCGTTCGACCAACGCTAGCTGACCAGCGGTGACTGACCATAGGGTCAAGGACGCGCAGGCCCCCGCCCGTAAGGGGATCCTTGCAGGCCCCACCACGGACGCCCCTGTTCCGCCCGAGGGCCTTAGCTAGGATTCGAAGTCACCGTGCAGTCCCGGTGTCAGTGGGAGAAGTTTGCTGAGATCTCGGCGAGGGTGCGCCCCTTCGTCTCGGGCGCGAGCCATTGCGAGAGGGCTGCGCCGAGTAATGCGACGGCGGCGGCCACGACCATGCTTGGGCCCAGGCCGATGTTGCTGATCGCCCATGGCAGCGCAAAGGTGCCGAGTGCGGCTCCGATGCGGCTGAAGGCCGCGGCGAAGCCCATGCCGATGCCGCGCAGGTGGCCGGGGAATACCTCCGCCGGATAGACCTGGGTCATCGTGGTGTAGCCGGCATTGAAGAAGGAGAAGGCGAGAAACAGGACGAGCACGAGGATCGCTGGTGCGTTCGCCCAGACTCCGATGATCAGCAGGATGCCTGCGCAGAGCCACTGCCCGGGCACGGTGAGAATTCGACGGCCGAGCTTGTCAATCAGAAGCACGGTGGTGACAACACCCGCGGCCGCAAGTGCGGACAGGCCCACTCCACCGGTCCAGCCGCCGAAGCCGAATTGGTTGAGCACGTCGTCGGCGAAGGTCGCGATCGCGAAGTACGGAGTGACCGCACAGAACCAAAAACCTGAGGTGAAGAGGGTGGTGCGCCAGTACTGCCTCGAGAACAGCATTCCGAAGGAAGCGCCCTTGATTTTGGTCCTACTCTGCGCGGCTTGGGCCTCCTGAATCATCCTCAGATCCATCTCTCCAGTGATGCTGTCGTGCATCTGGGGCGATTCGACATATCGGCGTGCTATCGCGAGTGCTTCCTCATGCCGTCCCTTCGTAATGAGCCAGCTCGGCGATTCGGGGAGGCCCAAGCGGGCGAGGAACAGGACGAATGCGAGTATCGTGCTCGTCCCGATTACGAGGCGCCATGGGGTGCCGGCGTCGTGCAGGAGCGTGCCGATGATGAACGCCATCATGAAACCGACATACCAGGCGATCAGAGTCAGCCCGAGCAATCGCCCGCGGAGCTTTGGCGGGGAGAACTCTGATAGCAAAGGCCCGCCGATCGAGTACTCGCCGCCGATCGCGACGCCCATGAAGAACCGGATGGCGGCCAGCTGGATCACGGCCCCTTCCCCGGAGGTCACGAAGAACTGGGCCCCTGAGGCGACCAGGAACAGGCCCATGTCCACCATGAACATGGGCTTTCGTCCGAACTTGTCAGTAGCCCAGCCGGCCAGCGGGGAGCCGACGAAGATACCAACCAGCGGGCCTGCAGCAATCATGCCCAGAGATAGTGCGTCGAGCTGGAGATCTGACCGCATGAGTCCGCTGACGGGGCCGATAATTCCGAGGATGTAACCATCGAGGAACATCCCGCCGATGAAGACAGCGACAAGCCGCACCATGAAGCGGCGTTTGAACTTGGAGCTGGTCTCTCTTGATATGGAGGTGTCGACGGAGGCCGTCGTCCCGGTCGGATAGATCATTGAGATTTGTTCCCTTCTGACGTCAGCGCAAACCGCTGACGCCGTTTCCTAGACGCACGGACAGCCGCAGCCCTTAGCGACCGGTGGACGATGCCGACTGGCTTGACGCCAGCCGATATGGCCGCGCAGGACTCGCGAGATGATTTCGGCGTCGTCATGTATCACTGCTGCCCAATGTGACATATGACTCATATATCAGAGAACTCTATGGGTGCGATCCTCACCCGGTCAAGAGTTTGATGTGTAAATTGGTTGTATCCGTGGGCTCACGGGGTCTGTCTGAACCGGCGCAGGTTCCGTCAACGTGCATGCCAGGCGGACGCTCTGAGCCAACATTTAGTGCTGCCAGACTCGGCAGCGTACGCCGGAGACTTTGGGCTTGCTGTCCGGAATCCAGGCTTCCGGGTTACGCTCGCGGAATGAAGCTCCGGGGGCTACTTCTGATCGTGCTTGGGATGCTGGCCGTTGTCCTGGCGCTGGCTGTGTTTATCCGTGGGGGTGTCAGCACCATTTGCCCCGCGGTGGGGCACGCCTACACAGGCGATGTGGAGTTGGTGTTTGCGCACGAGCCAACGTCGGTTTCGGCATGCTTCGGGGAGGGCTGCACTCCGGCCCCGGTAATCAGGACCCCCGACGGCAGGTGGCTGGTACCGCAGTCTGCGCCTTTCCTGATGCCGCCCGTCAGAGTCATGTCTGTGTTTGTCGACGCTGTGGACTCTTCAGGTGTCCGTGTGGCGCGCGTGCTCCCGATAGAAACGGAGCCGACAGGGGAGCGCCCTGACGGCCCCGAATGCGGCGGACCAGTGCGGTTCAAGCCAGAACAGGTGCCGCCTGGTTGAAAACACATGGCCTCGACCACGCGACGACCTCACGACTTCGGACCTGCAACGCGTTCTTCAGCAGGCTCGTCCTGGGTCGAGACTGTGGACTTCACGCGCCCAGGGGCCACCGTCCAGCCGGGTTAGGGATCCCTCACCGGAACGCCTAGGCTCTCGGCTCTACCCGAAAGGCACCGTCGGCGAGTCGAACGATCTCCACAACGGCACGGACCGGCCGAATGGGGGACTGTCCGCAGAGAAAAACCAGGCCAACGACCAGGAAGGCGAAGGCGAACACGCTCAACCCAGCGCGCCACAGCAGACGCCGGCGGAGACGCGAGCCCGACCATCTGGGCGCGGCCGCAAGAGGCAGGGCGGTCGCGGGCAGCAGCAGATCATCAGGCAGCTCAACGGTTTCCGGTTGCATCGTCCCCCAGATTATCGACTGGAATCAGTGTATGTTCAGCACCCGCGGACGCGACGGGAGAACATGCGGTGCTGAAACTACCGTCGCTCTGGATCCCACTGGCGTCCAAAGCTAAATCTTCCAACAAGGCTCCCGCGGGCGGGATGGCATTCACTGCTTTCGCCAGGTTTTCATTCAGCACTCAGAACACCGCGTACGCTGTGTAGTCAGTAGCCAATTGAGGCCGTAGAGGAGTTCTAGCGTGCTCAACAATGGAAGCGCAGGGGTCAGCGTCGGAGCATTGGTTGCTGTGGCCGCTGCCTTGTACATCGTGCTGGTGGTACGCCGCAGGAAGTGAATGCCCCTTCGCGAACGTCCTCGCGAGGGATCCTTGCCCGTGCATTCTGCGGATAGTCGGCTGGTTGACGCGGCACCCGGAGGGCGTTGACTGCCCGGCCGACGAGTCAGTCGCTATCCAGGCCGGATCAGTCGATGGCGGCCATGATGGTGGCCAGGGCATCGTCGGCGGTGGCGCCGGGGACGTACGTCACCGACGCTGTGTAGATCTGGTCCGGGGTGCAGAGGATAGCCTCGCTGTAGGAGCTGTCGTGTGCCGCTATCCACGCAGACCAATGACGGTCCTGAGTCCAGTTAGCGATGATCTTGACGGTGCCGGGTCCCAGCTTTCCGCCATCGCATTGTTCGGTAAAGACGGCCCGGTCGTCGTCGTTTTTCAAAGTCAGCGCCTCCAAGGTGACACGCGGATGGTAGGGGTCACCGTCGACGGTGTACCAGCAGCTGAGAAAGCCCGTGGCCTCCTGCGTCTCCGGGTGTGGCCCGTACAGCGGGAGGTCGGGGAACTTGGACAGGTAGGTCCCGGCGTTCTCACAGAACTGAGCGGACGGCTGACCGGTGACGGGGATCTTGCCTGAAGGCCCTGACGAACTTGGGCTGGGTGCGGGACTGGGGTGGATCATCGGCAGCAAAGGCGCGCAGCCGGACAAACTGAGCGTTATGACGGCCAACCCAGCGGCGCCGCGTAGCTGCATGACATCCCCCTTGCGTCAGCGATGGTTCACGGTAGCAGGCGCATGGCCGGCGTCGGTAGGGGCCCGTCCGAAGTGACCGCAAGCCAGTGCCTCGCCGTATACCGCGGTGCCCGAATAGGGATCCCTCACCGTGCACCTGGACAGAACCAGTGGAGCGGCGCGGAGAGGGATCGGCGAGGTTAGACTCACGTGAAAGCATCAGGGCCTCGGCTATCGCGCTACGGCCTCGGTTGTGCAATAGATCCAACAGCGGACCAGGATCGGTCTGATTCATTTCGACAATGGGGCGGGGAAAATGAACATCGAGGCCTTGGCCGCAACGGGCAAATACAGCAACGCCACCCTGGAAGCCTACACACGGTTCCAAAAGGGCATGCTGATCAGGACCGGTCTCCTTCTCGGCGAGATGATCATCATCATGATTACGCTTGCTAGCCTTCGACCTGACGTGAGCAGCCCGTTCTTTTGGGTTCCTATTGGTGTGATGTGGCTGTCTGTTCTGACCTATGCAGTCTTGTGGGTTCCGGGATATTGGAGGATCGTTCGCTCATCCGCCGCCGATCGCAAACGGCGAAAGCAGGGCTTGCCCCCCGAGCCGCTCGAACCCGTTGTGGTCGTCAACCCATCGAACAATCGGGCGGGAGCCACAGGCTAGGAATAGCCCGCTTGAACTCTGAGGCGAGACCACCCGAAGCGAACAGTGTCCGGTGAGGATCGACTATCGGGCGTCCGCGCCGAGAATGCGCGCCACGATTCGGCTCGCCGATTCCGATGCATTGATGCGCTCTTCTTCTACGAAAGATAACGGCTGCCAGCCGTGGTACCAGGCCCGCAATCCTTCTTGCTGAAGTCTGTCGCTTGTGGCCGCGTAGCGTGCCTGCGGACGTTTTCATCGAACGTAAGGTCGAAGGCAAAGAACCTCGCGTCGTTGCGCTGGGCGGCGACCCGTTGGAGCATCGCCGAATACCACTCCGCGTTGAATATGCCTTCGAGGATGACGTGATGCCCTGCACTGAGGCAGTGAGCTGCCGCGGCTTCGAGAAGGTCTGCGTGGGCGAGGCTCTCCTGTTCCCGCTCGCGGTACACGACCCGCCGGAAATGATCTTGACTGAGGATAGCAGTCGGCCATCCCAGCGCTTGTTGTAGCCCCGCTGCGATGGTGCTCTTACCGGAACCGGAGTTACCACGCAGGACAACGAGCATGTTTCGAACGTAACAGAGGGATGCCCGAAACGGATCCTTTACCGGGTATCACTGGCCTCGCACCGCCGGTTCAGGCAGCCAGGGTCGCCCAGATGAGACCGGCAGTGCATACAACCAGGCCGGCTGTCGCCACGACGAGGGCCCACGAGGCGGTGCGAATTCGTTCGGACATCCGCTGATCGAGTTTGGCGCGCTGCTCTATTACCCAGACGTCGAGGGATTGCTGTGCACCCCAAGCGACGTCTTGCCCCCCGACGTGCCGCAAAAGCTTGCCAATTCTTTTCAGGTCCTCCGCCGTTGGCTCGGGAATCTGGTGGTCGATCTGTGGTCGTCGCATGCTCAAGAATCGCATAAAGCCGACGAACTCATTTCGCATGACCATCCCCGACAGCGCCACGCAGCCGGCCGCACCCTTTCCGAGAGCTAAAGGGCCTTCTTATAGAAGGTTGCGGCGTCCTCGTATGCGAGGGCAAGATAGATATCGTCGGCCCTCCGGCTTGCTAGCGCCACATAAGACGACCCTTGCGCCTTGCGCCCACGACTCGACTTCAGTCATCAGAGCCTGTCCAACACCTTGCCGTCGTGCTCGCTTGGTCACCATGACCTCTTCGACCCAGGCAGCAGGACCGTTGGCAAGAAAGGTGGCCCGACAACGGGCTAAAAGATACCCAACGACGGACCCGTCATGCTGTTCGGCTATCAGAACGAGCGTCTCGGGCGCCTGGAGCGACGAACGGAAGGTTAGTTCAAGGCTTCCGGCTCTGGCACGAACGTTGTGGCGAAATCCTGAAGTAGAAGCCAAACGTTGTCCGCATCATTGATGACGGCGCGTCTGATCGTCATGGTGAGGTTTTGCATCTGGCACCTCACCGGGCGGAACTGTAGGCGAGGCCATCTGCAATGCGGTTCAGCGACCCACCTTTGATGACCTAGCTGGCCGGGACAGCTGTCCATCCGGTGAGGGACAGGAGATCACCAGCAATATCCTGGACGCTGCGGTTGTCAGTAGGGCATCGCTGGACCCACTGCGGCGTGAGGAGCTCAAGTTCCCTCGCCGCGGCACTGCTGCGGTCAAGATGATCCTGAAGGTCGCTCCCCTGAACGCGCCCGCGCAGCCGAGTTGAGGATGTTGCATCAGTAGCGGTCAGCAGAACGGCGGTAATTCTGGGTTCATCTCCCATGGCGGCCGCCAATTCCTGGGAAAATCGGACGCTGACCGTGTTTGTGTAGATCATCCTCCGATATCCAAGGTCTCGATAGTTTGCCCAGATCGCGGCTAGGTTCCGCTCGGCCAGCTGATGCTCCCATGGACGGGGGAAGGCCAGATCAAGATTGTCGCCTTCAATCACGCAGTGTTTGATGTTCAGAACGGCGAGCTGCGCGTGGAGCTCAAACGCCACGGAGCTCTTCCCAACGCCAGAGCGACCCCCGATAAAAAGAACCTCGCTACGCATGTACACCCCTCGAGTATTGCCTAGAAGCCGCCCGAAGCAGCAGAAACGGTCGCTTACAGGTACTAATGCAAGCACCCTAGGCAGACAGGTAGTTCTCGAAGCGCCATGTGGCTATGTGGAACGGTGCCCGTTAGCTGATCCTTCAGCGTGCACGTCGCCGAAGCCAGGAGGCGTCCGCTTCGATTATTTGGCAGGGGGTTCGCTGAATGGGAAGCGAGATGTGGTGTCCCAGGTGAAGGTGCCTCGTTTGGCATCCTGGTGGACGGCTATGAGATGCATTTCGTTGATGGTCAGGGGAGGAAGGGCGGGTGCCCTCAGCTGGTCGGACGCTTGTTGAATGAGGGCGGTACTGCCTTCGGCCAGGGCGTAGCCCAGGGTGAGATGGGGGTTGAAGGGGGCTCCCGGCAGCGGTTGGCCCTTGTTGATGGTGTCAGCGGCCGCGTCGCGAACCGCCGCGGTCAGTTTCGCCCATGATGACGTACTGGTTCCTTTGACTCCAAGCGAGTAGTCATCCGCTTCCGGTTCGCCTAGCTCGATGCTGAACGGCTTGGTGTCGGCGGCGAGGCTCTTTAGCGTGGCCATGAAGGCATCCATATCTTCAGGGCTGACGTCGTCGGAGGTAACCGCGAACTGCTGCACCGTTGCATGCAGGTAGTTTGCTGGCTGGATGGAGCAGTAGTCGAACGCCTCCAGGACGCGCTGACGTTCTTCCAGCGCCGATCGGAGGTCGGGGGCGGGCAGTGCGTAGATGTGCAGGCGGTTCTGCATAGACGGCCACAAGGTGATGGGGTGCCCAAAGAAGCGCTTCACGGGTAAACCGTAGCGTCGTCGTATGAATCGGAGGTGAACCGACTGCCTGATGGGCAGCAAAACGCCCGCGCGCCTTGATGGTGGGCGTCAGTAGATCCGTCTGGAGTTCTCTCAGCGGCCAAGCACCGAATGCGCAATCTGCTGCGCGGCTTGGTTCGGTGTGATGTGTGTGGTGTCGATGACCTCGGCTTCATCGTGCAGCCAGGTACGAGCTGCCTCGGCGTATGGCTCCAAGTACGCGAAGCGGAACGTCGAGGGGCCGAGGTCTATGTCGTTCTGTATGCGGTCGCGGAGCGTGGCCTGGTCGGCGTGGAGCACGAAATGCTGGATCGGTATGCCGTATTCCGTAAGACCATCGCTGATCTCCCGCCAGTAGCTCTCGACCAGGACGGTCATCGGCATTACGAGTGTGCCTCCGGTGTATTCGAGCACGCGTCGAGCCGTTTCGACGACGAGCCTTCGCCACGGCTCCCAATGCTGGAAGTTGTCCGTTGCAGGAAGCCCCGGCTTGATGTCCATGAGCATCTCACCGACCTTCTCAGCGTCGAAAACGCGCGCGTCGGGCAGCAATTGCTGCACGAGCGCGCTCGTCGTCGTCTTTCCAGCGCCGTGGGTGCCGTTGAGCCAAACGATCATGAACCGAACTCTAGCGCCAAGAAGTGTCCTTCAAGGCGCGCCCGGTAGCCGATCGGCTTTCGGGCACCCCAAAACGGACTAGCTGCGGCGAAAGGGTGCGCCCATGGTGAGGGAAGAGCGACCCGTGCGATAGTTGCGGAGTGAAACGGGGGAAATGGGTTGCAGGCGGGGTCCTCGGCGCGGTCATTGTCGTTGCGCTCGTTGTAGTGGTGTTTCGGGTCTGGGACGTCCATCAGATGACCTCTGATTGGGCGCTCTGGCCAAAGGAGGTGCCATCGAAGGTCCAGTTCGCCAATCGTGACTACCAATGCGGGACGAATCCGATGCCAAACACGCACAACCTCGACGGAGTGACCAAGCAAGGAAAGACCGCGGGCGGAGCTGACATCTACTCAGCCGCACCAGGAACACAAAGCGGCACAGCGACTTGGATCGTGATCAAGACTGGCCAAGCCACCTACACCTGCGACCTCATGGGCGGCCCGTAGCCGCACTGAGCAAATCCCAAATGTCCGGTGGGGATCCTTTACCGGACGTTTGGACAAGAGGTGCTGTCACGAGATTGCGTCGACAAAGTGGGAGCAGGCAAGCTCCATCATCTCGGCGGGGAGCTCGTGCCCGCCATCAAACAGATGTGTGTCGCAGACTCCAGGGCCGAAGCCCGCGAGCACGGCGCGCACTCCGATAACTGGGAACCACGGATCAGCGGATCCGGCGGTGACAAGCACCTTCTGTCCGTGGAGCGCTCTCGCGAGCGCAGGCACGTCGCCGGCCGCCTCAAGGCCAGGGACGAACCATGCCGGATTGTGCTTGATGCGGTGAGATGCGAATGAGGCGACGGTGCCCAGACCGCAACTGACTACGCCAACGGAGAGGCGCGCATCGAACGCTAGGCTGAAGAGCGCCACCTGACCGCCAAGGGAATGGCCCATGATGCCCAGAATCCCGGCCATCCCGGGCTCCTCAACCAGCCACGTCGTCAGAGTTGCGATGTCTTTGGCGTGCTTGGCCTGAAGGCTGCTGCCTTGTGCTATACGCATGAGCGCATCGAGCTGCTCGTCATCCGCGCCAGCGGGCGACCAACCCCGTTGACGCTCCTCGAAGCCGATCAAGTCCGGGATGAGCACCCGGACTCCGCGTTCGGCGAGCCGGAACCCGTATGCCATCGAAGGATCACCGCAGAGACCGGCCACTTCGCTCTTGCCGATCGAGAACTTACCGGCATGCTGGTGGACCGCGATCACAGTCCTTCCGGCGGGCGCCTCAGGGCTCAGAAGCAGGCATGGGACGGTGTCACCGTCGCTCGTGTCCACTTCGACCCGTTCCAGGGCGATCGAACCAACAGGGTCAAGCGGGCAACGGCGCACGGCCGCCGGGCGGAGAAGCTCAGGGGATTCCAAGCCCAGCAGCCGACGGACCCATTCGCGGTTCCCTGACAGGTTTTCCATGAGCACATGGTCTCAGCCAGTCACTGCTCCGGTCACAAGCAGCGCACGCTTAGGGATGGTATTCCCGCCTTTGGAGCGTATATCGCGTCTCTTCGGCGAAAGCGAGATCTTCATTCGAGGCCTTGCGGCCGTCCGGCTGATAGCGTGAGCGGCATGATTGGACGGCTTGAGCTGTTGCGGATGCTTGAGGCTGCATCGTCTTCTATGAGTGGGATCGCCGAGGTGACGCATGCGGTCGCAGCGATGAAGACAGATTACCTCGGCTTGAGTTATGTCCCAGCCGCAAAGTTGCTGGCCGTGTACCAGCGGCGCAGGGCAAGGTTGCCGGACGCGCATCCGACATCGACGGCCGTCGACTGGTTGCTCAATGCGCTTCCTTCCTACGTCGGCGCCGACGTGGGACTTGTGATGTTGAAAGGTGCTGGCCGAGTAATGTTCATCTGGCTCACGGAGCAGGGTGACTCAGTACTCGCGACTCTAGTGGGGGACGACCACCGGGAAGTCGCTCTGTTCCGGACTCGAGTTTCGCCAGGTCCTCATTCAGCACCCGGAACACCGCCTACGCTGTGTAGTCGGAAGCCAATTGAGGCCGTAGAGGAGTTCTAGCGTGCTCAACAATGGAAGCGCAGGGGTCAGGGTTGCTGTGGCCGCTGCCTTGTACCTCGTGCTGGTGGTACGCCGCAGGAAGTGAATGCCCCTTCGCTAGCGTCCCCGCAGGGGATCCCTTACCGGACATTTCTTGATTGCAAACCAAGTACATAAGTTTGGGTCGGGCGTTTCAGGAGCGAGTGCTGGAACGGCTCACCTTGAGGTCGCCACCCCTTGCTCTCGTAGAGCCGCACAGCCCGGTGATTCTCGGTCAAGACGTGTAATACGGCAAGTTCGTATCCACGTTGAGCGAGTTCACCCGTAATAGCTGACAGGAGACTGCCTCCAAGGCCGCGGCCCTGCGCACTCGGGTCGACTGCGAGGAGCCCCACGACAGGTGCTTCGGGTGGGTCTGTTCCTAAGCCGCTGCCTGCTTTTGTCGCTAGCAGGAATCCCATCAAGCCGAGTTCCGGGTCGTCCGCTACGATCCACGATTCCGCATTATTGAACTTTGGTCGCGCGCGCTCGGCAACACCAACTATCGACCGGCCGTCCCGTGCCTCGCACGCCTTGACCCACAGCGCCAAGCAGGCGGCCTCGTCCGATTGAGTCGCATCGCGGATTAATGAGCTGCCTTCATTTGCTTCCTGGCACATGCGTCCATGATGCCACCAAGATTGAAGCCGAGGAGTGGTTCAAGCCCCATAGTCGATCCTTCACCGGGCCCGCTGTTGCGGGCTCCAGGTTGCCTCTATCCGTCCATGGTTGTCGAGTCAAGGACGGTCTGGAACTCTGGGCTTACCCGGATCGTCAGCCCGCCGTTGTTCGACACATGGGTTAGTTGTTCGTAGCTTGTCCCGTTCCACCAGAAGACGTGGGGACTCACCGGTCCGGGGGAATCGCTGTAGCCCATGGCCGCGAAGCGGGCCATTCCGCTGACCGCTCCGACAACGGTGTCGTCTTCGATGATGTGCCAAACGAGTTGATGCCGGTTCGGGACGCTCATCAGCCATCCGAGATTCTCCCGGATGCGCTTGCCCGTTAGTTCTGAGGCCAGCTCGGGTAAAAGCAGGGCCTGGCTGGCGGTGTAGACAGATTCACCCAAAAGGGCTGTGAAGGAGCCGCCGCCGGGCGCCGGGATGGTTTCAAGTTGTTCGACTTCCATGCGGCGAAGGTTCGTAATCCCTTGAATTCTGAGTCCTTCCCACCCGCCGAACTTGCTCGTGTTTTTATGATTGAAGATGGCAACGGTGTCTGGGAGGTCGAGAGCGAGCATCTCGACAATGCCGGGGGCGAACTCCCTGTGCGGGTAGCCGTCGAGCGTCGGGATGTTCGCCTCATCGCAGAGCCGGGCGAAGGCACGTCCCGAGACATCCGCAGCCGAAAGGATTTCGAACGGATCGGGTGCATCGAAGCTCCCCAGCACGCGCTGAAGGTGTGCGCTAATCAGGCTCCGCCATGCAGACTGCGGCTCGTCATGACAAGCGGCGGCCACGTTCCAGAATCCGAATTCACGTCCGGAGTCATCAACGGCGTGACCGGGCTGCATCTGGACTTCGAGTCCCATCTCGGCGAAGACTTCGCGCGTGATCGCTCGGAAACTATTCGCGGCGGACAAGGTGAGGAACGTGCGGTGCGGATCGGGGGTTTCCGGTTCCTGAGACTTCTTCCTGAAGATGCCCAAAAAGATTCGTTTTCGTTGTAATGGTCGATCGAGTTGGCACCAGCCCATATTGGACAATGATGTTGTCGGATGACGGGGGTGGAACCGGCGCCCGCGGACCGTGGCATGACAGAACTGAACCATCCGGCGGGGCTTCCGACAAGGAGCTGGAGGGAATCTTTTTCAGGGCGAAGACTCTGAACCTGCTGATTTCCTACGACCTGGCGGTACAGCCTTGGCTAGCCTATCCAGTGACTCCGGGCTCGCGGCGAGTTCAACCTTGCCTTCGTCCGTCACTAAGGTCACGGATTGGAACCCGTACACCGGCATATATTTACGCTCCTTGCCGCCGACCTTCCGGCGCTCCGGAAGCACCTCCTGCACTTTCAACTCCGTCGACCGCCCGGACGGTTCCAGATTGTCGTAGACCGCGGGCTGAAACCGGATGGTTCCCGCACCCGGCGTTGCGATGCCTTGGTTCCAGATGGCGCTGAGCGATCCTGGACGAGAGTCCGGGTAGCGGACAAAAGCCCTGAACTGGCCGTGTGCGTCGAGGCGCCGTTTGGTTTTACGCACATTTCTTACGTGGAAGAGTGCGAAAAGCCAGTAGACCAAGGTGTTCGTGAAGGTTTTGAACATAACAGTTGCAGGGTCGCTTGCATCAAAGACCATCCAGGCAGCAAAGGCAAAGACGACGACGAGAACGTAACCGAACGCCAAGGCCAGATACGGGTGCCGCCGGACCCACTTCTTCATGACGACCTTCCCATGCGGAGGCGACTGCCACTCATCCGATCCGCGCTTGGTCCAAGGCCCTTATTAGCCCGTCAGTATCATCGACATCGTAGAAGACAACCGCCTGTCCCATTCCGAGGCTGAAAAAATCGAGCCCTGTGTTCTGGTACATGCCCAAAACACCCATAAGTCCTTGGTATCCGAACGTCACGTTTACATGCCGTCCGTCCCTGGCTCGGTCCACCTTCGTAGGCATTCCGATGACTGGGGAATCGGCTACTGACCTGTCGCCCGTGCAGACGATTGCACGAGAATTGGTCAGGCCGTAGATCGTTGCTCTCTTTCGCCGCTTTTTGAAGATGAAACGCCCGAAAATGAAATAAAGGCCCACGAGAACAAAGGGAATGCCCCAGATGATAAACAGGGGCTGCCTCACTGCCGTGATAGCCGTAACCTCCCAAAAGACGGCAAACCCTCCCCAGAGGACACTGAACGGTACAAGGAAGGCGTCAGCCGAAGTGAAGCGAACCCTCGGATCGGGTTGTCCCGCCCACAACAACTGCTCACCTTGGCGGAGGAGGGGAAGAAGGCGGCTTCGGGGGTCGTTCATGCGGGAAGTCTTGCACAAAATCACGGTGAAGGGGGGCTTACTGCAACCATGTCCTCACCGCCCCGCCACGCACCCCGCGACATACTCCGCATCCACTCCCACCCCGCCGACGATCGACGAGTAATACCCCGTCAACCACGGCAACCCCACTACCTAACGCACGGTCCCGACCTGGATTCTGAAGAGAAGATCTAGGTGTTGCTAGCGAACGCACTCAATTTTGCGGTTATCACCACTCAATTCCTGGAGATTCAACACTCAGTGGCATTATCCGTGGCTAGAATTGTCCAACCTTCTAATGGGTCGTGAGCCGTCAAGACCAGAGACTCGCGGATTCCTGCATTAACCGTGCTGGCAAGAATCAAAGGAGAGAGCGTTGAATCGAACTTTAAAACGAGGAATAATCTCCGCCATTACGGCGGGGATTATTGTGTGCTCAGGAGTGGGACCAGCGCTTGCGGCTGATGGTTCGGGCAAGGCCGAAGACGTCTTTAGCGACTCCTCATACTCCGCACTGACATCTGGGGCACGACCCGGATCACTACTAACAAGGTCCACGATCAACGGCAATCCCTATGGATGCGGGGGCTACACAGAAAGGGTCCATCTTAGTGGTGGAATGTCATCGGTCCACGCTGGCATCAAGGACTGTTCGAGAGCGCCCTCATACCAGATCGTCGGGGCTGAGATCATGAAAGCCGGATGGTTCGGCCTCTGGCACAGATCGGCCTTCAAGAGCGGCGATGCATACAACCGCCTTGCAAAACTTGATGTCAACGCCAAAGCCATTTGCGGTAATAACTCCGATCAGACCTACCGAGGAAACGGTTACCACCGGGTTAACATTGGAGGCGTCAACTACATTGCACGAACGTCCAGCGACATAGCAACACGCTTCGGGTGCGACTCCTAAGGCCAACCCTCGCGATCGCGTCGGTCGCAGCCATTATTTGTGCGACCGGAGCCGTCCATGGATGCAGTCAGCAAGACCATCTTCGCGCGGAAGAGGCAGCTGTCGGTCTTGAAGAGTTCAAAAACGTTCCAAGTGAACCGCCGATACTGAATTATGCAGGCAGCGAGCGTGAAGCCTATGTACTCGATTGGAAGTCCCGGGAACGAACTCTGAGGATTGACAAGACTGGAACGGTTCCGGAGACATTCCAGGCTCCTCCGTCATTGGCTCGCCGATTCTTCCTTCAGGGGTTAGCGAATCCAGTATTTTTGCAAGTGGCGATATTCCATCGACCAGCTTCAGACGTGGATCCATTGACCCGCCCTGACAGGACTTTGACTTGTCATGTCGAACAAATCGGCGACTGCAGAACTTCGAGGAATCAAGAAGCGATTCATATCGAGTTGACTGAGGATGTTTTTCCTCAACAAGGAAAAGTAGTTGTATCTGTCAGTTCAGAATTCTATGCCGAGGCCGAACTCAACTCTGAGCGCTTCATTAATATCATTGGATGGGTTCTGGAAATTGATCTCAGCTAAATTTCCGGGAAAGCGAATATGAGAGGACGCTTGGTTTGATGGATCGCCGGGAAGCAGACTCGGAGTCGCGCATCCGTTGGTTCCTACAGCAGACCATCGGGAAGCCTGCGGGATCGCTGGCCTGCCTTATCCCTCCCGTCTATCCCGCTTATGCCCGGGTGCTGAATCCCGCTATGTCGCCAACTGGTCGACGTTTGCGCTGGTCACAGCTTGCCGGTGATCAGCTGGAGGTTGACGGTGGCACCCAATGGAGCGAGATCGTGGCGGCGTGCGTTCCCGACCCGAATCAAGTCTACGAACCCCAGAACGGTTCCGTTGATTCCGTAGTGGCCGAACGGTTGGTTTCCAGGATAGCGAAGGGCGCCAGGCCGTCACCTGAATGCTTGTTTTTGGTGTGGGAGGGATATGGCGACCTCAATGGCCGGGTTCGAACTTCGCCCGTCATTGTCAATGGCCTTGGTCGGGGACTGCATGTGTTGCGGGGACCGCTCGAACTGGCGCTGGAATCCATCGAGGACAATCCTGCTGGAAGACTGCCCTTGAACTGGCTACCTCTGGATGGAGCGTGGTGCGTCGCTAATGACATCCATGCTCTCTCGGTCTTCATCGGAGGGTCACCTTCCCTGATCGGCGAAATACTGGGCGATCCTGAATTGGAGGCCTATTACATCCGGCCCAATCAAACGTTGGTCTCGGAAGACTAGCCTCACCGCCCCGCCACGCACCCCGCGACATACTCCGCATCCACTCCCACCCCGCCGACGATCGACGAGTAGTGTCCCGTCAACCACGGCAACCCCACTACGTATAGCCCCGGCTGTTCGGTGACGCCGCGGGTGTGTCGCGGGTAGCTCCAGGCGTCCAGGACAGGAATGTCCACGAAGCTGAGGTCCAGCTGGTAACCGGTCGCCCAAAGCACCGAGGTGATGTTCTCTGCGGCCAGGTTGACCCGGGGCGAGGCGACAGGTAGCCAGTCGTCCGCGGGCGCTGGCAAAGCCTCAGGCGCGTCTATTCCAGCGGCGGCGATGTAGGCGTCGAGCGCACGGCCCATGCGCTGGCCGAACCCGGCCTCGACTGTTGCGAGGCGTTGGGGGAGGTCGTCCGTGAAGGTGAGTTCGCCGTCGTCGGCTGCTTCCAGGTGCCCGTGCAGCTGGACGCCTTGGCGGCCGAGTTCGCGGAGGTGGATGTCGTGGCCGCCGTCGGTGCCGGAGAGCAGGGGGTTGCAGGCGAACCGCGCCGCGGGGGAGGGCAACTGTCCGACCGTCAAGGCGTTGATCCCGTACTCGGGCCCATGGATTCCAGCTTGCAGGAGCCAATAGAGTATGTCGTGCCCGCGATACCTGCGGGGCGCCTCCGGACACGTCGACACCGCCAGATGCACCTCACGCCCGGCCGCGAGCAGGTCTTCCGCGATCTGCCCACCGGACTGCCCGGTCCCGACAATCAGCACGGCGCCGTCCGGCAGTTGCTCCGGATTGCGATAGTCGTGCGTGTGGAGCTGCAGGACACTCTTGGGGAGTCCGGCCGCCAATGCCGGGATTTTCGGTATTTGATACGCGCCGGTCGCCAGCACCACATTGCGTGCCCGCCAGCCGCCGTCGGACGTTTCAACGCTGAAGCTGCCATCCGACGTCGAGATCCACGTGACGTCCGTGCCTGTACGGACCGGGGCATCGATCCTCTTCGCGTAGCCACGGAAATAATCCACCACGTCGTCACGGGCCATGAACGCCTCCGGCTCCGGCCCCGCGTATGGCATCCCGGGCAGGTCTAGCGAGAAGTTCGGCGTGTTCAACACGAACGCATCCCAGCGATCCTGCCACGCGCCGCCCAGCGCGTATCGCCGTTCAAGGACCACGTGCTCGACGCCGGCCCGGCTGAGGAAGTAGCTCGTGGCCAGTCCCGCTTGGCCTCCACCGACAACGAGCGTGTCGATCTCGAGGGGGCGGTTTTGTTGTGCCGCTCTGTTCTGTTGTGCGGCTGTGGGCGGGGCAGTCTCCATGAGCGATCCTTCCGGTCCCTTGGCAGAACTTTACGCCCCGAGATTCAGGTGCGGGAGGTGGACAGCACTGACGGTCCGGACCGTCGTCGCCGATCTGTCCACGACGGCGGGTATCGGCTCGGTCGCCGAGATCTGCGCCAACCAGCCCGGCCTGGAACTGGGCGAAACCGTCTGCGCGCCGTGCGTAGAGGACAGCGGGCTCCCCGACGCAGTCTTCCAAGCAGACCTCGCCGCTTTCGGAGCGCAGAGCCCGGAGCTTGCCACACGGTACCGGTAGTTTCGGCTAATTCGGATGGTCGAACTTGATGCGATCCTCCGGAAACGGTCCTAGAGTGTTGGCCATGGCTATCGCACGCTTCCCCGTCGTGGTACTCGATTGTCCCGACCCCAAGACCCTGGCCGAGTTCTACAGCGCCCTGCTCGAGTGGAAAATCGAGCGGAACGACGACGACTGGTGGTCCGTCCGCGCCGAGTACGGCGATTCGATGGCTTTCCAGAAAGTCGACTCCTACAGGGCGCCGGAATGGCCAGGCCAGGACGTCCCGCAACAGATGCACCTCGACGTCGTGGTCGACGACCTCGACACCGCTGAGGCGGCTGTGCTCGAACTCGGCGCGACCAAGCATGAGAACCAACCGGGAACGACATTCCGCGTGTTCCTCGACCCCGCCGGTCACCCTTTGTGCCTCTGCCTGGACTGACGTGCCTGGCGGGGAGGGTGATCATCGGTTGTGCCAGTGCGGGGGCATTTCGAGATCCGAAGGCAAAAGAGTTGCACGGCTACCTTGCGCGGCGTTGAGCTGCGGTTGGGTCAGATACAAGGCTTTGGAAAGATCGGCGCGTTCAAGCCGGACATCCCTGAGGTCTGCGCCGAGCAGATCCACACCCGATAAGTCACTGCCCCGCAGATCCGCAGCGATAAGGTAGGCCCCGCGGAGGTCTGCCCCGCACAACCGGCGGGAACTGAGATTACTGCCCATCAGGTCCGCTCCCGGCGTGAGCGCTGGATCCAGGTGGTCATCACCGGCGGCAAAATAGGAGGCCCGTACTTCTGCGCTGACGTCCATGAGCGTTGACCTCACCTGGGAATGAAGATCTCGAATATCCAGTGAAAGCAGCTCCGGCAGTTCGCCGCGGACTGCCTGCTCGACGGTGTTCCGGAGTTGAACCGCACGGCGTGACGTATCGGGATCGAAAGCCCGGGTCTGTGCCTCGGCCAGGTACCAGAGCATCTCATGAAGCTGACGGGCAGCTTTGAACGCGGAAAACATTTCGTCTTTTGTGCCGGGGTTCTCAAGCCAACTCTCTCCGGCGAAGAACCCTTGCGATACATTTTGACCTGCCCCGAAGCAGTCAAAGACCGTGCACCCACGAAAGCCCCTCGGGCCCAGGCTGTGGTGGATTGTGTACGAGAAATCAGGCGCGAGGTTTTGGCAAGGAGAGCCTGCCGGTTTATCGAGCGCAAAATCCGCGGAACGTGAGAATCCGAAGGCCGTGCAGCATAGGGCAAAACAGTTTCCGCAGTCAGGGCGCAGGGATTGCCGGTCTAGGGCAGGCGAAAAGGGCTCGGCTGAGTTCGTTGATCTTGTTTCCATTTGATCTTCCAGTGGTGAGTTCGCTTTTGGGCCGGTGAGCAGGGGAAATCCACATGGAGTTCCCCTGGCAGGCGCAGGGAATCACCGCTCCTCTAGGGAGCGAACTGGAAGCGCTGAAAGACGCTGGGTCACAGAGAAAAATGAAGTATCACTGACATCAGAATACTCGACCACCGCCCGGCCATTCCTCGGTTGACATCGACATGAAGCCAGGGCACACGGGTGGGAACACATCGGTCAGGATTGGAGAAGCGGCTAGTGGGGCCTCGGCATAAAGTCGAAATCACAAAGCAACCCACCCCACTAAAGGACATGCCATGACCGCCATCGACTCAGTCACCCTCGAAGTTCCCGACCCCGCAGCTGCCACCGCTTTCTACGACGCCGCCTTCGGATTAGGCGAGCGGGTGCGCGTGCGGGCCTCGAACGCTCCTACTGACGGCTTCCGCGGGTTCACGCTGTCGCTCGTCGTGTCGCAGCCGTCTACCGTCAGCAGCCTCATCGATTCCGCTGTGGAAGCCGGTGCCACGACCCTCAAACCAGTGGCGAAGTCCTTGTGGGGCTACGGCGGCGTCGTACAGGCTCCGGACGGCGCGATCTGGAAAGTCGCGACGTCGGCCAAGAAGGACAGCGGTCCCGCCACCCGGGAGGTCGACAAGATCGTGCTCCTGATGGCGGTCGCGGACGTTTCGGCTAGCAAACGGTTCTACGCGGACCGGGGCCTCGCCGTTGGGAAGAGCTTCGGCAAGTACGTCGAGTTCGCGATGCCGTCGAGTCCCGTCCAGCTGGGTCTCTACGCGCGCCGGGCCCTCGCCAAGGACGCCGGCGTCTCTCCCGACGGCACCGGATCGCACCGTCTCGCGATCGGCAGCGACGCCGGCCCGTTCACCGACCCGGACGGGTTCGCGTGGGAGCCCGCCTCAGCGTGAGGGGGCGCGCGGCGCTGCCAGGGACGCCGCGGCTAGCCCCGCACTACCGCGATTCCCATCGGAACCAGCGGATTCCGATGAAGGCGAACACCGAGACGTAAGCGACGCATGCCAGGAGCGAGCCGGTGTCTTGGCCGCTCCAGGCCGACTGGTTCAGGACATCCGAAAAGAGTGTCATGAGGCCTCCGACCGGAGACCAGTCCGAAATTGCCTTGATCGTGTCGCCGAGGATGCCGGTTCCGCCGAGGACGCCTAGGAGCAACAGGGCGATCATGAGCAGTCGGCCGATCGCGCTGATGGCGTTGGTGGACCGGATCAAGCCGACGAGCGCTTGTCCAATGGCCAGGAAGACGGCGGCCCCGAGAATAGCGACGGCGATGACCAAAAGGTACTGGCCAACGTTCAGCGTCAGGCCGTGAACAATTGCACCGACGATCACCACGATGATGGAAGCGACCAGATTGGTGACCACCTGCACGATGAGGCGGCTGGTCATGATCATCCAGTTCGGTGCCGGTGTGACCCGAAGCCTTTGCAGCACACCGATGTCCCGATCGTGTGCCAGGGCCAGCGTGAAACCGAGCAAGCACGACGTGAGCAGGCCAAGGGTCAAGGCCAAACCGATGATGAGGGTGGATCCTCCGAGGCGTGATTGCCCCTTGCCGAAGGTTGTGGCCACGAGGATCACGATCGGCAGCAGTGCGCTCAAGACAAGTGAGGTCTTGCTATTGAGCATCACAATGGAGTCCGCGCGAAGCAACGAGCCCATCGCCAGGCCGAGCGGCGGGCGGGCGGTATTGACCGCGGCGGCGTTAGTCACGGATCTCACTTCCTGTCAGTCCGATGAAGACGTCCTCCAAGGTGGGCGCGCCGTGGGCCACTGAAAGCACGCGCGGATCCTCCCTGTGTTTGTCGATCAGCTCCGAGGGCTCTCCAACCGTGAGAAGTACGCCATGGTCGATGATCGCTACCCGGTCACACACGGCCTGCGCTTCTTCCATGGAGTGGGTGGTGAGGAGAATGCTGTTGCCTTCTCCACGAAGTTCTTCGATTCGGCGCCATAGCCCACGGCGCGACTGCGGGTCCAGCCCGGCAGTTGGCTCGTCGAGCAGCAGAAGGAGGGGGTTGTGGATGGTGGCAATGAACAGTGCCAGCCGTTGCTGCTGCCCGCCCGACAGCTGTTTGAACCGTTTCCCCAATTCCTGTTCGAGCCCGATGGCCCGCATGCTCGTACCGATCTGCTCACGCGAGAGTTTCACTCCGTAGAGCCCGCCGTAAAGCCTTGCGATCTGCTGAATGGTCAGTTCGGCCTGGAAACTGGAGGACTGCAGTTGCACCCCGAGGCGCGCTTTCGCGTCCAGAGGCTCTTGTTGAACGTCGAATCCGTCCACCAGCAATTGCCCGGATTTCGGCTTGACCAACCCCTCGATGGCACTGAGTGTGCTGGTCTTCCCTGCGCCGTTCGGCCCCAGCAGGCCGAAGATCTCACCGCGATGAATCTGAAAACTGACGCCGTCGACGACGGTCCGCTCGCCATACGCGACGCGCAAAGCGCTGACGTCCAAAACCGGCGGCTGTGCCGGCACATTCACTTCACTCATCGAGCCGTATCCCTCTCAGGCTGGCCGAACCGCCCCATGTCAGGGCGCCGTTTCGATGAGTCTATATACGGGAACCTGATGTTTTCGTGGGAGCCGACACCGCGCCCTAAACGACCCGATTCGCCCGTTCCCAGTGGTCCCGCAGCAACGCGCCGAGCCGGTCGGGCTCGATCCGGTGCGGGGATCGAAATGGTGGCGGTCCGGGAACACCTCGAGGCGGAAGTCCGGGAATACCGTGGACAGCCGCTCGGCAACCTCGCCATAATCGTCGGGGTTGCTCAGGCCGCCGAGGACGAAGAACACCGGCCGATTGAACGCAGCAAGCCGCGCCCTATCCAGATCGTAAATCTTGAAGTCGCGCAGGAATGCCCTGATTCCCGCTGGCCGCTTGGCCATCCACGGCGGCGGCCCGCCTTCGGGCGGTGGCGGAAGGACGACGTCGGGCTTCACTCCCAGCCTCATGAACGCGGCCATGAATTGATCTGGCGGTAGCGATTCCAGCGCCTCATAGTCCTTCCAGAGCCGGGTGTGCGCCGGACTCCAATCCCAGCTTCCCGCCCACGCGGGCTCCAGGAGCGTGAGACTGAGCAGTCGCTGTGGATGCTTGGCGGTGAACGCCAAAGACGCTGCCCCGCCGCCCGAATAGCCGAGCAAATGGAACGTCTCCCAGCCCCGGGCCTCGGCCTCGCGGAGGACACCGTCGACTTCGGTGTCCAGGTTCCAGCCCGGTGGCGGCTCGTCGCCGTCGTAAAGTTCCAGGTCCTTCGCGACGGCGTCCACGTCGGGACCCAGCGCTTCGATCAGCGCCCCGTAGGCGGGTTCGGCGGGAAGGACGCTCCCCGGAAGAAGGACGACCCGAATCGGCTCCATGGCGGAACTCTACGCCTCTTGGGGTGCTAAGGGAGGGGGAGGAGGGACTATTTTCCGGGGCCGAGGACCGAGAGGCCGGCGTCAAGGGGAGCGGCGAGAAGCTCGGTGTAGAGCAGCATCGAAGCGACGAGGCGGTGTCCTGTTGCCGCGGTTGGCGGCGCGCGGCAGATGAAGGATTTCGACAAATAGTAGCCATCCGGCCAAAGGCCTGTATGCTTGGAGCTGTTGTTGTGTTTGGCATTTGGTAGTTCAGGCAGTTCCCGCGGTTCATCAACCGCGACCTTCTGAAGTAACGGTGGAGAACACCCCACACCGGAGGCCCGACAGTCGGGACAACCTCCACCTTCAGTAAGGAAACTGAAAAAATGGCTACAGGTATCGTCAAGTGGTTCAACTCCGAAAAGGGCTTCGGCTTCATCTCCCCGGAAGATGGCAGCCAGGACGTTTTCGCTCACTACTCTGCAATTAACTCGGGCGGCTACCGCTCCCTCGAAGAGAACCAGAAGGTTTCCTTCGACGTCGAGCAGGGCCCCAAGGGTCCCCAGGCAGTAAACATCCAGGCTCTCTAAGCTTCGGATTTCAAAAAGCAGGGCCGGTCATTGACCGGCCCTGCTTTTTTGTGCCCATTTCCTGGTTGCGTGGCGACCTCTCGACGCGCAAATTACCCGGCGACACGCCAAATCCCTGTCGACACCGGAATTCCGGTAGCGACAGGGATTTGGCGTGTCGCTTAGCTTTTGCTGTAGCGCTCGGCCTTGGGCTTGGTCATGTCCGTCCCTGGATCGTCTTCGCTCGGATGTCGGATTCTGCTCAATCATTCGAATGGACAAACGCCGGTCCCGCGGAATCACGGGACCGGCAACTTCGGCGAAGAGAATGATCCAGCAGAATCCGACGGCTATTTCTCGCAGCCGATGCCGTCACCGTCGTTGTCGAGACCGTATATGTCAGTCCCGATCACCTTGACAGGACCACGCACGTAGGCTGGGCCATTACCCTTACCGCCTGCGCAGTCGACGTCTGAAGCAATCGGGACGCACGCCCAGGCATAGTTGGGGTCACAGCCCGACGGCGCTGCGGGAGCCGCTTGCTTTGCGGCCGCCTGTGCTGCGGCTGCTTGCGCTGCCTGTGCTGCGGCGGCTTGGGCCGCAGCCGCGTCGGCCGCTGCTTGGTCTGCCGCTGCTTTGTCTGCCGCCGCCTTGTCAGCCGCGGCCTTGTCTGCCGCCGCCTTCGCCGCAGCTGCTGCTGCTGCTGCGCGAGCGTCGGTTACTTTCTTTGACTCTGAGCGTTCCATCCAAACTAAGGTGCCCGCGTCGGATTTTGTGCAGATGTACACCTTGGGCGGGTAGCTCTCGGTTGCGTTCTCCGTTACGCAGGACGCGGATTTCGGCGCGGTCGGTGTGGGCGTGGGAGTTGGGGTGGGCGTCGCCGAGGCGGAAGTTGACGCCGATTGAGTGGCCCCCGCTTGGGAGGTTGTTGGGCTGGCTCCGCCGCAGGCGGCAAGGGAGAGTGCTGCGGCAGTAGACGTGACGATGGCAAAGACCTTGAAAATATTCTTCCGAGATTTCAAGTAGTCGTGCGACGCGTGCTTTATTTCCCCGTTGTTTTCAGGCGCGCGAGTATTCATTTATTGCCCCCATGATTCAGTTTTTGACGCGAATGTCAGCAGATCCTAGCATCTGAAATGCGAGAAAAGAAGAAGTTGTCCACATGGACGAGAAAGCCTCTTGACAGGGTCTCTAGAGGTTGTGGTCCATTCTGCAAATTAGAATTTATATTCGATCTATGAAAACAAGATTCGAATAAATATCCACATGCGCGAGGTTCGATCTAGAGGCGGCCACGAAACCCCCGTAGCGTCGGAAGCAAGAGACCACCACCAGGAGCACCATGGAAAATTCATCGCGAAACCCCACCTCCTTGGACGCCGGGGGAACACTGAGTTTTCTTCGGCGCACACGGAGATGCGGAACAAAACCCCACGTCGGCACACGTAGACGGCTCCCCGCGCACACTGAGTTTTGCCAAAACACCACTTAGATGGCCGTTTCGGACTTTACGGTTTCCCTTGGAACGAGGTTCGTCAGCGCACCCCGGGGGATTCCGTGGGAGTGCTTGGGAGTCCGCCTGCCAACGCCCGGCTTTGGGCAGGAAACAGTTGAATCGTCTGGACCTCGCACCACCTAAGGACCGGAGAGTGCTGGATCAGCGCGTCAGAGAAAGTTGGATCGCGAGTGTTCGATCAGGAAGTTCGGCGAACGCTGGACTACGTTGCTCGCGGAATGATAGTTCGAATTGTCGGCGCGCCTGGCAGCGGCCGCACGAGTGTGGTGCAAAAGGCTATCGCCGATCTGGAAAATACCGGAGCAACGGTTTACTCCGTTTCGGGACTCCGCTCACATCGCGAAATACCCTTTGGTGGAATACATAGCCTGAGCCTGGATATTCGAATAGGCCAATTGGGAGTCCTCGGTGTAGCTGACACCCTGGCGAGCCGGCTCTCCAGGCCAGGGGAGCGCGTGCTTGTGGTCGATGACCTCGACTTCGTCGACACGGAGACTGTAGCGGTTCTGGACGCCGTCCGGCGTCGGACGAAACGGCCCATGATCGTTACCATGAGCGAGTCATCCATCTACTCGATGGCACAGCCAGCGGTGCTCAGCCCCGGACCGGAAGCCAGGGTTCACCTGAATCCGCTTCGCTACGAGCAAGTGAACGAGCTCCTCACCGGCATTCTGGGAGCCCCGGCGGACACCGACACCACTGCCCGGATCCTGACGAAATCGGCAGGGAACCCGCGGCTTGTGGTTCGCATCGCGGAAACTGCTTCCCTCAGTGGCTTGATTGTCCTCCGCCATGGTCAATGGCGCATGACGGGCGACACCCTGTGGAACGAGCACCTTCACGGCACGGTGGAATCCCTCCTCGAAGGACTCGAAGCCGACGAACTCACGGGCCTTCAAGCCATGGCCATCGCCGGGACCACGCCCCTCGACGTACTGCAACAGGTAGTTCATTCCGATGTTCTCGACAGGCTCGAACAGCGCGGCCTCATTTCCGTTGTGGAGGACCTCCACAACACTGTCTCCGCTTCGATCACGCCACCGGTCCTGGCCGACTACTTCCGTGGTCAAAGAGTGCTCACAAGCAGGCGGGTCCTGAAGAGTCGAATCACCCGAGCCCTCAGCGGTTTGCCACAGGAATCCCACGTTGACCTCAACTCGGCTGATTCGCTGATGAGGGTCCTGGCTGCGCTGCGCCTTGAACGGAGCTCGGACGACGCCGCAACGGCACGCCATTTTCATGAGCAAGTATCCGTCCTGGAGCGCAGGCGATACGAGCTGTGGAATGCCGAAAGGTCAGTATCGAATGCTGTGGCACTTCTGAGGGTCTATTGGGGCTCGCCGATTGACGCATCGAGAATTGAGCGGATCCTTGCCCAGACCGTGACCTCGGAAGGCGAATCGTGCGATCTCCTGTTCCTGGCATTTACCAAAGCGCTTTGGGCGATCCATAAGGGCAAAGGACTGGACTCTGCGGCCGGCGCCCTCAGGAGCTTCGGGGAGGAACGTCCCAAATGGTCCGCCGAAGCCGAAGCGGCAGAACTTTTCCTCGTGGCGTCCTACGACAGAATGCCGGAGAACCTCGACGGGATCTTCGCGCGTCTGCACGATCGTCACCCCGAAAGCGGTGTGATAGCCAGCATCCGGGGCATCCTGGAACTCTACCGATTCAACCCTTCCGCCGCGCTCAAAGCCATCGACACTTCTGGCGGCTTAAGAGGCATTCCGGGAATCGAACCGTTCATCCGTGGAATGGCTTTGTTCAGCTCGGGGCGGATCGATGAGTCGATTGTCTTTGCGCTTGACCAACGCGCAGATGCCCGCCGCAAGCTGGACCAGTTCGGGATGGTTTGCAACACCTATGTGGCTGCCCAGGCCCTGATCTACCGCGGCTATTTCGACGACGCCGAGTACCTCATGGGCAGTGTGTTTGCCATGGGGCGGCCAGGCTTCCTGGTGGCTTCCCTTCACGACGCAATGCTTAGGCTCGCCGGGCTCAGGACGGCGACGTCCGCGATCTTGCCCGCAGCGACCCTTGCCACCCAGGCACGGCGCGAAGCTGAAGACATCGGCCCGCTCCCCGGGACAGCGAGAGGCGTGTACGAGCTCGTCGCCGCGCGACCCCTCATTCCCGCTGTATTCGACGGGAAGGCCGCGAAACTCATTCAACGGCAGCTCGAACGTGGCTATGTCCTCGAGGCGATCTATTCCGCGCTCTTCTTCACGTGCCTTCTCCCGGGCCGGAAAGTTCTCGATCTCCTCCGGCAGACCTTGAAAGAGTATGCACCGGCCGCTTCACATGATCAGCTCTTGGCAATTGCCGCGGCCGTGGTGGAGGACGACCACCAAATGCTCGGCGTGCTGCTCGAGCATTACGAGCCCGACGCCGATTTCTACCAGGTCCGGATGCTGCTCCGCGGCGCCTTCAAGCGGTATGCGTTCGTGGACAACACGATCGGTGCGGCTGCGATGGACCGGGCGTACTCCATGTTCGCGGCACGTTTTCCTTCGCCGGATGAGCCCGTCGCGTTTAGTTCCGGAAGCTACTCGCCCCTGACCGTCCGGGAAATCGAGATAGCAGCCCTGGCAGGTCATCGCTCCAACCCGGAGATCGCCGAGCATCTGGGAATCAGTATCAGGACCGTGGAAAGCCACATCTCCAACGCGCTGCGCAAGACAGGAAGCCCTTCCCGGACGGCCCTCTTTGACCTTGTCCGGGATTCGTCTCCGTTCCGCGAAAAGCGGCTTTCCGAGTGAGCCTGCCAGTGGGCTTCGGTCTACGCGATTGCTCCTTCCTCCTTGAAGACGAAGGAATGCCTAACGGTCAGTTGCTCCGGAATTGTGTGCGAAATGAGGACAACCACTTTGTGCTGTGCCCAGTCGCCGAGCTCGTCGATCAGGGCCTCGATGCCTCGAACGTCCATGCCGTTGAAAGGCTCATCGATGGCGACCACAGGGGTGTCGGCCACAGTGCACATGAGCAGCCAGAGCTTCCGGATATTGCCCGTGGACAGCATGGAGACGGGCTGCTCCACCCAGTCCTTCAGTCCATACTTGGCCAGCCGGGCGAGCCCGGCCTCCGGACCGACCTGACGGCTACGTGCCGCCAGAGCCAGATGGTCGTGAACCGTCATGGAGGGGTAGAGCGCCGGCGTCGTACGGCAGACGCTCCGTACGTGGCGCGCGTCCGGTGAGCTGGCGTCGATACCGGAAAGCCGAACGCTTCCGGCCCAAGGTTGGAGGAAACCGCTGATGAGCTCCAGGAGCGTCGATTTCCCGCTGCCATTGCTGCCGGCCACACGGTAAAGCCCGGGCTCGTTCATGCTGAGACTGAGTCCGTCCAGGACAGGGGTGCCTTGCCGGTAGCCGGCGGTTACAGAATCGATTTCGATCGAAGCCTCAAAAGACGTTGATGCAGGCATACGGCGACTCCCAGGATCAAGAGGATGGAATAGCCCAACAACAGCACGGTGCTGAACTCGGGGCTGACAACAAGAATGAGCGAGCATGGAGAAATCAGGAGGAGTGTGAAGAGGCCGTCCATCACGTCATTGGACTTGGTCCCGTCAGTGGTGGTTGGCGGACGGGAGAGGGATTCCGCGACGACTCCGGACGCCGCGACGATCAAACCCGCGAGGACAGCACCAGGAGCCGGAAGGTCCAGGGCGAGAAATGCGCCTAGGAAAACAAATCCACCGATGGCCGCCCCCGCCATGACGTAGATTCCGACGAGCCGGACAACGATCGCGGTGGCGGAGAATCCGTTCTCCCATGCGAAGCGGTAGTGGTACAGCTTCGCGGTGGGCCCGATCCGATAGAGCATCGGTTCCGTGACGCCGAGGCTCAGGAGCACGGCGGCACCAATCAAGGATTTGTGCAGCTCTCCGGAGCCGAGAGCCGACTGCAGGGGGAAGACGCCCCTCGCTCCCAAGAGGATGCCAACGACGGCGATCCAGGCAAGGACGATGGTGGCGATCACCGAGCCCTGTTTGCTGCTCAACAGATCAGTGACAACGAATAGCCCGAAGCTTGTCGCTGGCCGTTGGCTGCCGCTCCGCTCCGTATTGAAAGAAATCCTGCGGTAGCTGAGGCGGCGCCAGGCACGGATGCTGAGCAGGATCAATGTCCCGGACGCGGCCGCTGCCAGGGAGTACAACGCCGGAAGGAAGCGCGAGGGGTCCCCGGCGAGGCCGCCGAGCCGGGAGAGCTGAGGCAGGAGAAATCCCGTGGCAGCCCCGAGCAACAATCCAAGGATGAGCGCCACGACGCCATACCGCCAATGGAGGCCCATCCTTCGTGCAGGTGTTGAAGCGAAATGGAGGACGCAGTAGACGCACGCACAGGAGGCGAGAGCCAGGACGGAGGCCGAAGCCGCCACGACGCCAAAGTAGCTCGGCGATTCCTCGAAGAAGACCAGGAGGAATACCGCGGCCGAATACCAAAGGATGCCCGTGCGGCGGAACGCCGGGACCAGACCGTATCTCACCACAACCTGCGGGAGGGGAAGTTCCATCGCCCGGAAGAGCTCCAAATGCGGAGTGCCGGATACTGCCAGCCGTCGGCTTGAAACTACCTCGGTGAGAACTGAGGCGACCGCGGAGTAGAGGATCGCGAGGAATCCCCAGTTGAGCACAGCAGCCGTGTCTTGGCGGAGCGGGCCGTCGCGGAGAACAGACATCGTGGATGCGAACACCATTGTTCCGAGCAGGACCAAGGCGATCGATCCGAAGATCGCGAGGGCCCTGAAACCGTCCAGCGTGAGCGGCAAACGCATCGCATTGACGATTTCGAAAGCCCGAAAGTCGCGCAGGATTCGGTAATCGGACCTCCGGACCGACACAGCAGGGACGCTGGCGTTAGAAGCTTGGCCTGCGACGTCGGCGGGTGGGGTTTCGGTCCTCATCGGCGCCTAGAACTTGCTCCGCGGACTCTTCTTCTGGACTGAGTCCATGAAGGCCACAATGGTGAGGACCGCGAGGCCGAGCGCACAGACCGCGGCGATGGCCGACGTCGTGCCCTGGAACGGGACGACTATTACCGGGCTGAGGGCCGCCGCGTTGGCGAAACCGGCGACGGCGAAAACGGCCGCCTTGAGCGGTAGCCATTTCCCGGCCTTGCTGAAGGCCGCAATCAAGGGTGCCGCCACTCCGAAGACGAGAAGCACGGTGACCATCGTGTTCTTCACGGCGAGGGGATCTATGTTCTTGAGGCCTTCCGGGGCGGGAGAAGCCCACATCAGGCCGACTGAAATGCAGGAGAATGCAGCGACCAGGAGGCCCACGATTCGTAGAAGCAGGCCGAAGAGCTGAGTAGTCATTGAGAATTTCTGTCCGTGGGTGGTGGTTGAGGAAGGTCAGCCGATGGCGACTATTGTTGACAGACCCATGGCCGAAAGCACAACGAGGATCTTCCTGCCTGTGGAAAACTCGCGCCAATGTCGGTAGAAGATCACCAGGGCCAGCACGGCCATCGAGGGGAAATAGGCCCAATATCCGGGGATTTCCCGCGGTTGGATGACACCAAAGGCCACGCTGAAGAGATTCACCGGGATCGTGGCGAGAATGGCGATCACAAAGAAGGCCCCGATCTTGAAGCGGCCCGCGAGCACCGATTTTCCCGGGATCACCCGTTTGTCCAAGAACGCGGCCAGCGAGAAGTACAAAGCGATGATCACGGCGTAGACAAGGAAGAACAAAACGGTGCCCACGGTCATGGAGAGGCTCAGGAGGCGATCGTCCCCGATTTCCGAGCGCACGTCCGCCGGAACGTTCGCGTTGAGATACTTTCTGGTCAGGGGAAGCCGCAGAGCCACCAAAGCCATGAGCAGGATGTAGCCCGCGATCCACAGACCCCGGGACGTCGAGACCCATTCCCTGGCTGAGGACGGCTCGGGACGCAACTTTCCGACCTTTGCGACGCTGATGACGGTTTCGGACTTCCGTCCGTCTTCCGTGCTGGTCATGAATTCCTCCTCAGGTCTTGAGCTGAATCACGATGGCCTCGATGACGGCACCGAGGACTATCAGGGCGATGGCAATGAGCAAAGTGCCGAGGGAACGGGCCATGTCGTCGATGAACGACCTCAGGGTTGGAGGCTCGTTCTTCAACAGCAGCCTCCGAGCCAGGCCCGCGGCGGGCTGGAATCCGGCGGTCGCCGCCATCACCAGGCCGACGAACTCGAACGGGACGTACCACATCACGTCCGCAACCAGGCCCGCACCGCCGACGGAATGCACCCCGAGGGATACCGTCGCCCCGACATACAGCGCCAGGATTCCGGCTCCGAGAAGCGTGGTCAGCCCGAGGGTCGCGACCCCCGAATAGAGCACCAAGGCCGCACCGACGTTTCGCCCAAGGATCTGGAGGAAGTCTTTGCTGTAGAGGGGACTCCCACCCATGTCCTTGGCGTCCCGGATCCAGGACAGGTCCACAGCCGAGTAGCCGAAGACGGCTATGGCTGCCATGGCGAGGCCCGTGCTTGGGAGCAACCATCCAGGGATGCCCCCAAGCACGCGTGCTGTCTTAGCAAGCATCGATTTAGGCGACTGCTTGCGCCCGGCCGATGCGGAAGAGGATGCCTCGAGCCGTTGCGATCAAGGCACCCGTGATTCCTGCCCCGAAAATTGTGCCGATGACAACGAGAGCCCAGCCTCCGACCTCAATGGCGTGCATGATCTGGGACGCCGCCGCGGCAGAGATCCCAAGGGACCCCGCGATCCATGAAACGGCCAAGCTCGCGCCGAAGATGCCAACCACGGCCAGCGCAGCCGCGGCCGCAGCCTGAAGGCCGGTCCTTTTCGTCATTGTTGATTCCACTACAACCCCATTTCTCGAGTAGAACGGCCAACGGTTTCGCTGGCCTTGAAGAGTGGTGACCCTCCTCAAAGGAAGGCCATCCACGATTCAGATTCTCTCGGTGAAATTGGCGTCTCCGTGTAAAAAACGGAAAAATCCGTGTGCAAAAGGCCGTTTCTCAGTGTGAATAAGCCGGATCTCCGTGTGCGCGGTGGCCCGTCTACGTGTAATCCGGGCAAAAACACTGAGAGCCGTTCTCGGCCTGGGAACGCTAAGGAACTTAGACGTGGCCGGTCTGGTCGTGGACCGTCAATGTCCCGGCGAGGTCGAGGTCTGCGCCGGTGCCGTGCGCCCCGGCGTGTGCGAGGAGTGCGGCACCAAGTGCGGCGCTCCAGAATGTCCTGGCTTCGACGTCGACGGGTCGCTTGAGGCTCCAACCCCGGCTGCCGACAAGCTGGGTCACGAAGCGCTCCGATTGGCGGAACAGCAGTTGGAGGTGCTCGTCGACCACGGGGGCGAGCTCGGCCTTGGCGATTCCGGCCGCGAGTGCGAGTCCCGTGCCATCAGGGAGGTTTTCCCGACATCAACCTCGACGTCGCCATCCAACGACGGAACGTCCCTCAGCAGGCTGTGCTCAGCAACTCCTTCGGTTTCGGTGGGCAGAACGTCTCCCTCGTCATCACCGATGCACTACACCCCAAAGCCCCGAATACACGATGAACCACGCGACTACCGTCGCGTGGAGGGTGCCTTGGCCGGCGAACCGACAATGAACGGGCGTGTGTTGAGCGGTTCGACGGGAACGACGGGAGGTTTGGCTTCGGTAAGCGGCTCCGAAGTCTCATCGTAGGAGCCGGTTCCGAGCCCGCGAACCGTCCAGCCTTGCGCCCGCCATGCTCGAGCATCCAGGACGTTCCGCGCGTCCAGGACCATCCGGCGTCGTACGAGCGAGCCGACGGCGGCGGGCGAGAGGGCGCGGTATTCGTCCCATTCGGTGAGCAGCAGGACCAACTCGGCGCCTTCGAGCGCGCGAGTGGTGGACGCTTCGAAGCGGAGCTGCGGATAGCGCATCCAGGCATTGTTGATCGCCTTGGGATCCGTCACCGTAACGTGGGCGCCGGCCGCGGCGAGTTGGAGTGCGACGTCGAGGGAGGGGGAGTCACGGATGTCGTCGGTGTCCGGTTTGAACGCCGCGCCCAGCACGGTGACGGTGCGGCCGGACAGGAAGCCCTTGCACATGTCACGGGCGACGTCCACGGCGCGGGCGCGCTGGCCCAGATTGATGGAATCGACCACACCCATCCACTCGTCGAGGGAAGGCACGGACAGCGCTTGTGCCTGTGCGCGGAACGAGCGGATGTCCTTCGGCAAGCAGCCGCCGCCGAAACCCAGTCCAGCGTGGAGGTACCGGTTGCCGATGCGCGGATCCAGCCCCATCGCCTCACTGAGCTCGGTAACGTCGGCCCCTGAAGCGTCGCAAAGCTCGGCGATGGCGTTGATGAAGCTGAGCTTCGTGGCGAGGTACGCATTGGAGGCGGACTTGATGAGCTCGGCGGTCGCGAAGTTGCAGACCAGCCGCGGGATCCCGGCCGAAATCAGAGGTTCGTAGACGGCGTCGAGCGCAGCCGTGACAGGGGCGCCCGCGGCAGAGTCCTTGCCGCCCGGCACGCCGTACACCAAACGATCCGGGACCAATGAGTCCTTCACTGCCGTGCCTTGGCGCAGGAACTCGGGGTTCCAGCCGAGCAGGACATCCGGCCTGCGGGCAAGGATGCCGCGGAGCATGTCCACTGTTCCCACGGGAACGGTGGATTTGCCGACGACGGCGGCGCCCCTCGCCAGGTGCGGAAGCAGGCTCTTCGTGGCTGCGATCACGTAGGAGAGGTCCGCCGTATCGGAGGTCTTGGACTGCGGAGTGCCCACGCAGAGGAAGTGCGTCTGGGCGCCGGCAGCGTCGGCGAAATCGGTGGAGAACGTGAGCCGCTTGGTAGCGAAGCCGTCGCGGAGAAGTTCGTCGAGGCCGGGTTCGTGGAAAGGCGCGAAACCCTTGTTCAGGTGGGCCACCTTCTGGGCGTCGACGTCGATGCCCACCACGGTGTGGCCCATCGACGCGAGCGTGGCGGCGTGCACTGCGCCAAGATAGCCGCAGCCTATAACGGAGATTTTCATGCGGGGAGTCCTTTGCTGGAAGTCACGGAAATGGTGGCAGGCTTTGCCGCGTGAAGTTCGGACGCCCGAAGTTCGGACGCCTGAACCGGGTGGCTGGGAGCGGCGGCCGGTTCTACGAGCGCTTCCCCCGCGATTACCGCCTCGTAATGCTCGACGAGTTGGGCACTCAGCACCGGCCAGGTCCGTCCTTGGACCGAAGCGAGTGCCGCCGTTCCGAACGCACGTCGCTTGGCGTCGTCGCCCACCAAGTCCTGCACGTAGGCCCGCAACTGCGCGAGGTCTCCTGGCTCGTAAAGCCAGCCGGTGCGCGAGTTTTCCACGAGATCGAGGGGACCGCCCCGGCCGGTGGCCACGACGGGAACGCCGGAGGCCATGGCCTCCTGGATGGTCTGGCAAAACGTTTCGAACTCTCCGGGATGGACGAAGAGGTCGAAGCCCGCCACGACTTGGGCCAATTCGTCGCCGCCGAGGAACCCGGTGAAGAAGGCATTCGGCAGCGCTGCTTCCAGGGCGGCGCGTTGCGGACCGTCGCCCACAATGACAAGCCTGGTTCCCGGCAGGTCCGCCAGCACGGCGAGGTCCTCCACTTGTTTCTCGATCGCGAGGCGGCCGACGTAGCCGATGATGCGCTCTCCGTGGGGCGCAACGGAGGTGCGCCACGCCGTCGAGCGCTTGGTGGGGGAGAAGCGCGCGGTATCCACACCGCGCCGCCACATTCCCACCCTGAGGATCCCGCGGCCGCGCAACTGGTTGAGCGCGAACGTGGACGGGACCAGTGTCCGGTCTGCACGAAGATGGATGTTGTCCACCCGGTTCCACGCCCAGTTCTCCAGCATGGGGAGCCCATAGCGGGCGGCGTAGCTGGGGACCTCGGTTTGGTAGATGGCAACCGTCGGAATGCCGAGCTGGTGCGCAGCTTGCACAGCCCGCCACCCGAGGACGAAGGGCGATGCGAGGTGGACAACGTCGGGTGCGTAGTCGGCAAGGATTCTCTTGACCCGGCTCACACCGCCCAACGCCACCCGCACATTGGTGTATCCAGCCAAGGGCACGGAGGGGAGGCGGTGGACAAAAGCGCCGTTCACGACGTCCGAGACAGCAGTGTCCGACGTCGACGGCGCAATCACCATCACTTCGTCGCCGCGCTCTTGCAGATGCTCGAGCACCCGCAGGATGGAGTGCGTGACCCCGTTCATGAGCGGCAGGAATGATTCGGCAACGATAGCGATCCTCACCCCTCCACGGTGTGCGCGGCGGTTGGCGAAGCGGGGGAATGGGCGTGACCGCAAGGGGAAGGTTTGGTTAACAAATTGACGTTGCTTCCCCGAGTGGAGGATCCGTAGCGACCGAACATGCGCAAATCTAGGTAATTACGCAGCTCAAAGACGGGTAGGACTTACTCTTATTCCCCCATGTCGGCCCGCCTTACGGTGACAACGGTAGTGAACCTCGTGGCCATGACTGGGGCTTGTCCCGGGCACCGGGGTATTTCGGCAAGCGGGCGATGACTGGGCGGCGCGCCCTCACATGCTGAACAACGTTGGGTGATTCACCCTGCGCCGCCCGTATGTCCGGCCAGGCCGTTGTCTAGAATCGAGCCAGACCCTATGAAACTCTTCAACCGTACTGACCAGGTTGACCAGCACCGGACGTTTAAAGGGACGATCCCCGGTAAATGGTTTACGTGGTTCTCCACCGTTGTGGTGGTATTTGCTTTCACCGGCGTCACCGCCGGCATCACCGCACCCGCAGCCCAAGCCGCTAATCCAACCGTCGTCACCTTGACCTTTGACGACGCAAATGCCGACCAACTCAACGCCGCGCAGACCATGCAGAGCCTGGGCCTGGTGGGTACTTTCTTCACGCCGTCCGGATTCATCAACAACCCCAATTACCTGACGACAAGCGACATGCAGGGCCTTGTGGCAAACGGCAATGAGATTGCCGGCCATACTGTTACCCACCCGGACCTGACCACCGTGACGTTGGATGAGGCAACACGCCAGATTTGCAACGACAGGGTCAACCTCACAAACCTTGGATTCACGATCACTGACTTCGCGTATCCGTTCGCTGCCGAGAACGCATCCCTCGAAACCGTCGTCAAGAACTGCGGGCTCAATAGCGCCCGCAACCTTGGTGACATCAAGACGCGGTTCAGCTGCGCGGGGTGCCCGCTCGCGGAGACCATCCCTCCTGCCAACCCGTACAACACGGCGGCCCCGGATGAAGTGGACAACACCTGGACCCTGGCGGACCTGCAAAAGTCGGTCACCCAGGCGGAGCCCGCAGGCGGGTGGGTCCAGCTCACCTTCCACCATATTTCAGCTACCAGCACGGATCCGCTGAACATCACCCCGACCCTGTTCAACCAGTTCGCCACGTGGCTCAAGTCCAGGCCCGCAACCACCACGGTCAAGACGGTGGCCCAAGTGATCGGCGGAACCGTCAAGCCGCTTGTCTCGGGACCGCCGGCGCCACCGGAGGGCACGGGCAACCTGATCAAGAACCCAAGCCTTGAAACCTTGGTCAGCGGGGCTCCGCAGTGCTGGGCCGCAGCAGGCTATGGCACCAACACGGCAGCTTTTTCCACCGTCAGGCAGGCGCACACCGGAAAAGTCGCCGAACAGCTCGTGGTCACCAACTATGTCGACGGCGACGCCAAGCTGTTGCCTACCCTTGACCTAGGCGGGTGCTCGCCCACGGCGACACCCGGGAACTCCTATTCAATCGGTGCCTGGTATAAATCGACCACAAGCACCCAATTCGAGCTCTACTACCGGATCGGCGTAGGCTCCTGGAAGTATTGGACATCAAGCCCCTGGTTCTCAGCGGCCACGACCTTCCAAAAGGCCACCTGGACAACGCCTCCACTGCCCACGGGCGCCAGCGGCATCAGCTTCGGGTTGAACCTGTTCAGCAACGGCACGCTCACCACCGACGACTACGAGATGTTCGACGTCGGCACCCCGCCACCGCCTCCTCCGCCGCCACCAGCGGGCGGCAACCTGGTACAGAACCCCAGCCTTGAAACGGCCGGTACGGGCTCGTTCCCGCAGTGCTGGCAGGCCGGCGGATACGGCACCAACACCGCGACGTTCAGCACGGTTGCTACCGCGCACACCGGTACCAAAGCGGAGAAACTCACCATCACGGGATACTCCAGTGGTGACGCGAAACTGCTTCCAACAATGGACACCAGTACCTGCCCACCTGCGGCCATCGCCGGACACACCTATTCGGTGCGTGTTTGGTACACCTCTACAGCCGTCACACAGTTCGCCTTGTATTACCGTGACGCCTCAAACAACTGGGTGTACTGGACCTCCGGACCGTGGCTGAATACCGCGACTACCTACACACAGGCAAGCTTCACGACGCCGGCACTACCCGCCGGGGCCACGGCCATCAGTTTCGGGTTGAGCTTGTTCAGCAACGGATCGGTCACCACCGACGATTACGCGATGTACGACAGCGTAGGAGCTCCGCCGCTGGGCTGAGCAATCGATCAGTGACAAAAAGCTGAGGGCGGCTGACTAGCCGCCCTCAGCTTTTTGTCGGGTTCTCTATTGCGCCGGCTGGCGGTCGCGCTATCTGGCAGCCTTCAGGACGTCCGGCAACTCGTCAACGAATACGGTCCCGGGCGGCTCATAGTAGATGACAAGCACCTCGTCACCCACGTTGAAAACACTGCTCTTGTCGAATGGATGCGCGTGGAAGGCGCTCGTACCGCCGTGGAACGGCAGCATCACTTCCCCCACAGTGCCTGGCCCGATACGACCCGTGACCCTGCCGATTTTGCCCGTCAGGCTCCGATCAACCTCTTTGTGCATCGGTGTCCCTATGCATCAGGGGTTTTGGTGGGCCGCTTGGGCGGTTCCTTGCCGTTCTTGAGCGCAGCTGTGATCGATGGCAGGTAGTTGCCCACTTGGGACAGGATCCCACCCACCATGCTGTTGAGGCCCTCGCCGCCGTTGAGGACGGTCAGGTTGCCCACGTGGGCAAACGGTTCAGCCGCGGCTGCCACGATCGCCGGCATGTTCTCCGCGAGCTGTTGGGAGATGACGGCCTCTTGGTTGGTTCCGAGAGCCTCGGCGCGGGCCTTGATGCCGTCCGCTTCCGCCAAGGATTTGGCCTTGATGGCCGAGGCTGCCGCGTCGCCGCGGGCCCGGGTGGCCGCGGCTTCGGCTTCACCCGTGATCTTCGTGGCTCCCGCGATGGCGGCGGCCGCCGTGGCGTTGGCCTGGGCTTCGACTTCCACCTTGCGGGCGTTCGCTTGAGCCTCGAGTTCCGTTCGCCGTGCCCGCGCCTCGGACGCGCTGATGTCGGCGGCCTTTTGGGCTTCCGCCTCGGTGCGTTGGGCGTACGCCTTTGCATCGGCGGGCTTCCGGATGGACGTCTGGAGCTTTTGCTCTTCGCGGTCCGCCTCCAGCTTGGCCACCTCGGTTTCCTGGACCACCACTTGCTGGCGCGCTGTGGCGTCTGCCAACGGACCGGCCTGCGCGGCGTTGGCCCTCGCGGTTTCAGCATTGGCTTGGGCCGCTGATTGCTTGATCGCCGAAATGCTCTGGGCATCCGCGATCTGGGCGGCTGCCTCGGCCTCCTTCTCCGCGGCCTCGCGGTTCCTGGTGGCTTCGGCGATGCGGGCCTCCATTTTGACCTGCGCAATGTGCGGTTTGGCCAGGTTCTGGATGTAGCCCGTGGGGTCCTGGAGGTCCTTGATTTGGAGGGAATCAACTACCAAGCCAAGCTTTTCCATTTCGATGCCGCTTGCGCTGCGGACCAACGAGGCGAGTTTGTCGCGCTCGCGGATGATTTCTTCCATGGTCATGCTGCCAATGATCGAGCGCAAATGCCCTTCAAAAACGTTGTAGACCTGGCTTTCCATTTTGGGCTGTTGGCCGAGAAACCTCCTCGCGGCGTTCGCAATAAACGGCGCAGCGTCACCGATTTTGTAGATCACCACGCCCTCCACGATCACTTGGATGCCTTGCGAGGTCACGCAGTTGACCTGGAGCTCTGTTTCATTCAGCGTCAGGGACAACGTCCTCACGGTTTGGAGCCCGGGAACCACCAAGGCGCCCTTTCCCGTGACGATTTTGAAATCCATTCCGTCCCTGGTGTCCAAACTTCCCCGAGTCAGGCCGGAAATGATCAATGCCTCGTTTGGTTCAGCCACCTTCCACATCAATTTGATGAGAAGCCTTATAACGGTAACGGCGACAACTACCCCCAATACGGTGACGAGAATCGGGAGATAAGCAACGAGGTCGAACATGACTGTCCTTTCAACGGCAAGCACCCAAGCGGCTCGTGTAGTCAGTCTGCTTCGGTCTGCTCCAGGAGTCCAGCAATTTGTTTACCTACAATTGACACAACGGATTCTGCTAGGCGTGCGTTCCCGCGAGCGATACTGTCCTCATCTCGCCGGTGCCGTCGGCTGGGACCGCCGGAACGCCGTCGTCCTCTTGGCCGTAGAGCCAGTCGTTGTACTGGAAGTCGCCGTCCTTGCGGCTCTTGAACAGCAGGTTCCGCAAGACGCGTGCGACGCCGGACACGTGCCACGACTCTCCCCAGACGCGCGCCGTGCGTTGGACGCGGGCCGTCCGCGCCGCGCGGGCTGAGTTGAAATCGCTGACGGCGCGATCCCAAGCAGCGGTGTCCACGCCGTCGTCGTTGAACACGGAGCCGACGGTGGAGTCCTGGAGGACCGCGGCGTCTTCAAGCGCCTGGCAGGCTCCCTGGGCCAAGTACTGGAGCATGGGGTGTGCGGCATCGCCCATCAGGACCAGGCGGCCGTGGATCCAGTTCTCGATCGGATCGCGATCGTACATGGGCCAGCGGATGCCTGTCGCAAGGTTCCGCAGCGCAAGCTGTACCGCCGGAATGCAGTCCTTGTAAGCCGCCTCGAGTTCGTCGACGCCGCCATACTGCTCCTCACCGCGCTCGAACGAGGGCGACTTGAAAACAGCCACGGTGTTGAGCAGCTCGCCTTTGCGCAGCGGGTATTGCACGAGGTGGCAGTCCGGACCGAGGTAGACGACGACGTCCTCGAGATCGGCGGCCGGGGTCTCCGGCGTGATGGGCACCGTTCCGCGATACGCGACGTACGACGACGACACCGGCCCGTCCTGCGCGACGGCGGCGCGGAGCGTGGACTTGAGGCCGTCGGCGCCGATCACGACGTCGGCCTCGTAAACATCGCCGCTGGACGTGTGCGCCACGCCGCGGTGGTTCACGGTCTTGACTTTCTCGACGACGACGTCGTTCACGAGGCGCACGCCGGCATCCTGGCAGGCCTCCAACAGGATCCGGTGCAGGTCGCTGCGGTGGATCACCACGTACGGGGCGCCGTAGCGCTCTTCGAACTCGCCACCGAGGGTCTGCCGGGTGAGTTCCTCACCGGTGAGGGCGTCGCGGAACACCAAGTGCTTGGGGCGGACGCCGATCTCGAGCGCCTTCCCGAGGAGGCCCCAACGCTTCAGGACGCGGGAGGCGTTGGGGGCCATCTGCAGTCCCGCCCCGACCTCGCCGAATTCGGGCGCCCGCTCAACCAATGTCACCTCGGCGCCGTTTGCGCGCAGGGCCAGGGCGCCGGCAAGGCCGGCCATCCCTCCGCCGACGACGAGGACTTCGGTGGACGTTTTGCGGTCAGACATTGCTAGCTCCTACAGAGGTGGTGTTTGTGGGTTGGTTTTTGGCGGCCGTGATCTTCGCGGTCTTGATCTTGGTGCCGATGGCGCCGAGCAGGATGGCCGCGACGGCGGCGGCCCCGGCAAATGCCAGGAAGTTCGAGTTGACGCCCAGGCCGGCCGCGAGCAGCAGCCCGCCTACCTGGGGTGCCGCGACCGCGCCGATGCGCCCGACGCCGAGGGCCCAGCCAAGCGCTGTGCCCCGCAAATGCGCCGGGTAATGGCTGGCCACCGCCGCGATGATGAGGCATTGGGTTCCGTGGGTGCCGACCCCCGCCAGCACCAACATGACGTAGACAAGCCCCACGGGCGGACCCGCCACCAGTACGGCCAGCGCGACGGCGGCGACGGCGGCTGCCGCGATCGCCGTCGGGATCGGACCGAAGCGGGTTCCCGCCCACGCAGTGGCCACCGAGCCGACGACCGCACCGAGGTTGAGTGCCAGCGCGAAGGTCAGGGCTGACCCGAGGTTGTAGCCGGCCAGTTGCATCAGGTTCGGCAGCCAGGTGCCCAGGCCGTACCAGGCAAAGAGCGTGACGAGGGTGGAGACCGCGAACAGGAGACTCATGCCGAGGTACGGGGCACGGAGTAGGGACTTGAAGCCGCCTGTTTGGTTCGCGTTCTTGGCGGCCGGGAGGGTTTCCTCGAGTGTCGCTGGGAGCGTCTCCGGGAGGAAGCGCATGCCGAGCGGAACCACCACGAGGAGCGCCACAGCGGCCACCAGGAACATGACCGGCCAGCCGAAAGCGGGAATGAGCGGAATGCCGGCCACCGCGGCGATCGAGCCGCCGATCGGCACTCCGGACATCATCAGCGTGGCGATGGTGGACCGCCATTTGGCGGGGACCAGTTCCGCGACCAAGGCATTGGCTGAGGGAACAAGTCCGCCCAGGCCGATGCCCGCCAGCAAGCGCAGACCCCCGAAGACGAACGCGTTCGGGGAGAACGCACACAAGATGGTGAAGAGGGAAAACAGTGCGGCGCAGGCGATGATGGTCCGGCGGCGGCCCCAGCTGTCCGACATCCTCCCGGCGAAGATGGCTCCGATCATCATGCCGAGGAACGCCATCGAGCCGACCGTGCCGGCGGTGGCTTTCGTGAGCCCCCAGCCGGTGTCGGTGATGAGGGCGCTCTGGACGGTGCCGTAGACGATGAGGTCGTAGCCGTCGAAAACCACCAGCAACCAGCAGACCAGGACAGCGGCGGCGGAACGCTTGGAGAGCCGGGCGGAGGCCCTGGGGAGGTGGTGAACGCCGTCTTGGGTCCGCTCCGGCGCTGCAGCGGATGGTGTGTGATTCATCCCACCACTGTGTGGCCGTTTGGTTATGCAGCCCAATAGAATTCTGTCGTGCAGAATCTTCCAGCCCGCAAAAAACCGGCCTATTCCATTGAGGCCGTGGACAACGCCCTGCATCTCCTTCAGCTCCTGCGCGACGGCGGCAGCCTGCGCCTCAAGGACGCCGCCGCGGAGCTGGGTGTTGCTCCCTCCACAGCCCACCGGCTGTTGGCCATGCTGGTCTACCGGGGGTTCGCGGTCCAGGACGAGACCCGCCGCTACGTGCCCGGGCCGGCCATGGGGGTTGGACCGGCAGGACTCAGTTGGAGCCGGCTGCTTCGCACGGTGGCGAAGCCGCACATGGAACTCCTGAGTGGGCGGATCAATGAGACCGTCAATCTCATGGTTCGCGTGGGAACCAAGGTGAGGTTCCTGGCCACGGTGGAGGGGACCAACGCCCTGCGGGTCGGCGACAGGCAGGGAACCGTCCTGCCCGCGAACAAAGCCTCGGGCGGCAAGGCGCTGTTGGCAGAGCTGGAGCCCGCCATGATCGAGCAATTGTTCCGCAGCCACAATGCGGAGATCGGCGGCGACAACATTCCCGACGCCGAATATCCGGCTTTCCTGCGCGAGCTTGAGACGATCCGGAGCAACGGATTCGCGGCGAATTTCGAAGGCACCGAGGAAGGGATCAGCGCCTTGGGGGTGGCTCTCCACAACGGGCGGGGCGTCGCCGTGGGCGCGCTGAGCGTAGCTACTCCCGTGGCACGGTTCCGCAGGCTCTTCGATGCTGGTCTTGTGGGTATCATGCGGGAAACCCAGCGCCAATTGGAGATCGATATCGCGGCCAATCCGGCCGAGTCCCAGCCTTGACCCACCCAAGCCGTGACCCACCCAAGCCGTGACCCACCCCAGCCGTGACCCACCCAAGCCGTGACCCACCCCAGCCGTGACCCACCCAAGCCGTGACCCACCCAACTGACTCGCAGTTGATGTCGTTTTGAGGGCCCATAACGACATCTATTGCTAGTCAGTTGGGTCGGCGGGTCCGTCAGGTGGGCCAGAAGATTCTGTCTATCAGAATATGCTGGAGATCACTTGGGGGCTTCCCTAGGGTCTGGAGTACGCCAAAACTGTCCCATACCCCCGAGGAGGCCTCTGTGTCCATCAGCGCCGATAGCACAACCCACGAATCAGTTGCCGCCGAGAACGCTGTTCCGGAACCGACTCCCGAGGAAGCCACCCAGCTGGAGCAGCTGTATCAGGATTTCGAGGCCGGGAACCTGATTCCGCTCTGGACCGAGATCGCGGACCTGATGCCGATGGTGCCGTCCCCGAAGGCCGTGCCTTACGTGTGGCGCTGGAACGATTTGTACCCATTGGCGGCCCGTGCCGGGGACCTGGTGCCTGTTGGCCGTGGCGGGGAACGCCGTGCCATCGCCCTGGCAAACCCGGGCCTCGGCGGTACTCCGTATGCCACACCCACCCTGTGGGCTGCCATCCAGTATCTGGGCGCGCACGAAACAGCTCCGGAGCACCGCCACTCGCAGAACGCGTTCCGCTTCGTCGTCGAAGGTGAGGGCGTCTGGACGGTCGTCAACGGGGATCCGGTGGCGATGCGCCGCGGGGACTTCCTGCTGACGCCGGGCTGGAACTTCCATGGCCACCACAACGACACGGACCAGCCGATGGCGTGGATCGACGGATTGGACATCCCGTTCGTGCACTACGCGGACGCCGGGTTCTTCGAATTCGGCACCGAACGTGTCACTGACGAGGCCACCCCGGACGTTTCGCGATCCGAGCGGCTCTGGGCTCACCCCGGCCTCCGTCCCCTTTCCGGGCTGCAGGACACGGTGAATTCCCCGATCGCGGCCTACCGTTGGGAACACACCGACGCCGCCCTGCGCGAACAATTGCTTCTCGAGGACGAGGGCCACCCGGCCACGGTGTCCCAGGGCCACGCCGCCGTGCGTTACACCAACCCGACCACCGGCGGGGACGTCATGCCCACCATCCGCGCCGAATTCCACCGCCTGCGGGCCGGCGCTTCCACCGAGGCCGTGCGCGAAGTCGGTTCCAGTGTCTGGCAGGTCTTCGAAGGCCGCGGCACCGTGGTGCTGAACGGGGAGTCCAAGGTCCTGGAAAAGGGCGACCTCTTTGTCGTGCCGTCCTGGCAGGAATGGTCGCTCCACGCCGAGAGTGAGTTCGATCTGTTCCGCTTCAGCGACGCCCCCATTTTCGAACGACTGAATTTCAACCGCACGTACATCGAAGGACGCAACAAATGAGACTCCTCACCCTCCGCATTTCTGACGGGACCGGCACCGGCACCGTGGCCGTCCGCCAGGACGGCGACACCCTGACCGAGATCGACGGGTTCTCCGACGTTGGCGCCCTCCTGCAGGACCCCGCCTGGGCGACTATCGCTGAGGCGGCCAACGGCGCAACTCACGCGTACGACGGCGCCGACCTCGCCGCCGTCGTGCCCTCACCGGGGAAGATCATCTGCGTCGGGCACAACTACCGCAACCACATCAAGGAGATGGGCCGGGAAATCCCCGAGTACCCCACCCTGTTCGCGAAATACCAGGAATCGCTAATCGGTCCCAACGACGACCTGGCGTTGCCGCAGGAATCGGACACGGTTGACTGGGAGGCCGAGCTCGCCGTCGTGATCGGCAAGAAGGGGCGCCGCATCAGCGAAGCCGACGCGGCCGACCACATAGCCGGGTACTCGGTGCTGAACGACATCAGCATGCGCGACTACCAGTTCCGCACCATCCAATGGCTGCAAGGCAAGACCTGGGAGGAGTCCACCCCGTTCGGGCCCGCCCTGGTCACCAAGGACGAGTTCGAGGCCGGCCCGCTGATGACCTCCGCAGTGGACGGCGAGATCCAGCAGCAGACACCCACCGGGGACCTCGTGTTCACCCCCGAATTCCTGGTGTCCTACATCTCCACCATCATCACGCTGAACCCGGGCGACGTCATCGCGACCGGAACGCCCGGCGGAGTGGGCCATGCCCAGAACCCGAAGCGCTACCTCCAGGAGGGTCAGCTCCTGGTCACCACCATCGAGGGACTGGGCCAGCTGAGCAACCGCGTGGTCAAAGAAGCCTGATGGTCGCCCGCCACGACCTCACCACCGATCCGGGCCTGCAGGAACAGCTCCTGCAGGCCCGGCGGGGGACCGCGTTCTTCGCCCGCAAGCTCAATGAACTGTCCGATGCCGAGCTCGACGGCGACTCGCTGCTTGCCGGCTGGACTCGCCGCCACGTTGTAGCACACGTGGGCTACAACGCGCGGGCCATCGCCCGCCTCGTGGAGTGGGCGTCGACCGGCGTGGAGACTCCGATGTATCCCTCAATTGCAGTGCGGGATGAGGAGATCAACTTCGGCGCCACCCTGTCTCCCATCGCGTTGCGGAACCTGTTTGACCACTCCGCCGTGCACCTGAGCGTGGAATGGCGGGATCTGCCCGAGGACGCCTGGCACCACACCGTCCGGACCATCCAGGGCAGGGAAGTCCCGGCGTCGGAAACGGTCTGGATGCGCACCCGCGAAGTCTGGGTGCACGCCGTCGACCTCTACAACGGAGCATCGTTCGGTGACATCCCGGCGTCGGTACTGGAACGGCTGCTGCGCGACATCACCGGTTCGTGGGCCGCCCGGGGCACCGACGCCGGGTTGTTGGTCAGCGTCGCTGGCACGGACCTCACGTTTGGCGATCCGGACGCCGCCGTCGTGGTCGCCGGGCCTCTCGCCGGCGTCGTGCAATGGGCCACCGGACGCGGGGCCGGCGGGGTGACCGCTGGCGCTGGGCCCGTGCCGGCGGCACCAAAGTGGATCTGACGGCGTCGGGCACAAAGAAGGTTGGCACAGCTCCCGGCTTCTTCACCGCAGGAACTGCACCAACCGCTTGTATGACTATTCAGATTTAGCTGTAGATCCTACCCATCGGCGGCTCCTGTAATCCCGGGCTAACTCAATCCGGGCTTTGAATAGGCTACTTTGCGTCGTCAGCCAGATGCCGTGAAAACATCCAGCCAGCGGCAATCATCAGGATGCCCAAGACCATGAACGTCCAGTTGTCGAGCGTGTTCAGCGACAGGAAGTTGGCCGCCGAATCAACCCCGACACTCAGTCCGTACACACTGAACACGATGTACAAGGCGCCGAAGCTCATCAGGATATTGCGTGCGCTGTGGCCGCCCGAGCGGGACATCGCCCAGCTGGTTCCACCGATGAGGAGCTGCACAATGTTGAGCAGCAGCGACACTTGGAACACACCCAGGAGCATTGCGTGCGAATTTGGCCCGAAGAACTGCAATTCCCCGTACCGCATGGTGATTCCCGGAATGAATCCGAGAAGGCCCACCAGCGCCATCAGAATACCTACACCCATGCCGATGTTCTGGATGTCCGTCCGTCCAAAGTGAACACCACGTGCATGTGGGGTTGCGGTAGTCATTTATGCCCTCCATCCACCTATTGCGAACAATCCAATTTTACGTCTGACTTATGCAAAAAGCGCTGGGAGCGGCGGCGTCCGGCCGGCCCGGCGGCCCCAACAGGCACTGCGCGCCCCGGACGCTCGCTCACCTACGGTGGGTTTTCCCCGACGCTCGCTCACGTATGTCGGGTTTCCTGCTAACGCTCGCACACATATACGACGACAGCGGTGCGGCCGGAGTGAGCGCGCGTTGGCCCGGCGTGCCTCATTGGTGAGCGGGCGTTGGCCCGGCGTGCCTCATTGGTGAGCGCGCGTTGGCCCGGAACGCCTCATAAGTGAGCGGGCGTTGGGGGATTGGCGGGCCGTGCGGGCGCCTGCCGGGGGAGCGGGGCACGCCGTGGCACGATAGAACACGATGAAACTGCGCGCTGATCAGACTGGTAACCATGGCCTGCCCATGCCTTTGTGGCTGCAGGGCGCCCTTGAGTCGGCCCAGGCCGCCATCATCTCCGCGCTCGTGGTGGTCCTGCCGCTGATCGGTGTCTGGGCAACTGACGGATTCCAGAACCACACCGTCGATTTCCTGGCACGCCTGGCTGGCCAAGCCTGGTTGCTGGTCCACGGCGTTCCGCTGCAACTTGCCACTGTGAACATGGGAACCGCGGGTCTACCGGGTTCCGGGATGTTGTCCCTTATCCCGCTCGGACTGACGCTGGTCCCCTTCCTTTTGGCGTGGCGCGCGGGCCGCCGGCTGGCCAGGGCTTCCTACACGGACCAGCTGTGGCAGGCCTTCTTCGGAGCGTTGCTTGTCTACGGGGCGTTCGGCGCGGCCACCGGATTCGTGTGCCGGACGCAGGACGTCGTCATCAACATCTGGTTCGCTGCCTTACTTCCGCTAATCCCGTTCGGTCTCGGCATGGTGGTGGGTGCCCGGCGTGAGTCGGGCTCGTGGAGCAGGCTCATTGGGGTCGACGCCGTCGATTGGCTTGCACGCACAAGCCAACATTCCCGCTGGGCCGGTTCCTACTTCGGCTCCGCCATCAAGGCCGGATTCGTCGCGATCATGGCAGCCCTGACACTCTCAGCGACGCTGCTCGCCGTCGACCTTGTCATCCACTGGACGGACATCATCGCCGTCTACGAAGGCCTGAAAGCCGGCGCCCTCGGCGGTGGCGTCCTGACCATCGCCCAGCTCGGCTACCTCCCCAATCTGGCGGTATTCGCTTTGGCTTGGTCCTCTGGCGCAGGGTTCTCCCTCGGCATCGGCTCACACGTCGGGCCGCTGGGCACCGCCGTCGGGCCGCTGCCCGCGATCCCCGTCTTCGGCGCACTACCCACCGGGCAGCTCGACTTCGGCGCCGCGGCCCTCGCCCTGCCGGTGATCGCCGGTGTGTTGGCGGGCTGGTGGTTCCTGCGGGCGGGGGAGAACCACTTCGACGAATGGCTCTCCATCAAGATCAAGGCGCGCTGGTTCACGGCTCCTGTTTCCACGCTGATCCTCGGCGCGCTCATCGGGGCCGTCGCAGGGGCTTTGGCCGGAGGCCTCGCCTGGCTGGCGCGCGGTTCCGCCGGAATCGGGCGTCTCACCGAGATCGGCCCGGACCCGCGGTGGACGGCAGTCTGGATCGCCGCGGAGGTGGGGATCGGCGTCGTGATCGGTTATTGGGTGGGGCCCTGGCTCGAGAGGCGGCAGAAGCTCCGCGAAGCGGATCTCGACGATTCCGTGTACGACGGCGACCGCCGCTAAGGTGCCTGCCTCACCTGGCTTGCGCCCCGGCTAGCGCAATCCGGAGGGAAGGGAATTCTGGAAATCCACCTGGCACGAGTTTTGGGCGTGGAGCGTCAGTGCGCCTCGTGCACAGTTCTCCAAGGTGGTGACCTGTTGGAAGAAGACGACTGCGGTGAGCACCAGCAGGCACATGATGGCCGTGACCACGAGCCCGGAAATGGTGCCGAACAGAACGATGCGCGGCTGCTTGAACCGGATCGCCCGCACGAGGACCACCACTCCAAGCACCGCGGCGATGACGGTGAGGATTCCACTGAGCCAGACGTAGCTGATGTTCAGGATATAGACGAACAGGGCGCCAAGCACGGTCAGCAGGAAAGTCCTGAACAGCGTGTGGGTAACGGCAAGCGCTGATTTGGCAGCCTCGCTCTGAGGCTGATGCTGCGGGGTGGGTCCAACGCCGGAATTCATGTTTTCCAGCCTACGCGAGCCAGCCATAAGCTAGTGCAATGCGTATTGTTGTCCTCGTCTCCGGCACCGGTTCCAACCTCCAAGCAGTAATCGACGCCGTGAAGGCGGGCGAGCTGGACATTGAGATCGCAGCCGTGGGAGCCGACCGGCCGGGTACCTACGGCGTGGAACGCTCTGCCGAAGCCGGACTGGACACCTTCGTGGTGGACTTCAAGGACTACGCGGACAGGGCCGATTGGAACGCGGCACTTACGAAAGCCGTTGCCTCGTACGATCCGGACGTGGTGGTCTCGTCCGGGTTCATGCGGATTGTGAGTCCGGAGTTCATCGATGCCTTCGAAGGCAAGTACCTCAACACCCACCCCGCGCTGCTTCCCGCTTTCCCGGGAGCCCATGGAGTCCGCGATGCCATGGCCTATGGTGTGAAAGTGACCGGCTGCACTGTCCACTGGGCCGACGCCGGCGTGGACACCGGGCCCATCATCGCCCAGGAAGCGGTGGACATCGCCCCGGACGACACCGAGGACACCCTGCACGAACGCATCAAGGTGGTGGAGCGTAGGCTCCTGGTCCGGACGCTCGCAGAGCTCGCGGCGGGAAAGCACGCCTAAGTCCTCCGTTCGGCCCAACTAGCTCGCATTAGATGTCGTTTTGGCGGCTCATAACGACAACAAATGCGAGTCAGTTGGGCACCCCCGTGGGGCATGCTCAGTCGAGCTCGAGCTGCTTGGTCTCCGGCGCAAACAACGCCATCCACAGCACAGCCACAACGATCAGCCCGCCAGCCAAGGCGAAAGACGTAGCCAGGCCAAGCTCGGGCCAGAAATACGAAGCGAACACGAGTGGCCCGATCCCGGCACCAACGCGTGAGAAGGTCGAGGCCCAGCCGAAGCCGGAACCCCGAAGCTCCGTGGGGTAGAGCTCCGACACGTAGGTGTAGAGCGCCGGGATGGCCACCTGGATGACGAAGCCGAACGCCAGGAGCCAGAACACGGCCGCGTCAGGAATGTCCACCACCAATGACACGATCACCAGGGTCAACGCGGACAGTGGCCCGGTGATGGCCAGGATCCACTTGCGGCCCACCCGCTCCACCAGCACCGCGGCGACCGCCACGCCCAGGAGCCCGACGCCGGCCATCCCGGCTGTCGTCACGAAGGCCTTGTACTCCTCGAACCCGGCGCCGATCAGAATCCGCGGCATCCACGTCAAGCTCAAGTAGTAGACCAGAAGGATGCTGAAAAACAGGGCCCAGGCCGCCGTCGTGATCTTCCAGTTGAACTGCCAGATCCGTCGCAGTTGCTGCCACGCGCTGCCGGCGGAGAGACGGGGCGCATCTTGTGGTGCGGGCAGGCTGTAGGCGCGCGGCTCGGCTCCCGTGGCCAGGACGAGGCTGTCGATGACGTCGGCGGCCTCTTGGCGCCGGCCCCTGCGGATGAGGAAGAGCGGGGATTCGGGCACGCTCCGCCTGACCCAGAACACCAGCAAGGCAGGCAACACCATCACGAGCATGGTGAGGCGCCAATCGGCAAAGGCCGCAACAAGTCCGGCCGAAATGAAGCCGCACAGGGTGGCCCCTACGGGCCACCAACCATCCATAGCGGTAAGCACCTTGCCGCGATGCTTCCGCGGGGTGAATTCACCGACGAGTGCGTAATCCACGGGAATGCAGCCGCCCAGCCCGAAGCCGGCCATGAAGCGGAAGATGCAGAACCACACGATGTCCGGCGCGAAAGCTCCCAACACAGTAAAGATGGAGAAGATCAGCAGGGTGGCCGTGAAGGCCCGTTTCCGGCCGATGGTGTCCGCGATGGTACCCCAGGCGAAGGCGCCCAAGGCCATGCCGATCAGGTTTGCGGTCCCGATCCATCCGGCGTCGGCGGGCTGGAGGGACCAATGCTTGGAAAGCAGCGGAATGAGGATGCCGTTGAGGGTGACGTCCCAGGCATCGAACATGAAGCCGAGGCCGCCGATCAGGAAAATCCTGCCCTGGACCTTCCACCGCCACGGCAGCTCCTGGACAACCTGTTCGCCGCTCGGGACGGTCGTGTAAGTATTCATTTCCCCTCCTGGGGAAAACTCTATCCGTGCTTCTCGATCGCCTTTCGCAGGAAGCCGCCGGCCTCGTCCAAAGCGCTCTTGGCCTGCCCCGGATCGATCCCCGTCAGCACTACCAGGATGGCTGCCTTGACCGATCCGCCCACGGAATCCAGCGCGCGAATCGCCGTCTCTGCGTCCACTCCGGTGGCGTGTTGGATGGTCCGTTGGGACCTTGCGAGGAGCTTGTTGTTGGTTGCCCGCAGATCGACCATCAGGTTTCCGTAGGTCTTCCCGAGCTTGACCATCGCGAGCGTGCTGATCATGTTGAGGACGAGTTTCTGCGCCGTGCCGGCCTTCAGCCGCGTTGAACCGGCAACGAACTCGGGACCAACCACGACGTCGATCGCCACGTCCGCCAGTTTGCTGATGGGCGAAGCGTGGTTGCAAGCGATCGAGGCGGTGAAAGCGCCTCGGCTGCGGGCCTCCTCAAGGGCGCCGATCACGTACGGTGTGCGTCCCGAAGCCGAGATTCCGACGACGGCGTCCGCCTCGGTCACGCTGATGTCGTGCAGGTCCCGGGCTCCGGCAGTGGCGTTGTCCTCGGCGTACTCCACTGGCTTCTGGATGGCTTGGGTGCCGCCCGCGATGATCCCGACGACGAGCCCCGGGGGAGTGCCGAACGTGGGCGGGCATTCGCTCGCGTCCAAAACCCCGAGCCGCCCGGCCGTTCCGGCGCCGACGTAGAGCAACCGGCCGCCGCGGGCGAGGCGCTCCGCAACGGCGTCGACCACTGCGGCGATTTCCCCGCTGGCTTGTTCGACGGCGGCCGGGACGCCGCGGTTCTGCTCATTCATGGCCGCGACGAGTTCGGCCGTGCCCATGGTGTCCAACTCACTGAGCGCGGGCAACGCGGCTTCGGTTTGCAGGCCCGCGAGCTCCGAACGGAGTTCCTCGAGCCCGTCGGGGGAGTCCGGGGTACCGGGGGAAGAAGCGTCAGGCTGTTCCGTCACGGTGAATGTACCTTTCCTGGAGGAGCCCGCGGCGGTTCGCTGCGAGGGCGGCCCCGTCCATGCCATCGCCGAGAGCCGCAACCACCTCAATCCCAGCCGAAGCGAGGGCGTTGTGCAAGAGCCCGCCGAAGAACTCCGATTTCACGACGCCGCCAAGGAGCGCCACCTGCTTCGTGTCGCCCGCGGCAAGGGCCACGGTGTTCACGAGAAGCCTGCAGGCTTCGTCCACAATGCCGCGTGCGACGGCGTCCCCCGCCTCCGCTTCTTTCAGCACCGCGGGCGTGAAACGCGCCATCGTCCGTGCCGGGTTGTCGGATTCGGCGAGCCACGCCGGAAGTTGCGCGGGCGAGCCTACAAGCGCGGCAGCCGAGCCGAGCAACGACGTGGCAGGGCCGCCGTCGTGAGCTTGTAGTGCGGCCTGAAGGCCCTGCTGGCCGATCCAGCGGCCGCTTCCGCGATCGCCCAAGAGCGGTCCCCAACCGTCGGCACGGTGGAGGGTTCCGGCGCCGTCGAAGCGGAAGGCAACAGCCCCGGTGCCAACAATCAGCACCGTTCCGGGTGCGCCGTGCAGGGCGCCGAGCTGGGCCGCGGTGGCGTCCGAGAGAACCGCGGCCGGGACCTTGAAGCGCTCGGAAAGGAGGACGGCGAGTTCGTGGGAGTTCGCCGCTGAGGCCTCGACCCCGGCCACAGCGGCGCCGATTCCAAGCAAGGAACCTTCCGGGAATGCTGCCGGAAGCCCCCGCGGCAGCATGGCCGCGGTGTCCGCTAGCAGCTCGAAAGCGAGCCGGGCGCCGTTGTCCATGCCGAGGCCGGGGAAGCCCTGCTGGTCCGCCGAGCCCACCACCTCATCGCCTCGCCTGAGTTCAACCCGGCATCGGCTCTTGCCGACGTCGGCAACCAAAATCACATCCGCGGAATCCATGGCCCAACCATATGTTGCGGACGCGGCCACGTCTCGAAAAACGAAGAGGAGCCACAACACGATAAACTCGTCCATATCCCCAGCAACCGCGGAATCCCGCGATATAAGACGGAGACTTTTGTGAGCTTGACGCAGCTTGACCGTGTTCCCATCCGCCGTGCACTGATCTCGGTTTACGACAAGACGGGGCTGGAGGAGCTCGCGAAGGGCCTGCATGCAGCAGGAGTCGCCATCGTCTCCACCGGTTCCACCGCGAAGAAGATCGCCGCAGCCGGTATTCCGGTCAAGGAAGTCGAAGAAGTCACCGGTTCCCCGGAGATGCTCGACGGCCGGGTCAAGACCCTGCACCCGCGCGTGCACGGCGGTATCCTGGCCGACCGCCGCGTTCCTGCCCACATGGAAACGCTGGCCAAGATGGAGATCGAGCCTTTCGACCTCGTTGTGGTCAACCTCTACCCCTTCGTGGAGACCGTCCGCTCCGGCGCTGCGCAGGACGACGTCGTCGAGCAGATCGACATCGGAGGCCCCGCCATGGTGCGTTCGGCCGCCAAGAACCATGCCGCCGTCGCGATCGTTGTTGACCCGAACTTCTACGGCGCCGTCGTGGAAGCCGCCGCCGCGGGTGGCTTCGACCTGAAGACGCGCCGCCGCCTCGCCGCGAAGGCATTCGCCCACACCGCAACGTACGACACCGCCGTTGCCACCTGGACCGCCAGCCAGTTCCTCGACGAAGACGGTGACGGCGTCATCGATTGGCCCGCCTACGCCGGCCTCGCCCTTGAGCGCTCCGAGGTGCTGCGCTACGGCGAAAACCCGCACCAGCAGGCCGCGCTGTACGTGGACAAGGCGGCCCCCGCCGGCATCGCCCAGGCAGACCAGTTGCACGGCAAGGCCATGAGCTACAACAACTTCGTCGACGCCGACGCCGCCCTCCGCGCCGCGTTCGACTTCTCCGAGCCCGCCGTCGCCATCATCAAGCACGCCAACCCGTGCGGTGTGGCCGTGGGTTCGGCCGATGCCGCGGACCCCATTGCCGACGCCCACGCCAAGGCCCACGCTTGCGATCCGGTGTCCGCTTTCGGAGGCGTCATCGCGGCCAACAGCATTGTCACGGCCGGTATGGCCAAGACCGTGGCCGGGATCTTCACCGAGGTTGTCATCGCCCCGGGCTTCGAGCCGGAAGCCGTTGACATCCTGTCCAAGAAGAAGAACATCCGCCTTCTGGCGCTGCCGGACGGTTACGGCCGCTACCCGACGGAACTCCGCCAGGTCTCGGGCGGCGTCCTCGTCCAGCAGGCCGACAAGGTGGACGCCGACGGCGACAACCCCGCCAACTGGACCCTCGCCGCAGGCGTTGCCGCCGACGACGCCACGCTGGCCGACCTCGCGTTCGCGTGGACTGCTTGCCGCGCCGCCAAATCCAACGCGATCCTCCTCGCCAACAACGGGGCGGCAGTCGGCATCGGCATGGGCCAAGTCAACCGCCTCGACTCGTGCAAACTGGCCGTTGAGCGCGCCAACACCCTGGGCGTCCAGGTGGAGTCCAACGTCGACGGTGCCGGCGGTGCCTCCAACGCCGTCGCGACTGGCGCACCCGAGCGCGCCCGCGGTGCCGTGGCCGCTTCCGACGCGTTCTTCCCGTTCGCCGATGGCCTCCAGATCCTGATCGACGCCGGTGTGCGCGCCGTCGTCCAGCCTGGCGGTTCGGTGCGCGACGAGGAAGTCATTGCTGCGGCCAACGCCGCCGGCATCACGATGTACTTCACCGGCGCAAGGCACTTCTTCCACTAGGTCCTTTCCGAGGTCCGGGCGCTCCGCACCGGGTCCACTCGCGGCACCAAAAAATGGACATGTCCTCCCTTCCCGGGAGGACATGTCCATTTTTGGTGGTCGGCGCTGGGCATATTCCCAATATGTCCAACCATGGGAGCGAACAGGGGGCATGTCCCTGCTGCGCCGGGGAGGTTACCGGGCTGTGGACGCTGTCTGGTACGTGCCTTGGATGACCGTGCCCCAGTACGGGCCGTACATCGTGGTGGAGTTGCTTCCGTAGCCGTAGCTGTTCACCGAGTTCTGGTATCCGCTGGCGCTGCTTCCAAGGAACCACGGGCCACCGGAGGAGCCACCCGTCATGTTGCAGGGGATCCCCTGGGTGTTGAACTGGGGGTTGTTGGGATCGTTTGTGGCAGTGCCTGAGCAGCTCTTGGGCGATTCCCCGGTGAAGGGCGATGCCGCGGGGTAGCCGAACGACTTGTACGCCAGTCCTCGGGCAGCGTTGAACTGGACGCCTGAGGCGCCCACCACGGCTGAGAGCTTTTGGCCATTGAGGGTGTTCATGACGGCAAATCCGGTGTCGTACTGGATGTTTCCACTTGAGGACCACTGGCTGGTTGTGTAGAGCGCCTTGGCCGTCCACTTTCCGTAGGGCGCGGCGCCGTCCTGGTAGGCGGGAACGAACGTGAAGTTGCCCGCGAACGCCCCGGGGCCTTCGTTGAGGCAGTGGCCGGCGGTGGACACGGTGCTCTGGTTGGCGGAGGTGACGGAGTTGCCGGAGCAGACATAGTTCACCCCGCCGAGTGTGAAGAACACTTTTCCGATGTGTGAAACGGGAGACTCACCTGCGTTGGCTTTACGATCCACGGCGGGGGACGGCGCTGCAGTGCTGGTGGCATTTTGGCCTTCGATTGTCAGTGCGCGGCCAAGCCCGGGAAAAACCTGATCGGGAGAAGTTGGTATGTCCGAAAGGCCAACCGCGGCCTGTGTCCGGGTCAGCGCCTTGGTGACCAGAAGGTCACCGGAGACGGCGTTCTTCATCCGTTCAGGAGTCCAATAGTCAGCGGTGTTCGCGTCCGACGCCGAATTGCTGCTCACGGTCGACGCATCGGTGCCATCGCTTATGGACGGGGCCGCGGTGGCCCCGCTGCCGGCGCCCAGCGCGAGTAGGGCGGCGGCAGTGAGGCCGAGCAGGCTTGTGGCCAAGGTCTTGGTTCTCGTCACAGTTGTCCTAGATATCGAGCGGACGGCCGCCGGTTTGTGGAGGCCGCCGACTGACGGAACCGAAACTACCGAAGCCGTGACAAGCATGTATAGAAATTGTTCAAGTTTTGTGAGATTTGACTTTCGTTTGACAAGATGCGAATTCTGCCTGGTTTCCAACTGGCCGAAAGACCTAGGATGTGGACGCCGTATCGTAGGCATCCCGGATGACGGAGCCCCAATAAGGCCCGTAGATCACAGCCGGGCCACCAGGGTAGCCGTAGCTCGTAATGGAGTTTTGGTAGGAATCCCGGCCCGAGTCGACCATCCAGGGTCCGCCCGATGACCCACCGGTCATATCGCAGGGAATGCCCTGCGCCTTGAACTGTGGATTGATGGGGTCCTTGGTGGCGTCACCCGAACAGCTCTTCAGCGATTGTCCGTCGAACGGCGGGGCGGCAGGGTAGCCAAAGGCTTGGTAGCTCAGTCCCCGGTCCTGGTTGAATTCCACGCCGGACGCGCCAACGACGTCGGCCAAGTGCTTGCCTTTCACCGTGGCGGTAACTGCGAAACCGGTGTCATAGCGGATGTCGCCGGCGGTGCGCCACTGGGGCGTGGTGTAGAGGGCCTTGGCGGGCCAGATGCCGTAAGGAGCATTGCCGTTGAGATAGGCCGGAACGAACACGAAGTTCTGGACAAAGGCTCCGGGACCCTCGTTGACGCAGTGGCCCGCGGTCGCCACTGTGCTGTCGTTGTCCGACACGACGACGTTGCCGGAGCAGACGTAAGCGAAGGCGCCCATGGTGAAGAAGACCTTGCCGACGTGGTCAATAGGGTCTTCGTCTTGGTGCAGGCTCGAGCTGCTGCCCTTGGCGCTGGCGATTTTCACTGGCGGGCCGGTTTCGACCGTGCCGCTGGCGGTGGCGCCACCTCGTGCGAGGGCTTTGCGGGCGAGGACATCGCCCGGGATGGCTGCTTGCATCCGTTCGGGAGTCCAGTACCCCGTGGGGTCGGTGTTTGTTGTCGCCAGGCTGACGAGCTGCTGCGTCCCAGGCGCTGCGAAGCTCGAAACCGCAGTAGGCGTTGCGGCTGCCGCCCCTCCAGCGGCACAGAGGGTCAAAACGGCGGATGTAATGAGGCTCAGGAGACCAGTGATGGGGAGTGATTTCTTTGTCATGATTGTCCTGCCAATCGTTTGGCGGCCACGTGTTGTCGGCCACAGTTTGACCCAATGAACCTACTCCGATTTGGTGCGGAGGTACATAAGGTTCGGCGCGGTATGACGTTGCACAGCGCGCTTGAGGCCGTCCCGGTACGCGCCAATCCGGCCCCCTCAGGTAAGTTAGAGATGTTGAAATCTGCAGACTTTCAGGGAGATGCCCCGCCAATGGCAAAGATTATCTATACCCACACTGACGAAGCGCCGATGCTGGCGACGTACTCGTTCCTGCCGATTGTGGAAGCCTTCGCCTCAACGGCCGGCGTGGAGGTCGAGACCCGCGACATTTCGCTGGCCGGCCGAATCATCGCCGTCTTCGGTGACTACCTGACTGAAGAGCAGCGGATCAGTGACGCACTGGCTGAACTGGGCGAACTGGCAAAGAAGCCCGAAGCGAACATCATCAAGCTTCCCAACATCAGCGCGTCCGTCCCTCAGCTGAAGGCAGCCATTGCCGAACTGCAGGGTCAGGGCTACGCGCTTCCGGACTACCCGGACAACCCCTCCTCCGACGAAGAGACGGACATCCGCTCGCGTTACGACAAGATCAAGGGCTCGGCCGTGAACCCGGTCCTGCGTGAAGGCAACTCGGACCGCCGCGCGCCCCTGTCGGTGAAGAACTACGCCCGCCAGAATCCGCACTCCATGGGTGCCTGGAGCGCCGACTCCAAGACCAACGTTGCGCACATGACGGAGAACGACTTCCGCTCCAACGAGAAGTCCGTGGTCATCCCGGCCGACGACACCATCAAGATCCAGATCGTCCGCGAAGACGGCACCGTCAAGGTCCTCAAGCCGGCCTTCCCCGTCCTCGCCGGTGAAGTAGTGGACGGCACCGTGCTCCGCGCCGCTGCCCTGGACGAGTTCCTGGCTGCCCAGGTGGTCCGCGCCAAGGAAGAAGGCGTGCTGTTCTCGGCACACCTGAAGGCCACCATGATGAAGATCTCCGATCCGATCATCTTCGGCCACGTTGTCAAGGCGTATTTCTCTGAGCTTTTCGACACCTACGGCAAGCAGATCGCTGCTGCCGGCCTGAGCGCCAACAACGGCCTCGCCTCCATCCTGAACGGCCTCGATGAACTCCCGGAAGACGTCCGCGAAGGCATCAAGGCGGCCATCAAGAAGGGCCTGGAAGACGGACCGGCGCTGGCCATGGTCGATTCGGACAAGGGCATCACCAACCTCCACGTTCCCAGTGACATCATTGTTGACGCTTCGATGCCGGCGATGATCCGCAGCTCCGGCCACATGTGGGGACCGGACGGCAAGGAAGCCGACACTCTCGCGGTCATCCCGGACAGCTGCTATGCAGATGTCTACCAGGTGGTCATCGATGACTGCCGTGCCCACGGCGCCTTCGATCCCACCACCATGGGTACGGTTCCGAACGTCGGCCTGATGGCACAAGCGGCTGAGGAATACGGCAGCCACAACAAGACCTTCGAGGTTGAGTACGCCGGAACCATGCAGGTTGTGGATTCTTCCGGAACCGTGTTGATCGAACACCAAGTCTCCCCGGGCGACATCTGGCGCGCCTGCCAGACCAAGGACGTGCCGATCCGCGACTGGGTCAAGCTGGCCGTCACCCGTGCCCGCGCCTCCAAGATGCCGGCTGTCTTCTGGCTCGACGAAACCCGCGCCCACGACGCCCAGCTGATCGCCAAGGTCAAGGAATACCTGAAGGACCACGACACCGAAGGCCTGCAGATCGAGATCATGTCCCCGGAGAAGGCCACCGCGTTCACGCTGGAGCGGATCCGCAAAGGCGAAGACACCATCTCGGTGACCGGCAACGTGTTGCGTGACTACCTCACCGACCTGTTCCCGATCCTCGAGCTTGGCACCAGCGCCAAGATGCTCTCCGTGGTCCCGCTGATCAACGGCGGCGGCCTTTTCGAGACCGGTGCCGGCGGCTCGGCTCCGAAGCACGTCCAGCAGCTCCTGCAGGAAAACCACCTGCGCTGGGACAGCCTGGGCGAATTCCTTGCCCTGGCCGTCAGCTTCGAGCACCTCGCCACCACCACCGGCAACGCCCGGGCACAGGTCCTCGCGGACACGCTCGACCGCGCCACCGGCACGTTCCTGCTCGACAACAAGTCCCCGAAGCGCAGGGTGGGCGAACTCGACAACCGAGGCAGCCACTACTACCTCGCGAAGTACTGGGCACAGGAACTGGCCCAGCAGAGCGACGATACGGAGCTCGCCGCCGCGTTCTCCGCCGTCGCCGAGGCCCTGACGGCCAACGAGGACACCATCATTGCCGAGATGCTCGGAGTCCAGGGTTCGCCTGCCGACATCGGCGGCTACTACCGCCCCGACGCCGCCAAGGCGGAGGCCGTGATGCGACCTTCAGCAAAGCTCAACGAGGTTGTCGCCACCCTGAACTAGGCGCCCCGCCCACCCAACTAACTCGCAGTTGTTGTCGTTTTGAGCGCTCAGAACGACAACAACTGCGAGTTAGTTGCATTTAAGCGCGGCGGAAGCGGCGCGGCGCGTCAATCCCGTCGACAAGATCGGCAAGTACGCGGCCAATAGCCGGGGTGAACTTGAATCCGTGGCCTGAGAACCCCGCGCCGACCACCAGCGGTCCAAAACGGTCGAGCAGGAAATCTTCGTTGGCCGTGCTCGTGTAAGTGCAGCTGATGGGAACCGCCGATTCGGCGTCGACCCCGGGCAGCCACTCACGAGCGTAGCGGCGGAGGGCCTCCAGCTGAACCGGCTCGGGTTCGAATGTGCGGGCATCCGGATCGGTGACAGGCCCTACGCCATGCCACCCCGCCTTGACCCCCTCGCCTGGAGTGAGCATCCCATAGACGGGGCTGTACCAATAGTCGTCACGGGGATCTCCCGGGTCCGGCGCGTGGTTGAAGCTCGGCCAGGACGGGGAATCATCGATGGGCGTGAAATGGGCAGGTTGCTCTTGGGTGACCACCAAACGGGGGAGTGGGACTTGCGTCCCGACAAGCTTGCTGGTCCAGGCGCCCGCCGCGATGACAATCCGGCGCGCCGTGATTTCCATTGAATCGGTCACGACGACGGCGCGATCCTCGCCGAGCACGCGGATCTCGCGAACAGGGGTCGAATACTCGAAGCGGGCACCGTGTGCCTCGGCCGATGTGCGCAGCGCCTTGAGGGCCTCGGCCGCCCGGACCCGGCCCGATTCCGGCACGAAGAGGACATCGCTTCGGAACACCATGCCCCGCCAACGCTCTGACGCCTCCTTGGCGGAGATGAACTGGCTTGCGATGCCCCGCTCAGCGTGCGCGGTCCGAACTTCCCGGAGCCGGGCAACATTTCCGTGGTTGGCCAGACCCACAAGATCCAACAACTGAGTTTCGGTTTCCTCCGCGAGCCTGTCCCAGAGGTTCCTCGCTTCGCTGACCAAGGCGAGGTAGTCACCCTCTGCGTAGGCCGTGTTGAAGTTGCGCGTCGCGCCATGGGAAGCCCCTACATGGTGCCCCTCCTCAAACTGCTCAAGGAGAACCACCGATCGCCCCTTGAGTGCGAGCTGCCAGGCCGCAGCTGATCCCATCGCGCCTCCGCCGACTACGACGACGTCAACATCCATCCCGGCTTCATCCATCCTGTCCTGCGGCCCTCCCACCGAGGTCCGCTGCGGTTTCCATTCTGCCGTGGACGGAGCGGCTGTTTTGAGCTGTGCCCTCCGCATGGAAGATTGGATCGGGTGAAATTCCTCCTTCCTTCGCAGACCTCGTCTTCGCGCGGCATCGCGTTTCTAAGGATCGTGTTCGGCGGCCTTTTGCTGGTGCACGGAGTCCAGAAGCTGCTCGCGGGGCAGCCTGCGTTTGAGGCAACCATCGCCGCGATGGGTGTTCAAAAAGCGGAGCTGATGTCCTGGCTGGTCATCTGGGGTGAAACCGGGCTGGGCGCACTTTTGGTGCTCGGCGCCCTGACGCGGGTGGCTGGCTTCCTGGCGGCCCTCATGTACGCAGGGATCTGGTTTGTCACCGAATCGGGCAAACCGTTGTTGAGCGATAGCCCCGGAATCAACGCCGAACTGCTCATCCTGTATATCGCGTTGGCGTTGGCGTTCGCCTTCATCGGTTCCGGGGCGGTTTCGCTGGACCGGAGACTGTTTGCCGGGAAGCCAGCCCGGAAATCGCGGCGCTAGGTTTCCTAGCGCCGACCCGCCTGGAGACCCGCGCGGGCCATGGCGTCCGCGTAGGAGCGGCCCATTTCGATCAGCCATTCGGTCTGGCGTTCCTTGGAACCGGCGAAGGCGCGCCCGTGCAGCGAACGGGCCTTGTAGACCTTCAGGCCGCGGCGCCAGATCAGCTGGTTGTCAGTCTTGAGGAGCATCTGCGCCAGGCGGTTGGCTTCCGTTCCGTGCGCGACGATCGCCGATGCGCGCGGGACGAGTTTGAGGAACGCGATGAGCGGCTTGAGCCCGGCACTGACCTGCTCGGGGGTCAGTTTTCCGTTCGCCTCGCCCGGAGTAAACCACGGGTGGGTGTTCCACGGCATCATCCATTCCGGGCGCAGGCCGAGCTGGAACTGCAGACCCAATAGCCGGGTGGCGGCGGCGTCGTCTCCGGCCCACACAACGCCCCGCGGGGAGGCCTCGCTGGTGTTGGAGAACAGGCTGACAATCCGGCAATCCTCCACCGAGTGCATCGGATCCACGTAGGGGACTTCGAAGCCAGGGCGGAGCTTGCGGAGGAACTCCACATGCTGGTTGACCGGAGCGATGTGCGGGGCGAAGAAAGGGCTGTCCGGAACCGCGGGAGTCACCGATTCTTCCGCGGGAGCCGCTTCGGAGCTTGCGGGTTCGACGACGGCGGCGACCGGTTCGACGACGGCGGGTTCGACGACGGTGGCGACCGGTTCGGCGGCGGGTTCGACGACGGGAGCGGCCGCAGGGACCACCCTGCGGGTAATGACCGGGCTGGCCTTGGGCACCGAATTTGTGGGCGCCTTCTTCGGCGTGGCCGTCTTTGCGGCAGCAGCCTTCGGAGCGTCCTTCTTGGCCGGAACCTTCTTTTCGGCCTTGGCCGGGGCGTCCAGGTCATCATCCTCGTCGTCAAACAGACCATCGAAGAGCTTGTCGAGTTCGTCGTAGCCGGTGCCGTAGTCGTCGTCGAGCTCGGGGTCGCGCCCGAAACCTTCCTCGTACCGCGAGTCCAGTTCGGTGCGGTAATCCTCGTCGTGGACCTCGAAATAGTCCGGTTCGGCCAATGCGGTCATGAGAGCAGGGGTCTCCTGGGGTCGGGCAGGGGCCAGTATCGGGCGCGAAGGGGCGCGTCCGTTTCCGGGCCAGTTGATGGGGGCTCTCCGGGGGACCGGTTGAGCCTTTAGATCTTAGCAAGCCATAGATGGTCTGGAGTCCTTCAGCCGTTCATCTGACTCGGTATGTCGCGCGGCTCCGGGGATCAAGGAACCGCGATGCGTCGAACATCACCCGTGGGCGCCGCCGAGGGCGGGCGGAGACACGAGAGGGCGGTGGAATGGACGAAAGAGTCCATTCCACCGCCCTTGTTCGGCGTCAGTCGTCCGGCGTCAGCCCTCAGATGTGGATGACGAATTGTGCAAGTGCCGCGGCCGCTATGAAACTTGCGGAGAACGTGATGGTCGCCACAATGACCGTGCGCCAGTTGAGTGTCTTCAGCGCGTTGATGTCGCGTCCAACGTTCATGCCGAGCAGGGCGATCGAGCCAAGGCCCACGTAGAGCGGGTCAAGGTTGTGGGTGAAGGAGACGATCAAGCCGCTGAAAGGCAGAATCGGAGCTGTTGCCAACGTGGCGAGCGCAAGGACCCATACGCTCGACGGCACGGCGGGAACGTACTTGGCCAGTACGAATGCCAGCGCGGTAAGGAGGCCAAGGATCACCACGCCAATGACGTCGTTGATACTGGTGGACTTGGTGCCCAAGGCGTTGAGGACCACGCCCGCGGCGATGCTTGCACCGAAAGCGATAATCCACGTTGAGGGCTTCGTGCGCACTTCGGGGTCCTGGAGCACGGCTGAAACGTCCACTTTGGATCGGTCCTGTGGCCGGCGCAGCTTCGCGGCAACGGGGTTCCCGTTGCGGTCAAGGCGCTTGCCTTCGTCATCGCGGCGGAAGAGGCGCGACCAGAACTTGTAGAGCCGCAAAGACATCGGCAACGAAAGGAAGGCTCCGGCGTAGAAGCCCACAAGGTTCGTCACCAGGTTCGACAGGGCTGCAAGCGCCATGATCTCCGGTGCTTGCCCGGGATACAGGATGGACAGGGCCGCGACGCCGCCAAGCATCATGGATCCCGAGCCGAGGCCCAGGCCCAACGCGAGTGCAAGCGGGTCGAAGATGCCCATTCCGCCGAGCAAGCCGGCCAAGAGGGAGATGAAGACGGCGCCGAATACACTGCCCAGCAGCCACACGGAGAAGACGCCGCGGTAGACCGGGGACTTCACACCGAAACGCTGCAGTGCGTAGGCCAAATAGGATTCCCGGTCAATTGCCCAGGTGGCCCCGATGGCCGTGCGGCCCATGCCCAGCGCGACGCCGACCGGCAGGGCAATGATGACGGTTCCGAAGATGTGGCCGACTTCCTGGAGCAGGATGGCCGGACCGAGGGAAGTCAGTTTGGCGAAGGAGGGTCCCACCTGGGTGCCGAGGGCTCCGAGGAACATGACGATGCTGACGTTGAGCAATACCGAGGCCACGGCACGGCTCTGGCCGGACATGGGGCGCACCTTCTGGACGCCGATGACGGCGCCCATCAGCACGGCCCACAAGACGGGCATGAGTACGATAGCGGCGTTGCCGAGGGGAATCTTGTGTGTTCCGGCCAGGATGGCGACGGCGCAGACGGCTGTGGACAGCAGGATCATCGATCCCCATTGCCGTGCGGTCGGGGTGAAGAGGCGGGCCCGTCCGTGATCGACGTTGACTACGGGCGTATCCACCTCCGGAGTGGTTGTGGATTGGTTCTTCATTGTTGTGCACCCTTCGTGTGCTGCAGTGGCGAGGGACGGATACATCCATGCCATTTGGTATACCAAAGATGGTAAGGTGGATCACATCGCAATGCAAGACATGTCACAAAAGCTGCTCGGATTCCCCAAACCTAGGGCATTCGCGCGATCGTCCGATGCCGGACTCGGTCTGCAGCTTTTTGACCTTGGGATACCAAATTTGGAGGGTTTATGATCACTCAGCTTTCTGCCCGGTACGTCCTTGGCTATGACGGGACCGGGCACGTCATGCACACGGATGGGCACGTGGTGATGAGGGATGACGAGATCATCTACGTGGGTACCGACTACGCCGGTCCCGTTGACGAACGCCGGGACTTTGGACAGAGCCTCATCTCCCCTGGCCTCATCGATCTCGACGCCTTGGCGGACATTGATCACATGATCTTCGACTCCTGGCCCACCGAGGAAATCGCTCCGGGCTTGCAATGGTCAGAAGACTACTTCCATAACCGCCGCCGCGATGTCTTCACCGCGACGCAGCGCCAGAGCGTACGCAAGTTTGCGCTGGCGCAGCTGGCCTTGCACGGCGTGACCACCTACATGCCGATTGCCTCGGAGATCCACAGCTCCTGGGCGGAAACCTTCGAGGAACTCAAAGGGATGGCACAGTCCAGCATCGAGCTCGGCCTGCGCGGCTTCCTGGGCTCCGCGTACCGTTCGGGGATCAACGTCACTGACCACGACGGCCAGCGCGTGATCCTTTTCGACGAGGAGGAGGGACGCACAGGGTTCGCCGACGCCGCACGGTTCCTCGACTACGCCGACGAGCTAGGACACCCGTTGCTTACCGGTGTCCTGCTGCCATGCCGGATCGAGACACTCTCGGACGAACTGATGCGCCGGACTGCCGAACTGGCCACCGAACGCAACGCGCTGGTCCGCCTCCATTGCCTCCAGGGGACCAATGAAGACGGTTTCCTCGTCAAGCTCACGGGGCGTACAGTCCTTGAGCAGCTTGCGGATTCAGGCCTGCTGGACACGCGGCTCCTCATCCCGCACGGGGTTGTCATCGACGGCACCGACCCGTCCTCCAGCGCAGAAGGCGGGCCGTTGGATGTGCTGGCCCGGCATGACGTCAGCATCATTCACTGCCCCCTGACGTCGTTCCACTACTCAGGCATGCTCAAATCCTTTGACGCCTTCGCAGCCGCCGGGGTCAACATGTGCCTGGGAACGGATTCATTCCCACCGGACCTGATCAAGGGCATCGACGTCGGCACGCACCTGGCCCGCATCGCAGAGGGCCGCCGGGACGCTGGTACGGTCTCGGCGTTCTTCGACGCTGCCACCCTGGGTGGTGCCAGGGCACTGGGTCGCGACGACCTGGGGCGCCTGTGTCCGGGCGCCCAAGCCGACATTATGGTCGCCTCACTGGAGGACTTCCGTGACGGAGTCGTGGAAGATCCATTGCGCACGCTCATCCTCAACGGTTCGGCACGCAATGTCACCGACACGTACGTTGCGGGCCGCCCCGTGGTTGTTGACGGCTCGCTCCCAGGCATCGACCTGGATGGACTGCGCGCTGAGGGTCAGCAGCTCTTTGGACAGATGGTGGACGCCTACGGCGAACGCGACTACCTGCGGCGCGATGCCTCCGAGCTGTTTCCACCGGTCTATGCCCCGGCAGCAGCTCTGACACATGACGCGACGGCGTACGCAGCTTAAGGGTCAGAAGTCCCTATGTTCACGCGTGAGCTCCTCCGCGGGGCTGTTTGCCCTGCGGAGGAGCTGCGAGCGGGCTACACCCAATGCGGTGGAGAAGCCCGAGCCGGTGACTATGCGGGAATTGTTGCCCGGATCTTCCGGCTGCCCACCATCACGATGAGGCCAAGCAACAGCAGCGCTGCCGCGAACAACAACCACAGGCCATTGAAGCCGGTGCTTGCGAGAACAGCCGTTCCGGTCCCAACAGCACCCGCTGCAGTTACAGAGGCCGCATTGGCTTGTGCTGCAGTTTCGGATGCAAGGGCCGCCGGTGTCTCAACCGAAGGAGCGGCTGCAGCCGGATCGACGAAGCCCTGAGATCCGACCGGCCCGTTCACGACGGGCAGGCTCACGACCGGCAGCGTGACGGCGGGCAGGGTGACAACGGGTTGGCTGATAGAGGGCAATCCCAAACCCACCGATGCGGTGCCGACAGTGTTCGGCAGACCCAAGGGTGCCGTCAGTCCTGCACTCAAGAGCGATCCGACGCCTCCATTGGTGCCCGTCGACGCGGTGCCGAGTAGGCTCGCCGAGGTGTCACCCAAGGAGGCCAGTCCGTTCACCGGGGCCGTGACGCCGGTTCCGCCGGTGCCTCCGGTGGCGCCAGTCGGCGTCGTGCTGAGGACGTTGACCGAGGTGTCACCCACGGTGACTGGAGCGGTGACAGGCGCGCTGACGCCAGTGCCTCCGGTGGTGCCGGTCGGCGTCGTGCTGAGGAGGTTGACCGCGGTGTCACCCACGGTGACAGGAGCGGTTACCGGTGCCGTGACGCCGGTTCCGCCGGTGCCTCCGGTGGTGCCGGTCGGTGTCGTGCTGAGGACGTTGACCGAGGTGTCACCCACGGTGACTGGAGCGGTGACAGGCGCGCTGACGCCAGTGCCTCCGGTGGTGCCGGTCGGTGTCGTGCTGAGGACGTTGACCGAGGTGTCACCCACGGTGACTGGAGCGGTGACAGGCGCGCTGACGCCAGTGCCTCCGGTGGTGCCGGTCGGTGTCGTGCTGAGGACGTTGACCGAGGTGTCACCGACGGTGGCCAGTCCGTTCACCGGTGCCGTGACGCCGGTGCCTCCGCTGGTGCCTGTCGGTGTCGTGCTGAGGACGTTGACCGAGGTGTCACCCAGGGTGACTGGAGCGGTGACCGGTGCGCTGACGGGAGCCGTCGCCTGGGTGCCAGAGGCTGTTCCAGGGGCGGATTTGCTCAGAACTGCCAGTGAGGTGGCTCCGATATTAACAGGGACCGATATCGGAGCCACCACCTGGGTTCCGGACGGGACGGCTGCTCCGCCGGAATTGGTCGCCGGGGCCGGAACCGGGGCGAGTGCAGGGGCGGTGGTCGCGGCGCCCGAAAGGATTGAGAGCGACGTCGACCCGACGTTCACCGGAATGGACACCGGTGCAACGACTTGGGTGCCTGAGTCATTGCCCAGCGCACTTGTAGTGGTGTCTGCCGCGTTCGCGGCAGTTGCGCCGAGGGCTATCAACCCACCGGCAAAGAGGGTGCCAAGCAGCCCCTTGCGAATCATGCTGTGCATTATGTTGTTCTCCTGAACGAGTAGTTCCAAAAGGCGCATTGGAGCGCCTGGATTGACCATTTGCCGCGGTCCGGAATTGGCTTCCGGGAAAGCGGCGGGGCGAGGAACTAGTCAGGGGATGAACCCGGGTCAAACGACACCGGAGCCGGAACTCTGCCGGCAGCAGCTGTTGACACGATGGTCCCAGCCAAGGGGTAAAACAGCTTGGTGCCTTGGAGCCAAGCGGCAGAAGCTCCCGAGGGATTGCTGGAAAGGACCGCAGAGCCGCTTACGGTGTCGCTGCCGCCTGGCGCACCGGGCGGGAATGTCCCGTCGGAGGGCGCTGAAGGTTCGTTTGAACCGCTAGCCCGGACAGTCGACTTCGAAGGCGTTGCCATCAGGCCCCGAGGGCCACTGGAGCCAGCGAGGCTGAGCAACGGGGTCGCGACGTCCTGAGCCGACATCAAGGGGACACTGCCAGCGGGCCCTGCAACAGCGGGTCCCGCTTCAAGGGCTTCGCCGATTCCGGCGGCATCGGGGATGTGGATTGAAGGGACGGTTACGTCCGGGACAGTGACCGGAAGGCTGCCAACCAAGGAACCAACGCCTGACCCGACCCCGTCAACCGCGCGCGCTGCCGGCGATACGAGGCTTGCAGTCGCGGCACTAACTGCGCCATCAGGGAGGACTGTGCTCACCATGGGCGTGTTGGCCAGAAGTTGATCGACGCTCGCAGTCAGCTGCGGAAGCTCGTTGACCACCACAGGGGGCACCTGTACCGCGGGTAGCCGGACCTCGGGGACTGGAACGGATGCCACGGCCGGGGCCGGCACGGACGCGACACTTGCCGCAACCGCGTTGCTGACAGTTCCGGAAAGCCCCTTTGGCGTATTGTGCACCACGTTTGACACCGCAGAGCTCGCGCCGCCCAGAAGGGTGTGGTTGTTGGTGTTTCCGGAATCAGCGCTGGCTGCCGTGGAAGAGAGGGCGATCCAAACAACGGCCCCCGCGCCGGCAAGCATGACGGAGCGGAGAACATGAAGAACGCGCGACTTACTTTGCTCAGCTTCCATCTCGACACCCCCCAGCGTCAGCTTGGATCGACGATCGCTCCCATCCTAGGCCTCACTAGTTAACTAGTCCAGACGTTGGAGGGCGGATTCGCCCATTCAGTTCAGCGGGCGTCGTTGGCGTATCGGACTCCGAGCTGGGATCGCACCCCGTCGAAGAGGCGCATTGTGTTCAGCGAATCGTCCAAGGGCATCACGGGACTTTCGGTCAGTCCTTGCTGGACACAGCGGGTAACCTCACGCAGTTCGTAGGTGTAGCCGATCCCGACCGCGTCAAAACGTTCGGTCCGGGGTTCATCCCAGCCCGTTCGAATCAGCAGCTCGCGCGGATTGTTAATGGACCCCTGCGTCTGGAGGAAGCCCTTGGAGCCTGCAACGGATGCCGAGCGCGGCCCATGGGCCAGCAACGAGGATGTCAGCTGGGCGATAGCACCGCCGTCGTAACCCAGCGTGAGCGCATTCTGGGAGTCGACGCCGTCGTCCGTCAAAGTGCCGATTGCGCTGACAGACTGCGGGAAACCGAGGGTGCCCAAGGGCCACAGCAGGGCGTACACCGTGAGGTCCAAAAGGGCTCCACCGCCGTCCGCCGGGGCCCAAATGCGGGCGGTGGGATCGTACGGGGCAGGGAATCCAAGGTCGGCGCTGACCCACTTGATGTCGCCCAGCTCGCCGGACGCGGCAATGGCGAATGCCCTCTGCATGCTGGGCAGGAATCGACTCCACACGGCTTCCATGAGGAACAGTTTCCGTTCCCGGGCCAGAGCGACGAGCTCCGCCGCTTCACGGCCGTTGATGGTCAAAGATTTCTCGCACAGGACGTGCTTCCCGGCGTTGAGGGCATCCCTGACGATCTCGAAGTGTTGGGCATGCGGGGTGGCCACGTAGACGACATCGACGGCGTCATCGGCTAGCAGCCGCTGGTAGCCGGGTACACCGCCGTCGTCGCCATAGGACTTCGTGACCCCCTGCGCGGCGGCAAAGGCATCCGCGGATTCCTGGCGCCGTGAACTCACTGCATGGAGGTTTGCGTCCTCGAGCTGGGCGAGGTCGCCGCTCACGGTCTTGGCGATTCCTCCCGTGGCGATGATGCCCCAGTTCAAGGCCTTGCCAGTGGCCGCGCGGGGATCCTGGTTCGGCTGGCTGAACAACCACGGTTTGGCGATATGCAGACTCATGCGGCCAATCCTCTCATTGCACAAGCCGCGTTTACAGGACGCATTCGGGCCAACGGGCCGGGAACCTTGCGATTCCCGGCCCTCCGTCTGTAGCACTGAAGAGGCGATCAGGCCCCGGCGGCGACCCGCGGACGAACGGCTTCCTCGCTCAGTTTGCCCTGCTGCAACCTGAAGCGGCGCTCGGTCTTCTGAGCCAGGCTTCGGTCGTGCGTCACCACCAAAATGGTGGTGTTATGGTCCCGGCTCAAGGAACTGAGCAGTTCGATGATGTGCTCACCGGTCTGCTCATCCAGGTTGCCGGTGGGCTCGTCGGCCAGGATGAGCTTGGGCTCGTTGGCCAGCGCCCGGGCAATGGCAACGCGCTGCTGCTCGCCGCCCGAGAGCTTGTTGATGCGGCGGGACTGTTTCTCCGGATCCAGCTGCACCTGCTCCAGGAGGGACCTGGCCCGCTCCAAGCGGGCAGCCTTCCGCATTCCGGCGAACTCCATGGGCAGCATCACGTTATCCACTGCGGAAAGGTTGGGGATGAGGTTGAACTGCTGGAAAACGAACCCGATGTCCCGGCGCCGGTATTCGGTGAGTTTGCCGGCGGGGAGCCCGGCCAGACTGACTCCGTCCACGACGACGTCCCCGCTGGTGGGCTTGTCGAGGGCACCGAGCAGGGAGAGCAGGGTGCTCTTGCCGCTTCCGCTCTTTCCCACGATCGAGGCGAGGGTGCCCTTTTCGAGCTCGAAGCTCACGCCGTTGACGGGCTTGATGGTGCGGTCGCCGGACTTGAACTGGCGGACCAGGTCTTTGACTTCAATCATGGCTATTCTCCTCGGAGGACTTCGATGGGGCGGATGCGGGCGGTGAGCAGCGCTGGTACCAAGGCGCCCACGACGGCGACGCCGAAGACCGCGGCAACGCCTGCAGCAATGACGCCGGGGGAGGCGCTCGCCGTGACCGAGGTCAGCAACTGGGAGGCTCCGCCGAAGGGGTTTCCACCTGGACCACCAAACCCTCCGCCGCCGGGACCGCGCTGGCTCGTGGCCGTCGTCGAGCTGTTGGAACTGATCAGCGCCGACGCGATGCCGCCGCTGGCGAAGGAGGCGATGGCAGCGCCAACGACGCTGCCAAGCGCCACGAGGACGAGGGCTTCGAGCACGAACTGCAAGCCGATGGTCCGGTTGCGGGCGCCGATGGCCTTGAGGACTCCGATCTCACGGCGGCGCTCGCGGACCAACATGACCATGATGAGCAGGATGATCAAGCCGGCGGTGCCGAGTGCCGCGAAGAAGGCCACGAGTGAAATGTTCTTGACGCTGTCCAGCGAACTGACCGCGGTTTCGAGGTTCCGCTGGCCCTGTGTGACGTCGGCCTTGCCGGAGCCGAGGGCGGCTTGAAGCGCCGTCTTGGCGGCGTCCACATTCGCCATGCTGTTGACGGTGACCACCATGCTGGAGAGCTCGCCCGGAGTCGCCGCGAGGGCCTGGGCCTCGGCGAGTGTCGTGTACACGGCGTTGTTGCCGAAAGTGGTGCCGGCGTCAAAGATGCCTGCCACCGTGAACGTCTTGCCGGCGATGGTGAACGTCGAGCCGGCCTTGAGGTTGTTCTTCGTCGCGAGAGTCGTTCCGACGAGGGCCTTGGTGCTGGCGACGGTGTAGTCGCCCAGGCCTGTGCCGCTCGTGATGTTCAGGGCCTTGCCGGCGGTGTCCACCTCGGCCCCGATACCCGTAGCAGTGATGGGCAGCGAGAACGTGGGCGCCGTTCCGGTGCTACCCGAGCCCGTGCTGCCGCTTGTGTTGTTGCGGTTGCCGAGCGTGCCGGCGTCGATGGCTGCCTGAAGGTTCGTGGTGACGCTCGTGCCACCGCCGGGACCGCCACCGGGTCCGGCTTGCTGCCCCGTGGTGCCGGTGGTCGAGGTGGAGGCCGTCGTCGCGGTCTCCAGCCGCAGCGCCTTGGTGCCCACCACGGAAACGACGTTCGGTACCGCTGCCGCCGTCGCGGTCTGGGCCGCGGTGAGCGGCTCGCCGCCGCCGTCGAATCCCTGCGCGCCGGCCGGATTCACGGTCAGGACCGTGCCCACGGAGGCGTTCAGCTCCTGGACCTTGCCGCCAACGGCTTGGTTGGCCACGAGCATGGCCAGTGCCAGCCCGATCGCGACGGCCAGGACTGCCACTACAGCCGCGGTTCTTATCTTGTTGCGGAAGGCATTGCCTACACTCCGGGCGAGGACGCTCACGGTTCTCCTTCTGGACCTGGCCCGCCCCAGCGGCGCGCCTGCTCACCTAACAGTGCTCACGGCGGCTGTGCGGCTGTGCTGCTGAAGCTATGCGGGGCCTGTGAAGAGTTGCGCGACGGCGGATGGAGCCGGACACACCGACGGCGGCCACCCCCTGGAGTGGGGATGGCCGCCGTCGTTGGTGCCTAGAGGAGAGCTACTACTTGGTGATCGGGCCGAGGACCGGATCGTCCACGTAGGCCGTCTTCACGTTGGCGAGGGTCACGATGACCGGAGGCAGCAGGTACGCCGGCACGGTCTTGACGCCGTTGTTGTAGGACTTGGTGTCGTTGATTTCCGGGGTCTTGCCGGACTGGATGTCGTTGACCATGGTGATGGAGTGCTCAACGAGCTTGCGGGTGTCCTTGTTGATGGTGGAGTACTGCTCGCCCGCAAGGATGGACTTGACCGACTCAACCTCGGAGTCCTGGCCGGTCACGACCGGAAGCGGCTTGCCTGCCGCCTTGACCGAGGTCAGGATGGCGCGGGCCAGGGTGTCGTTCGGGGACAGCACGCCGTCCAGCGAAGCGCTCGTGTAGGTACCTGCGAGCAGGGTGTCCATGCGCTTCTGGGCGTTCTCTGCCTTCCAACCCTGGGTGACGGCCTGCTCGAAGGACTTCTGGCCGGAAACCACCTTGAGGGTTCCGTCATCGATCTTCGGCTGCAGGATGCTCATGGCGCCGTCGAAGAAGACCTTCGCGTTGGCGTCATCGGGGGAACCTGCAAACAGCTCGATGTTGTACGGGCCGCTCGGCTTCTTGGCCTTGAGTCCGTCCAGCAGGGCCTGGCCCTGCAGCACACCGACCTTGAAGTTGTCGTAGGCCACGTAGTAGTCCACGTTGGAGGTGTTCAGGAGCAGGCGGTCGTAGGCAATGACCGTAGCGCCGGCGTCCTTGGCCTGCTTGAGCTGCGTGCCCAGCTGGGCGCCGTCGATGGCACCGACGATGATGAGCTTGTCGCCCTTGGTGATCATCGCGCTGATCTGGTTCTGCTGCTCCGAAACGCCACCGTTTGCGAACTGCACATCCGGCTTGAAGCCTGCGCTTGTGAGCCCGTCGTTGAAGAGCTTCTCTGCCAGGACCCAGTTCTCACTGGTCTTCTGCGGGAGCGCGACGCCGATCGAGGAACCCTTGGGGAATGCCTCGCTGCCGCTTGACGAGCCACCGGAGCTGCCGCTGTCCGTACGGCCGCAGGCCGTCAGCGCCAGTGCCGCGATCGCAGCTACTGCTGCTGCCTTTCCTGCTTTACCAAACATTCGCATATCTTGGTTCGCTTTCTTTGTTGTGGATGGAACAAGCCGTCTTGAAGCCGATCAGGCTTCCTTGGAGATGACTTCCTTGGTTGAGGTCGTCTCGTCCGGGGCACTTTCGCTGCTCCGGCCGAAGTTCTTCATCATCAATCCGATGATCGATTTCTTGCCCTGCGTCTTGTTGTAGACGTCGAAGGCAACTGCCGCCAGCAGCACGAGGCCCTTGATGATCTGGGTGAGGTCCGCGCCGACGCCGAGCAGTTGGAGGCCGTTGTTGAGGACAGCCATGACCAGGCCACCAACGATGGAGCCGATCACCGTGCCCACGCCGCCGGTGACCGCTGCGCCACCGATGAATACGGCCGCGATCGCATCCAGTTCCCAGCCGACGCCGTCGAACGGACCCGAAGCCGTGGAGCGGCCCACGAAGATCATGCCGGCGAGGCCGGCAAGGATGGACATGTTCATCATGACCATGAAATTGACCTTCTTGGACTGGACTCCGGAGAGTTCGGCCGCGTGGCGGTTGCCGCCGACTGCGTAGATGTGGCGGCCAATGACCGTCTTGGCGGAAATGAAACCGTAGATCAGGACCAGCACGGCCAGAATAAGGCCCGGGATGGGGAACGAGGTGCCTGGGCGGCCAGTCGCGAACAGGTACGTGGCGTAGAGGATGGCTGCATTGACGAGCACGAGCTTGGTGACCATCACCCAGCCTTCTTGCACTTCGGCGCCCAGTGCCTGGGCGGTGCGGCGGGAACGGATCGCACTGACAATCACGAAGGCGACGGCGATAAGGCCCAGCAGGATTGTCAGGTTGTTATACCCCGTCTTCGGCCCTATCTCGGGCAGGTACCCGGAGCCCAGGTACTGGAAGTCTTCCGGGACCGGAACGGTGTTGGACTTGCCCACGAACTGGTTGAAACCGCGGAAGAGCAGCATGCCGGCAAGGGTCACGATGAAGGCCGGGATACCGACGTATGCCGTCCAGAATCCTTGCCAGGCTCCGATCAGGGCGCCGAGCAGGAGCCCGAACAGGACGGCTACGTACCAGGGCAGGTGCCAGTCCCTGATGGCCAGGGCCACCGAGATGCCGACGAAGGCCGCTACCGAACCTACGGAGAGGTCGATGTGGCCGGCGATGATGACCAGGACCATGCCGATGGCCAGGATCAGGATGTAGGAGTTGCCGTTGAAGAGGTTGATGACGTTGCCCGGGGTGAGCGTGCGGCCCGAGGTGAAGATCTGGAAGAAGATGACGAGTGCAACCAGGGCGAAGATCATGCCGAATTGGCGGGTGTTGCCACCGAATAGCTTCTTGAGCGCGTTCATTGTTTTGGGTCCTTGTGTCCGTGTGGTTCTGGAGATGACCGGGGTCAGGCAGCTTTGCGGCTGGATGTCATGAGCTTCATGAGGCTTTCCTGGCTGGCTTCGTCCTTGTTGAGTACGCCAGTGATGGAGCCCTCGAAGATGGTGTAGATACGGTCGGAGAGGCCCAGCAGTTCGGGAAGTTCGGAGGAGATCACAATCACGCCCTTCCCTTGGTTTGCCAGCTGCTGGATGATTCCGTAGATCTCGTACTTGGCCCCGACGTCGATTCCGCGGGTGGGTTCATCCAGGATGAGAAGGTCCGGATCAGTGAACATCCATTTGGCGAGAACAACCTTTTGTTGGTTTCCGCCGGAAAGCTTCGATACGCCTTCCTCCACCGACGGCGTTTTGGTGCGCAGCGACTTCCGGTATTGCTCGGCCACCATGAATTCCTTGTTGGTGTCCACAACGATTCCCCGGCTGATCTTCTTCAAGTTGGCAGACACCGTGGTGGTCTTGATGTCGTCCAGGAGGTTCAGTCCCAGGCTCTTGCGGTCCTCCGTGACGTAGCCGAGACCGGCGTCGATCGCTTGGCGGACGCTGCGCATGGTGATCGGTTTGCCGTCCTTGTACACCTGCCCCGAGATGAACCGGCCGTAGGAGTGGCCGAAGACGGAGCGGGCAAGCTCGGTGCGCCCGGCGCCCATCAGGCCGGCAAAGCCGACGATTTCACCCCGGCGCACATGGAAGCTGGAATTCTTGCAGACCAGGCGGTCCTGGATCTGGGGATGCCCGACCGTCCAATCCTTGACTTCGAAGAACACCTCGCCGATCTTCGGCGTGTGGTCCGGGAAGCGGGACTCGAGCGTCCGCCCGACCATGCCCTTGATGATCCGGTCCTCGTCGACGCCGTCTTCCACGACGTTGAGCGTCTCGATGGACTTGCCATCGCGGATGATGGTGATCTCGTCCGCGATCTGCTCGATCTCGTTGAGCTTGTGGGAAATGATGATGGACGTGATGCCCCGGCCCTTGAGGCCAAGGATCAGGTCCAGCAAGTGCTGGGAGTCCGATTCGTTCAGGGCTGCCGTGGGCTCGTCGAGGATGAGCAGCTTGACGGACTTGTTCAGCGCCTTGGCGATTTCCACCAGTTGCTGCTTGCCGACGCCGATTTCCTTGATGGGGGTATCCGGGTCTTCGCGCAAGCCGACCCGTGCGAGGAGTTCGATTGACCGCTTGCGTGCCTCGGCCCAGTCGATGATGCCGCGACGGACGGGTTCGTTGCCGAGGAAGATGTTTTCCATGATGGACAGCTCGGGGATCAGTGCCAGTTCCTGGTGGATGATCACGATTCCCGCATGTTCGCTGGCCCGGATGTCCTTGAACTGCTGGACTTCCGCCTGGTACACGATGTCGCCGTCGTAGCTGCCGTAGGGGTAAACCCCGGAGAGCACCTTCATCAACGTGGACTTTCCTGCACCGTTTTCGCCGCAGATCGCATGGATTTCGCCCACCTTGACCCGGAGGCTCACGTCCGAGAGCGCCTTCACGCCGGGGAATTCCTTGGTGATGGACCGCATCTCGAGGAGAACCGGATCCTGGTGCGTTATGGGGGTCGACATACCCTCGCGCCTCCAATGTTTGACGTCGTTGTCGGCTCGGGGATGGCGAGCCTATCTGATGAGAAAGTAAACTGGATCACACCGCTTGTCGTCAAGACTTTAACGCAAGACGGCGATAACAGCGTGGTAACGAAATGTTTAGGACTGCTTAATTCCGGCGTGCTGGAACACCAAAGCGGCCGCCCCCAGGGCCTCCGCCCGGGCGCCGAGCGAAGACATCGCGAGGTGCGTTGTCTCGCCGATTACGGGCACTGCATGGCGGACGAGGCCCCGCCGGATCGGGTCCAGGAGGATGTCGCCGAGGCCGGCCAGAGGGCCGCCCACCACGATGACTTCCGGGTTTATGAGATTCGCCACATTGCCGAGCGCGCGCCCCACTGCGAGTCCGGCGTCGTCCACTACGCGAAGAGTCGCCGGATCCCTCGCCAGGGCGTTGCGGACAATGTCCTCGGGTTCGAGATGGAGCCCTGAGCCCTTCCCGAGCAGCTCGATCATGGTGGTGGTGGAAGCCATCGTTTCCAGGCAGCCCCGGTTGCCGCAGCGGCAGATCGCGCCGTATTCGTGGATGGTCGCATGGCCGATTTCTCCTGTGATTCCCACTGCCCCGTAGTAGGGCGCACCGTTGATGATGAGGCCCGCTCCGATGCCGGAGCCGATCTTGAGGAACATAAGGTTGCTGATCCCGCTGTGGGGCCCCCAGGTGACCTCGGAGAGGGCACCCAGATTGGCGTCGTTGTCAACGTATACGGGAAGATCGAGGGCTTCCTCCAGCCGTTCGAGAATCTGGATCCCCACCCATTCGGGCAGGATGGCGCCCTGCGCCACGGTACCGGAACGGCGGTCGATGGGGCCCGCTATGCCGGCCCCCGCGCCAACCACCGCGCTTCGGTCCACGCCGCTCTCGAGCAGGAGCTTGTTGAGGAGTGCGACGGCGGCGCTGATGCCCTGTTCGGCGTGGTGGCCAAGGGGGAGCGTGACCGTTTCCTCGACGATGATGTGATAGCCCAGCGAGGCCAGGACCACCCGCAGGTGGCGCCGGCCAAAATCGATCCCGACGGCCACCGCGCCGTTGCTGTTGAGCCTGACGTTCAGCGCCCGTCGTCCGGAGCTTGTGATCGGTTCGGTGGAGACGAGCCCTGCGTCCTGCATGATCTTGACGATGTTGGACACTGTTGCCGTGGAAAGGCCGGTCTGCCGGGCGAGTTCGGCCTGGGTGGAGGGGCCGCTCAGCAGGCATTCGATGAGCCGCTGCTGGTTCAGGTGGCGCAGCGCTGATTGCGAGCCGGGGTTCTTGCGGTGGCTCTTCGTCGAGCTGGATGTTGCGGGCATGAAATGAAGCGTGCCTCAAATCACAGTTGCAGTCAAGAAGTTAACGCAATGGAGTGAACTTGCATCGTCATCATGAACTATGCCCCAGTTTTGTACGAACCATCCCCGGCGGGCTGCCCACAGGTCCTTTTGTCCCGGGTGGTGAGCCTTCTGCTGGCTAGGCTGGAAGGACGAGTGATCCCGGGCGTGTCTCCCATGAACGTCTGACGGGGATGCAAGGTGCTATTGAGGTGGTAATGATGCTGCTGTCCGTTCTGCAGGCCAACGCTGTTGTCCTGGACATCGACGCCAATCTGAAGACGGTCGATGCGGCGGCACAACGCGCTGCCGCGGCCGGGGCCGCCTTGTTGCTAACCCCCGAGCTCTTCCCGGTGGGGTACGCTCCGCTGAGAGTCCACACGGAGCTTGATCCTGCGGTTATTCCAGGCATTCGCGGGCGTCTTGCGGACATCGCCCGCACGCACGGAATCGGACTGGTCTACAGCCTTCCCGCACCAGTTGCTGATGGCGGCTGGCATATCTCCGCCACTCTCCTGGACGCCCACGGAACCGTGCTCCTGGACTATGGCAAAGTGCACCTCTTCGGCGCGGAGGAGCGAAAGGCGTTCTCAGCCGCCCAAGCAGCTCCCGGCGTCGTGGACTTCAACGGGGTCAAAACGTCGCTGCTGATTTGCTACGACGTCGAGTTTCCCGAAAGTGTCCGCGCCGCCGCCACGCGAGGCGCCGAACTCCTGCTGGTTCCCACCGCCTTGTCCGCGGGCTTCGATGCCGTTCCGCAAGTCCTGATCCGGGCCCGGGCGCTGGAAAGCCAGCTCAATGTGGCCTACGCGAACCACAGCGGCCACGAGGACGGCTGTGACTTCCTCGGCGGGAGCGTGGTCGCCGGTCCGGACGGTTCATTGCTCGCTGCCGCCGGGGATGGTGCCGAATTGCTCTTCGCCGAGATCTCCACTGAAAGCGTCAGGGCGGCACGGGAACAGGTGCCCTACCTGCGCGAACGCCGCCCGGAGCTGTACCGGGAGTGGGAAGGTTCTGCTCCGAAAGGTTGAGGCCGCGAATGCATGGGGTGGATGAGTAGCTCAGCGGTTGACTACGGGCGCGCGTAAGCCAACCGGCCGAGCCCAAGCACGGATTCCGAGAATGAGGCTGCGTCCGTCGCCAAAGAATGGCAGAAGAAAGACTGCATGCAACAGGAACCAGTGCTGCAGGAATGAACCGGGTGCCAGTAGTGCAACCAGCGCCCCCACCAAGCATGATCCACCCGGACCGAGTATCGCCACGATTGCGATCTGCCATCCGTAGAGATGCCCGACGGGAATGACGGAGAAGCGAAGGATGCCGGAAGAAACTACGACGTCGGAAATCCCGTGAAACAGCCTCATGCCCGCAACGTGAGACCACTCATGCACCAGAAATCCGCACAGCAGGCACAGCACATGCACAAGAAGCCACAGGCCAGCCCGGAAAAGTATCGGGTCAGTGGTCATGGCGGCCAGGAAGGTGCACGCCGTGAAGCCGAGAGCCGCGGCGGCAAAAGGCAATCTACATGACCATATGAGTTGCTTGGCTATCAGCCCGGCAGTGACATCCCGGAGGGCGAACTTTCGAACAGTCAATCCTGGTTCGCTTGTAGGAGTCGCTTCTTGTGGAGCTTTAACCGTTCCAGGACTGATGCAACGGCAACATAAAAGACAAGCGATGCCGCGAAGACAAAAGCGATGGGCGCGCCGTTCGACACCCCGATTTCCAACGCGGTCGCCCCGTCGGGCTTTGCATGGGGCTCGAAGAAGAGCGCGCCGAACAGGCCAGATTTCCTGACTCCTATTTCTGACGCCGAGAACATCGTGGTGATGAAACTTGCGACAACGACGATCATGGTGACAACAAAAGAGACTGTCATCCCGACGATGGATCTAAGCAACCACTTCATGGCGTGCAATCCTTTCCATTCTTCGCATACCCAGGATGCTGTAAAAGACGACGAGCATGTTAAGCGCGGTGAAAATTCCCGCACTGATCATTGGATCAAAGTTAAAGACGTTCAAGCCGAGCGCCACAATCATGACGACTATCACCGTGAGCAGGACCCCCATGATGACAGTGAATGGGTTTCCCTTCTCAGGAGGGAAAGCGATGCCAACTAGGGTTGATATGAGAATGTTGCTCAAACACAATCCAAGCACCGGCAGGCACGCTTCGAAGGTAATTCCTTGCGACAAGGAAATCGTGATGACTGGAATGCCCACAACCATCAAGAGGACGCCTTGCGAGCCGACGAGGCGTAAGTAGTTCGCAACGGTGCGGCCCGGATAAGTGACCATGCGCCGCAGGGGCTCCGAGTTTGAAAATGCATAGACTCCCTGAAATGTTATGAGAGCGAGGACGTAGGGTGGGAACACCAAATGCTCGAGCCAGGCGAAGACTGAATAAATGATGATAAAAGAGATAGCCACCATCGTTTCGAAACTTCGAAACAAGACCAGAATGTAAACGCCGAACGTGCGATCTGCCAAGCGTGAAGGCAGAAAGACGAAGAAGCGACGCATCGGGACGTAGTTCCTGGGTGCGATGGCGACGATTGCCGGAATTACTGCCGCCGATGTCGCAAGGAGGATTAAAATGGATAACCAGAGCCCAACGGCTTCCTGCAGTTTCGCGTAGAGCAATGCAGGTGCAAAGTAGTCGCGCCCCAATACGTAGCTTTCGGCGATCTGGCTGCTCTGCTCGTTGGTTTGAGGAAACGCCACCGCCAGCCCGAAAGCCAGCACCATCGGGACTATCAGACTGCGAAGTCGGGCGATCCCGAGGGCCTGCAGAGCACGCTCAAGCAGGTAGTAGCCGAGGCTCAGAAGCAAGTAGGTTGAAATAGCGGGGAACCAGATGGATGCCAGAACCCTCGGAATGTAATCAGGACCCTCGATCAACACGGTTGAAATGGAGAAAGCACCGAAAACGAACACGGTCATAAGGAGAACGAGGGATGACTCAAAGAGCGCAAACGCCATCGTCCTTTCCTTGTTGGTCACGGGCAGATTGAAGGAGAGCTTCAGAAGCTCATCTGCCTTCATGAACAGCACCCGGATCAGTGTGTACGCAATAAGTACCCAAAATCCGACCGATGCGTTGGCCACTTGAAGAACCGGCTCAAGCAGGCCGGTTCCACCGAGATACTGACGGATGACCACATAGCTCAACACGTTGAATCCCGCGAACGCGAGAACGAGCAGGAATATGGTAGAAAGCCGAGCAGCCGGGCTGGCCAACAGGCCTCGTCCCAAGACGCGCCTCACGATGAAGAGCCAGAACAATCGAGACAGGAGAACTACGCTCTTGAAGCGCATTTAGGATGGCTCCATTGCCTGGATGAATTCGTTGGCAAGGTCAGCTATCGTTCCGTGATCTTCGATAATCTTCCGGACGGGAGCCTGAACCACCAGGGCCCCTTGGATGAGAAGCGCCAGCTCGTCAGCGACGTGCTCCAACATGGTGAAGTCATGACTGCACAGCAGAACCGATCGGCCTTCTTTGGCAAGTTGTCGGATATCTCGTTCGAAGAGGTTGATGGCGTCGATGTCGACGCCATTGAGGGTCTCATCGATGACGGTAAACCTTCGCCGGAGCATGAACGCGGCGATAAGTTGCAGCTTCTTCCTCATGCCGTGTGAGTAGTCCTCGATCAAGTCGCGGTGCCTGTCGCGCATGGAGTACCTGGCGAATTGCGTCCTCAGTGCCGCGTGATCCATGGATTCTCCATAGAGCCCGTGCATGAAACGCACGTATTCCTCCCCCGTGAGGAACTCAGGGAGGTAATCATTGCTCGACAAGTAGATCGAAGACATCTTGGCGCTGCGGCTCTGACTGCTGACAGGTCCGATGCGGACGCGGCCGCTTTGAAGTTGGAGCAGATCCAGGATGACCTTTATCAGGGTGGACTTCCCGGATCCGTTGGGACCGATGAGGCCCATGATCTGGTCCTCGGCGATCGTGAACGAGACATCATGAAGCACTTGGGTTCTGGAGTTATAGGCGTAGTTGACGTTGGCAACACTGAGAGTCATGAGGCGTGATTCCGATGCTCTGGTCGTGGTGGCACGTTGTCAGTGCCACCACGACGGCTGGCTTGCTGGGAGTTACCTGCATTCAACCCACACAGAGACGCCCCATTGGCTCCAACTCCAATTGCCAGTAAAGCGGCCTCGTCCTTGCGTCAAACACCAGACGGCCATCGCTGCGAGCATTGCAAAAGCAAGCACCATCAGGACGGCGAGAACCACCAGAAACCAGCCATCGTAGCGAACAATCATTTCGTCAATCTTGGTTCGTGCCGTTGCCATGGTGCTGCTTGCATTCAAGGCGGTCGTAGTGAGCATTTCGTTCCTCCACTTCGATTTGAGCTACTGGCGGATCCCGTGTAGCCGGCACTCGAATGCTAGGCCGCGAAAACCGCGTCTCAGTGGTCAAACGGCGAAATTAAGTGGTGAAACCCGGCAAAATACGTGCAAAATCGACGTTTCTCCGTGTGCCGGCGGCTCCGTCTACGTGTTTTAAGCAGCACGACACGTAGGCGGTGCCGCAGTCAGAAAGTGCCCGGGACTAGGCATCCCCTCCGCCCGCCAAACCGTCCGCGTACTGCAGCGCGATCCAAAGCTCCGCACGCACCTGGGCCTGGTTCAGATCCGTATCGAGCAGTTCGGCGAGCAGGCCGATCTGGCGGCGCACGCTGTTGCGGTGCAATCCCAGCAGTTTGGCGGAGGCGTCCCAGCTGCCGTTTTCGCTTAGCCAGCCCCTGAGCACTGCCAAGAGGGGATCGCGCCGATCAGCTTCCAAAGCAAGCACCGGTTCAAGAAGCCTCGCAGCTAGCATGGACCCGGCCTCGCGGCCCAGGAGCCCGGTAACCGACCAGGTCACCTCGTCGACGCGGGCGCTCCGTCCGCTGGACTGGACCCGTGAACGTAGCGAGGTCACCCGCTGGTGCGCTGCGGCGAGGCCTGTCAGTTCGGTCGGGTCTCCGATGACGAGCCGCCAGCCCAGCTTTTCTACGTCCGCCAAGAGCGCGTCGTCCACCTTCAAGCGAGTGATCGCGGCGAATCCGTACTCGGTGATTTCCACCAGTTTGGTGTCGAAAAGGCGCCGCCACTGCAAGAGCTCACGCACCGGGCTGTCGCCGGCGGGCCATTCGGGAGAGTCCACCTTGATGCCCTGGACCACGCGCAGGGGAGCGGATCTGGTGGAAGACAGGCTCTGCGCGAGGAGGTCCTTGAGCCCGTTCACGTGCCGGGTCCCGCCGCTGGCAAGGCTTTCAGGGTGCAGCAACAACGCCGTCGCCAATTGGCTCGGGGCGAGCGAGCCGCTGGTCCGTTGGCGGACCAGCAACTCCAGCAACCCCACCACCGACTGCACCACACTGTTCTGTGCGGGCGTCAGCGCAGCGTCCGAGCCCAGGATCAGGGCGCCGAGGTTGGCGTCCTTGGTGCTCCGCAGCGGGTGGCCAAAGACCATCTCCGATCCCGGCTGCTCAAAGCCGTCCACCTCGACTCGCGGCCCGCTGCCCGAAAGGAGCCGTTCCAGCATGGGCTCCAGCAGTGAATGCTCGACGCCGGTGCTGCCGCCGGCCGCGTGGGCGCGCGCACGTACCCGCCCGTCCGCTCCGACCAGAAGTGCCCAGACGGGCACCTTCTGGACCAAAGCGGCGAGCAGCTCGTGTTCAGGCCGAGGGGAGAGGACCGCCCGCATGAGTTGCCGGTTGGTGTCCGCGAGCTGGCGGAAGACCTTCGCATTGTCCGATTCCAGGAGCTGGGAGAACTCTAAGCCGATCGCTGCGAACGGGATGGACTCGGGAATCTCGATCAAGGTGAGCTTGTGCCGGCGGCACGCTTTCAGCAGCTCGGACGGGACGGCGTCGAAATACGGCCTGATCCCGAAGCCCAGCGCCGCCACTTTGGCCCCCACCAGCCGCTTCACGTAAGCATCGACGTTCTCGCTGGACCCGCCGTCCCCCAGGAAAGGGAGCCCCGCGGTCAGCAGGAACTCCCCGTCCGGCAGGTAGGGCGTGGGGTCGTCCAGTTCGCTGGGTTCAACCCAGCGCAGCAGCTCCCCGCCGCTGCCGCCGTCGTGGAGTATCTCCAACTCCGGCGGCAGCTGCTTCAGGAACTGCTCAAGCGTGACGAAACTCAGGCGGCCGGGGGTCGGCTCAGGCGACATCGCTCGGTGCCGCCTGGTAATCGGGGCACTCGTAGGCGCTGGACTCATACGCGCGGGGGAGCCGCGGTGCGATCCGGTTGATGATCTCGTCGCCGTGGCGTCCGATGGCGGCGCCCCAATCGGCGGCGCTCGCGGCCCCTCCTGCGGGATCACCGAACAAAACCGCTGTGTCTCCGACCTCGATTCCGGACGCGTCCGGGCCGAGGTCCACCATGAACTGGTCCATGCACACCTTGCCGATCACCGGGACCCTCCGGCCGGCGATCTGGACCAGGCTCCGGCCGCTGATGCCCTTGGGGATACCATCGGCGTAGCCGAGGGGGATGAGGCCGAGATAGCGCGGCTCGTGCGTGATGGCCCGGTGTTCGTAGCTGACGCCAGTCCCCGCCGGGACTTTCTTGACCATGACGAGCGGCGCGGTGACGCTCAAAGCGGGGCGGAGTCCGAAGTCCGCGGGATCCAGGTGGTCCGCTGGGGCCAAGCCGTAAATCGCCAGTCCGGCGCGGACCATGTCGAAGTGGAATTCGGGCCGGTCCAGGATGTTGGCCGAGCTCGACACGTGCCGCAGCTGCGGGTCCAGTCCGGCAGCGCGGGCTTCGCCAACCGCGTCTTCGAACTCCGCGACGGCCGCGGCGTTGCCGGGGTGGGCGGGAACGTCGGCCCAGGCCAAGTGGGTCCAGATGCCGCGGACAAGCACCGTGCCGTCCTGCTCCGCCATGCGTGCCCGGGCCACGAGTTCGGGCCAGTCTTCCTTGCGCGCGCCGCCGCGGCTGAGTCCGCTGTCCAGCTCCAGGTGCACGACGGCGGGGCGGCCCAATTGTTCCGCGATCCCGGCCAGGACCTCAAGTTGACCGACGCTCCCAAGCGAAACGTCGACGTCGTACTCGAGCGCCTCACGGATGGTCGCGCTGGTCTGGGATGCCAGATACAGCCACGACAGGACCGGCACGGTGATGCCCGCCTGACGCAAGGTGATGGCTTCGCTCAATTGGGCCGTTCCGAGCCAATCAGCCCCTGCCCCCACCGCCGTGCGGGCCACGTCGACGAGGCCGTGACCGTAGCCGTTCCCCTTGACCACGGCCATGAAATGCGGCGCGGCGGTGCGCCTTTTGAGGGCCTTGATGTTGTCTGAAATCGCAGACAGATCAACGCTGACCCGCCCGGAAAGCGCCGTTTCCGGCGTCGTTTCTGATTGTGCAATACGTCTCATGGTTGATCACTATAGGTCATTTTGCACCGCCGTGAGAGCTGGCTCACAGGCTTACGGTTGTCAGGGGAAACCGCCAACTACTCTGAAGGGACGTCAACGGTGACTGTGCCTACCTCCACCCAGACCAAGCCAACGCACGCCACGAATGCGGATGCAGGCAATGCCGCCCGCCGCCCGGGGCTCGGTTCGCAGCTCCTGCGCCGCAAGCCGATCGGGCAAATGGTCAGCGAAGCAGGAAGCAGCGAAAGCGGTACGCCGCTGGTCCGCAGCTTCGGCGTCCTCCAGCTGACGATGATCAGCGTCGGCGCGACCCTGGGAACCGGCATCCTGGTGATCCTGGGTGAATCCGTGCCGCTGGCCGGACCCGCGGTCTGGATTTCCTTCGTGGTCGCTGGGCTGGCCGCCCTGTTCTCGGCCGTGTCCTACGCCGAAATGGCAGGCCTCGTGCCCGTCGCCGGGTCCAGCTATTCCTACTCCTATGCCACGATGGGCGAGGGCATGGCCTGGATCTGTGGTTGGTGCCTCGTCCTCGAATACGCGGTCTCCGTAGCTGCCGTGGCCGTCGGCGCAGGGCAATACGTGAACGAAACACTTGCCGCGTTCGGGCAGTTCCTGCCGGACGCGATGTCCCAGCCACCGGGCAGCGGCGGCGTGGTCAACGTGCCGGCCATGCTGATCGTGGTCCTCGCCATGGTCCTGCTGGTGCGCGGCGCCAAGGAAAGCGCCTGGATCAACACCGTGATCGTGACCATCAAGATTGTCATCCTGCTGTTCTTCTGCGCCGTTGCGTTCACCGCGTTCAACGCCGGCAACTTCGAACCTCTCATGCCGATGGGGGCCGCAGGCGTTTCGGCCGCAGCATCCCGGGTGTTCTTCTCCTACATCGGTTTCGACGCCGCTTCCACCGCAGGCGAGGAAGCCCGCAATCCCAAGCGAGACCTGCCCCGGGCCATCCTGCTCTCCATGGTGATCGTGACCAGCATCTACGTCCTGGTTGCCGTGGCCGCTATCGGTGCCCGGCCCTGGGAATGGTTCGGCGGCACTGAGGCAGCCCTGGTCCAGATCCTCGAGGAAACCACCCACCAACCCTGGATCGCGCTCGTCTTCTCCATCGGTGCCGTGCTCGCCATCGCCAGCATCGTCCTGACCGTGCTCTACGGCCAGACCCGCATCCTGCTCTCCATGTCCCGCGACGGGCTGGTCCCTGAGGTCTTCGGACGGATCTCCCCGCGCACCGGCACTCCGGTGGCCGGAACGCTCATCGTGGGCACCGCCGTCGCACTCACCGCGGGACTTGTCCCGCTCGGCGCGCTGGCCGACGCCACCAGCATCGGCACCCTCTTCGCGTTCGCGCTGGTCAACGTCGCCGTCATCTACCTGCGGCGCAACCGCCCGGAGCTCAAGCGCAGCTTCCGCGTACCGCTCTACCCGATCACCCCCGTCCTCGGCACCCTCATGTGTGCCTACCTCATGGCCAACCTGGGTGCCGACACCTGGGTGGTGTTCGGTGGCTGGATGCTCGTGGGGATCGCCCTCTACTTCGGCTATGGACGCCGGAACTCCAAGGTAGCGGCCCTGACCGAACAGGAATACCGTGAACTATCCGCCAGGGTCGCCGACCCGGAAACTGTGAAGGCAGAACTTTCATGACCATCGCCACCGAATTGCCCACGGAACCCACACCCCGCGCGGGGGATGCCGGAATTTCCCAAGCAACGCCGGCCGACGCTCCCATCACCATGCTGAACCCGGACTTCCCGTTCAGCTACGACCACTACCTGGCCCACCCCGACGGGCTGGCGGTTATTCCGCCGGAACTGTACGGCACAGAGGTCGCGGTGATCGGTGCGGGCCTTTCGGGACTCGTCACGGCCTACGAGCTCATGAAGCTCGGGCTGCGCCCCGTGGTCTACGAGGCCGACCAAATCGGCGGGCGGTTGCGCACCGCGAGCTTCCCGTCCGCTCCCGGAGTGGTGGCAGACCTCGGTGGCATGCGCTTCCCGGTGTCCGGAAAGGCGTTCTACCACTACGTGGAACTCCTCGGCCTGGACACCCAGGAATTCCCCAACCCGCTTGCCCCGGCAACATCGAGCACCGTGATCGAGTTGGCCGGACAGAAGCACTACGCCGCCACGTCGGCTGAGCTGCCGGAGTTCTTCCACGAGGTTGCCGCAGCCTGGAAGGCAGCAGTGAATGACGGCGCCGCGTTCCAGGAAATGCAGGAGGCGATCCGGGCCCGCGACACCAAGCGCATCAAGGAGCTATGGAACGGGCTGCTCCCTCTCCTGGACGAACAGACCTTCTACGGATTCATCGCCGCAAGCACGTCCTTCAAGGAGGCCGGATTCGCGCACCGCGAGGCCTTCGGCCAAGTAGGTTTCGGCACGGGTGGCTGGGACACCGACTTCCCCAACTCCATCCTCGAAATCCTGCGCGTCGTCTACACCGACGCCGATGACCAGCACCGCCTCATCACGGGGGGAGCGCAACGGCTCCCCGAGGCACTGTGGCACCACGCGCCGTCGGGCATGGCCCACTGGCCCGAGGGCACCTCGCTCGCATCGTTGCATTCCGGTTCCCCTCGCGGGGCCGTGGACCGCATTGAGCGCGGAGCGGACGGCGACCTCATGGTGCGCGAGCGTTGGGGCCGCGAAACCGGGTACTCCGCCGTCGTGACCACCTGCCAGTCCTGGCTGCTGTCCACGCGCATCCACACCCAGGAATCGCTGTTCCCCTCGGAACTGTGGACCGCGATCGAACGCTCGCACTACATGCAGTCGTCCAAGACCTTCGTCATGGTGGACCGGCCGTTCTGGAAGGACATCGACCCCGAAACGGGCCGCGAAGTGTTGTCCATGACGCTGACCGACCGGCTCAACCGGGCGACGTACCTGCTCGACGACGGCCCGGACAAGCCTGCCGTCATCCTGCTCTCCTATACGTGGAACGACGACGCCCTGAAGTGGCTCTCGCTCAGCGCCGAGGAACGCGTCAGGCTCATGCTGCACTCGCTCGAGCAGATCTACCCGGGTGTGGACATCGCGAGCCACATCGTGGGACAGCCCATCACCGTTTCCTGGGAGGCCGACCCCAACTTCATGGGTGCCTTCAAGGCCAACCTGCCAGGGCACTACCGCTACCAGCAGCGCCTGTTCACGCACTTCAAGCAGGACAAGCTGCCGGAGAGCCAGCGAGGCATCTTCCTTGCGGGCGACGACGTCTCGTTCACCGCAGGCTGGGCCGAAGGCGCCGTCACCACAGGGCTGAACGCTGTGTGGGGCGTGGTGAACCACCTCGGTGGTTCGTCCGTGGCAGGCAACCCCGGTCCCGGTGACCTGTTGGACGAGCTGGGGCCGATCAGCCTGGACTAACCCTGCGCGTGCATCCCGCGGTGCGCCGCCGCTAGCTCCCGGTAGTGCGCTGCGTTGCGCTTCACGCCGTCGAGCTCTTCTTCGCTCAGTTCGCGTCGCACCTTGGCAGGCACGCCCGCAACCAAGGAACGCGGCGGGATGACAGTTCCCTCAAGCACGACGGCGCCCGCGGCCACCAGCGAACCCGTACCGATCACGGCTCCGTTCAGGATGGTGGCGCTCATGCCGATGAGGCAGTCGTCCTCAACGGTGCATCCGTGGACGACGGCGCTGTGGCCGACACTGACGCGCTCGCCGACGGTGCAGGGGAAGCCGGGGTCGGCGTGCAGGACCACATTGTCCTGGAGGTTCGAGCCGGCACCGACGCTGATGGCGGCGGTGTCGGCACGGACTGACACACCATAGAAGGCGCTGGAGTCCGCGCCGAGGGTTGCCTTGCCGATGATGGAAGCCGTGGGTGCCACGAAGGCGGTGCCATGGATGGCCGGGGTATCCCCGGCGAACGTGTAAATGGGAGCCATGGGGCAAGCCTAATCCCCACCGCCTCCCTAACCTCGCTTCGCTCGGCCAGGGAACCCTGGCGGCGTGGGCCCAAACGAAGGAGTCCGGAGGACCAGGAACTGGTAATGCTGCGTCCAGTTCCCGGCGCCGGGTCCCGACTCGACTCCTGTGCCCTCGGGCCAGGTCTCAAAGCGCTCCACTTCGCCGTGCGCACCAAAGATGCGGCGCACGGTGTCGTCGCTCCGCCGGCTGAAGAACCGCCGCGGCTCGTCCTGGTCCTCGGGGTTGAGGACTTCCTCATCGTCACCAGACCAGAGCCCGACGGCGATTGGCGCGCCAGCCGCGCTGACCCGCACGAGTTCACTGACGACGTCGTGGATTACCACGTTGGGCACGTGCAGGAGGGTGCTCATAGTCCACACGGCCGGGAAAGTAGCATCGGCGAACGGCAGGGACCGGCCGCTGGCAACGCTGGCGTCGAGCCCTTTGGCACGGGCAACATGGATGCTCTCCTCGGACAGGTCGACGCCGGTGTAGTGCAATCCGGCCCGCACGAATTCCAAGCCTTCGACGCCTGTGCCGCAGCCTAGTTCGAACAGCGAGTGCCTGTGTTCTTCCTTGAGCAGGCGGATAAACCAGTCGCGGCATTCCGTCCGACGCGGGGTCATGGCGCGGGTGTTCTGGATGCCGGCCTGCCGGTCGTAGTAAACGGCCAGGTTCGCCTCGTGATAGTCGGCTTCGTCGCTGAAGGCCCTTCGGGTCCCGTCCATGGACCCAGCGTAGAACACCCAACTAACTAGCAGTAGGTGTCGTTATGAGGCCTCTAAACGACAACAACTGCGAGTCAGTTGGGTGGGGCGCCTAGTTGGGTGGGGCGCCTAGTTGAACACCACTGTGCGGGTGCCGTCGAGCAGGACGCGGTGCTCTGCGTGCCACTGCACAGCCTGTGCCAGCGTGCGGCCCTCGACGTCGCGGCCCATCTGCACGAATTGCTCGGCCGTGCGTGCGTGGTCCACCCGGATGACTTCCTGCTCGATGATCGGACCCTCGTCGAGGTCCGCCGTGACGTAGTGCGCAGTGGCCCCGATGATCTTCACGCCCCGGGCATGCGCCTGGTGGTAGGGCTTGGCCCCCTTGAAGGACGGCAGGAAGGAGTGATGGATGTTGATGGCCTTGCCGTTGAGCTCGGAGCAGAGCTCGTTGGAGAGTACTTGCATGTAGCGCGCCAGGACGGTCAGCTCGATGCCGTGCTCATGGATGAGTGCGAGCAGCTTCGCCTCGGCCTGCGGCTTGGTGTCCGCTGTGACCGGGATGTGGTGGAAGGGGATCCCATAGAACTCGGCCAGGCCTTCGAGGTCCCGGTGGTTGGAGACGATGGCCGGCACCTCGATGGGGAGGGTTCCTGAGCGTTGCTGGAAGAGCAGGTCGTTGAGGCAGTGTGCGTCCTTTGAACCCAGGATCAGGGTACGGACCTTTTGGCCCACCGGGTTGATTTGCCACTTCATGCCGAATTCTTCGGCCACCGGGGCCAGCGCCGCACTCAGTTCAGCCTGGCTCGAAGACGTTGTGGCTTCCACCCGCATGAAGAAGTTTCCCGTGCTGGGGCTGCCGTATTGCTGGGAATCTGCGATGTTGCAGCCGGCCTCCAACAAAGCCCCCGCAACGGCGTGCACAATTCCGGGCCGGTCCGGGCAGGACAGGGTTACAACAAAAGACGTAGGCAGGGTGGAGTCAGTCACAGCTAAAGCCTACCGTTGCGCACCTGTTGTACTGTTTAAGTCGTCGCGACTGGCGTTGGGTGGTGCACCACCAGGGAGCGGCATTTTGAAGACCACGGATCGTACGCCTGGGCCGAGGGTCACGTTTTACTGTCGCTGTGCCATGCCCCGTAATCAAAGGCATGGAAAAAACCCAGCCGGTAGCCTGACCTGTAGAAATACCCGTTGCCTATCCAGGAGATCTTCGTGACCACCACCACCATCACCTCCGCGACCATCAGCAACCAGCCGCTTGCCGAGCTCGACCCCGAGATCGCAGCAGTTCTGGAACAGGAACTCGGCCGCCAGCGCGGCACCCTGGAAATGATCGCTTCCGAGAACTTTGCGCCCCGCGCTGTCATGGAGGCTCAGGGCTCCGTCCTGACCAACAAGTACGCCGAAGGCTACCCGGGCCGCCGCTACTACGGTGGTTGCGAATACGTGGACGTCGCCGAGCAACTGGCCATCGACCGCGTTAAGGCGCTCTTCGGCGCCGAGTACGCCAACGTCCAGCCGCACTCCGGTGCGCAGGCCAACGCCGCAGCCCTGTCCGCCATGATCACTCCAGGTGACAAGATCCTCGGCCTTTCCCTTGCCCACGGCGGCCACCTGACCCACGGCATGAAGCTCAACTTCTCCGGGAAGCTCTACAAAGTGGCTGCCTACCAGGTTGAAGAAGACACCTTCCGCGTGGACATGGACAAGCTCCGCGAACAAGCCATTGCCGAGAAGCCCCAGGTCATCATCGCCGGCTGGTCCGCTTACCCGCGCCACCTCGATTTCGCAGCCTTCCGTTCCATCGCCGACGAGGTTGGCGCGCTCCTCTGGACGGACATGGCCCACTTCGCGGGCCTCGTCGCAGCCGGCCTGCACCCGAGCCCGGTGCCGCATTCCGACGTCGTGACCTCCACGGTGCACAAGACGCTGGCCGGCCCCCGTTCCGGCGTGATCCTCGCCAAGCAGGAATGGGCCAAGAAGCTCAACTCCAACGTGTTCCCGGGCCAGCAGGGCGGCCCGCTCATGCACGTGATCGCCGCCAAGGCCGTTGCCTTCAAGATCGCCGCCGGCGAGGAGTTCAAGGAGCGGCAGGAGCGCGTCCTCGAAGGCGCCAAGATCATCGCCGATCGCCTCAACCAGGCCGACGTCGCGGAGGCCGGTGTTTCCGTTCTGACCGGCGGCACCGACGTGCACCTGGTCCTCGTGGACCTGCGCAACTCGCAGCTGGACGGCCAGCAGGCCGAAGACCTCCTTCACTCCGTGGGCATCACCGTCAACCGCAACGCCGTTCCGTTCGACCCCCGCCCGCCGATGGTCACCTCGGGCCTGCGCATCGGTACCCCGGCCCTGGCTACCCGCGGCTTCGGAGCCACCGAGTTCGCCGAGGTTGCCGAGATCATCGCTTCGGCGTTGAAGGCCGGTTCCGCTACCGACGTCGAAGCATTGCAGGCCCGCGTCGACAAGCTCGCCGCTGACTTCCCGCTGTACCCGCAGCACGAGCAGTGGTGAACCCGTCCATGGCGCAGACCGCGAAGATCCTTGACGGCAAGGCCGCCGCTGCCGCCATCAAGTCTGAGCTGACTGAGCGTGTAGCTGCACTGAGGGCCCGCGGCGTAACTCCGGGCATTGCCACTGTGCTCGTCGGTGGGGACCCTGCTTCGCAGCTTTACGTGTCCATGAAGCACAAGCAGTCCGTGGAAATCGGGATGAACTCGATCCAGCGTGAGCTTCCGGCGGACGCCACCCAGGCGCAGGTCGAGGACCTCATCGACGAACTCAATGCGGACCCCGCCTGCCACGGTTACATCGTGCAGCTGCCGCTGCCCAAGCACCTGGACACCGACGCCATCCTCGAGCGGATCGACCCCGCCAAGGATGCCGACGGCCTGCACCCGACCAACCTGGGCCGGCTGGTGCTCAACGTCAACGGAGAGATCACCTCGCCGCTGCCGTGCACACCCCGCGGCGTCATCGAGCTCCTGCAGCGCAACGGCTACAGCCTCGCCGGCAAGCACGTCGTGGTGGTCGGCCGCGGGGTCACCATCGGCCGCTCGATCGGACTGCTGCTCACGCGGCGGGCCGTGAACGCCACCGTGACGCTCACGCACACCGGCACCAAGAACCTCTCGGAGCTGCTGCGGCAGGCGGACGTGATTGTCGGCGCTGCGGGTGCCAAGCACATCGTCAAGCCAGGGGACGTGAAGCCGGGCGCGGCCGTGCTCGACGTCGGTGTCACCCGTGAAACCGACCCCGAGACGGGCAAGAGCAAGGTCCACGGGGACATCGATCCCGCGGTTGCCGAGGTAGCCGGCTGGATTTCGCCGAACCCCGGCGGCGTGGGCCCCATGACCGTGGCGCTGCTCATGACCAACGTGGTCGAAGCCGCCGAACGCCAAGTGGCAGCGGGAAGCGCCTCCGGCGTCGCCTGATTGTGCTCCCCACCACCGTGTAGGGCGCCTACTCCCGCGGGANNNNGGTCCCCAAGACCTGGATCAGCGCCACCGCGATCACGATGAAACTCGTGGGAGGACCCTGGAAACGCCGCTGCATGCTCCGAGCCTAGCCGCGGAGGGCGCCGACGTCGTCGGGTTAACGGTGTAGGGCGCCTACTCCCGCGGGAGTAGGCGCCCTACACCGTTAACCCGACGACGTCGGCGCCCTCCGCGGCTAGGCTCGGAGCATGCAGCGGCGTTTCCAGGGTCCTCCCACGAGTTTCATCGTGATCGCGGTGGCGCTGATCCAGGTCTTGGGGACCGTCTTTTCAGCGAGCCACCAGGCCACCGTGCGCCCCTTGGACCCGCTCGCCTTCATCTTGCTGTTGGCGGGACCGGGGGCCTTGGCTTTCCGGACCCGCAGGCCGGCCGTCATGCTCCCGATCACCCTCCCGGCCGCGTCCGTCTATCTGCTCCTCGGTTACGCCTGGGGTCCGATAGTGCTGTCCCTGGCTCTCTCGATCATCCTCACTGCTGCCGCGGGGCTGCGCTGGCAGGCCTGGCTCGGGGCCGGGATTTCCGCCGCGGCCGTCGTTCTGATGGCTGTCCTCGCCGGAGATGAGACGGGGCTGGTCCGGGCCTCTGCCGGTGTCGCCTGGGCCGCGATCCTTGTCCTGATCGGTGAAGGCTTCCGACGCCGGGGCGAACGGATGGCCGAATACCGGCGACGGCGGGAGGCCGCGAAACAGGCCGAACGGGACGAGTACCGCCTCACGCTCGCCCGCGATATCCACGATGTGGTGGCGCACTCCCTGTCGATGATCAACGTCCAAGCCTCTGTGGCGCTCCATCTGGGAACGAACGATCCCGAGAAGCTCCGCCCGGCGCTGGAGGCCATCAAGGCCGCGAGCAAGGAGTCCTTGGCCGAAGTCCGCCAACTCCTCGGTGTGCTGCGCGACGACGCCCCGCTGAGTCCCTCGGCTCCGCCAAGCCTGGGGCGGATCCCGGAACTCGTCGACGACGCGCGGCGAGGCGGCCTAGAGGTGCGGTTCGAAAACTCCGTAGACCCGGAACGCGTGGGCCCAGGCCAGCAGGAAGCGGCCTACCGGACCGTCCAGGAAGGGCTGAGCAACGTCCGCAGGCACTCAGGTGCGGCGTCCGCCGTCGTACTTCTCGAATTGTCCGGGAACGCGCTGAGGGTGCGGATTGACGACGACGGCGGAGGCCTCCGCGGAGCGCCCGCCGGGAACGGGCTGAGGGGCATGCGGGAGCGCGTCGAGGCGCTGGGCGGCACGCTTGGCCTGACGCCGCTGGAGCCCGGGCTGCGCGTGGAAGCGAACCTTCCGCTGAACCCCCACGAGGGAGGACACCAACGATGATCCGCTTGCTGCTCGCCGACGACCAGAACCTTATCCGGGCGGGATTCCGGGCCCTCCTGGACGCCGAACCGGACATGGAGGTGGTGGCCGAAGCCGGTACCGGCCGGGACGCCGTCAGGCTGGCCGAGCGTGAGGCACCCGACGTCGTGCTCATGGACATCCGCATGCCGGATGGCGACGGGCTGGCCGCAACCCGGCAAATCCTGGCCAACCCACAACTCGCGCACACGCGCATTATCATCCTCACGACCTTCGAGCTGGACGAATACATCGCCGAAGCCGTGCGCGCGGGCGCCGCGGGCTTCCTCGTCAAGGACACCGAACCGGAGGAACTGATCCGGGCCGTGCGGGTAGTGCACGACGGCGACGCCCTCCTTTCGCCGTCGGTGACACGCCGCATCATGGCCCAGCTTGCCCTGCACAGCAAGGCGGCGTCGAAGACAGTGCCGCTGGAGCAAATCACCGAGCGCGAACGGGAAGTTCTGGCGTTGGTTGGCGAGGGCCTGAACAACGCAGAGATCGCCGAGCGGCTGTTCATCACCCCGCTCACGGCAAAGACGCACGTTTCACGGATCATGACCAAACTGCTGGTGCGTGACCGTGCGCAATTGGTGGTGCTCGCGTACGAGTCCGGCCTGGTGCGGCCGGGTTGGAGCAGCTAGCCCTGGCCTGCAGTCTCCCGGGGGAGTAGGCAGCTGGCCGCAAGTGACTCCCGGTGGCCGACGCGTTTCGACGGGCCAAAAACAAGACTGGAAACAGAGCCGAGATACGGCCTGTTGAGAGTTTGGACTGGACATGTTGACATCACTGAGCACCACCATCGGCGCCGCGGCCGCGCAGCTGCCCGCCGACGTCGTCGTCCACGGACCGGGGGACGGATTCGTCTTCTGGCCGTTTTTCCTCCTGATCCCGCTGTTTTGGTTCCTCGTGATCGGATTCTTCATCTTTTTCGGCCGCCGGATGTGGCGCCGGAACCACTACTGGGCAGCAACACAGGGCGCCGAAAGCGTGCTGAGGGAGCGCTACGCGCGGGGCGAAATCGATGAGACCGAGTACCGCCAACGCCTGGAAGTGCTGCGGGCACATCCCACGAAGTGATGAACCGACGGATTCTGCTGGATCATTCGTCTGGATAAACCCTCAGGCCCTGGAACCACGCGGTTCCAGGGCCTGAGGTGCGGAATGATCCAGCAGAATGTCGCGAAGGGTCCAGCAGGTTAGTCCAGAAAATTGCGGAATACCTCTTTCACGTATTCCTTGGCTCTACTAGTCTGCTGGGGTGCACAATGAAGCCACCCGATCTTCCTCCACGTCAGCCAGCTTCCAGATGAACCCACCCGCAGTCATCACCGCCGAAAACCTCACCAAGAGCTACGGCGAGCTCATCGCCGTCGACGGAATCTCGTTCGAGGTCCCGGCAGGGGAGTCCTTTGGCCTGCTTGGCCCCAACGGTGCCGGCAAATCGACCACCATGAAAATGATCGGCGGAGTCTCCCAGCGCACGTCCGGGAAGCTCAGCATCATGGGCCTGGACCCGGAAACCCACGGGCCGGAAGTCCGCGCGCACCTCGGAGTGGTACCGCAACAGGACAACCTGGACGAGGAACTGAAGGTCCGCGAAAACCTGATTGTCTATGGCCGCTACTTCGGCTTGCCCTTGAGCTACTTGCGCCCCAAGGCTGATGAACTGCTCGAGTTCGCCCAGCTGACGGACAAGGCCAAGTCGAGGGTCGATGCCCTGTCGGGCGGCATGAAACGGCGCCTCACGATTGCCCGCTCGCTGATCAACGAGCCCAAGATCCTGCTCCTGGACGAGCCCACTACGGGACTGGACCCGCAGGCGCGCCACATCCTTTGGGACCGGCTGTTCAGGCTCAAGGAGCAAGGTGTCACGCTGATCCTCACTACGCACTACATGGACGAGGCCGAACAGCTTTGCGACCGGCTGATCGTGGTGGACAAGGGCCGGATCATGGCCGAAGGTTCGCCTGCCAGCCTGATCCGCGAATATTCCACGCGCGAGGTGCTGGAACTGCGCTTCGGTTCGGAACGCAACGCCACTATCGGCGCCGAACTCGCGGGCATCGGCGAACGCGTCGAGACGCTCCCGGACCGGGTGCTCATCTACGCGAACGACGGCGAATCGGCCCTGGAGCAAGTCTCCGCACGCCGGCTCCGTCCCCTGACATCGCTGGTGCGGCGTTCTTCGCTGGAGGACGTCTTCCTCCGGCTGACCGGACGGAGCCTCGTTGACTAGCGCCCACTCGCCTGCCGTCTCAGCCAGCCGGGCGAAGCGCTGGGGATCTTTCTTCTACGCCGAGCAGGTCCTCCGAGTGATGCGTGGCTACGGCTGGTCCGTGTTCCTGTACAGCGTGGGGCAGCCGGTGGCCTACTTGTTCGCCATGGGAGTCGGGCTGGCGAGCCTCGTGGATGCGAACAGCGCAGCGGTGTTCGGTGGAGTGAACTATTTGACCTTCATCGCGCCGGCATTGTTGGTCTCATCCGCGGTCATGACGGCGTCGGGAGACTTTTCCTACCCGATCATGGACGGCTTCAAGTGGCGCCGCGTGTTCTATGGCCCGCACGCCTCCCCGCTGGTACCGCAGCAGATCGCCGCGGGCCACATCATGGCGAGTGCCTTGAAGTTCCTGGTGCAATCGGTGGTGTACTTCGCCATCGTGGCCATGTTCGGTGCCTCGCCGAGTCCGTGGGGTTGGGTGTCGGCGATAGTTGCCACGGTGGCCGGACTGTCCTTCGGGCTGCCGCTCATGGCCTATGCCTCGACCATCACCAAAGACTCCGGCCAGTTCGCGCTGGTGCAGCGCTTCATCGTGGTGCCGCTGTTCCTGTTTTCGGGCACCTTCTTCCCGCTGGATTCGCTGCCGCTTGGAGTGCGCTGGATCGGTTGGATCTCCCCGGTCTGGCACGGCACTCAGCTCGGCCGCGTCTTCACCTATGGACTCGAGGAGAATCCCTTGTTGACCCTGGCCCACGTCCTGTTCCTTGTGGGCTCCGCCGCCGCAGGCTGGACGCTGACACGGCGCCAGTTCGTCAGGAGGATGGGAGCATGAGCGTTCTTACCGGAGGCCACAGCGCCACCGACGCCGCCCGTGAACGTACCTTCGGCCCGCTGTACTCCCGCAACGCGCTTGCTGTTGTGTCCCGGGGCCTCATGGCAGCGAAAAGCAGCACGTGGTTGATTCTGGTATCCGGGTTCTTCGAGCCGGTGCTTTACCTGATTTCCATGGGCGTGGGACTCGGCCCGATTGTGGGTACCGTGGCGGGACCGGGCGGCCAGGAAATCAGTTATGCGGCCTACATCGCGCCCGCGCTCCTTGCCGTGTCCGCCATGAACGGCGCCGTCTACGACTCCACCTGGAACGTCTTCTTCAAGATGAACTTCGCCAAGCTGTACCAGGGAATGCTCTACACCTCCCTCGGGCCGTTGGATGTAGCCATCGGGGAGATCTTCCTGGCCCTGCTGCGCGGACTCCTGTATGCCACGGGGTTCACGGCCGTCATGGCCGTCTTGGGCCTCATCACCACGCCATGGGCCGTCCTCGTCATCCCCGCCTCAGTGCTGATCGCTTTCGGCTTTGCGAGTTTCGGCATGGGCATCACGAGCTTCATGAAGACGTTCCAGCAGATGGACTGGATCAACTTCTTCATGCTGCCCATGTTCCTTTTCAGCTCTACCTTCTACCCGCTGAGCGTCTATCCGCAATACATCCAGTGGCTCATCCAAGCAATGCCCCTCTGGCATGGCGTGGAACTCCTGCGGCAGATCAGCATCGGCTCCTTCAGCCCGGCCACGGCAGTCCATATCGCCTACTACCTCGTGATGATCGGACTCGGCATCACGCTCACTACCGGAAGGTTGCGCAAGCTCTTCCTGAAATAGCGGCGCGGGCTGTTCGCCGGGGGTGGAAGCGGGCGGTTCGCCGCGCGGAGTTTGCGACAATGGGTGCATGCGATCCCTCGGCGACTCCCCGTCATCTGTTCCCTCGTCCGCTTCCGCCAGGAGCCCTTTCAAAGGTTTCCGCATCGGTGGACTGGGCATGACCGTGGTGCTCATCGCTTTCCTGGTGGCCGTGATCTTCGCCGCCAACCACAACGACGTCGTCGGTTGGATCGTTGCGGTTGTCTCCTTCGGCTGGCTCGCGCTCGCCGCTTTCGTGGTCTTCAGCATCCAGAAGGCCGCCAGGAGGGCCGGTGAAAAACTCACCGAGGCCCAGAACGCCTTCAACGCGGCAACCGGCCGGGCGCCGTCGTCGTCGAGCGCCGACCACGGTGGCACACGGGTGGTCTCGGAACGGAGCGAAGCTGACGAAATGCGGGACCTCAAACTGGACCACTCTTTCAAGATTGTCCAGGTGCAGGTCCGCGTGGTGGAGGACGAACGCGCCAAGGGCGACGCCGCCGATCAGGACACGATCAACCGCGCTTTGGAAACCATCGCCATCACGTCAAGCAATGCCCGGGACATGATCAAGTCATCCGGCGGCGGCGACGAGCCCGTCTCGGGCACCATCATCGACTAGAGTGGACGGGGTGAGCTCGGCATTGAAGAAGGACTCCCTTCGCATCGCAACGGTCAACGTCAACGGCATTCGCGCCGCCTACAAGAAGGGCATGGCGGAGTGGCTGGAACCGCGCGACGTCGACATCCTGTGTCTGCAGGAAGTCCGCGCGCCCGATGAGGTGGTCCACCAGCTCATCGGCGAAGGCTGGTACATCCTGCACGCCGAAGCCGAGGCAAAGGGCCGCGCCGGCGTTGCGATTGCCTCCCGGCAGGAACCCGTCGCCACCCGCGTGGGTATCGGCGACGACTACTTCGCCACGACTGGGCGCTGGGTCGAGGCGGACTACGTCGTTCGGGACGGCGGCGGCAAGGACACTACCCTGACGGTCGTCAGCGCCTATGTGCACTCCGGCGAAGTGGACACACCCAAGCAGGTGGACAAGTACCGCTTCCTGGACATCATGACCACGAGGCTTCCGGAACTTGCCAAGCACAGCGAGCATGCCTTGGTGGTCGGCGACCTGAACGTGGGCCATACGGAGCTGGACATCAAGAATTGGAAGGGCAACACCAAGCGTGCCGGTTTCCTTCCTGAGGAGCGCGCGTACTTCGACCGCTTCTTCGGCGACGAGATCGGATGGAGGGATGTCCACAGGGGCCTGGCAGGAAATGTCGATGGCCCCTACACCTGGTGGTCCCAGCGCGGTAAGGCCTTTGACACTGACACAGGCTGGCGCATCGACTACCACATGGCCACTCCCGGACTCGCGGCAGCCGCACTTTCGGCCGTCGTCGACCGGGCGCCGTCATGGGACACCCGTTTCTCCGACCACGCACCGCTGGTAGTCGACTACCAGCTCTAGGCTTTCGAAAGTTTCCTCATGACCAGTTCCACCACGACTGAACCCGCTGCAGCCGCAGCCAAGGCAACATCAACCAAACTGGCCGCCGGGGCGAAGCACCGCGTGCTGTCCGGCATGCAGCCCTCTGCTGACTCCCTCCACCTGGGCAACTACCTCGGTGCCCTGGTCAACTGGGTCCGCATGCAGGACGAGTACGACGCCATCTTCTTCATCCCGGACCTGCATGCCATTACGGTGCCGCAGGATCCATCCGAGCTGGCCCGCCGTACGCGCGTCACCGCTGCGCAGTACATCGCCGGCGGTGTAGACGTCAACAAGTGCACCCTGTTCGTCCAGTCCCAGGTGCCTGAACATGCCCAGCTGGCGTGGGTCCTGGGCTGTATCACGGGCTTCGGCGAAGCATCGCGCATGATCCAGTTCAAGGACAAGTCGCTGCAACACGGCTCGGACCACGCGAGCGTCGGGCTCTTCACCTACCCGATCCTGCAGGCGGCCGACATCCTGCTGTACCAGCCACACGGGGTGCCCGTAGGCGAAGACCAGCGGCAACACATTGAGCTCAGCCGCGACCTCGCCCAGCGTTTCAACAGCCGCTACGGCGAGACATTCCAGGTGCCGCAGGCCTTTATCCAGAAGGAAACGGCCAAGATCTACGATCTCCAGAACCCCACGGCCAAGATGTCCAAGTCCGCGGAGTCGCCGGCCGGCCTGATCAACCTGCTCGATGACCCGAAGGTCACGGCCAAACGCATCAAGTCGGCAGTCACGGATAACGGCACGGAAATCCGCTTCGATCGCGAAGCGAAGCCCGGAGTGTCCAACCTGCTGAGCATCTACTCGTCCATCAGCGGCCAGACGGTGGAGAAAATCGTCGCGGACTATGAAGGCAAGATGTACGGCCACCTGAAGGTCGACCTCGCTGAACTCGTTGCGGCCCACCTCGGGCCGATCCGGGACCGCGCCAACGAGTTGCTCGCCGATCCGGCAGAACTCGACCGGCTCCTGGCTCACGGAGCGGACAAAGCCCGCGAGATCGCCTCGGCCACGCTCGCCGACGTCTACGCCAAGGTGGGCTTCCTGCCGTACGGCGGAGCACAAGGAATCCGCTAAAGCCATGTGCGCGGCTGGCAAGCTCAGCGTCCAGGTCGGCTCCCGTTCACGGGGAGCCGGCCGGGACACTGATGCCCGCCCGGGCACGGGCGCACACCAGTCTGCCAGCGCGTGCGGGGACAACCTGTGCGTAGGGGTCATTCTGGGTTTCCCCCGGGAAGTCGCCCAGGAACTGCAGCAATGGCGTGCATCCTTTGGCGATCCGATGGCGGAAGTGATCCCGGCCCACATCACCCTCGTGACCACTACCCCTGCCCAGGACTGGGAAGCAACCCTTGAGCATGTCCGCGACGTCGCGCGGCGCCAGGCACCATTCAGGATCACGATTTCCGGCACGGGCTCCTTCCGGCCGGTATCCCCGGTGGTGTTCCTGAAGGTCGCAGACGGTTTCGAGGAGTGCGTAGGCCTGCACGAACAACTACAGACCGGCCCCCTGGAACGCGATCTTCCCTTCCCCTACCACCCGCATGTGACGGTAGCGCACGACGTCGCTCCCGAGAGTCTTGACGAGGCCGAAACGGTGCTCAAGAACTACAGCGCCACCTTCCCTGTGGTTAGCATGGGACTTTACGAGCACGACGACAACGGCATTTGGCAGCTACGGGAAGAGCTCGACTTTGGCGGCGACGCAGACCAATCACGGAAAAGCACAGCGCAACGACCGGCAGCAGGCGGAGAAGCCACCGCTGCCGACTGAAGGGGCGCAGCTGAAGCTGCAGCTCATCCATCGTCAGGTCGAATGGGGTAAAGCCCGGCGCTCGGGCAACAGAGGCGCCACCATACCGGCGTTCATCAACCTGGCCCTCGCCCGGCTCAGCAACTTCCGGCCGATGCGCGCCTTCAACCTCTACAACCTGCGCCACGGTCCGTTGTTGAGCGCCGGCATAGGCTTCACCATGTTCTTCTCCATCACAGGCCTGCTGGCCACGGGATTCGCCGTGACCGGCTTGGTCCTCAACGGGCAACCCCAACTAGTTGATTCAATCGTCTCGAGCGTCGCCACAGCGGCCCCGGGACTCCTGAAAACCAGCGGGGGCAACGGCCTGGTGGATCCGCATGATCTCCTGAATCCCACAGGCCTTGGCTGGACGGCCGTCATAGCCGCCGTCGTCACGGTCTTTACTGCTCTCGGCTGGATCGCGGGGATCCGGGAGGGTCTCCGCGGGGTGTGCGGTCTGGAGCCCGTGCAGGAAAACCCTCTGCTGATGAAGGCCCGCGACGCCGGTACCCTCCTGCTGCTCGGCGCAGCCTTGGTGGTCAGCGCCGGTGTTTCGCTCGTGTTCGGGACAGCAGCCGGATGGATCATCGAGCGGCTCGGTTTGGCCGACGCCGTCGCTGGCCCGGTCACCTGGCTCGTTCGCACGGCCGTACCCCTGGTCCTCAACTGGGCGACGGCGGTGATCATGTTCCGCTTCGCAGGCCGCTTGAAGCTTCGCCGGCAAGCCTTCGTGGAAGGAACGGTGCTGGCCGGCATCGGAACCACCATCCTCCAGATCTTCAGCACGGAGTTGCTGGCGAATGCCGGACGGAATCCCATTCTGGCCTCATTTGCCATCATCATCGGGCTTCTCATCTGGTTCAACCTGGTCAGCCAGGTCTACTTGGTCTCCGGGGCGTGGGCGGCCGTCAGGGAAGCGGACACCAGCGCCCACGGGCACCCCAAGCCGGCCCTCGGATCGCGGCACCCTTCGCCCCGCACGTTCCACGCAAAGGACTCCTGAGGGAGCCAGCGCCCCAACTAGCTAGCAGTTGTTGTCGTTTTGAGCCCTCATAACGACAACAATTGCTAGTCAGTTGGGCTGGGGCCCGCGCTAGTCGCCGAGGTACTGCCCGGCCCAGGCGGAGATGATCCCTGCAACCCGGGCAGCTTGTCCTTTGCCCGTCAACAGGTGGTCACTGCCTTCGAGCGAAATGAAGCTCCGAGGGTGCCGTGCAGTCTGGAAGATCTCGCTGGCGTTGTCGATGCCCACGGTGTTGTCCGTGGGGGAGTGCAGCACCATGAGGGGCCTGTGCAGGGTACGGATGCAGTCCCTGAGGTCGGCCTTCTCGACATCCTCGACAAAGTGCCGGCGGACCTCCATGCGCCTGCCGCCCAGGTTGACCTCGGCGCTGCCTTCGCTGAGGATCGTGCTGACTTCGGCGTCGAACATGTGCTCCACGTGCCTGGGCTGGAACGGGGCGCCGACCGTCGCAACGGCACGTACCTCGGGGAGGCTGAGGGCGGCAGCCAACACGGCCGCCCCTCCGAAGGAGTGGCCAACAAGCAGGGAGATTTCCTTGCCTTCGGCGCGCATGAACCCGGCGGCGCGGATGGTGTCAGCCACCTTCACACTGAACGATCCAGCGGACCAATCGCCGGCGGAGTCGCCCAGTCCAAGGTTGTCGAAGCGAAGCATGCCGACGCCGAGATCCGCCAAACCCTTGCAGATGCGCGATGCTGACGGGCTGTCCTTGCCGAGGGTCAAACCATGGGAGAACACACCCCAGCCCCGGACCGGACCCTCAGGAACATCCACGATCCCTGCCAAGAGATCTCCGGTGCTGCCTTCGAAGCTGATCTTCATGGATTTGGACACCTGTCCGCCTTTCGTTTTGCGAGGAAGTCTTAAACAGCGACGACGGCGGACCCCGCCAAGGGGACGCCGTCGTCGTCGTATTCTGAATTTTGGACTAGATCTTGCGTGCCAGGATGGCCTGCTTGACCTCGGCGATGGCCTGGGTCACCTGGATGCCACGCGGGCAAGCTTCCGAACAGTTGAAGGTGGTGCGGCAGCGCCACACGCCTTCCTTGTCGTTGAGGATCTCCAAGCGCATGTCACCGGCATCGTCGCGGGAATCGAAGATGAAGCGGTGTGCGTTCACGATGGCGGCCGGGCCGAAGTACTGGCCGTCCGTCCAGAACACGGGGCAGGACGACGTGCAGGCGGCGCACAGGATGCACTTGGTGGTGTCGTCGAACCGTTCACGGTCCTCGACCGACTGCAAGCGTTCCTTGGTGGGCTCGTGGCCCTTGTTGATCAGGAACGGCATGACTTCGCGGAAGGACTGGAAGAACGGCTCCATGTCCACGATCAGGTCCTTCTCCACCGGGAGGCCCTTGATCGGTTCAACGGTGATGGGCTTGGAGGTGTCCAGGTCCTTCAGCAGGGTCTTGCACGCGAGGCGGTTGCGGCCGTTGATGCGCATGGCGTCGGAACCGCAGACGCCGTGGGCACAGGAACGGCGGAACGACAGCGAGCCGTCGATTTCCCACTTGATCTTGTGCAGGGCGTCCAGCACGCGGTCGGTGCCGTACATCGTCAGCTGGTGGTCTTCCCATGCGGCCTCTTCCGAGACCTCGGGGTTGTAGCGTCGCACTCGCAGCGTGATGTTGAAGGTCGGGATTTCCCCGCCTCCACCAATGTGCGCGGGCAGCTCGATCTTGGATGCTGGCTCAGCAAGTTCAGCAGACATCTTAGTACTTCCTCACCATCGGCTCGTAGCGCGTAAAGACAACAGGCTTGGTGCCGAGGCGGATGCCCGCGATTGCTTCCGCAGATCCGTCCGCCGGAGCGTGCTCATCCTTATACGCCATGGAGTGCTTCATGAATTTCTCGTCGTCGCGCTCCGGGAAGTCCTCCCGGAAGTGGCCTCCACGGGACTCCTCGCGGTGCAGGGCAGCAACTGTCATGACCTTGGCCAGTTCCAGCAGGAAGCCCAGTTCCACCGCTTCGAGCAGGTCAAGGTTGAAGCGCTTTCCCTTGTCCTGGACGCTGATGCGCTGGTACCGCTCTTCGAGGGCCGCGATGTCCTTGAGCACCTGGTTCAGGGTGTCCGCCGTACGGAACACCTGCATGTTGGCGTCCATGGTGTCCTGCAGTTCCTTGCGGATCGCGGCAACCCTCTCGCCGCCGTCGGAAGTGCGGACGTGGTTCAGCAGATCCAGCGTGTATGCCTCCGGGTCTTCCGGGAGCTCCACGAAGTCAGCGGTCTTGGCGTATTCGGCCGCAGCAATGCCCGCACGCTTGCCAAAGACGTTGATGTCCAGCAGGGAGTTGGTACCCAGGCGGTTGGAGCCGTGCACGGAAACACAAGCAACTTCGCCGGCCGCGTACAGGCCCGGCACGATGGTGTCGTTGTCCTGAAGGACCTCGGTGGTGATGTTCGTGGGGATGCCGCCCATGGCGTAGTGCGCCGTCGGGAACACGGGAACCGGCTCGGTGTACGGCTCGACACCGAGGTAGGTGCGGGCGAATTCGGTGATGTCCGGGAGCTTCGCGTCGATGTGGGCCGGCTCGAGGTGGGTCAGGTCCAGGAGGACGTAGTCCTTGTTCGGGCCGCAGCCGCGTCCTTCACGCACTTCGTTTGCCATGGAGCGGGCCACGATGTCGCGGGGAGCGAGGTCCTTGATAGTGGGAGCGTAGCGTTCCATGAAACGCTCACCCTCGGAGTTACGCAGGATCGCGCCTTCGCCGCGGGCAGCTTCCGAGAGGAGGATGCCCAAGCCGGCAAGACCGGTCGGGTGGAACTGGAAGAACTCCATGTCCTCCAGCGGGATTCCGCGGCGGAACGCGATGCCCATGCCGTCACCGGTCAGGGTGTGGGCGTTGGAGGTGGTCTTGAAAACCTTGCCCGCGCCGCCCGAGGCGAACACCACGGACTTGGCCTGGAAAACGTGCAATTCGCCGGAGGCGAGGTCGTAGGACACGACGCCGGCAACGCGCTTCTGCTTGTACGGCGTCCCGTCTTCGCGGACGGCGTCTTCCTCGACGGTCAGCAGGTCCAGGACGTAGTACTCGTTGTAGAACTCGACGTTGTGCTTGACGCAGTTTTGGTACAGCGTCTGCAGGATCATGTGGCCCGTGCGGTCTGCTGCATAGCAGGCGCGGCGGACCGGAGCCTTGCCGTGGTCACGGGTGTGGCCACCGAAACGGCGCTGGTCAATGCGGCCTTCGGGCGTGCGATTGAACGGCAAGCCCATCTTCTCCAGGTCCAGCACGGCGTCGATGGCTTCCTTCGCCATGACCTCGGCTGCGTCCTGGTCAACCAGGTAGTCGCCACCCTTGATGGTGTCGAACGTGTGCCACTCCCAGTTGTCCTCTTCGACGTTGGCCAGGGCTGCACACATGCCGCCCTGGGCTGCGCCGGTGTGGGAACGGGTGGGGTAGAGCTTGGTCAGTACTGCGGTGCGTGCGCGCTGACCGGATTCGATCGCGGCGCGCATGCCGGCGCCGCCGGCACCGACAATAACGACGTCGTACTTATGGACCTGCATACCAGATGCTCTTTCTCTCTAAGTCAGATGGTCGGCGGAGCCTGCTCCGCGTGTTGTGCACAGCCGGACAAGCCGGTGGTGCAGCGGAGCGCTACGGCGCCGGGCAGAACCCGCCGGGCAGCTGAACGCCGTTGACGACGGGGCACGGGTTGAACGTGAAGATCACCAGTGTGCCAAGAACGACGATGACGACCGTGGCCGCGTAAAGGACTACCTTGAGCCAAAGGCGCGTGGCGTCCTTCTCGGCGTAGTCGTTGATGATGGTGCGGACGCCGTTGGTGCCGTGCAGCATGGCGAGCCACAGCATGGCCAGGTCCCAGAACTGCCAGAACGGGTCGGCCCACTTGCCGGCCACGAAGCCGAAGTCGATGCCGTGGATGCCTTCGCCCACCATGAGGTTCACGAAAAGGTGGCCGAAGATCAGAACCACGAGCACGACGCCGGAGAGCCGCATGAACAGCCACGCGAGCATCTCGAAGTTCCCCTTGGAACCGGTGCCGCGACGGTACTGCGGAGCAATCTTCCCACTGCCGATTTTTCCACTGCGCGGGCTTTGAATGTCAGTACTCATGGCTTAGTGGCCTCCCAGTGCGAGGGACAGGTGGCGGATGGCGAAGGCCCCGAAGGTGACCAGCCACAATACCAGGACGGTCCACAGCATCTGGCGCTGGTATTTCGCGCCCTTCTTCCAGAAGTCAATGGCGATAACGCGCAGGCCATTGAAGGCGTGGAAAACGATCGCTGCGACGAGGCCCGTTTCGCCCAGGGCCATGAGGGGGTTCTTGTAGGCGCCGATAACGGCCGTGTAGGCCTCCGGGGACACACGCACCAGTGAGGTGTCCAGCACATGGACCAACAAGAAGAAAAAGATCACAACACCGGTAATGCGGTGTCCAACCCAGGACCACATGCCTTCACGGCCGCGGTACAAGGTGCCAGCTGGTTTTGTCGGCACTGAATAAACCTTCCTGCAACACAGCGGCGCTGGCACGGGATCCATGCGGGGGAAACGCCAGCTGCGAGAGCACTCGTAGCTCAGCCTAAATCTAGGCTTCGCTCACAGCTTATTCAATTTAGGCACCCCTTCTTGTAACGAGAGCGCGGGGTTTCGCCTGAATTCCGGCGTTTTCGCCACGATGGTGAGACGAAGACCACAAAGCGGGACTTGAGCGGGTGTCGGATAAGGTGTTGCGGTGAGTATAGAAAACGCTGCAAGCCTCGAATCGCCATTGCGCCACTTCCATGCGGTTATTCCGGCCGGCGGAGTGGGCACGCGCCTGTGGCCGCTTTCGCGTGCTGCCGCGCCCAAGTTCCTCCACGACCTCACGGGTTCGGGCAGCACCCTCCTGCGGGCTACGTACGACCGTCTCGAACCGTTGGCCGGCAACCGGGTTCTGGTGGTTACGGGTGTGGCGCACCGGGTTGCCGTCTGCCGCCAGCTTCCAGAAGTGGGCGAAAACGAGTTGGTCCTCGAAAGCGAACCGAAGGACTCGGGAGCGGCGATTGGCCTCGCCGCCGCCATCCTGCACCGTCGCGACCCCGACACCATCATGGGTTCCTTCGCCGCCGACCACGTCATCAGCCCGGACCACCTTTTCCAGGAAACTGTGCGCGAGGCTATCCACACTGCGGCTGCCGGAAAAATCGTCACCATCGGCATCAAGCCCACGCACCCCTCGACCGGGTTCGGTTACATCCGCACCGGGGACTTGCTCAATATCGACGACGCGCCGAATGCGCACGCCGTGGTCGAGTTCGTCGAGAAGCCGAGTGAGGACATTGCCAAGAAGTACCTCGAGACTGGCGACTACGTCTGGAATGCCGGCATGTTCGTCGCGCCCGTCGCTCTCATGCTCAAGCACCTGGAGGCAAACCAACCGGTCCTGTTTGCCGGGCTGCAGGAAATTGCCGACGCCTGGGACACGCCGGAACGCGATGAAGTGACCGCCCGGGTGTGGCCCACTCTGCCGAAGATCGCCATTGACTACGCCGTGGCCGAACCAGCCGCGGCGGCGGGGGATGTCGCCGTCGTGCCCGGTACTTTCCGCTGGGACGACGTCGGAGACTTCGCCGCGATCGGCCGCCTCAACAATGCCGGCGACGTCGATGAGGTGACGGTCCTCGGTGAAGGCGCCCGCGTCTTCACGGAGAACGCCAGCGGCGTGGTTGTCTCCGATACGAAGCGTGTGATCGCCCTTATCGGGATCAAGGACGTCGTGATCGTCGATACGCCGGACGCGCTGCTTGTCACCACGAAGGAGCACGCCCAGCGGGTCAAGGGTGCGGTGGACGCGCTCAAGGCAAGTGGAGACACCGACGTTCTATAGTGCCCTCTTGCGGCGCTGTCCGTAACCAAGAGACCCCTTTCGCTATTCGGGGGGTGTGGATGGCTAGAGTTGTGAGGTGCGCAATTTCACTACCGAAACCGAGCCGACCCCTGTGGTGAAGCCATGGCTTGACGATCTCTTGCCGGAACTCCTTGAATTCCGGAGGGACCTGCATGCGCACCCCGAACTTTCCTTCAAGGAATTTCGCACTACGGACAAGCTGGTTGAACGGCTCGAGGCGGCGGGACTTGAACCCCGCCGGCTGGAAGGCTCGGGGCTGACGGTCGACGTCGGCGACGGGCCCATCGCCACGGCCCTGCGCGGAGACATCGACGCCCTCCCCATCATCGAGGAGACCGGGCTTCCGTTCGCGTCGAAGAACCATGGCGTCACCCACGCGTGCGGGCATGACGTCCACACCACGAGCATGCTTGGCATTGCCCTGGTGCTGCACGCCATGCACCAGGAATCCCCCTTGGGCGGAACGGTGCGCATCATCTTCCAGCCGGCAGAAGAAACCATGCCCGGCGGTGCGTTGTCCTGCATCGAGCAGGGCGTGCTCCAAGGCGTTCCGCGTATTCTTGCGCTGCACTGCGATCCGCGTATCAACGTCGGCAAGATCGGCACGCGCATCGGCGCCATCACCTCGGCGTCGGACACCATCAAAATCGAATTGACCGGACGTGGCGGCCATACTTCCCGTCCGCATTTGACCGAAGACCTGGTCTTCGCGCTGGCCCAAATCGCCGTCAACGTGCCGGCCGTCCTGTCCCGCCGGGTCGATGTGCGCAGCGGCGTTTCGGTGGTGTGGGGCCAGATCGCGGCAGGTTCGGCACCCAACGCCATCCCCGCCAACGGCTACATGGCCGGCACCATGCGTTGCCTCGACAGGGACGCCTGGCACAGCGCAGGGGAGTTGCTCGACGACGTCGTCCAGCAGGTTGCCGCGCCGTACGGGGTGGACGTGCACCTTGAGCACACCCGCGGCGTCCCCCCCGTGGTCAACTCGGAACACGAAACTGCCATCATCGAGGCCGCTGCCCGTGCGGAACTCGGCGAGCACGCCGTCGTCCTGACACCGCAGTCCATGGGTGGCGAGGACTTCGCCTGGTTCCTGGCCGACCTGCCGGGTGCCATGATGCGGCTCGGAACCCACACGCCCGGCGGCGAGGAATACGATCTCCACCGCGGTGACTTCATTGTGGACGAGCGTGCCCTCGGCTTCGCAATCCAAGTCCTTGCCGCCGCCGCGCTGCGAACCATCCGGGATCTCTGAACCTCGACGCTCGCTCACTTATGCCGGGTTTTGGCCGGACGCTCGCTCACTTATGCCGGGTTTTGGCCGGACGCTCGCTCACTTATGCCGGGTTTTGGCCGGACGCTCGCTCACTTATGCCGGGTTTTGGCCGGACGCTCGCTCACTCTTGGTTTAAAGGCCGGGGATCCTCCTGCGGATTATCTTCAGGAGGATCCTTTCGTTTGGGCTTGTTTGTGAGCGGGCGTCGCCGGGGTTGGGCTTGTTTGTGAGCGGGCGTTGCCGGGGTACGGCTTGTTTGTGAGCGGGCGTTGCCGGGGTACGGCTTGTTTGTGAGCGGGCGTCGCCCGAAGCAATTGAGTTGTGTGCAATTTAATTGTGAGCTATCGTTATTCCCATGAGTGAAGCCCCCCGCCTCGACCGCCAGGTCTGTTTCGCGCTGTATTCCGCTTCGAAGGCGGCCACGGCGGTCTACCGGCCGGTGCTGGACGAGCTTGGACTGACGTATCCGCAGTACCTCGTGATGCTGGTGCTCTGGGAGAACGAGCCTCGAAGCGTCCGGGAACTGGGTACCGAGCTGGGACTCGACTCGGGCACCCTGTCTCCGCTGCTCAAGAGGCTTGAAGCCATGGGCCTCGTGGAGCGCCGGCGTTCAGTAGAAGACGAGCGTCGCGTCGAGATCCACCTGAGCGACGCCGGGCGGGCGCTGAGTGCCCGGGCGGGGGCTGTTCCGCAGCGGCTCGCCGACGCCGCCGGCTTGAGCGCAGCCGAGCTCGCGCAGCTTCACGACACTCTGGGCCGGCTTACCGCCGCCCTCCATTCAGCCATCTGATCCTCCACCCCAGCACCTCCATCCCATCGAAGGAAAAGGAACCACAGTGAAGACTTTGTACATAGCAGAGGCGCTTGCCTCCGGTGAAGGCCGCGAAGGCAACGCACGCACTAATGACGGCAAGTTGGACGTCACCCTCGCCAGCCCGGTGGAACTGGGCGGAAACGGCCAGGGCACCAACCCCGAGCAGCTCTTCGCCGCCGGATACGCGGCATGCTTCCACTCGGCACTCAGGCTGGTGGGACGCAAGGCCCGGGTGGATCTGACTGATTCCGCCGTGGCCGCCAAGATCCATTTCGGTGCCTTGGAGGGCAGCGAGGGATATGGCCTCGCCGCGGAGCTTGAGATCGCCCTGCCTGCCCTGGACCGCGAAACCGCCGAGCAGCTCGTGGCCAAGGCCCACCAGATCTGCCCCTACTCCAACGCGACCCGCGGGAACATCGCCGTCGACATCAAGCTTGTGGAGGTGGCCGCATGAGCGCCGCCGTTCCCACGAGCACCCGCGAAATCCAGCTGGCGTCCCGCCCGCAGGGACGCCCCGTCCAGGAGAACTTCCGGCTGGCAGAGACCGATCTGCCGGAGCTGCAGGACGGCCAGATCCTGGTCCGCAACGAGTTCATGTCGGTCGATCCCTACATGCGCGGCCGCATGAATGACACAAAGTCCTATTCGGCGCCTTTCCGGCTCGACGCAGCGCTCGACGGCGGTGCGGTGGGCGAGGTGATCGCGTCCCGTTCCGAGGCACTCAAGGTGGGTGACGTCGTCGTGCACCAGCTCGGCTGGCGCGAATATTCGGTGGTGGATGCGGCAAGCGCGACGCCGGTCCCGGCCGGACTGGCGCCGACGTCGGCGTTCCTCGGGGCGCTGGGCATGACGGGCCTGACGGCGTATGCCGGACTGCTCAAAGTGGCCGAGTTCAAAGCCGGGGACGTGGTCTTCGTTTCCGGTGCCGCCGGCGCGGTTGGTTCGATTGTCGGGCAGGTCGCCAAGGCCATGGGGGCCTCCAAGGTGATCGGCAGCGCCGGTTCCCCGGAGAAGGTGGCGCGTTTGCTGGAACTCGGCTTCGACGCGGCGTTCGACTACCACGACGGTCCGGTGGCGAAGCAACTGCGTGAAGCAGCGGGGGAGCGCGGCATTGCCGTCTACTTCGACAACGTGGGCGGCGAACACCTCGAGGCTGCCCTCGCGGTCCTCACCGTGGGTGGCCGGGTGGCAATGTGCGGTGCCATTTCGCAGTACAACTCCACAGAGCCCACGCCGGGCCCGCGGAACCTGGCCTTGGCCATCGGAAAGCAATTGACCCTGCGTGGCTTCCTCGTGGGCGGCCAGCGCCAGCACGCCGCGGAGTTCGCCGGGAAGATGGCCGGATGGCTGGCCGATGGAACGGTCCGCTACGACGAGACGATCGTTGACGGACTGGAAAACGCGCCGAAGGCCTTCATCGACCTCCTGGATGGGGCCAATACCGGCAAGATGCTGGTCCGGCTGCACTGAGGGATTCCCGGCGCGAACTGGCGGCAGATGCCCGCAAAACGCGATTTTTGGGTCATCTGCTGCCAGTTCGCGCACTTGGGAACGGGCATCCTAGGACCGTTCGCTGGGAGTTCCGCTACTGCTTGGTAACAAAAGCTCAACAATCTTCGGGTTGTTGGGCTTTTGTGTTACCCGGGTGTGTTCAATCCCACTAAAGTTGTGCCATCAGTGCGCCCCAGGCGCAGTGCTGCGAAGCATCAGTGAAAACAGAATTTCAGACTCGAGTTTTCGAAACGGACACTCATTGACCAACTGTCGTAGCATCAATCACTTTCTTCCTGGAGGAAAATTGAAGCAATCACTGCGTGCCACACTAAAGCGCGGTTCATTTGCGGGCGTCGCAACTGCGGGCGCCGCTGCACTTTTGCTGGCAGGCTGCGGTAGCGCACCGTCTGCTTCGAGCTCGGGCAGCGCCACCAAGTCGGACTACACCGCATGCATGGTGTCCGACTCCGGCGGCTTCGATGACAAGTCGTTCAACCAGTCAGGCTTCGAGGGCCTTCAGGCAGCAGCCAAGGACCTGAGCATCCAGGAGAAGCACGTCCAGTCCAAGGCCGACACGGACTACGACCCCAACCTTCGTTCCATGGTCCAACAAGGCTGCAAGCTGACGGTTACGGTCGGCTTCCTGCTTGGCGACGCCACGAAGAACATCGCGACGGCGAACCCCAACAGCCACTTCGCCATCATCGACTACTCGGACCCCACCTTCCCGAAGAACGTCAAGCCGATTGTCTATAACACTGCCCAGGCCGCGTTCCTGGCCGGGTACCTCGCCGCCGGCACGTCCAAAACGGGCAAGGTTGCGACCTTCGGTGGCCTCAACATCCCCACCGTGAGCATCTTCATGGATGGCTTCTCCGACGGCGTGAAGTACTACAACCAGAAGAAGGGCAAGTCCGTCCAGCTGCTTGGCTGGGACAAGGACAAGCAGGACGGAACGTTCGTCGGCGACTTCAAGCAGGTCGACAAGGGCAAGGTCCTCACCCAGGGATTCCTTGACCAAGGGGCGGATGTGGTCCTTCCCGTCGCTGGACCTGTTGGAGCGGGCGCCGGAAGCGCGATCCTTGACGCCAAGGCAAAGGGCACGGACGCAAAGCTGATCTGGGTCGACTCGGACGGCTACCTGACCGCACCCGCCTACAAGTCGGTCATCCTGACGTCGGTCCAGAAAACCATGGCGACGGCCGTGGAGACGGTCATCAAGGCCGACAAGGAAGGCAAGTTCGACCCCAGCCCGTATGTCGGCACCCTCGACAACGGGGGCGTGGCGCTTGCCCCGTTCCACGATCTCGACTCCGCTGTTCCGGCAGACATGAAGAGCGATCTTGACCAGTTGAAGAAGGACATCATCTCCGGCGCAGTCAAGGTCGAATCGAAGTCCAGCCCCAAGTAAAAATCCGGGCTAAACCGCATCGCGCTGCCCTTCAGCCGAGTTTTGGCAGAAGGGCAGCGCGTTCTGCGTTGCCTTCAATTTGCTCTTCGACACTCCTTTGCCGAGCACTATGCTGGGAGCACGGTGATGACGAGGAGCCATCCTTTATAGATGGGTTGGAGTTTTGAAACTCGAACTGAAAGGGATCACGAAACGCTTCGGGTCCCTTGTAGCCAATGACCACATCGATCTGGTGGTTGAACCCGGCCAAGTCCATTGCCTCCTGGGCGAAAACGGTGCCGGTAAATCCACCCTGATGAATGTCCTTTACGGACTCTACGACCCCAGCGACGGCGAAATCCTGGTCGACGGCAAGCCGGTCGTTTTCAAGGGTCCCGGCGATGCCATGGCTGCCGGGATCGGAATGGTCCACCAGCACTTCATGCTGATTCCGGTATTCACCGTCGCCGAAAACGTCGCGTTGGGAAACGAAGCCACCAAGGCAGCCGGTTTCCTGAACTTGGATGAAACCCGCCGGAGAATCTCCGAGATTTCCAAGCAATACGGGTTCCATGTCGACCCCGATGCCCTCGTGGAAGACCTGCCCGTAGGCGTCCAGCAGCGGGTCGAGATCATCAAGGCACTCGTGCGCGACGCCGAAGTCCTGATTCTCGATGAACCGACCGCGGTTCTCACTCCGCAGGAAACCGATGAGCTCCTGGACATCATCCGCCAGCTCAAAGCAGCCGGAAAGTCAATTGTCTTCATTTCGCACAAATTGCGTGAGGTCAAGGAAATTTCGGACATCATCACGGTGATCCGGCGGGGGAAAGTGGTGGGCTCGGCCGATCCTTCGGCGTCCCCTACGGAACTCGCCTCGGCGATGGTTGGCCGCGCGGTCAGCCTGACCCTGGAAAAGAAACCCGCCCAACCGGGTGAAGCGACTTTCAAGGTCCGGGACCTTACGGTTGTGGACCACAATGGCCAGCACGTCGTGGACGGGCTGAGCTTCGACATCGCCAAGGGTGAAGTGCTCGCTATCGCCGGTGTCCAGGGCAACGGCCAGACGGAGCTCACGGAAGCCATCCTCGGCGTCCAGCAGCACGTCACCGGGTCCATCGTCCTCGACGGCGTCGAACTTCTCGGCAAGAGCGTCAAGCAGGTCTTGTCCGCCGGCGTCGGGTTCGTCCCTGAGGACCGCAAGATCGACGGCCTGGTGGGAACGTTCTCCATTTCCGAGAACATGATCCTGGACCTTTACGACAAGGCGCCTTTCGCCCAAGGCATCGGCATGAAACCGGCCTTGATTGCTTCGCACGCGGAGAAGAAGGTCGAGGAGTTCGATGTGCGGACGCCGTCGATCGATGTCGCCGTGGGTACGCTCTCCGGAGGCAACCAGCAAAAGGTGGTCCTGGCCCGGGAGCTCTCCAGGCCGTTGAGGCTCTTCATCGCATCGCAGCCCACGCGAGGGCTCGACGTCGGCTCCATCGAATTCGTGCACAAGCGGGTCATTGCCGAACGGGACAACGGAACTCCCGTGATGATCGTGTCCACCGAGCTCGATGAAGTGCTCGAACTCGCTGACAGGATCGCCGTCCTCTACCGGGGAAAGCTGGTCGGGATTGTTCCGGCCGGTACGTCCCGCGACGTGCTGGGCTTGATGATGGCCGGCGTTCCGGAACATGAGGCAGAACTGACTGCGCACAAGACCCTCGAGGGAGGAACCCATGTCTGAGTCCAATACCCCTCGGCAGGAAAACGAGGCCGAGCCTGAGCGCCCGGAGACTCTGGACGACGAGGTCGTCCTGGATGTCGCGCTGGACACGGCCGACGGCGCAATGGCCCCGTCAGTAATTCCGGCTGCCAGCCAGGGCGGACAGATCCCGCACGCCGCCGGTGGTTCGGTCTTCCGGCAGATCGTGACCGGAAACGCCATGGTCTCGGTGTTGTCCGTGCTCCTCGCGATTGTGCTCGGCGGAATCCTGATGGCCGTGACCAACCCCAAAGTCGCCGAGACAGCAGGTTACTTCTTCGCGCAGCCGGGGGACATGCTTACCGAGGTCTTCAGGCCCTACGTGGCGTTGGTCCAGGGCGCCATATTCAACTGGGCCGGGGCCGACGCCGCTGCCCAGCTGTACCCGATCACTGAGACCCTGACGGTGTCCACCCCCCTGATCCTGGCTGGACTCGGCGTGGCCCTGGCCTTCCGTGCCGGGCTGTTCAATATCGGTGCGCAAGGCCAGATCATCTTCGGTGCCCTGTTCGGCGCCTACGTGGGATTCACCTGGCACCTGCCTTTCCTCGTTCACCTGTTGCTTGTCATCGTTGCCGGATTCATCGGCGGCGCGGTGTGGGGCGGCGTCGTCGGGCTGCTCAAGGCCCGGACCGGTGCCCATGAGGTCATCGTGACCATCATGCTGAACTACATCGCCAACTTCCTGCTCCTGTTCCTGCTGACTACTCCCGCTTTCCAGCGCAAGGGCTCCACCAACCCGATCTCGCCCTTCCTGGACCAATCGGCACTGTTTCCGGAGTTGCTCGGACCCCAGTTCAGGCTCCATGCCGGATTCCTCTTGGCAGTGCTGGCAACGGTTTTCGTCTGGTGGCTCCTGAAGCGCTCCACGCTCGGCTTTGAATTCCGGGCCGTGGGCGCCAACCAGAGCGCGGCACGCACCGCTGGAATCAACGTTCCCCGCGCCGTGATCCTGGTGATGGCGATTGCGGGTGCGCTTGCGGGCCTGGCCGGCATTGCGCAGGTATCCGGGACGGAGAAGTACCTCTCGGGAGGCGTCGCCGCTTCCATCGGATTCGATGCCATTACGGTCGCTTTGCTCGGCCGTTCGACGCCGTGGGGAACCTTCTTCGCCGGGCTCCTGTTCGGCGCGTTCCGCGCGGGAGGTGTCGCGATGCAGGCCGAAACCCAGACCCCCATCGACATCGTCCTGGTCATCCAGTCCTTGATCGTCCTGTTCATTGCGGCACCGCCGCTGGTACGCGCGATCTTCGGACTGAACCCGCGCAAAAAGAAGAAGGCCACCGGCGGCCCCGGCTCCGGAACCATCCCCTCCGGAAAAATCGAGAGCGGAGCTGCAACAGCATGAGCACCACAACAACTCAGCCCGGCGGTGGCACACCCGCCGGCAACGCCCCGGCGAGCCCGGGAAAGACGGGCGCCACGGAGCTGGTGAGCTGGAAGGCCGGCATCGGATTGTCCCTCCTCGCAATCCTGGGAACCGTGCTGTTCGGTTTCATGTCCAATTCGAAATCGGCAGGCTTCGGCATTGCCGAGGCGGCCAATGAAGCGGCCTCAAGTGTCGCCGCTTTGGTCACGTTCGTCCTGGCCCTTCTGCTTTCGGCTGGACTCGGATATCTGTGGTTCGTCCGCCGTCGTTCAGGCCGCGCGTCAGTTTCCGGCACGGTACCCGGTTGGCTGCCCGCCTCCACCGTCGCCGCCGTCGTGGTCCTCGGCCTCGCCGCGCTCGGCGTGGCAAAGGTTTCAAAGGTCACGCTCCCTTCCGCGGCCATCGGCTGGATCGCCGCCGTGATTCTCCTGGGCCTAGCGGGCTACACGGTGTACCTCACCCAGGCGAAGAGGGCCGTACCCCGCTGGGTGGGCGGCACCTTTGCCGCCGTGTTCCTCATCGGGTTCATGGTCTGGATCGTGGCTGGCGGAAATGGCGATGAGCCGTCGATCTCCCTCGCCGGACTGATCGCAGGATCCGTCACCTTGGCCGTGCCGCTGGTCTTCGGATCCCTTTCCGGCGTCCTGTGCGAACGCGTCGGCGTGGTCAACATTGCCATTGAGGGCCAGCTCCTGCTGGGAGCATTCTCCGCAGCCGTCGTTGCCACGGTGACGCACAACGTCTACGCCGGACTGGTCGCGGCGGCCGTCGCCGGAACGCTTGTCTCCTTGGTCCTGGCCGTGGTCAGCATCAAGTACCTCGTCAACCAGATCATCGTCGGCGTCGTGCTCAACGTCCTCATCAGCGGACTGACGAGCTTCCTCTTTTCGACGCTGCTGACGGCGGACCCGGATGGACTCAACAAGCCGGGGCGCTTGCCTCCGGTGGACATTCCCTTCCTGTCCGATATCCCCATCATCGGCCCCATCCTGTTCCACCAGTCCCTCGTGGGCTATTTGATGTACATCGCAGTGATCGTCGTTTACCTCGGCCTCTTCCACACGAAGTGGGGGCTGCGCGTGCGGGCCGTCGGCGAGCATCCGCAGGCGGCCGACACCGTGGGCATCAACGTCAACCGGACCCGATTCTGGAACGTGCTCATGGGCGGTGCGATCGCGGGCATTGGCGGCTCGTTCTTCACGCTCGTATCCGTGGATGCGTTCAGCAAGGACATGTCCGGTGGCCGTGGGTATATCGCGTTGGCGGCATTGATCTTCGGGCGCTGGAACCCGATCGGCGCCTTCCTGGCCGCGTTGCTGTTCGGCTTCGCGGACAATCTGCAGAGCGTCATCACCATCATCGGATCGCCTGTGCCGAGCCAGTTCATGGCCATGTTGCCGTACGCCTTGACGGTCTTCGCCGTCGCTGGATTGGTGGGCAGGTCCCGGCCGCCGGCGGCGAGCGGCATACCGTACGTCAAGGGCTGACCGTGGCGCTCAAGGGTACCGAGGTGGACTGGGCGGCCCTCGAAGCCGCCGCGGTCGCCGCCATGGGGAAGGCCTACGCTCCGTATTCGAAGTTCCCGGTGGGGGCGGCTGCCCTCACCGAGGACGGGCGGATCGTCAGCGGATGCAACGTCGAGAACGCCAGCTATGGACTCACGCTGTGCGCCGAGTGCGCCCTGGTGGGGGACCTCCACATGGGTGGCGGCGGCAGATTGCGGGCGTTCTATTGCGTCGACGGCAAAGGCAATGTCCTCATGCCGTGCGGCCGTTGCAGGCAATTGCTGTATGAATTCCGGGCACCCGGCATGCAACTCATGACAACGCAGGGCATCAAGACCATGGACCAAGTGCTGCCAGATGCCTTCGGTCCCGACAACCTGGAGGAGAACCGGTGACACAGACTGAAGCTTTTGATGCCGTACAGATCATCAGCATCAAGCGGGACAAAGGAACCCTAAGCCCGGAGCAGATCGACTGGACCATCGATGCCTACACCCGCGGCGTCATTGCCGACGAGCAAATGGCAGCCCTGAACATGGCGATCCTGCTCAACGGGATGGACCGTGCCGAGATCTCGCGCTGGACCGAGGCGATGATCGCCTCGGGCGAGCGGATGGACTTCTCCAGCCTGCGGCGTCCCGACGGCGGCATGAAAGCCACCACGGACAAACACTCCACCGGGGGTGTCGGGGACAAAATCACCCTTCCGCTGGCGCCGTTGGTGGCGGTCTTCGGGGTGGCGGTTCCCCAGCTTTCCGGGAGGGGACTGGGCCACACAGGCGGCACGCTCGACAAGCTCGAGGCGATCCCCGGATGGCGGGCTAACCTGAGCAACGAGGAAATCCTGGCCCAGCTGCAGGACGTGGGTGCGGTCATTTGCGCCGCGGGCACGGGTTTGGCTCCGGCGGACAAGAAGCTCTATGCCCTGCGCGACGTCACGGGCACCGTGGAAGCCATTCCCCTGATTGCCTCGTCCATCATGAGCAAGAAGATCGCCGAAGGCACCGGCTCCCTGGTGCTCGACGTGAAGGTGGGTTCCGGGGCATTCATGAAGGACGAAGCCCGTGCCCGGGAGCTGGCCGAAACCATGGTGGCCCTGGGCAAGGATGCGGGCGTCAATACGGTGGCGCTCCTGACTAACATGGGGACACCGCTGGGCCTGACCGCGGGCAATGCCATCGAGGTGGAGGAATCGGTGGAGGTGCTCGCGGGCGGCGGTCCGGAAGACGTCGTCGAGCTGACCGTCAGGCTCGCCGAAGAGATGCTCGCCTGCGCCGGAGTGCACGACGCCGACCCCGCGGCCGCCCTCAAGGATGGCCGCGCGATGGATGTCTGGAACCGCATGATCGAAGCCCAGGGCGGCGATCCGCGCGCGGCCCTGCCAGTGGCCAAGGAATCGGAGGTCATCCCGGCTCCGGCCGACGGCGTCCTGGTGGAGCTCGACGCCTTGGCGGTGGGCGTGGCTGCGTGGCGCCTCGGCGCTGGACGCGCCCGGAAGGAAGACATCGTCCAGGCCGGCGCAGGGGTGCGGATGCACGCCAAACCGGGCGCCTTGGTCCGGGCGGGGGAGCCACTCATGACCCTCCTCACCGACACCCCGGAAAAGTTCGACAGGGCCAAGGAAGCCTTGGAAGGGGCTGTGCTCATTGCGCCGGAAGGCTCACGGCCGGCGCAACGGCTCATCATCGACCGGATCTCCTAGGCTGATCTCCCGGGCATTCCGGAATGCCCGGGAGACAATCCCTGCGGCCATTCGTTAGGAAGACCGTGCAAGCCATCAACGACTTCATCCTCGCCGCGGCCGGGCAGCCTTGGGTCTTGCTCCTGGTTTTTGCCTGCTGCGTGATCGACGGTTTCTTCCCGCCCATTCCCAGCGAGTCGATGGTGGTGGGACTCGCGGCAGTCTCCGTGACCGCAGGGATGCCCAACACGTGGCTGCTGATCCTGGTGGGAGCCCTTGGGGCCTTCACAGGTGACAACATCGCCTACTTGATTGGGCGCAAAGTAGGTGTACGCCGATGGCGGTGGATGCGTTCCCAAAGGATGCAGGGTGCCTTCCGCTGGGCCGGGAGGGAACTACGACGGCGGGCCGCATCACTGATCATGGTGGCCCGGTTCATCCCCATCGGCCGGGTGGCCGTCAACCTCACAGCCGGAGCAACCCACTTCCCGCACGGCATGTTTGTGGCGCTCACGGCTATGTCCGCCGTCCTGTGGGCCAGTTATTCGGTGGCCATCGGTGTGTTCTTCGGCCAATGGTTCGAGCACAACCACCTGCTCGGGGCGGTCATCGCGATCGTCGCTGCCGTCATCCTGGGAATCATCGTGGACCGGATCATCAGCAAAGTCCGCGGGGCCACGCCCGCCACCGTAGAGGACGAAGAAACCGGGGAGCCCGAAGAGGAATCGGTCGTGTAGCAGGCACGGCAGGGGGGAGCCATCTCCTCCCTTGGTATGACGTGCCTGGCACCGGAATATCCCTCCATGGGGGGATGCTTCCATTTCGACTTTCGAGCTAGCCTTAAATTGTGTTCCACCCGGCCGGGGCGTAGCGAACGACGCCCGGGCCGTGGGACACTGGATAGCGATCTATGTCACGCGACCGTGTGACTTTCCTTGAGGAGCAATGCCTGCGTGGACTTCATGAACCACATGCTCGAGCATGCCGCCGGGCAACCGTGGATCTACCCGGTGCTCCTGGTTTTCTTTTTCATCGACGGCTTTGCCACGATCCTTCCCAGTGAGACCGCGATCGTCGGGCTCTCGGCCCTTGCGATGCACCGGGGTGAGCCCAACCTGTGGCTCCTTGGCGCCACCGCGCTTGTCGGGGCCATGGCCGGCGACAACATGGCCTATATGCTGGGCCGCAAGATCGGCCTGGACCGCTGGAAATGGATGCGCAAGCCGAAGGTCCAGAAGATGTTCGCGTGGGCGCACTACGAGTTGGACAAGCGCGGCGCCGTGCTGATCTTCACCGCCCGGTATATCCCCTGGGGCCGGGTGGCGGTGAACTACGTCGCCGGACAGACCGGCTTCCGCCACAAGACCTTCTTCTTCCTGGACGCCTTCGCCTGCCTCACCTGGGTAGGCTATTCGATCGGCATTGGATCGCTGGCCGGCCACTGGGTGCACAACAACCCGCTCCTCGGCGTGGGGATTGCGGTGGCATTCGCCGTGGTACTCGGCGTCATCGTGGACCACAGCCTGCGTTGGTGGCACAAGCATCTCGAAAAGAAAGACGGCGAGAAGAAGGAAGCGGCCTCCGCGGAAGCAGCCGCAGCAGACGCGGGAACCGCGGTTAACGCGACGGCCGGCGTCGACCGCTCAAACCCTGCTGGCTAAGCTTCTTCCGTCCCCCTAGAGTTGAGACGTGACTGAGCCTATTGTTGATGCCGCCCCTGCCCTTGACTTCGACCTGAAGAGCCTGCCGAAAGTTTCCCTTCACGACCATCTGGACGGGGGACTGCGCCCGGCCACCATCATCGAGCTGGCGGAGGCCGTCGGCCACACCCTGCCTTCCACGGATCCCGTAGCGCTGGGCCAGTGGTTCCGTGAGTCCGCAGACTCCGGTTCTTTGGTCCGCTACCTCGAAACCTTTGACCACACGATTGCCGTCATGCAGACCAAGGAAGGCCTGGCGCGCGTCGCCAAGGAATTCGTCGAAGACCTGGCTGACGACGGCGTCGTGTACGGCGAGATCCGTTGGGCACCTGAGCAGCACCTGCAGAAGGGCCTCACCCTGGACGAGGTTGTGGACGCTGTCCAGGAAGGGCTCGACGCCGGCGTCGACGCCGTTGAGGAGTCAGGCCGCCAGATCCAGGTGGGCCAGCTCATCACGGCGATGCGCCACGCGGACCGCGGCCAGGAGATTGCCGAGCTCGCAGTGCGCCACCGCTACAACGGAGCTGTCGGCTTTGACATCGCCGGAGCCGAAGACGGTTTCCTGCCTTCCCGCTTCAAGGACGCGTTCACCTACCTGGCCGAGCACAACTTCCCGGCCACGGTCCACGCCGGCGAAGCCGCGGGCCTGGAAAGCATCCAGTCCGCCCTTGTGGACGGCCGCGCCCTGAGATTGGGTCACGGCGTGCGCATCGCGGAGGACATCACCGTTGAGTTCGAAGACGCCGAGGGCGAAGAAGCCGACGACGACGCCGAGGACACCGTCGGCATGGTCACCTTGGGTGAAGTGGCAGGCTGGGTCCGTGACCGTGGAATCGCGCTGGAAATCTGCCCTTCCTCCAACCTGCAGACCGGCGCGATCGCGAACTTCGGCGAAGGCATCGAGAACCACCCGCTGGACATGCTCTACCAGTTGGGCTTCAACGTCACGATCAACACGGACAACCGCCTTATGAGCGGTGTGACGCTCACGGACGAGTTCGAGCTTCTCGTGGAGACCTTCGACTACGATCTCGATGACCTCCTCGAACTGACCCTCAACGCCGCCGAGTCGTCGTTCCTGCCGTTGGACGAAAAAGAAGCGTTGGTGGAGTACATCAACGACGCCTACGCCAACCTTGGCTGAACAAACTCCTTCGGGCGCCAGTTCTCCTGAAAGTCCTGTCGTGGAGTTGCTGGGGACGATTGCCTCTTTGCGCGAGCACTGTCCTTGGATGGGGGCGCTGACCCACGAGTCCTTGGTCGAGTACCTGATCGAGGAAGCGTATGAGGTTGTCGATTCGATCGAGGCCGGCGCGTCCGGTTCCGATACATCCGACGAACTCCGCGGCGAGCTGGGCGACGTGCTGCTCCAAGTGGTGCTGCACGCCCGGCTCGCCGAGGAGCAAGGACAATTCACCTTCGACGACGTCGCGCGCGCCATCACGGACAAGATGGTGCGGCGCAATCCCCACGTGTTCAAACCGGACGGGTCCTTGCAGGAATCCTTCCCGGCCACCGTGGAGGAGATCGTCGAAAAGTGGGACGCCGTGAAGAAGGCCGAGAAGCCCGGGCGTTCGGATCCCTTCGAAGGCATTCCACCGCACCTTCCCGCCCTCGCCTTGGCGCAAAAGTCGCTTGACCGCGCAGCCCGCTCAGAGCGCTCGGGCAGTCCTGAACGCGGCGGCCGTCCAGTCGCGGCGGTGGAGGTTCCCGACTCCGAAGCTGCGCTTGGAGACTTGCTGCTCGCCGTCGTCGCGGGCTCGCGGGAGAAGGGCTTCGACGCCGAACGGGCCCTGCGCGGTGCCGTCCGCCGATACCAGGGCCGCGACGGCGAAGCCACAAAACGTGAGGGTTCCGACGCTGTTCCGTAACCTTGGCCGGTCTCGACTAGGCTAGTGGCGACGAGGACGTCGAGAATTTCCCTCAAGATTCCCAGTAAATCGCTTCACCATAAGGAGCAGTCCATGGCGCTTATCGATGCCATCCACGCCCGCGAGATCCTTGATTCCCGCGGAAACCCGACAGTAGAAGTTGAAGTTCTGCTTTCCGATGGCCAGATCGGCCGCGCGGCAGTTCCCTCCGGTGCTTCCACCGGCGAGCACGAAGCCGTCGAACTGCGCGACGGCGACAAGGGCCGTTACCTCGGCAAGGGCGTCCAGAAGGCCGTTGACGCGGTCATCGACGAAATCGCCCCGGCCCTGATCGGCTTCGACGCCACGGACCAGCGCAGCATCGACCAGGCCATGATCGACCTCGACGGCACCCCGAACAAGGGCAAGCTCGGCGCGAACGCCATCCTCGGCGTTTCCCTCGCCGTGGCAAACGCGGCCGCCGCCTCCGCGGACCTGCCCCTGTACAAGTACCTGGGCGGCCCGAACGCCCACGTCCTGCCCGTCCCGCTGATGAACATCCTCAACGGTGGCTCCCACGCCGACTCGGACGTCGACATCCAGGAATTCATGATCGCCCCGATCGGCGCCGAGACCTTCTCCGAAGGCCTGCGCTGGGGCGTTGAGGTCTACCACAACCTCAAGTCGGTCCTGCAGGCCAAGGGCCTCTCCACCGGCCTCGGCGACGAAGGCGGCTTCGCTCCGAACCTGCCGTCCAACCGTGCCGCACTGGACCTGATCCAGGAAGCCATCAAGAACGCCGGCTACACCCCGGGCAAGGACATCGCCCTCGCGCTGGACGTCGCCTCCTCCGAGTTCTACAAGGACGGCGCCTACCAGTTCGAAGGCAAGGCACTCTCAGCCACCGAGATGAGCGCCTACTATGCCGAACTCGTTGCCGATTACCCGCTGGTCTCGATCGAGGACCCGCTGGACGAAAATGACTGGGAAGGCTGGAAGACCCTTACCGACACCATCGGTGACAAGGTCCAGCTGGTTGGCGACGACCTCTTCGTCACGAACCCGATCCGCCTGCAGCAGGGCATCGACTCCGCCACGGCCAACTCCCTGCTCGTCAAGGTCAACCAGATCGGTTCCCTGACGGAAACCCTGGACGCCGTTTCCCTGGCCCAGCGCTCCGGTTACACCACCATCACCTCGCACCGCTCCGGCGAAACCGAGGACACCACCATTGCTGACATCGCCGTTGCCACCAACGCGGGCCAGATCAAGACCGGTGCCCCGGCCCGCTCCGAGCGCGTCGCCAAGTACAACCAGCTGCTGCGCATCGAAGAAGAACTCGACGACGCCGCCCGCTACGCCGGCCGCAGCGCTTTCCCGCGTTTCAAGGGCTAGTATCCGCTGAAACAGCTGACCGGTGGCTATGGTGGAAAGACCATAGCCACCGGTTCTGTTTAACGAAATGTGCGAGCACTTCGGCAAACCGCAGGCTCCGTGAGGAACGCAACGCGCAGCAACCCGCCAGGCAAGCACCAGGCATTACAGGAGTGTCATGGCCACCCGCCGCCCCAAGGTCCCCCGGGCAGATGCCCTCGGCCGCTCGCCCCAAAAGAACCCCGACGGCGGCCATGTCATCCGTGCCGACTTCGGCGAGTCCCGCAAGGCATCCGCCGCCCAGCAAGAGGCACCGGTTCATGCAGGGTCCAGGACGCCGTCCAATGCCAAAGCCGAAGGCGGCACCCAAAGCAAAGCCCCTTCCGGGTCCAAGGTTGGTGGTGCTGCGAAACCGGGACGTTCGGGAAACACCCCGGTTGTCGGCAAGGCATCCAGCAAGGCGTCCGGTGCCGGATCCTCGCACTCCGACAAGGACCACGGCGCGCGCCCTGTGCCCGCGAAGGCGTTCTCCGGCCGTATGCTTGCCCTCGCTGTGGTGATGATAGCGATCACTATCATGCTCGCTCCCACAGTGAAGATCTGGTTGGAGAAAAAGGCCGAAATCTCCGGCCTGGAAGCCGACATTGCCAGTAAACAGGCCGAGCAGGCCAGCCTCCAGAAGCAGATCACGCGGTGGCAGGACCCCAACTACGTGAAACAACAAGCCCGGGACCGCATTAACATGGTTATGCCGGGTGAAGCTGGCTACTGGGTGTTTGGTGGAGACGTTCCCGCTGGCACACCGGGTGGGAGCACCAGTTCAGGAGCTTCCGGAAGCCCGTCCAACCTGCCATGGGTGGACGGCCTGTGGGAATCCATCAGGCGCTCGGCAACAGACTAGACGCGGTGCCCGCCGCCGTCGCGCCCTGATGGGCGCGGCCAAAAAGGGCAGGAAGGATGGCAGCGCCAGTGGAAGACAACTCGGCACCTGCATCGCAGGAGTCCCGCAAGCCATCAGCACACGATCTCGAAATCCTCAGCCGCCAGCTCGGACGGCCGGTGCGCGACGTCGTCGAAATCCCGGCGCGCTGCGTCTGCGGCAACCCGCTGGTCGCTGCAACCGCTCCGCGCTTGAGCAATGGCACCCCGTTTCCCACGACGTTCTACTTGACGCACCCCGTCATCACCGCCGCCGTGTCGCGGCTGGAAGCCGGCGGGCTCATGAATGAGATGAACGAACGGCTCACCGCGGACGAGCCTTTGGCTGCGGCTTACAGGAGCGCCCACGAAGCCTATCTCCAGGCGCGTGACGAGATTGCCGGACGTGCCGGCACGGGAGACGTTCCGGAAATCGCAGGGGTCTCGGCCGGCGGCATGCCTACCCGCGTCAAGTGCCTGCACGTGCTGGTCGGCCACTCCCTGGCCGCCGGTCCCGGCGTCAATCCGCTCGGCGACGAGGCCATCGGGGCGATTAGCGAATGGTGGACCGCGGACCGCTGCTATTGCGACGGCGCATGGGACAGTGCGGGGGAGGCCCCGTCCAAGGACCTCAGCCGCCACGGACCGCAGGGCCTGCCGGACATCGTGGGCCGTCCCGCCCCCGTCCGCAAATCCAAGTCCTCCCACGCGACAGAGCCATCAGGGAAACCATCCGCAGGGGGGCTCAACGTATGAACCGCGTAGCTGCGATTGACTGCGGGACCAATTCGATTCGCCTCCTGATCGCGGATTCCAACGGCACGGACTCCGGGTCTCCCTTGCGGGACGTTGTCCGCGAGATGCGCGTGGTGCGCCTCGGCCAAGGGGTTGACGCCACCGGCGAACTCGCCCCTGAGGCGCTTGAGCGCACCTTTGCGGCGACCGCCGACTACGCCGAGCTGATCCGCCATCACGGAGCCCGGGGCATCCGTTTCGTGGCGACCTCTGCCAGCCGGGACGCCCGTAACCGGGACGTCTTTGTTGACGGGATACGGGGGCTGCTGGGCGTCGAACCCGAGGTCATCTCCGGTGACGAAGAAGCCTCGCTGTCCTTCGCCGGCGCAAGCAGCGTGCTGCCTTCGCGCGGCAAGGACCCTGTGCTTGTGGTGGACCTTGGCGGTGGAAGCACCGAATTCGTCCTCGGAGACTCCGACGGCGTCATTGCCGCCAAATCCGTCGACATCGGCTGCGTGCGGCTGACCGAGCGGCACCTTCGCAGCGACCCTCCGACGCCGGAGCAGATCGCCGCCGCGGAAGCCGACGTCGACGCAGCCATGGACCTCGTGGCCCGCACGGTCCCGCTGGACCGGGCCACCGCCGTCGTGGGCGTAGCCGGTACCGTCACCACCATCACCGCGCACGCGTTGGGCCTGGACGAGTACGATCCCGCACTCATCCACGGTGCCAGCCTGGACCTGGAGACCATCAGCGACGCGGCCACAAGTTTGTTGGAAATGAGCCGCGAGGAACGTGCCCGGCTACCCTACATGCACCCCGGACGCGTCGACGTCATCGGTGCCGGAGCCCTTGTTTGGCGCCGCATCCTCCAACGCTTGGCTGAGCTCGGAGAGGGCTCCATCACTGCGGCTACCTCCAGCGAACATGACATCCTCGACGGCATCGCGCTGAGTATTCTGAGCATGCCGAGTACTCGGTAAGAGTGGGTATTCGCTGATGACGTTGCCACACGGCTGGCGCCGCCGGACAGCATCGGCCGCGCTGGCGGCCATGCTGGCCGGGGGAAGCCTTGCAGGGGCCCTGCTTACTGCCCCTTCGGCGTTCGCCGACTCTTGGCGGGACAAGGAATACTGGCTCAACGAGTACGGCATTTCCGCAGCCTGGCAGGTATCAAAGGGCGCCGGGGTGAAAGTGGCCATCATCGACAGCGGAGTGGACGGGCAACACCCCGACCTCAACGGCGCGGTGGTCGGAGGAACCGACGCTTCCGGTGCGGGCGACCCCAACGGACAGAAAAGCATCGGGGCCAAACCTGAGCACGGGACCCTCGTCGCCACGCTGCTGGCAGGGCGTGGACACGCTCCGGCCAGCCCATCGGCGTCTCCGTCGCCGGGGCCGTCCCCTTCGCCCGGTTCCGGCGTCGGTCCGGACGGAATCGTCGGCGTCGCGCCCGAGGCCCAGATCCTCTCCGTTTCCGCCTGGCTCGGTTCGCCGAATCCGGCGGGCAAGACGGACCAGGAACAGATTCCCGAAGCTGTCCGATGGGCGGTGGACAACGGCGCCAAGGTCATCAACATTTCCCTCGGCAGCACCTCGCCTGATTGGCCCCAAAGCTGGGATGCGGCGTTCCTCTATGCCGAACAAAAGGACGTGGTGATCGTGGCCGCGGCGGGCAACCGGATCGGCGGAAACGTCCAGGTGGGCGCGCCGGCCACGATTCCGGGTGTACTGACCGTGGCGGGACTCGACCGGAACCGTACGGCCAGCGTCGACGCTTCTTCGCAGGGAATCAGCATCGGCGTCTCGGCGCCCGCGGAGAAGCTGGTGGGCGGACTGCCCGGTGGGAGCTATGAAGATTGGGCCGGCACGTCCGGCTCCGCGCCGATTGTCTCCGGCGTCGCGGCACTTATCCGCTCGAAGTGGCCTGATATGAGCGCCAAGCAGGTCATCAACAGGATTGTGTCGACGGCCGAGGATGCAGGCGCGCCCGGCAAGGACCCCATCTATGGCTACGGCATCCTCAATGCCGAGGCGGCCCTGAAAGCCGATGTACCCGAGGTAGCGAGCAATCCCGTGGGATCCATTGCGGACTGGATCCGGGTCCATCGACGTGGCGACCTCAGCAGCCCGACGCCTCCGTCAACGTCGAAACCAAGCATTCCCGCGGCCACCTTGGCGGATCCCACAGTTCCCGCGGCCAAGGCGCCATCGCAGTCCGACACTGCGGTTCCGGCCGCGGTGGTCATCGGCTTTGGTTCGCTTTTCGTGGCGATCGTCGCGGGCGCCACCGTCCAATTGAGGCGCGCCTACCGGACCTCCCCGGAACTGCCCGACGAGACCTCGACCGGCGTGGTGGACGTCGTGGATCCGAGCCCCCCGAAATAGCCTCAGGCGCCGATCCGTAGCGTCGGGAAATAGTTAGTGAAGATTTTCACAAGGTGCTGTACTCTGTTCTTATGGCAACCACCCCTGAGCTCATTGACCGTCCCCGTGTTCTCGTTGTCGGCGGCGGATACGTCGGCCTGTACGTAGCACTCAAGCTGCAGAAGAAGATCGCGAACGCCGGCGGCATCGTCACCGTCGTTGATCCCCTTCCCTACATGACCTACCAGCCCTTCCTCCCCGAAGTGGCCGGCGGCAACATCGAGGCACGCCACGCCGTCGTCTCGCACCGCCAGCACCTCAAGCAGACGGAACTCATCCAGGGCCGCGTCACCAGCATCGACCACAAGAACCGCACCGCCGTTGTTGCTCCGGCCGACGGTGGAGTGCCTTTCGAGATCCCGTACTTCGACGTCGTGGTTGCCGCCGGCGCCATCACCCGGACGTTCCCCATCAAGGGCCTCGCTGACGAAGGCATTGGCCTGAAGACCATCGAAGAAGCGGTCGCCCTGCGCAACAAGGTCCTTGAGCGCATCGAGGTTGCCTCCACCATGACGGACGCCGCCGAACGCGCCAAGGCCCTGACCTTCGTGGTCGTGGGTGGCGGTTTCGCAGGTATCGAGTGCATCACCGAGATGGAAGACCTCGCCCGCGCTGCCGTCAAGAACAACGCGCGCATCCGCCAGGAAGAGGTCCGCTTCGTTCTCGTCGAAGCCATGGGCCGCATCATGCCCGAGGTCACCGCAGCCCAGGCAGAGTGGGTTGTCGAACACCTGCGCAGCCGCGGCATCGAGGTCCTGCTCAACACCTCCCTCGACAACGCAGAGGGAAGCCTCAAGCTCATCAACCTGCCGGACAAGACGCCTGCCCAGGAGTTCGAAGCCGACACCCTCGTGTGGACTGCAGGCGTGCAGGCCAACCCGATGATCCGTTCCACCGACTTCCCGCTCGAGCCGCGCGGACGTGTCCGTGTCCTCCCGGACCTGCGCATCGCGGGCGACGAAGGCATCATCGACAACGCCTGGGCAGCCGGCGACATCGCTGCCGTCCCGGACCTCACGGGCAGCGGCCTGCCGGACGGCACCTGCGTTCCGAACGCCCAGCACGCGCTGCGTCAGGCCAAGCGCCTCGCCAAGAACCTGTGGGCCTCCCGCTGGGACAAGCCCATGGGCGACTACAAGCACAAGAACCTCGGTGCGGTTGCCGGCTTCGGCGAATGGAAGGGCGTTGCCAACATCAACATCCTGGGCCGTATCGGCCTCAAGGGTGGACTCGCCTGGCTGGCCCACCGCGGCTACCACGGCCTGGCCATCCCCACCGGTGAGCGCAAGGTCCGCGTGATCTTCAACTGGATCCTGGGCATGACGATGGGCCGCGACACCACCCAGCTGCTGGACCTCGACAACCCGCGTGGAGCCTTCGTGGCCGCGGCCACCCCGGCTCCCAAGCCGGCCGCCGCACCTGCGCCGGCCGCTGAGCCCGCCGAAGCCAAGGCTCCGGTCACGGCTGACGCCAAGTAGCGAACCCCAAGCAGCCCCGCCGACGGCGGTCGTTTCCCACGCGGGAGCGGCCGCCGTCGTCGTTTAACTCGCGGCCCGTCCGCGACGGCGGTGCAGGCATGGCCGGCGACGGCGGGTCCTAGACTTGCAGCATGGCTGGCGAAAGCGATCTGACGACCCTCCTGGGATCCATGCACCCCGTCCTTCGGGACGGCGACTACGTGTACGCGTTGTGGCCGCACGGCAAAGCGCTTGAGGGCGATATCGAAGCCGCTGTCCGCGAAGCGGAAGGCCTCACGGTGGTCCTGCGCCGTGAAGAAGCCGGACGCCTGGGACTGTCCTACGATTTCGTGGCGGCGTGGATCACTCTTCAAATCCACTCTGCCTTGGACGCCGTGGGGCTCACAGCGGCCGTCAGCTCCGCCCTCACGGCCGCTGGTATCAGTTGCAACGTCCTGGCAGGGTTCCATCACGACCACCTGTTGGTTCCATCCGCCGAACGCGGGCGCGCCATGGAAGTCCTTAAGCTGCTGGGCCAGGGCGTGGTGGTGCGAACGGAGCGGCAGGATGACCGCGAGTCCGTGCTGGCGCTCACGGCTGCCGCCTTTTCCACCAGCCCGGTCACCGGGCTGCCCGTCGACGGAGTCCCGGCCGAAGTGAAGCTCCTGCGTGAACTCTTCGAGTGCGATGAGTACCTGCCGGAGTTCAGCATCGTGGCCGAGATTGCGGGTGAGATCGTGGGCCACGTCATCAGTACCCGCGGCCGGATAGGGGAGCTCCGGCTTTTGGGGCTTGGCCCCATCAGCGTCGAACCGCACCTGCAGCGGCGCGGCATCGGATCTGCCCTCTTGCGGGAAACCGCTCGACGGGCCGACGAAGCGGGCGAACCGGGCATCGCCCTGCTGGGCAGTCCCGAGTACTATCCGCGCTTTGGATTCCTGCCCGCGCGCACGCTGGGCGTGGTGGCCCCCGACGCCGGGTGGGGAGACCATTTCCAACTGTTGCCCCTCAAAGCATGGCCCGACGGCGTCAGTGGAACCTTCCGTTATGCCGCGCCGTTTGAACGGCTCTAGGAGACGAAAGAGGGGAGTGCACTGGGTTACCATTATCCGGGCGCCCCAGTAGCCCAATTGGCAGAGGCAGCGGACTTAAAATCCGCGTGTTGTGGGTTCGAGTCCCACCTGGGGCACGCATGCGAAATGCGAACCCTGCGGCCCCACTTGTTGCGCCAAGCTGTGCCGTGACAGGAATTTAACCCCGCGTTCATGTGAAGGGCCGTCCGGACTGGACAGCGACACACCGTTATTAGATCCTGACCTGCGTATATGTGTTCTAGGACACATATTTGGTAGTACTCTCATGGAACATGTTCGAAGTGAAAGTGACTTCGGGCGAATGACCACGAATCAGACGCACCGCGGAGGCTATTTATGTACAGGAAGAAAGTCATTTCGGCGATTGCAGCAGCAGCCACCCTCGGCATGCTGGTGGCGGGCTGTGCGAATCAGACTGCCCCTAGCGGCACCGAAACCTCGGGTGGCGGCGGCAGGATCAATATCCCTGCGATTTCCAAAGTCGACGTTCCTGCCGGAGCTGTTTTGCCTGCAGGCGATGGCAAGGCAAATTGCCCGTCAACCACCACCCTTGCCTATGCCGGTGCCGAGACAGGACCCAACGCCCAGCTGGGTATCAACATCTTCAACGGCATCCAACTGGCCATCAACCAGCACAACACCGCGAACCCCGGCTGCCAGGTCCAGTTCAAGAAATTCGATACTGAAGGCGATCCGAACAAGGCCACTGGCCCGGTAACGCAGATCGTGTCCGAGCCGGACATCATCGGAGTGGTGGGCTTGCCCTTCTCGGGAGAATCCAAGGCCACCGGCAACATCTTCGAGCAGAAGGGCTTGGTGCACATCACGCCCTCCGCAACCAACCCGAGCCTGACGAAGAACGGCTGGACCACTTTCTTCCGGGCCCTCGGCAATGACGCCGTCCAGGGTCCGGCCGCAGCGAAGTTCCTCACGGACAAGCTGCAGGCCAAGAAGGTCTACCTCGTCCAGGACGACTCTGACTACGGCATCGGTTTGGGAACCACAACCTCCGCGGCCCTGGGCTCCGCGATGGTGGGGTCCGACAAGGTTGTCACAGGCCAGAAGGACTTCTCGGCCGTGATCTCCAAGATCATGAACGCCAAGGCAGACACCGTCTACTACGCGGGCTACTACGCAGAAGGCGCTCCCTTCGACCAGCAGCTGGTTGGAAAGGGATTCACCGGCTCCTTCGTGGGCCCGGATGGCGTGAAGGATGACCAGTTCATCAAGCAGGCCGGCGACGCATCGTCGAACTCGTACTTCACCTGCCCGTGCATCCCCGGCGAGCTGATCCCGAGCTTCGAGTCCGAGTACAAGAAGCTTGCCAACGCTGAGCCCGGAACCTACTCCATTGAAGGTTACGACGCAGCCACGGTCCTGCTCTCCGGTATCGACAAGGGCAAGCAGTCCCGCGCGGACCTTCTTTCCTGGGTCAAGTCCTACGATGCAGACGGCCTGTCGAAGCACTACAAGTGGGATTCAACCGGCGAACTGGCAACGCCTGATGTTTACGGCTACAAAGTTGAGAACGGCAAGATCGTTCCCATCGGCGTCATCGGAAAATAACACCGAGCCCAGATGAATGCTGGGGGTTAGCATCCATGCCGACCCCCAGCATTTCTTTTGATTACATCAGGAAGTGCCATGATCAGTGAAGTAATTCCCAACCTGCTCCACTCGGTTCCCATGGACGATACGTGGATCACCTTCGACGTAAACTCCTTTACCGAAAATTTCTGGAGTTCTACCTTTGACGGGTTGACCTTCGGGGCAATTTACGCGTTGGTAGCCCTCGGCTATACCCTCGTCTACGGCGTTCTCAACCTCATCAACTTTGCCCACTCCGAAGTGTTCATCACGGGCTGTTACGGGGTGTTCTTTACCCTCAGCGCGCTGAATTTCGGGCCCTCTGCTCCGAGGCTGGCCTTTTGGGCCATCGTGGGAAATCTTGTCCTCGCCCTCGTCGTCGCCATCATCGCCTCAGCCTTGATGGCAGTGATCGTGGAACGGGTGGCCTATAAACCTTTGCGGCAGCGCAAGGCGCCCCGCCTGGCATTCTTGATTACCGCCATCGGTGTTTCCTTCGCCATTCAGTACACCATCTACTGGTGGCGCGGACCGAGCCCGGAGGCTGCGCTGACGATGTTCAGGCCGCTCCCGATTTTCGACGTCTTCGGGACGATCGTCGATTCGCAGCAGGTGGTGATCGTGGTCGCAGCGATTATCCTCATGATCGCCACCGACCAGTTCATCAGGCGGTCCCGGACCGGCCGGGGCATCCGTGCCGTGGCGCAGGACCCGGATACCGCAACTTTGATGGGTGTCAACAAGGAAAAGATCATCGTGACCACCTTCATCATCGGAGGGATCCTGGCCGGCGCAGCCGCCTTGTTCTACGTGATGAAAATCCCGTCCGGCGTGCAATACAACGGCGGATTCATCCTCGGCGTCAAGGCCTTCGCGGCCGCTGTCCTCGGAGGCATCGGCAATGTGCGCGGCGCTTTGCTGGGCGGCCTGCTGATCGGTTTGATCGGCAACTACGGCCAGGTGCTCCTGGGCAGTTCCCAATGGACCGACGTGGTGGCGTTCGTGGTCCTGGTGTTGGTATTGATTGTGCGACCCGAAGGTGTCTTGGGTAGCTCGCTAGGAAAGAGTAAGGCATGAGCACAACAGACGGCCCCACACTTATTCCCGATGATGCTTCGGCACAGGAAATTGCGGACCGCGAAGCCAAAATGCGGCGCCGCAAAGGCTGGTTCCCGGGACTCAGCGACAAATGGAACGCGCTCCCGCGCCAAACCCAATGGCTGATCCTCATCGTCGTCGTGGTCATTGCGTACTTGCTCCCCATCCTCAACCCGCCGTTGATCACGACGGAACCAGGCAACAATTGGCAAATCGCGCTCGCGCAAATGTCTGTTTATGCCCTGGTGGCTGTGGGCTTGAACGTGGTGGTCGGCTATGCGGGCCTCCTCGACTTGGGCTATGTGGCATTCTTTGCCCTGGGTTCCTACACGGCGGCAATGTTTACCAGCCCGGATTCGCCGTATGTGCACATTCCCTACTTGTGGACGCTCCCGCTGGCGATGGCAGTCGCCATGTTCTTCGGAGTGGTCCTCGGTGTGCCTACGCTTCGCCTTCGCGGCGACTACCTGGCTATCGTCACGCTCGGCTTCGGTGAAATCGTGCGCATTTTGGCCACGATTATTCCGGCGATGAAAGGCCAGGTTGGCTTCCAGAACGTTGGCCACCCTCCGGGAACGGATTCGAGCGGGCAAACAATTTTCCAGAACTCGAACGGAACCCCGTGGTACTGGCTGACGCTGTCCATCATCATCGTGGTGCTTTTGGCCGCGGGAAACCTGGAGCGCAGCCGCGTGGGACGCGCCTGGATTGCCATCCGCGAGGATGAAGATGCCGCGGAAATCATGGGCGTCCCGACCTTCAAGTACAAGGTGTGGGCTTTTGCCATCGGCGCTTCCGTGGGCGGGCTCTCGGGTGCCTTGTTTGCCGGGCAAGTGGGCTTTGTGAACAACCAGAAGTTCGATATCGCCACGTCTATCCTGTTCGTCGCTGCCGTTGTCATGGGCGGCACGGGGAACAAGGTCGGTGCGATTCTCGGCGGTGCGTTGGTGGCATATATTCCACTCCGTTTCACCGCGATTGCCGAGTTCAAGTATCTGATCTTTGGCGCGGCGCTGGTGGTCATCATGATCTTCCGCCCCGGTGGCCTTCTGCCCGCACGCCAAAGCCTCCTCGCCTACGGCCGCCTGGCGTACAACAAACTCAAGGGTGCCATGGGCGACATTCCTGCTTCGGGCAAAGTCGTCCTGGAACCGGGAAAGGGGGCTGACAAATGAGTGAAGCGATCGAACCGGATATTGATGTAGAGGCACTCAAGGAACAGGGTGTGGACCTCGAAGTCGCCGAGAAGGTGGCCCCTGAGAGGGACATCGTCACCAAAGTGGGCGAAGCCTTGGTGCAGGTCCAAGACCTCACCATCAAATTCGGCGGCCTGACGGCTCTGGACAATGTCACGTTTGATATCAACAGAGGCGAAATCCTCGGTCTCATCGGCCCCAACGGTGCCGGTAAGACCACTTGTTTCAATGCCATGACGGGTGTCTATAAGCCGACGTCCGGAAAGGTCCTGCTCGAAGGACAATTGCTCAACGGACTGCCGCAGCACCGGATCACCAGGCGTGGCCTGGCGAGGACCTTCCAGAACATCCGCCTTTTTGGTGAGATGACCGCTTTGGAAAACGTGGTTGTCGGCCTCGATGCACGCCACCGCACGAGTGTCGGCGGAGCGCTCTTCCGTCTGCCCACTCATGTCCGGGAAGAGAAAACCGCCATTGAACGCGGCATGGCATTGCTTGAGTTCGTGGGCATCGCCGATCATGCCCACTTCTTGTCACGGCACTTGCCTTACGGTTACCAGCGCCGCCTGGAAATCGCGCGCGCACTTGCGACTGATCCCAAAGTCCTGTGCTTGGACGAGCCCGCAGCAGGGTTCAATCCGGCGGAAAAAGAAGAGCTCATGGCCCTGATCCGGACCATTCGTGACGACGGCTACACGGTCCTGCTCATTGAGCACGACATGAAGTTGGTCATGGGGGTGACCGACCGGATCGTGGTCCTTGAGTTCGGGAAAAAGATCGCGGATGCGGTGCCGAAGATTATCCGCGATGACCCGAAAGTTATTTCCGCCTATCTCGGGGAGCCTGAAGATGACCTTGCTTGAGCTGAAGAACATATCCGTCCACTATGGCCGGATCCAAGCCATTTCCGACATGTCATTCAGCGTGGAGGAAGGCGAAATCGTCTCGCTCATCGGGGCAAATGGTGCCGGCAAGACCACCACCATGAGGACCATCTCCGGATTGCTGGCTCCGTCGGCTGGCTCCATCACGTTCGCCGGCAAGGACATCACCAGGATGAAAGCGCACATCCGCGTCGTCCAGGGCATTTCGCAAGCGCCTGAGGGCCGGGGAATTTTCCCCGGCATGACGGTGGAGGAGAACCTTGACATGGGTTCCTACGGCCGCAAGGACCGGACCAAGGTTGCAGACGATTTGGAGCGAGTCTTCGACCTGTTTCCGCGGTTGAAGGAACGTATCAAGCAGTTTGGCGGCACCATGAGCGGTGGCGAACAACAGATGCTCGCGATTGGCCGGGCCCTGATGTCCAACCCCAAGCTGTTGCTCCTGGATGAACCTTCCATGGGGCTGGCTCCGCAGTTCATCCGCCAGATCTTCAAGATTGTCACCGAGATCAACAACCAGGGCACCACGGTGCTTCTGGTGGAGCAAAACGCCAACCAGGCCCTGGCCCGTGCACACCGTGCTTTTGTCCTGGAAACCGGGTCAATTACGCACAGGGGCACCGGCAAGGAACTGCTCGCCAACCCGGCGGTCAAGGAAGCGTACCTCGGCGTCGGATAGCCCCGGGTGCCGGCACCCTCGCAACGCGGAGGGTGCCGGCATCGGCGGCGGTGGAACTTTCGGTGCGGACCAAGCGTGGGAATTGGTAGCGTGAACTATCACTTCGCACCCACAGCAAGAAGGACATCCACCATGGCACTCGGCGGCAACCCGATCTTCAACGGAAAGAATTTCCGTGGAGCCACACAGGCTCCGCCCGTTCCCAGCTACACCCACGGCCAGCCCCAGTATGGCCAGCCCCAGTACGGCCAGCCTGCCTGGGCGGCACAGCCGCCCATGACGAGCGATCAGCTGCAGGAGATGTACAACCAGCCCGCAGCCGGTCCGGCCGAGACCGGCCGTATGACTTTCGACGACGTCATCGTCAAGACGGCAGCGTGCCTTGCGGTGCTGCTGCTTGGCGCGGCGGTCACGTTGTTCGTTGCTCCGGGAACCGCAAATCTCCTGATGATTGTCGGCGCGTTGGGCGGCTTCGCGTTGGGCATGGTCAACTCCTTCAAGAAGCAGCCGTCCCCGGCACTGATCCTGACGTATGCCGGACTTGAGGGTCTGTTCCTCGGAGGCCTGACCCGCCTCCTGGACGGAATGTTCCCGGGCGTCGGCCTGCAAGCTGTCATTGGCACCCTTGCGGTGTTCGGCGTGACCTTGGCTCTCTTCAAGAGCGGCAAGGTGCGTGCCACCCCCAAGGCTGTTCGCTTCTTCATGATCGCCATGCTCGGCTACCTCGTCTTCGCAGTGATCAATATGGTCCTGGTGTGGACGGGCGCAGTCCAGTCGCCGTTCGGCCTGAGCAGCAGCGTGCACATCTTCGGCATCCCGTTGGGCGTTTTCATCGGCATCCTGGCTATCGGCCTGGCCGCATTCTCACTGGTCATGGACTTCACGAGCATCGAACAGGGTGTCCGGCAGGGCGCTCCGGAGAAATACTCCTGGACGGCCGCTTTCGGCCTGACCGTCACGCTCGTGTGGCTGTACGTGGAGATCATCCGCCTGCTGGCGATCCTGCGCGGCGACGACTAAGCTCCCAGGATTTGTTGAGCGTAGTGCCCCTGAAGATCCGTCTTCAGGGGCACTACGTGTCTTTCCGGTGCGGTTAGGACAGACGCTCGAAGACCACCGCCATGCCCTGCCCGCCACCGACACACAGGGTCGCCAGTCCCAAGGTGCCGTCCCGTTCCCGGAGGCCATTGAGCAAAGTGGTGGTCATCCGGGCGCCTGTCATGCCAAAGGGATGGCCAAGGGCGATGGCGCCGCCGTGGACGTTGAGTTTCTCCGGATCGATGCCGAGTTCGCGGGCGCTCGCTACCACCTGGACGGCGAAGGCTTCGTTGAGTTCTACGAGGTCAATGTCCGCCATTCTCAGCCCCGCCAGGGCCAAGGCCCGGCGCGACGACTCCACGGGCCCCATGCCCATGAGTTCCGGGGAAAGGGCGCTGACTCCCGTCGAGACGATGCGTGCCAGCGGCTCGAGGCCAAGCTCCCGGGCCCGGAAATCGCTCATGACCACCACGGCTGCGGCGCCATCGTTGAGAGGGCAGGCATTCCCGGCGGTCACGGTCCCTTCCTTGCGGAAGACCGGCTCCAAGGCGCTGACCGCTTCAAGGGTGACGCCGGCGCGAGGTGAATCGTCGCGCTCGACGACGGTCCCGTCTTTGCGGGTGTACGGCGTGATCTCGCGGGCGTAGAAACCGGAGGCGATGGCCGCCTCGGCGCGGTTCTGGCTCTGGACCGCCCACAGATCCTGCTCGGCCCGGCTGATTCCGTGGCTCGTGGCGACGTTTTCCGCGGTCTGTCCCATCGCGATGTAGACGTCCGGCATCCGTCCTCCCATGCGGGGATCCGTCCACGGGGTGTTGGACGCGGCCCGGGCGGCCGTACGGGCGCGCGCGGCTTCAAACAGGGGGTTGTGCACGCTGGTGTCGGTTTCCCCTGCCCCGACCCAGTTCTGGTAGCGGGACACCGATTCGACCCCCGCCGAGACGAAGGCGTGGCCTTCTCCGGAGCTGATGGCGTGGAAGGCCATCCGCAGGGTTTGCAGGCTCGAGGCGCAGAAGCGGTTGATCGTGGCCGCGGGGACGGTGTCCAGGCCGGCCAGGACGGTCACCACCCTGGCCATGTTCGAGCCGGCCTCGCCGCTGGGCTCGGCGCAGCCAAGGTAGAGGTCATCGAGCCCGCGGCCGTCTAGTGCCCCTGGATCGAAAGCCGGAATCTTCGCCAGCGCGGCAGTCACCATGGCCGCCGCGAGGTCGTCGGGACGTTCGTCCTTGAGGGACCCTTTGAAGGCCCGTCCAATGGGGCTTCTGGCGGTGGAAACGATGACGGCCTCAGTCATGCCCCCAGCTTACGCCGGGGCCGGCCCGCCGAAAGGCGGCGGATGCACGGACCTCAGGCGAGTCGTGTGGCCCCGGCGGCCGGGGTCACGGTGAAGATGTCCGGCGTCGTGAAACCGGCCGCCGCGAAGGCGCGTACGACGGCGTCGCGCACCTCCTGCTCGTGGCCCACCGGGGTGAGGGCGATGGCCGAGCCGCCGAAGCCGCCGCCCGTCATCCGGGCGCCGATGGCACCGTGGGCTCGGGAGGTTTCCACCGCGAGATCCAGTTCCGGACAGGAGATCTCGAAGTCATCGCGCATGGACGCATGGCTCGCATCCAGGAGCCTGCCGATGTGGGCGGGGCCCTCCGTGGTGAGGCGTTCCACGGTCTGCAGCACGCGGTCGTTTTCCGTGACGATGTGACGCACCCGCCGGAAAGTGATGCTGTCCAGGAGGCCGCTGGCTTCCTCCAAGTCGCCGATGCCGACGTCGCGCAGGGCCGGGACCCCCAGTACCTGGGCCCCGAGTTCGCAGGAAGCACGACGCGAAGCATAACCGCCGTCGGCATGTGAATGGGAGACCTTGGTGTCGATGACCAGCAGAACGAGTCCGGCCTCCTGGGCGTCGAAGGGGACTAGTTGCACGCTCTGGTCGCGGCAGTCCAGGAAGACCGCATGGCCCTTTGACCCGCGAAGCGACGCCGACTGGTCCATGATTCCGGTAGGGGCGCCCACGAAGTCGTTCTCGGCCCTCTGCGTTGCGAGGACCATGTCTTCGGCGCCCAGTCCCGCGCCCGTTAGCTCGTTGAGGGCGGAGATGACGGCGCATTCGATGGCGTGCGAGGAGGACAGTCCCGCGCCCAGCGGGACATCCGAATCCATGAGGAGGTCGAAGCCCGGGACAAGGACGCCGCGCTGTTGCAGGGCCCAGGCGACGCCGAGCGGATACTTCGTCCAGCCTTTGGCCGCTTCGGGAACCAACGCGTCGACGTCGGCTTCGACGAGGCCTTGCCCGCCGAAGGTAGACAACAGCCGGACGCGTGAGTCATGGCGGATCCGGACTGCAACCTTCGCGGTCTTGTCGATGGCGAAAGGCAACACGAAACCTTCGTTGTAATCGGTGTGCTCGCCGATCAGGTTCACGCGTCCCGGTGCCTGCCACACGCCGTCGGGGGCTGAACCGAAAGTCGACTCGAAAAGCCCGGAGAGGGCGCCCACGGCGGGGGCGTCGGGAGTGGAGGTCATGCTGGGGCCCCTTCCGGAATAGCGCGCTGGGAATCGCTGGCGACGGCGCGCAGCCGTTCGGCCACCGATTCGGGCGTGGTGTCGTTGATGAAGGCTCCCATGGCGGCCTCGGAACCGGCAAGGTACTTGAGCTTGTCGGCGGCACGGCGTGGGGAGGTGAGTTGCAGGTGCAGGTGGCCGGACGGTCTCAAGACGCGATCCAGGGGTGCCTGGTGCCAAGCGGAAATGTACGGTGTGGGAGTCGGATACAGGGCGTCCATGCGCTTGAGCAATTCAAGGTAGACGTGGGCTAGTTCGTCGCGTTCTTCGCCGCTCAAAGCGGCGAGATCGGGAACTTGCCGATGCGGGACGAGATGCACCTCCAACGGCCAGCGGGCGGCGAACGGCACGTAGGCGCTGAAGTGCTCGGCTTCGAGCACCATGCGGCTCCCGTCCTGGCGTTCGGCCTTGAGGATCGAGGACGTGAGCGATTCCCGGCCCTTGGATTCGTCGAAGTACCGGCCGGCGGCGGCGCCAAGGCTGGCCGCCCGCGGCGTGACGTAGGGGTAGGCATAAATCTGTCCGTGCGGGTGGTGAAGGGTTACCCCGATGTCAGCGCCCCGGTTTTCGAACGGGAACACCTGCTGGATTCCGGGAAGGGCGCTGAGCGCCTCAGTCCTGTGCGCCCAGGCTTCGACGACCGTGCGTGCCCTGGTTTCGCCAAGCTCGGCAAAGGATCCGGTGTGGCTGGGCGTGAATGAGACAACTTCGCACCGGCCGTATGCAGGGCCGGAGGTTCCCCAAGCGGGCATGCCCGGGATCATGCCGACCGCCGGCCCCAGTGAGGGGAAGCGGTTCTCGAACACCACGACGTCGTAGTCCGGCGCCGGGATTTCGGAAGGGTTCGAGGGCGTGGTGGGGCAGATGGGACATTGGTCTGCCGGTGGCAGGTGGGTGCGGCTTTGGCGGTGTGCCGCCACGGCGACCCATTCGCCGCTCAGCGCGTCGTAGCGCAACTCGCCCGGATCGGCGCGCTGCGGCAGCTCACGGTGATCCGTCAGCGAGCCGGGATCGCGCTCCGGCGAGCCGGCGTCGTCGAAATAGATCAGCTCCCGGCCATCGGCGAGGCGTGTGCTGGTAAGGCGAGTCATGGATTTATGGTGCCACAGAGTGCTCAAAAAGGCAAAATATCTAACAAAAAAGAACATTGAGGGTGAAGCCAAGCAACACATGGGATGCAGTACGGTGGTGCCATGCCTCCCACAACACCGTCTTCGACACCGGGCGAAGAGACCGTATCCCGACGCTTTGCCAGCGGACGCCAATTCGAGATCCGCCGCGGTGACGCACTCGCCGTCGTCACCGAGCTCGCCGCGGGCTTGCGGTTGTTCAGCCGCGACGGCGTCCAGCTCACCGAGAGCTACGGCGACGCGCAACTTCCGCCCGGGGCCACCGGAATTACCCTGGCCCCGTGGGCCAACCGGATCGAGGACGGGATCTGGTATCTCGACGGCAAAAAGCAGCAACTGGACATCACGGAGGTGTCCCGCAACAACGCCAGCCACGGGCTCCTGCGCAACTCGTCCTACGCCCTCGTGGCGGAAGGCGAATTCTCCGTGACCCTCGAAGCCGTGATCTTCCCGCAGCACGGCTACCCCTTCCTGGCCCGGCATCAGGTCCACTACGAGATCGACGCCGGGCTGGCGCTTCGGGTCTCCCAGAGTTTCATCAATGATTCGGCGGCCCCCGCGCCCTTCGTCCTCGGGGCGCACCCGTATTTGCGTGTAGGGGATGTTCCGCCGGAAGAGATGGTCCTGACTGTCCACGCCGGTACGCGGCTCGTGGCCGACGAGCGGCTGATCCCGCGTAGTTTGGTGCCTGTCGACGGTGATTTTGATTTTGGCGCCGGCCGGAGTGTGGGTGGCCTGGATGTCGACGTGGCGTTCACGGATTTGGAGTTCGACGGCGGCATCGCCCGCCAAACGCTGTCGGCGCCGGATGGCCGAAGCGTCTCCTTGGAGCAGGACGAAAACTGCACCTACGTCCACATCTTCGTCACGGATACTTTTCCGGGCCGCTCGAAAGCGGTGGCGATTGAGCCCATGACCGGTCCGGCGAACGCGTTCAACTCGGGCGCTGGCCTCCGGTGGCTCGAACCGGGGGAGACCTTCACTATGGGGTGGGGAATCGTGGGCGCGCTGTAGATGGGTTTCCTATCGGGCGCTCCCTGCGGAATTATGGGTGAATGACGCCAGCACAGGACGCCACGCCATCGAGTGAGCCCGTTTCGGCCGCGCCCAGGCAGGTGCCGGAGCATCACATTGCGCAGGACATCCCGTACGGAGTCCGGATTGCTGCCGCGTGGGCATGGCGGGTGGGCCTCATATTGGTGGTCGTTGGAGCCCTTATTTGGCTGTTGGGGAAGGTCAGCTTCCTGATCATCCCGCTCATGGTCGCCTCCCTCCTGGCAGGCTTGCTCTACCCGGTCACGGGGTGGCTCAGGAAGCTCAAGATGCCCCAAGGAGCGGCCGTTGCCATCACAGTGGTGGGCTTCCTCGGGGTTATCGCGGGAGCCCTGGCGTTGGTGGGACGGCAACTCGCTGTGGGATTCGGCGAGCTGTGGCAGGAAGCGCTCACGGGCGTCCAGCAAATCCAGGCCTGGCTCGCTGACGGCCCGCTGCACCTGACCGCGGACCAGATCGACACCTACATCCAGAGCGCCACCTCGGCCCTGCAGAACAACAGCAGCAGCATCCTCAGCGGTGCCCTGTCCTTCGGTAGTACCGCCGGGCATTTTGCCGCGGGCATGGTCCTGGCCCTCTTCATCCTGATCTTTTTCCTCCTCGAGGGGGCCAGGATCTGGCGGTTCATCGTCGGGCTCCTGCCCCGGACCGCACGCGCAGCGGCCTATGGCGCGGGCCGGCGCGGTTGGTCGTCCATGGTCAGCTACGTGCGCATCCAGATGTTCGTTGCGTTCGTGGACGCGGTGGGGATCGGCGTCGGCGCAGCGATTATCCAGGTTCCCCTCGCCCTGCCCCTGGGTGTGTTGGTGTTCATCGGCTCGTTCATCCCGGTGGTCGGTGCCCTCGTGACGGGAGCCATCGCGGTGCTCCTGGCCTTGGTGGCGAATGGTCCCGTCAACGCGCTCGTCATGTTGGCCATCGTCCTGTTCGTGCAGCAGCTTGAAAGCCATATCCTCCAGCCGCTCATCATGGGCAAGGCCGTATCGCTTCACCCGGTCGCCGTCATCTTGTCGGTCGCCGCCGGTTCCTATCTGGCCGGAATCCCGGGAGCGCTCTTTGCCGTCCCGCTCCTCGCCGTAGCAAATACGGCGGTTCGCTATATTGCAGCGCGGACGTGGGAACATGATGAAGGACTGATGACGGCGTACGCCGGCGCAGGGATTGCACCACCGGACTCCGATGAGGAACCCACCATCAAGGAAATCCACGGTCCCGGCGCCAACGCGGGCGCACGGTCCAACAGCGGCGAAGGCGCCGCAGGTCAGCACGCGGCTGCGGAACGGACATTCGCCAAGGATGCCGCACAGCACACCAACAAAGGAGATTAACCCGTGAATACCCTCGATACCCTGCCCGTCACCCTGGACGATGTCCTTAAGGCGCAGGAGCTGCTCGAGGGCATTATTACCAAGACCCCCATCGAGTCCTCGCGGGCGCTGGGAGCGATGGTAGGCGGAGAGGTCTTCTTCAAATGCGAGAACCTCCAGCGGGCAGGTTCCTTCAAGGTCCGCGGTGCCTACGTGCGGATGGCACGCCTGTCTCCCGAGGAAAAGAAGCGCGGCGTGGTGGCGGCTTCGGCAGGCAACCACGCGCAAGGCGTTGCGGTGGCGGCGAAAAGCCTCGGAATCAAGGCACGCATCTACATGCCGCTCGGTGTGGCGCTTCCGAAGCTTGCCGCAACCCGCAGCCACGGAGCCGAAGTCGTCCTGCACGGACACAACGTGGATGAGGCCCTGGCCGAGGCGCAGCGCTACGCGAACGAAACTGGCGCGGTCTTCGTCCACCCCTTCGACAACGTCGACGTCGTGGCGGGCCAGGGCACGGTCGGGCTCGAAATCCTGGATCAGGTCCCTAACGTCGACACGGTCCTGATGGGCGTCGGTGGCGGTGGCCTGCTGGCCGGAGTCGCCGTCGCGATCAAAGCGAGGGCCAGGGAGCTGGGACGCGAGATCCGGATCATCGGCGTGCAGGCCGAGAACGCGGCCGCCTACCCGCCGTCGCTCGCCGCTGACGCCTTGGTGCCGCTCAAGAAGGTTTCCACCATGGCGGACGGCATCGCCGTCGGACGCCCCGGCCAGCTGCCGTTCAGCATCATCCGCGAACTCGTGGACGACGTCGTGACGGTGAGCGAAGACTCTTTGGCCCGGGCCCTCATCTTCCTGCTCGAGCGCGCCAAGATGGTGGTCGAGCCGGCCGGTGCTGTCGGCGTCGCAGCCCTCATGGACGGCAAGATCGAGAACCCGGGGACCACCGCCGTCATCCTGTCCGGCGGCAACATCGACCCCATGCTGATGCTCAAGGTGATCCAGCGCGGCCTCTCGGCTGCGGGGCGCTACATGACCGTGCGCATGATGCTGGATGACCGTCCCGGTTCCTTGGCGACCATTGCCCGCATCATCGCCGAAAACGATGCCAACGTGACCGGCCTGGACCACACCCGGGTGGGCGGCGCGATCAGCATGGGCGACGTCTCCATCACCGTCAACCTGGAAACCAAGGGCCACGAACACAGCGAGCAGGTCCTGGCAGCCCTTCGAGCCGAGGGCTTCCACCCGATCGTGGTGCACTGACGCCGTAGCCCAGCCCAACTGACTCGCAGTTGTTGTCGTTATGAGCCCTCAAAACGACAACAACTGCGAGCTAGTTGGGGGAACGCAAAGCAAAACGCCGGCCCGCCCCGGGAAGGGGTGGGCCGGCGTTTTGCTTTGCGTTCCCCCAACTCGCTCGCAGTTGTTGTCGTTATGAGCCCTCAAAACGACAACAACTGCGAGCTAGTTGGGGGAACGCAAAGCAAAACGCCGGCCCGCCCCGGGAAGGGGTGGGCCGGCGTCGTTGTTTCGCGGAACAATCAACCGGCGAACGGCTTGGCGGAAACAATCTCCACCGGAATTTCCTTGCCGTTGGGGGCGACGTAGCTGATCTTGTCGCCTTCCTTGTGGCCCATGATCGCCACGCCGAGCGGGGACTTCTCGCTGAAGACGTTGAGATCGGAATCACCGGCGATTTCACGGGATCCGAGCAGGAAGGTCTCTTCGTCACCGGCGATGCGTGCGACGACGAGCATGCCGGGCTCGACGATTCCATCATCGGCCGGAGCTTCGCCCACCTGGGCGTCGCGCAGGAGCACGGTCAGCTGGCGGATGCGGGCCTCGATCTTGCCCTGCTCTTCCTTGGCGGCATGGTATCCACCGTTTTCCTTGAGGTCGCCTTCCTGACGGGCGGCTTCGATCTTCTGTACGATCTCCGCACGGCCAGGGCCGGAAAGGTGGTCCAGCTCTGCCTTCAGGCGGTCAAATGCGTCCTGGGTAAGCCAAGCTGCAGGCGCGCTGTTGGTGGTCGACACGGACTTCTCCTTATGGATCTGACAAGCAAAGACCCCGCCGGTGCAGGCCACTCGTGGAACTCAGCAACCAACTCAGCGGGGTTAAGGTATTGATCCAGTGTAGTCAATCCTGTGGACAAACCCAAGCTCACTGAGTCGCGGGTCACACCGTTGCTATTTGCTGCCGTCGACAATCCAGCAGTTGTCCACGACGGCCGACACGGCCTCGGACTCCGTGCGAAGGATGGCCCTTTGGGCGGTTGTCTGGCCACCGTCGGCCCCCGCCTTCGGGGCATTCGGGCCGATCTCAACGACTTTCCAGCCGACCACCGCGAACTTGGAATCCATGGCCTTGACCGCGCATTTTGCGGTGGCACCCGGGTTCTTTGTGACCTGGAAATCGACCGACAGCTGGGTGGCATCAGTAGCGCTGTAACCGATGTCCTTGAAAGACACAGACGATTGCGAGGAAGACATAGTGACCCAAAACAAGAGCCCGATGACCACGAGGAGGACGGCGATGACGATGTTCCGTTTGGTTTTCCCTCCGAAGGCGCGCTTTTGGCTGCCGTAGCGATTGGCTAGGCTGGTAGTTGCTGGCAGCGCCGTGCCCGATGGGTCTTCCGAAGTCACCCACCCAGTTTAGTGGGCTTCCGGCGCCTCTTCGCCCACAGCGGAGTCGCACGCGTTAGAAAGACCTGATCAGTACAGCCACCAGCAAACCCAGAACAGCATGACCCGGAAAGAGGAACCGTACCGGATGAGCACATCGACCAGCCCCGACACGCAGCTCCGGCTGCTCGCCGTCCACGCACACCCGGACGACGAGTCAAGCAAGGGCGCGGCAACCATGGCGATGTATGCGGCTTCCGGCGTGGAGGTCATGGTGGCTACCTGCACCGACGGTTCCCGCGGGGACATCCAGAACCCGGCCATGGAGTCCGCCCCGCACCCGAAGCGCGACATGGCAGGCGCGCGCCGTTTGGAAATGAAGCAAGCTGCCGCGGTCCTTGGAATCAAGCAGCGTTGGTTGGGCTTCGTGGATTCCGGACTGCCCGACGGCGATCCGTTGCCACCCCTGCCCGCCGGCTGCTTTGCGCTTCAGCCCCTTGAGCGGGCCTCGGCACCGCTCGTCCGCTTGGTCCGCGACTTCAAGCCGCACGTCATGGTGAGCTACGACGAAAACGGCGGCTACCCGCATCCTGACCACATCATGGCCCACAAGGTTGCCGTCGAAGCCTTCCACGCAGCCGGTGACCCGGAACGCTACCCTGGGACAGGCGAAAGCTGGGCGCCCAGCAAGCTGTACTACGACCGCGCCTTCAGCCCCGACCGCTTCCGGGCCTTGCATTTCGCGCTCGAAGAGGCAGGCCTGCAATCGCCCTACGCCGAACGCCTGGCCTCCTGGCTTGAAGCCGACGCGGAAGGACATACTCCCCCGAGGCCTATGCACCAGACCACCACGCAAGTGGATTGCGGTGACTACTTTGAGGCCCGTGACGACGCACTCAGGGCGCATCGGACGCAGATTGACCCCCTCGGCTTCTTCTTCGCGGTATCCCCGGAGATGCAGCGCAGGGCCTGGCCGTGGGAGGACTACACGCTGGTCGACTCCCGTATCCCGGCCGAACTGCCGGAAAAGGACCTGTTCGCAGGGCTAAGATAGGATCGCCGGCGATTTCTATCAAGCGTAGAAGTCGCCACCCGGCTGGAAACTCCCAAAGAAGGTTTGAACCGTGCACCACTTTCTCATCGCCCTGGCCACGACCCCGTCGCCTACCCCGACCCCGTCGCTGCGCCCCGGCTTGTCGGAAGACCAGGTGACCCCGGGAACCTGGGGATTCGTCCTGACTGCCTTCATCGTGGTGCTCACGACCTTCCTGATCGTCGACATGGTCCGCCGGATCCGGCGGGTCCGCTACCGCGCCCAGGTTGAAGAAGCCCTGGTCGGGGGTCCCGACGCGGCTGAGGCGGACGGTTCCGGGACTGGCGGCGCTGGGACCGGCACTGCTGAGACCGGCGGCGCTGCGACCGGCGCTGGGACCGGCACTGCTGAGACCGGCGGCGCTGTTGCGGGCAAGCCGCGCGCAGAAGACTCCGACGGCGATGCCGGCTCCGGAGCCCGCTGACCCGGGCATCACCCGGGAATGGCCGGGGGCGTCCAACGCCCTCGGCTCGGAACCGTCCGCCTATCTCCGCCAGCATGCGGACAATCCGGTGTACTGGCGGCCGTTCGGCGACGAGGCCTTTGCATTCGCGGCGGCCCGCGATGTTCCCGTCTTTCTCTCCATCGGCTATGCCGCGTGCCACTGGTGCCACGTCATGGCCCACGAGTCATTCGAAGACCAGGACACCGCCGAGTATCTGAACGCCCACTTCGTGGCCATCAAGGTGGACCGCGAAGAACGCCCCGACGTGGACTCGATCTACATGGCAGCCACGCAGGCCATCAGCGGCGAGGGCGGCTGGCCGATGTCCGTGTTCCTGACGCCTGACGGCTTGGCCTTCCATGCGGGCACCTATTTCCCGCCGAAGCCACAACCCGGAAGGCCGTCCTTCCGCCAGGTGCTTGAAGCGGTCCATGAGGCTTGGCTGGAACGCCGCGACGCCGTCGAGCAAAACGCGCGAGGGCTCGCCGTCGGCATGGCCGATGCCCAGCTCGCCTCAGCCGTGTTCCTCGACAGGCCGTCCGAAAGCCTGGACAGAAGCCTGTTATCGGAAGCCGTGCGTCTTCTCGCCCGTTCGGAGGACCCCGACGGCGGTGGCTTCGGCGGCGCTCCCAAGTTCCCGCCGTCGGCCGTTCTTGAGTTCCTGATCCGGCACGCTGCCGCGCCGTCGGATACCTCGGACGCCGCCCGCGACATGGCGGGCCGCACGCTCGCCGCCATGGCCCGTTCCGCACTGTGCGACCAGCTCGACGGCGGCTTCGCCCGGTATTCCGTGACCGCGGACTGGGCCGTGCCGCATTTCGAGAAGATGCTCTACGACAATGCCCAGCTCCTCCGTGCCTACGTCCACTGGGTCCGGCTTCGGGGCGACTGGGTCTTGCCGGCCGGCGAGGCCGCAAGTGTGGCGTCGCGGGTGGCGGACTGGATGCTCGGCTCGCTCGGCGTGGGTGATCCCGCGGCGCCGGACGGACTCGCTTCCTCGCTCGACGCCGATACCGTGGTGGACGGAGTGCATCACGAAGGGGCGTCCTACCTGTGGACTCCTGCGAGCCTCGAAGCCGTGCTTGGCCCCGGGGACGGCGCCGCAGTGGCCCGGCTCATGAACGTGGGGCCGTCCGGGACGGTCTCGGAACTCGGATCTCCGCTCCATCCCGGGCGCCAGCTCTCCGGTGCGGAATCGCGGTTGTGGAACCGAGTCAGGCCCGCCTTGCGCGCCGCGCGCTCGGCGCGGCCCCAACCGGCCCGGGACGACAAGGTCGTAGCGGGCTGGAACGGCCTGGCCATCGCGGCGCTTGCCGAAGCCGGCGCTGTCCTGGACAGGCCTGAACTGGTGACCGCCGCGGAAAGCGTGGCCGAGTACCTGGTGCGCGCGCACTGGCGTCCGGCCGCCGGCACCTCAAAGCCCGGGGCGAGGGTGCTGATCAGGGTCTCGCACGACGGCGTTGCGCGCGGCATCAGCGGCCTGTTGGAAGACTACGCATTTTGCGCCGAAGGCTTCCTGGCCCTCTACGCGGTGACTGGCCAGCAGCGCTGGTACCGGTTCGCGGAGGAGCTGATCAGCGGAGCCTGCGCGCGATTCGTGGTGGACGGCAGGTTGTCGGACTCCGTAGGGGAGTCGGCCCAGGTATTCAACGCGCAGGGCCAGCACGCGGGCCTGGACCCCTTCGACAACGCGGCGCCCAGCGGGGCAGCTGCGTTTGCCGGAGTGTTGCTGAGCTACGCGGCCTACTCCGGTTCGCACGAGCACAGGGCCATGGCGAGCAACATCCTCTCGCTCCTGCCGCCCATAGCCGGGCGGGCTCCACGGGTAGCGGGATGGTTGCTTGCGACCGCCCAGGCAGCCGCGGTTGGTCCCGTAGAGGCCGCAGTATCCGGCCCGCCAGGCGCCAAACAACGGGAACTCCACCGCGCGCTGTTGGCCTCGCCGAGCCCGGGGATGGTGGTTGCGGTCCAGCTCCGTGTGGCCGGCCAACAAGCGCCCGACGACGGCGCCCTGCCCGGGGCCCGGGCAGCGGAACCTGAGGTGCCGCTGCTCGAAGCCCGTACGGCTGCCGCGGACGGCTCACCGCTGGTGTATCTATGCCGGGGGATGGTGTGTGACCTGCCGCTTGGATCGGTCGAGGAACTCGCGCAGCGCCTCGACGCGATGGCGGAAGCCGCCGGCTAGCCCAGGATCGCCAATTAACTCAGCACGGCAATCATGATCGCGGCGAAATGTGCGGCGAACGCCAGCACGGTGAGGGCGTGGAAGAGCTCGTGGAAGCCGAAGTTCAACGGACTGAAGTTGGGCCTCTTGATTCCGTAGAAAACCGCGCCCGCGATGTAGAGGACCCCGCCCACGCAGATCAGGATCGCCGCTGGAACGTTCGCCGTGAAGAACTCCGGCAGGTAGAACAATGCCCCGCAGCCAAGCGCGACGTAGATGGGCACGTAGAGCCAACGTGGAGCGCCGGTCCAGAGAACCCGGAAAAGCACTCCCAGCAGTGCACCGGACCAGATCACCGACAGCAGGAGGACGGCCTTGGGACGCTCAAGCAGCGACCATGCGAGGGGCGTGTAGCTGCCCGCGATCACCAGCATGATGTTGGTGTGGTCCAGGCGCTTGAGGACCATCCTGGTCTTCGGCTCCCAATTGCCGCGGTGGTAGACCGCGGACACGCCGAAGAGCAGCACACCCGTCAAGGCGTAGATGGCGGAGGCGATTTTGCGATCCGTCGTTGGCGCCAATGTCACCAGGACGATCCCTGCCGCGACGGCGAAAGGCGTGGCCACAGCATGGATCCAGCCGCGCCACCTTGGCTTGGTTGTGAGCAGCTCCGACATCGTTAAAGCGTAACCCGCGCCTGGATAAGTTACTGCCGAGTAGCGCCCTTTGCGATCGTTTTCCGCTGTTCAGGTGTGCCGGCTGCCCGCCTTGGGAAGGTAGCCTTGGTGGTGCGCCTACGGCAGCGGTCCGGAGGTGTCGATAGTTGTTTGGCTGGGGGCTGGCTGCCAAGCGGGCCGGCCGCCGTCGTCGTTTGTTTCGCTTTTAACGTGCTGTTCATAGGAAGTCAGGTGAGTGTCCGGATGGAGTGGCCCGGCTTCCTCTACGGCTTCTACGAGCGCAAACTGCTCCGTTCGCTCGAGCGGGAGAAGATTCCCCGGCACATCGGCGTCATGGTGGATGGCAACCGCCGCTGGGCGCGGCAGTTCAACGCTCCGACCAGCGAAGGCCATCAGGCAGGCGCGGACAAGATCCACGAATTCCTCGGCTGGTGCCAGGAACTCGGTGTCAAAGTCGTCACGCTCTACATGCTCTCGACGGACAACATGAACCGTTCCGGCGAAGAGCTCGAACTGCTGATGGGAATCATCGCCAACACGCTCGACCGCTTGGATGACGACGCCGATATCTCGGTCCACGCCATGGGCGCGCCGGAGCTCCTTCCGGACTACCTCGCCGAGAGGCTCAACAAGCTCACGGCCCGCACACCGATCCGCGAGCGGCTGCATGTGAACGTGGCCGTCGGGTACGGCGGACGGCGCGAGATCGTTGACGCCGTGCGGGAACTGCTGCACGACGCCGTCGCGCACGGCCGCGACATCACCGAGCTGGCCGATGAGCTCTCAGTGGACGACATCTCGCGTTTCCTTTACACGCGAGGCCAGCCGGACCCGGATCTGGTGATCCGCACGTCAGGTGAACAGCGTTTGTCAGGTTTCCTCATGTGGCAAAGCGCCTACAGCGAGTTCTACTTTTGCGAGGCACTCTGGCCCGCGTTCCGCAAGGTTGATTTCCTGCGGGCCCTGCGGGACTACGCCGGCCGCCAACGCCGCTTCGGTTCCTGACTCGGTGACTTCCGGTGCGCTCCCGTTTACGGGAAGTTCACATGTTGTCTACACGAATCGCCGTTTGGGCTAACCGGAAATGTAATCGCACGGGAATACGTTAATCCCATCAGGAGGCAAACCGCCTGCTGATCGGGGAGGCCAGTAGATGGAGCGAATCATCGCACCAGTTACGTGGGGGGCCGCGCCCGGCCTTCCGGCCGAGCCGCCTCACGAATAAGCCGGGTTCGCCCGGGGCTGGAGTCGATGTGGCTATTTCTGAGCAACTGCCCGTAGTCGTTTCAGACGGGGAAAGTTCAGCTACCTCTCGCACCAAGCGGGCCAACAGCGGGCGGACTGCACAGTCCGGGACCCCGACTGGCCGGAGCTATGTGATTGACACTTCCGTCTTGCTTTCCGATCCGCACGCCCTGTTGCGCTTCGCGGAGCACGAAGTCATTGTCCCGATCGTGGTCATCACCGAATTGGAGGGCAAACGCCACGATCCCGAGTTGGGCTACTTCGCCCGCAAGGCCCTCAGGCTCCTGGATGACCTGCGCATCGAGCATGGCGGATTGAATCAAGCCATCCCGATCGGAACCGACGGCGGCACGCTGCGCGTTGAGATGAACCATGTGTCCACCGAAGTGCTTCCGGCAGGATTCCGTGGCCCGGACAACGACAGCCGCATCCTGGCAGTCGCCAAGAACCTCGCCAACGAAGGCCGCAACGTCACGGTCGTCTCCAAGGACCTTCCGATGCGCGTCAAAGCCTCCGCGATGGGGCTGTTCGCGGACGAATACCGCAATGAACTCGTCAAGGACTCCGGCTGGACCGGGATGGCGGAGATCGAAGCCAGCGAGGACGAAATCACCACCCTGTACGGGCATGAACCGGTGTTCATCCCGGCGGCGGCGGAGCTGCCCGTCAACACGGGACTGGTGCTGCTTTCCAACCGGGGCTCCGCCTTGGGACGCGTGGGCGCGGACAAACAAGTGCGGCTGGTCAAGGGGGACCGCGATGTCTTCGGACTGCACGGCCGCTCGGCGGAGCAACGGCTTGCGATCGATCTGCTCATGGATCCCAGCGTCGGAATCGTCTCGATCGGAGGCCGCGCGGGTACGGGAAAGTCGGCCCTCGCCCTGTGCGCCGGACTCGAGGCCGTCCTGGAGCGCCGGGAGCACCGCAAAGTGATCGTCTTCCGCCCCCTGTATGCGGTGGGTGGACAGGAACTTGGCTACCTTCCCGGTTCCGAGGCGGAGAAGATGAACCCCTGGGCGCAGGCGGTCTTCGACACTCTCGGTGCGCTCGTCAGCCAGGAAGTCGTGGAAGAAGTCATGGACCGGGGCATGCTGGAAGTCATGCCGCTGACCCACATCCGCGGACGTTCGCTCCATGACGCCTTCGTGATCGTGGACGAGGCACAGTCGCTCGAAAAGAACGTGCTCCTCACGGTCATGAGCCGTATCGGCCAGAACTCCAAGATCGTCCTGACCCACGACGTCGCCCAGCGGGACAACCTCCGCGTCGGCCGGCACGACGGCGTTGCCGCCGTCGTCGAGACCCTCAAGGGGCACCCGCTCTTCGGCCACATCACCCT
>NZ_JAYKZI010000001.1:0-201577 GCF_036662515.1 Arthrobacter sp. S2(2024) | reverse complement strand
CCGTGGCCAGGTTCGCCTGGCCACGGCCCTCCGCGCGTCGATCGTTGTCGCTCTCTCACCGACGCTCGCTCACGTGTGTGGGGGTTTTCCCCGACGCTCGCTCACGTATGTGGGGTTTCCCCCCGACGCTCGCTCAGGTATGTGGCGTTTTCCCCCGACGCTCGCTCACAAACCCAGGAACTGTGCTGTGGCTTCATGGCCTTCCACCTTTAGCTTCCAATCGGGTCGGGCGAAGGAGCCCGAGGTGAGTCGAACGCGTTGGACCTCCACGACGTCGATGCCCCATTGGTCGCGGTAAATGCCGTTGGATTCATAGCCGAGGCTGGCGGAAACGCCCAAGGATTCCTTGTTCCAAATGGCAGCTTCGGATGTCGCTACTTCGGCGTTCAGGTAGTCGAAGGCGTAGCTGAGGGCGGCCGCGCGCATCTCCTTGCCAAGGCCTAGGCCTTGCGCGCCTTTCTTGAGCCAGGAGCCGGTGGAGACGGTCTTCAACGATGCGAAGTTCTTCGCCTCGATATCCTGGCAGCCAATGAACTCGTCGTTATGCCAGATGCCGAGGAGGAGCGTCCATGATTCCGCAGTCATTCCCGCACGGCAGCGCCAATACCACCGGGCCATGTTGGCACCCAACTCATCCTTGGGCAGTTCCGTCCAGGGGTTGCTGAAGGGGGACTTCCCAGGCTCGTGAATGCCGCTGAGGGCGGCCTTGACGGCTGCGGGGATGTCGGCGTCCTGTATGGGGCGCAACTCCAAGCGGGGTGTGGTCAGGGTGAGGCCGAAGAAGGGCCAGATGGCGCTTAGCTCATTCATCCGGGAAGCCTAGCGGACATGTGAGCGGGCGTCGGCCGGAAACCCGATATATGTGAGCGGGGGTGGGCCGGAAACCGGATATATGTGAGCGGGGGTCGGCCGGAAACCCGATATATGTGAGCGGGGGTCGGCCGGAAACCCGATATACGTGAGCTAGCGTTCCAGGGCGGGGCCGCGCTCATGCACGGGGACCGATGTCCCAACTGATGTGCTTCCGGACGTCGGTGAGGTTCATCGATTCGGCGAGGAACAGATCGTCCAGCATGTATTCGTCCACCCCCAGGATCCGCATCCAATGCCCGTGGCCGGTGGTATCGCCGTCGAGCGATTGGCTGGAGACGCACACGCCCGTTCCCGAGTCCACCCGCAACAGCGTGCGCCCAGGGAAACAGAGCGGCGTTGCCGCATCAGCAGCCACGTAACTGGATCCCGGCGTCGCGATGGTTTCGAGCGCCGGACGCCCCTCGTGCTCCACTTCCCGAATGGCGCCGAACGACACCCTGTTGGACTCGGGAAACTCCATCGGCACCGGCGCATTTCCGGCGAGCTCGACAGGATCGAGGGCAGCCGCGAGCCGACCGTTCCCGAACGACGGTTCACCGTACGCTGCCTCGGGGCGCCGGCGGACCAAGCCGGCGGAGTCGTACACGGGGGTCACCAAGTGGGCCGGCAAAAGCCAGGACTTTCGCTTGGAGCCTAGGTAAAGCCCGTCTCGGGAGTCGTTGATGCCCGTGGTGCTATGCAGCAACGCGCCGTCGACGGTTTCGAGCCGAAGCGCTCCGGGCCGGCGCAGCCAGGCACGCACGGTGGCCTCCGCGTTGCCCGGCCGGTCCAGGTATTCGAACCTCAGGCTCGTCCATTTCCATGGGGAGGAACGGCAGAGGTTTCGGAAGGTGGAGGACATGTCGGCGTCGGAATTGCCTTGGATTTCTGCACTGTAGCGCCCCATATCCACAGTCTAAGCGTGCGTAACCGGCGAAGGTTTGAGAAAACCGATAGCATCCGAGGGTGATCCGACGACTCGGCGAATTGTGGGGGACCAGTTTCCCGGCCTTCTGGCTGCTGCTCGCAGCTTGTGTGTACTTTGCGGTCATGGCTGCGCGGCTCACGGTCATCGACGTCCGTCACCACCTCTTGCCCAACCGGATCGTCTTCCCGTCCTATGCCATCGCCGGTGCGTTGCTGCTCGGCGCGGCGGCAGCCGTCACTTTGGCTGGGGGAGCGGCTGGACCAGCGCCCGACGGCGGTGCCTCCTTCCTCGGGGTGCCCGCCTTGGGAATCGTGGCCGGGGGAGCCGTGCTGTGGGTGTTCTATTTCATCCTGCGCTTGGTCTACCCGCCGGGGATGGGCTTCGGCGACGTCAAATTGGCCGGTGTCCTCGGCCTTTACCTTGGCTATCTGGGGTGGGCGCATGTTTTTGCCGGAACATTTGCGGCGTTCCTCTTCGGTGGGCTGTGGAGCCTGGGAGTCCTTGCTGCCCGGCGGGGAACCTTGAAATCTTCGATACCGTTCGGGCCGTTCATGCTGGCCGGTGCCGCTGCGGCCATGTTTGCTCTGCCGGCGTGAGGAGAGCTGTGGGCAAACGGAGCGAGAAGCGACCATTTGAGCCGCCTTGCCCGCTGTCATTCGGGCATCGCCGGTGGGATACTCGCCCTACTGGCGGATCCGATCTGGAAGCGGAGGCAGAGCTCGTGTTGGTTGTGGCTGATTCAACGGAAGCGGGCTAGGCCGTGCCGGTCCCGGAATTCATCCGGGAAATCCGCGAGAAGATCGGCAATGATCCGCTGTGGCTACCCGGCGTCCGGGGCGTGGTCCTGGATGAGGAGAACCGGGTCCTGCTGTGCCAACGGGCCGACAACGGCCGGTGGACCTTGATCACCGGAATGCTGGAACCCGGGGAGCATCCGGCCCCTGGTTTGCTCCGCGAGATCTTCGAGGAGACTGCAGTTGTGGCCGAAACCGAGCGCATCCTGGCGGTGGGCGTGATCGGCCCGGTCACGTATCCCAACGGAGACGTGTGCGACTTCTTGGATATTGCCTTCAAATGCCGCTATGTCTCGGGAGAGGCCCGCGTCAACGACGACGAGTCAATCGCCGTCGGCTGGTTTGCCCTCGACGAGTTGCCTGAGATCAGTGCCGGCCACCGCGAAACCATCCGGCTTGCGCTGGAGCCAGGTTCCGCCGTCGCATATCAGCGGGATTGACGGGCCGCGAGGATCGCGCGGGCAGCGAAGAGGCATGCGGCGGCACCACAGGCAATAGCGCCGACGATGGTCCACCATTCGCCCTTGGCGGAGGCTATCGAGACGGCCAGGAGGCCGAAAAGGACTGCCCCGAGTCCCCATCGAACGGCCGGGCTGATGTTCGCGGATTCTTCGGGCTCTGAACTCATGCGTTCCAGCCTAAGCCAGATGCTCGGCCCGGAGGACATGCCCGGCCTTGCGTCCCGGCAGTGGACAGATTCCCCATATGTCCACTGGTCCGAGCCAAGGGCGGGCATGTCCCGGGCTCAGCGCCGGGCGAGCTCGCCGTCTTTGTCCCCCAGCGGGCCGGACTCCGGAACAGCGTCTACGGCGCGAGACCCCTCGCCGGAACCCTCGGCGGAACCCTCGCCGGAACCCTCGCCGGAACCCTCGGCGGACCCTTCGCCGCGTCCCTCCGCGGACACTCCGAGGCGTTCGGCTTCAAGGCGTTCGGCCTCGGCGCCCCCGACGGCCTCGCCCCGGGCCACCATTCCGGCGGTGTCGGAGAGCGGGATCTGCTTGAGGGTGATCGCGAGGAGGAGGGCGATGGCGATGAACGGGATGAGGTACCAAAACACGGGTGCCAGTGAATCGGCGTAGGCGTTGACGATGGCGTCCTTGACCTGGACCGGCAGTTGGGCCAGCGTCTGAGGGTCAAGCTTGCTGGTGGACTGTGCGGCCTGTGAGGCTGAAGCACCCGCGCCTGTGAATGCCCTGGTGAGGGACTCAGCGAGCCGCGTGGTGAAGATCGAGCCGAAGACGGCGACGCCCAAGGAAGCCCCGACCTCGCGGAAGTAGTTGTTGGTGCTCGTTGCCGTGCCGATCTGCTCGGCTGGAACGGCGTTCTGCACCACGAGGACGATGACCTGCATGATCAAGCCCAGGCCCGCGCCGAAGATGAACAGCTGGATGCAGATGACCCAGATCGGAGTTGCCGCCGTGAGGGTCGTGAGCCACAACATGGCAACGATCGTGAGGCTCGCTCCGAGGATCGGGAACATCTTGTACTTGCCGGTCTTGGAGATGCGGATACCGGAGTAGATCGACGTACCCATGAGTCCCACCATCATCGGCAGCATGAGCAGGCCGGAGACGGCGGCCGAGGTGCCGGAGGACATCTGCAGGAACGTCGGCACGAAGGCGATAGCGGCGAACATGCCCAAGCCCAGGGTGAAGCCGATGGCCGTGGCGTTGATGAAGATCCGGTTCTTGAACAGGCTCAACGGAATGATGGGATCTTCGGCTTTACGCTCCACAAGGACGAAGAGGAAGGCAGCAAGCACCATGCCGGCGCCGAAGGCCCAGGTGAGCGGGGAGTCCCAGCCTTGGTCCTTCTTGCCGCCGAAGTCGGTGAAGAAGATCAGGCAGGCCGTGGCAGCGGACAGCAGCAGCACGCCCAGGATGTCGATGCGCTTTTCGGCCTTCTTGTTCGGCAGCGTGAGCGTGAACCAGGCGATCGTGAACGCCGCAATGCCGACGGGGATGTTGATGTAGAAAGCCCATTCCCACGTCAGGTGATCGACGAAGAAGCCGCCCAGGAGCGGGCCGGCCACGGCGGAGAGGCCGAAGATGGCACCGAGGGGACCCATGTACTTGCCGCGTTCCTTGGCAGGCACGATGTCCGCGATGATGGCCTGCGACAGGATCATCAGGCCGCCGCCGCCCAGGCCCTGGATGGCGCGGAAGATCACGAAACCCCAGAAGTCGGTGGCGAAGGCGCAACCGATGGAAGCTGCGGTGAACAAGCCGATGGCAATGAGGAAGAGGTTCCGCCGGCCCAGGATGTCACCGAATTTGCCGTAGATCGGCATGACGATGGTGGTGGCCAGCAAGTAGGCCGTGGTGATCCAGGCCTGGTTCTCCACGCCGCCGAGCTTGCCGACGATCGTGGGCATGGCCGTGGACACGATGGTCTGGTCCAGGCTCGAGAGCAGCATTCCGGCGATGAGCGCCGAGAAAATGATCCAGATCCTTCTCTGGGTCAAGAGCAGCGGTGCGGCCGCTTTGGTCTTGAGGGTGGTACTCACGGTTGGTCCTTCTGGGGTTCGACGGGGTGGGTGTCCAGCGCTTGGGCGAAGAGAGTACGGGCTGCGTGGAGGTTCCGGTCCAGCAGTTCGCGGTAGGGCTCGGTGTTCTCTTCGGAAAAGAACTGTTGGCTTGTCTTCTTGGTGACGGCGCCGAAGACCGCCGCGGCCATGACGATCTCGGCATGGTCCGCGGCGAGGCCTTCACGGGATGCGATGAGCTCTGCGAATTGGCGCTCGCGGACTTCGCCTTCACGGGTCAACCGGCCAAGGAGCTGGGGCTCGGCCTTGACTGCGGCGATGAGCTGGCGGATCTCCGAAGGGCTGACGGTGGACCGCTCGAGGACCGCCAGGGTGAAGTGCCGCAGGGCGGACAGCAGCGAGCCGGAGATCGTGCCGGCTGCACGATCGGGATTGCGGTTAAAGGCTTCCAGCGCGTCTTCGGGAAGCTCGTCGGAGAACGAGCCGATCACTGCGTCTTCCTTGGTGTGGAAATAGTTGAAGAAGGTCCGCCGCGATATGCCGGCCTGCTCGCAGGCTTCCTCGACAGTGAAGCCGTTGAGTCCGTGCTGGGCTGTCAAGGACCGCGCGACGGCGGAGATCGCCGCGCGGGTCTGAGCGCGCTTGCGCTCCCGGAGTCCGCCGTCGTTAATTGCACTATTTTCCACAAAGTAAAGTTTTGCACTTTTGATTAGAAAGTGCAAGAAATCCTATGCGGGCAGAAACGACGACGGCGGCCGGCGCCTTCCGTGGGGAAGGTGCCGGCCGCCGTCGGGCTGGCCAGTCGGGCTGGCTGGAAACTAGGCCTTGTGGGCCGGGCGGGTCATGGTGGTGACGTCGAGGGCCTTGTCGAGCTGCTCTTCAGTCAGTTCGCCGCGTTCGAGGTAACCCAGGGAGACCACGGCTTCGCGGATGGTCAAACCCTCCGCAACGGCCTTCTTGGCGATCTTTGCCGCTGCTTCGTAACCGATGAACTTGTTCAGCGGGGTCACGATGGACGGGGAAGCCTCGGCCAGGAAGCGGGCGCGCTCGACGTTCGCGGTGATGCCGTCGATCATCTTGTCGGCCATGACGCGGCTGGTGTTGGCCAGGAGGCGGATGGATTCGAGCAGGTTGGCAGCCATGACGGGGATGCCGACGTTGAGCTCGAAGGCGCCGTTGGTACCGGACCAGGCGATGGCGGTGTCGTTGCCGATGACCTGGGCACAGACCATGATCGAGGCTTCGCAGATGACCGGGTTGACCTTGCCCGGCATGATCGACGAACCCGGCTGGAGATCCGGGATGGAGATCTCGCCGAGTCCCGTGTTAGGGCCGGAGCCCATCCAGCGGAGGTCGTTGTTGATCTTCATGAAGGAAATGGCGATGTTGCGCAGCTGGCTGGAGCCCTCGATGAGGCCGTCGCGGTTGGCCTGCGCTTCGAAGTGGTCGCGTGCCTCGGTCAGCGGCAGGCCGGTGTCGGCTGCGAGCAGCTCGATGACGCGCTCCGGGAAGCCTTCTGGGGTGTTGATGCCGGTGCCGACCGCGGTGCCGCCCAGGGGGACCTCGGCGACGCGGGGGAGGGCGGCGTTGATGCGCTCGACGCCGTAACGGACCTGCGCTGCGTAGCCGCCGAACTCCTGGCCAAGGGTCACCGGGGTGGCGTCCATGAGGTGGGTACGGCCGGACTTGACGACGTCCTTGAACTCCACGGCCTTGCGGTCCAGGGAAGCAGCCAGGTACTCGAGGGCCGGGATCAGGTCGTTGATCAGGGCCGACGTCGCGGCGACGTGGACCGACGTCGGGAAGACATCGTTGGAGGACTGCGAAGCGTTGACGTGGTCGTTCGGGTGGACAACTTTGTCGCTCCCGGCGGCCGCGAGGGCGCGCGTCGCCAGCTCGGCAATGACCTCGTTGGTGTTCATGTTGGAGGACGTGCCCGAACCGGTCTGGAAGACGTCGATGGGGAAATCGCCGTCGTACTTTCCGGCGGCAACCTCATCGGCAGCGTTGGCAATGGCCTCGGCGAGCTCGCCGTCGAGCACCCCAAGTTCAGCGTTCGCCAGGGCCGCGGCCTTCTTGACGCGGGCCAGGGCCTCGATGTGCGCGCGCTCAAGCGTCTTGCCGGAGATCGGGAAGTTCTCCACGGCGCGCTGCGTCTGGGCGCGGTACAGGGCGTTCACAGGAACGCGAACTTCGCCCATCGTGTCATGTTCAATACGGAACTCGGCCGTGTTGGATTCTTGAGTGGAAGTCATGGGGCTAGCTTATGGCGAGCAGCCGCTTGACCGAAAACCGGTGGAACAAAGCTACGGCCGCCGCTTGCCGCCCCTTCGGGGCGGCCCGGCATCCGGCCTAGAGCTTGCCGATCCCGGAAACAAGCGCCGCGCGGCCTTCGTCCAGTTTGTAGGAAAGCCCGACGACGGCGGCCCGGCCGTCGTCGATCGCGTCGGAAATCACACGGGAACTGTCGGCAAGGCGGCGGGCCGTCTGCTTGACGTGCTCCACCACCATCTCGTTGACGTCCGTCTGCTCGTTGCGCATTGCGGTGAGGACGGAAGGCGTGATGCGCTCCACGAGGGAACGGATGAAACCTGCCGGCATTTCACCGGTCTCGACGGCACTCTTCGTCGCGGTCACCGCGCCGCAGCTGTCGTGGCCAAGGATCACGATGAGCGGAACATGCAGTTGGGAGATGCTGTACTCCAGCGAGCCGAGCACCGCGTCGTCGATCACCTGACCGGCGGTGCGGACCACGAAGGCATCGCCCAGGCCGAGGTCGAAGATGATTTCGGCGGCCAGGCGGGAATCAGAACAACCGAAGATCACGGCAAAGGGGTGCTGGTCCTCCACCAGGGAATGCCGGCGGGAAGCGTCCTGGTTGGGGTGCATGGACTCCCCGGCGACGAAGCGTTCGTTTCCTTCGCGCAGACGGCGCCAGGCAAGTGCAGGAGTCAGATAGGTAGCCACGGCGCTACTTTACGGCTTTGTGGTGCCAGGCTGCGAAACTGTGTCGCCCGGCTTCGTGCTCGCGTCCGCCGAAGCGACCGGAGCTACGTCCATTGCCTTGACCACTGCGGTGGCCAAGGTGGAGAACTCGTCCAGGCCGGCGCCGCCGCTCAGGATGATCGTGGTGCCGCGGTAGTTCAGGACCATGCTGCGGTTGCCCTTGGCCGTGTCGTGGAGCTCCCAGTCGTGGCCGCCGGCGCTGCGCGTTCCGGTAACCGGAGCACTGCCGGTCTGCTGGAAGATCCAGGTTGGGTTGGCCTTGCGGGTCTGGACAATGCCGATGAAGGCCTGCTTGGGAGTGACGTATCCGACCTCCCACGTGGGCACGCCATCGCCGGTTCCGGATGACCAGCGGGCGTAGTTCGGACTGAATGTGTCGCCGGTATCCGGCGCCACCGGTGTGAAACCGGCCACATCTTTCGCATTGGCGGCGGTTGCCGCCACATCGACGTTGGGCTTGTAACCGTTGCTCTTTGGCGCCGGATTCATGAGCACAATCGGCAGGAACGCCAGCACGCAGAGGAGCAAGGCGATGAGCATGCCAATCACCGACGCATTGGCCCTTTTGGCTGCTTTCGCCGGGATAACGGGCTTCACCGCGGCCTGACCAGCGTCGTCGGCGCCAGCTGCGCCCGTGCCTCCGCCGTCGGAGGGGGCGGCGGCAATTGCTTTGTCTTGCGTTTCACTCACGCTTCAATAGTCTCCTATCCAAGCGGCTAATACACATCGGCCGGTCCGCGCAAGGGGCGTTCCGGGAGTTGGTCATCCCATGACCGCGCCACCCCGCCCCGACTATGATCTCTTCTAGAGGAATCATTCAGGCCGCCAAGCCCAGCCATTCCTGGTCCCACGAATCGCGTCATCGAAGAAGAGGTTCACGTGTCTCCAGCGCCAATGTCCCAGAAGTATTCCACGATTTCGCCGGCGCTCGCCGTCGGGACCGATGAGCCGGACCGCAACCTGGCCCTCGAACTTGTCCGGGTTACCGAAGCTGCCGCCATTGCGGGCGGCCACTGGGTTGGATTCGGCGACAAGAACAAGGCAGACGGCGCCGCCGTCGACGCCATGCGCTCCTTCCTCCACACCGTCCATTTCAACGGCGTCGTTGTCATTGGCGAGGGTGAAAAGGACGAAGCCCCCATGCTCTTCAACGGCGAGCACGTCGGTGACGGCACCGGACCCGAGTGCGACGTCGCCGTCGACCCCATCGACGGAACCCGCCTGACCGCGCTGGGCATCAACAACGCCCTCGCCGTGTTGGCAGTTGCCGAGCGCGGCACCATGTTCGATCCCTCCGCCGTGTTCTACATGGAGAAGCTCGTCACGGGTCCCGAAGCAGCCGACATGGTGGACCTGCGCCTCCCGGTGAAGCAGAACCTCCACTTGATCGCCAAGGCCAAGGGCGTCAAAGTCAACCAGCTCAACGTCATGATCCTGGACCGCGACCGCCACCGCCCGCTGGTGGAGGAAATCCGCGAAGCCGGCGCCCGCACCAAGTTCATCATGGACGGCGACGTCGCAGGCGCCATTGCCGCTGCACGTTCCGGCACCGGCGTCGACGCCCTGATGGGCATCGGCGGCACCCCCGAAGGCATCGTTGCCGCTTGTGCCATCAAGTCCCTCGGCGGTGTCATCCAGGGCCGCCTGTGGCCCACCAGCGACGACGAGAAGCAGAAGGCCATCGACGCCGGACACGACCTCGAGCGCGTCCTCTCCACGAACGACCTCGTCACGAGCGACAACTGCTACTTCGCCGCTACCGGCATCACCGACGGCGACCTCCTCAAGGGCGTGCGCTACTCCAAGGACAAGGTCCTGACCCAGTCCATCGTGATGCGCTCCAAGTCCGGCACCATCCGCTTCGTCGACGGCGAGCACCAGGCCAGCAAGTGGGAGGGCTACGCCCGCAAGTAGGACCCACCCCCCAGCGCGAACTGGCAGCAAATGCCCTCTGAATCGGGATTTGGAGGCAATTGCTGCCAGTTCGCGTTAAGCCGCTGAATCCGTCCTGTGGATAACGCAAATTAGGGCTTGAAGCCGGGCAAGAATTGAGCATGTCCCGGACACCGATGCCCCCGCAGCTTCCAAACGGTTCCTTTCCGGCGTCGGCCGCTAAGAGCCTCGGACTGAGCCCGAAGCAACTGCGCCGCAAGGGCATTGTCACGTTGTCGAGGGGACTGCGCCTGCCGCTCCACAGCACCGGGACGGTTGCGGAGCACTTGCGGGGTTACACCGAGCTCGATCCAGAGTGCTGCCTGAGCCATGGTTCCGCGGCGCGGATCCATGGCATCAGTTTGTCCAAAGAACTCGAAGCGGACTGGCGGATTCACCTCGCCCGACCCAGTGAGAATTGGAAACCGCGGAGACGCAACGTTGTTGGGCACCAACTGACTTTCAAACTGGGTGAAGTGATGATGCTCGACGGCGTCCGGCTTACCTCGCCTGCGCGTACGTGGCTGGACTTGGCCCATGTGATGAGTATCGATGACATTATTGCGGCGGGCGACTCGATCGTCGTCGAGCACGGCGAAAACCATCCCAGGCCGCGTCAGGCATTGGCGACCGTTGACGAATTGAAGGCAATGGTCGCAGCCCATCCAGGAATGCGCGGCGTCCGCAAGGCCCGGCTGGCCCTGGATCTCGTTCGAGTCGGCGCGGATTCGCCGCAGGAAACGCAAATGCGCCTCATATTGCTGCATGCTGGTTTGCCTGAGCCCACGCTGAATCACGTCATCTTCAATGAGTGGGGTGCCCCCGCCGTGTGGCCCGATGCCGCATACCTCAAGGAGCGGGTGGCTCTCCAATACGACGGGCGGCATCATGGAGAAGCTGAGCAATACCAGAAGGACATCAGGCGCCAGGCGTTAACGGAACGGCTGGGTTGGCGGGAAGTCCGGGTCCACCATGATGATTTGCTCGGGCCCCGGCCGGAAGTCGTAGCGAAAGTCCGCCGCGCGCTGTGGACTGGCCGCGAGTTGGCAGGAGATGCCCGCAAAATTGGATTTTGAGGGCATCTGCTGCCAGTTCGCGCGAAGGGACCCTAGCGGAGCTTTTCGCGCAGCTTCCGGGCCAGCTGGTAGGCCCCGTAGCGGAGCTTGTTGACGGGAAGGTCCCAGGTGCCGGGGTAGGCGATTTCCCTGCCTCCGAAGGACTTCTTGAAGGCGGTGAATCCGGCCCACTTGTGGTCGGGCTCGTTTTCCGGGGCCACGCCCCACAGGTCGACGTGCTTGAGCCCCTTGTCCTTGGCATCGGCCATGAGCGTCACGAGCAACGGAATGCCCGCGCTGAGCTTGCGGTGCGTGTCATCGAGCGCTGCGTGGGCGTAGGTGCGGGTGTCGGCGGAGTCGTACGCCAAGGCGGCCGCAATGGGTTCGCCCTCGAGTTCGGCGATGAACAGCGTGCCGGCACCAGCGGGCATGAGGGAGCGGGCCACCGAGCTCAGGTAGTCGTCGCTCTGGGGCTTGAAGCCGTTGCGTGCCGCTGTCATGTGGAGGAAGTCGAGAAGTATCGAGATCTCTGCAGGATCCTGCGAGGACCGGAAGGTGACGCCCTTCTTATGGATGTTGCGGTACAGGTTCCGGTTGGTGGGTTTCATGCCCGCAAGGACGTCTTTGAAGTCGCCGTCCAGATCCACGATCCAGCTCAATTCCGGCTGCTGGTTGGACGGCGCGGGCTGCAGGCCGCGTCCCCCCAGCACCGCAGCGGCGTCGGCCGCTTCAAATCCAGCAGTGACGGGTTCCATCCTCACAAACACCGCCTTGCTGCGGCGCGCAATCGCCACCAGCGCGGCCAGGGCTTCGTCGAAGGCTTCCAACGAGTCGGCCACGGGGCCGTATGGAGAGTAGATGACCTTTCCAGCCGGGTTCTTTTCCTCCACGGCGAGGAAACGCCACCCCGGACCGGACTCCTCGTGCACGGTGCGGCCGAGGGATCGCTGGAAGGACGCCCATGCGGGCGTTTGCAGGAAGTACTCCACCCCTTAATTCCCCAAGCCGGTTGTGACGGCAAAGGCGACGCTGGTTCCCGTTGCGCCGGAAACCGGGTGCACCATCACGGGCTCTTCGGATGCCGGGATGAAGGCACTCCCGCCGCGTTCCACGGCGAGCTCGCTCTTGGGGGAGTCGAGCACCACGGAACCCGAAACCACGACGACGACGGCGGGACCGGCTTGCGCCATCGGCACCGGTTCCGCTCCGGGAGCCAACTCGATGCGCTGGAGCTGGAATTCCTTGAAGGGCGGCACATAGAGATCCTGGCCGAATCCGGAGATCCTGGGCTCGATGCGCGGTACGCCGAGGGAAGCGAATTCGATGGTCTTCAGGAGTTCGGGGACGTCGATGTGCTTGGGGGTGAGGCCGCCACGGAGCACGTTGTCCGAGGCCGCCATCACCTCGACACCGAGGCCTTTCAGGTAGGCGTGGACGTTTCCGCCCGGCAGGTACACCGATTCGCCCGGGGACAGGAAGACGAGGTTCAAGAGCAGCGAAATCAGGACACCGGGGTCGCCCGGGAACTCATTGTTGATGTCCATCAAGGTGGAGAGTTCCGCGGCGTGCTGACCCATCGGTGCGCCCGATTTCAGGATGGAAACCACCTGATCGGTGGCGGCGGAGACGGCATCCCCGCCGGTAATCAGCCGGGTGAACGCAGCCTTGAGTGCCGAGGGCTCATCGGGCTCGGAGAGATCCGCGATGACTCCCGTGATGACGTCCGGGACGTCGACGGCGGCAAGGTCCAGGAGGGTTGCGAGATGCTCGAAGACACGCTGCGAATCCGCGGCCGGACGGAAACCGCAGAGGGCGTGAAACGGGGTCAGCGCAAAGATCATCTCGGGCTTGTGGTTGTCATCCCGGTAGTTGCGCTCGGGCGCGTCCGCCGCCATGCCTGCGGCATTTTCCTTCGCGTATCCGTCCTTGGCCTGCTGCAAGCGAGGGTGGACCTGCAAGGACAGGGGCTTGTCGGCCGCAAGGAGCTTGGTGAGGAACGGCAAGCGCGGACCGAATTCGGCCACGCTCGTTTCACCGAGGAAATGCACGGGGTCCACCTTGATCAGGGCGTCCAAGGCGACGGACGATCCATCCGGACGGGTGGCCACGGACGGCGAGTCTGGGTGCGCTCCGATCCACAACTCCGCCTCCGGACCGCCCGAGGCGGGCCTTCCCAGCAGAGCGGCGATCGCCGTCGTCGATCCCCATGCGTAGGGGCGGAGAACATTCTCAAGCTGGTACACGGCAGGGGATCCTTGTCATTGCGGGACGGTACATTCGGGATTGCCGGGGATGACCTCTTAACGGCTGCCCGGGCTCTTAACGACTGCTTCGGGCGGAGACGTTCGCGGTGGAGAAGACTTCGGCGACCTTGTCGCGGAGCCGGGCGCCTTTCTCGGTGGCGGTGTTGTTGAGCTCCTGGGCGAATTCGAGCAGTTCGCCGCGAAGCCGCACGGCCAGCTCGTCGGTTCCGGACGCCAGCATGCGCACTGCCAGGAGGCCGGCGTTGCGGGCGCCCCCGATGGACACCGTGGCGACGGGAACACCGGCGGGCATCTGCACGATGGACAGCAAGGAATCCATACCGTCCAGGGTCTTCAGCGGGACCGGGACGCCGATGACGGGCAGCGGGGTGACGGAGGCGAGCATCCCCGGCAAGTGGGCCGCGCCGCCGGCTCCCGCGATGATGACGCGGAGGCCACGTTCATGGGCAGTCTGGCCGTATCGGATCATTTCCGTGGGCATGCGGTGAGCTGAGACGACGTCGGCTTCGAAAGGGATGCCGAATTCTGCCAGGGCGTCCGCCGCGGCTTCCATGACCGGCCAGTCGGAGTCGGAGCCCATGACGAGGCCTACGATCGGGGCGGCGACAGCCGCATCCGCGTTTTCGGCTTCCATGTTCTCTGCGCTCATGCGGTCTCCTCGGAGGTGGTTTCGGCCGGCATGCGGCCGTCGCGGATGATGTCGGCCACTACGGTGGCGCGGCGTCGGATGGAGTCGACGTCCGCCGTCGAGTTGCCGACGAGGTTCACGTGCCCGATCTTGCGGCCGGCCCGCACGGACTTGCCGTAGCAGTGGACCTTTGCGGCAGGTTCGTAGGCGAGGGCCTTGGGGTAGGCGCTGAAGAGATCCTGGTTGTCGCCGCCCAGGAAGTTCTTCATGACAACCACTGCGCCGAGCGCGTCGGTGGCACCGAGCGGGAGGTTGAGGACTGCTCGCAAGTGCTGCTCGAACTGGCTCGTGACGGAGCCGTCTTGCGTCCAGTGGCCGGTGTTGTGCGGCCGCATGGCGAGCTCGTTGACCAGGAAGCCGACTCCAACGCCGGGCGTTTCGAAGAGTTCGGCCGCCATGACGCCCGTGACTCCGAGTTCATTGGCGATCCGCAGCGCTGCCTCTTCGGCCGCCGCGGCGACCTCTACGGGAATGTCCTGGGCCGGCGCAATCACTTCGTCGCAAACGCCGTCCACCTGGACGGTGTGGACTACCGGCCAAGCACGGGATTCGCCGTCGGGGGTCCTTGCGACGAGGGCGGAAAGCTCGCGGCTGAAGTCAACCTTCTCTTCCGCGAGCAGCGGGCTCATGGCGTCGAACCAGTCCGTGGTGCTCCGGGCGTCGTCGGCGGAATGGACGATGCGCACGCCTTTGCCGTCATAGCCTCCGCGCGGGGTCTTCAAGACGATCGGCCAACCGGTCTGCTCACCGAATGCCACGAGGTCCTCGACGCCGTGGACTGCAGCCCACGCCGGATTGGGGAGCCCCAAGCGGTCGATCGCCGCGCGCATCACCAGTTTGTCCTGCGCGTGCACCAGGGCATCGGGGCCGGGCTGGACGTTGACTCCGGCCTCGATCAAGGCCCGGAGGTGCTCGGTGGGAACGTGTTCGTGGTCGAAGGTCATGACGTCCAAGCCCTCCGAGAACTCAAGAAGGGCCGCGAGGTCCTTGTAGTCGCCAATGGGGGCCGTTGCTACGGCCTGGACTGCGGAAACGTCCTCACCTTCAGCAAGGACCCGGAGTTCAAAGCCGAGAGCGGTTGCGGCCGGGGCCATCATTCGTGCGAGCTGTCCGCCGCCCACCACGCCAATTACAGGAAAAGTCACAAGGTTCAGCCTACCGAACCAGCGGCTGGTTCCCAGATTCTGCTCGCCGCTGGGTCCTTGGAACCCGGCTCGAAGCCGTCGGCACGGAACAAATGGGCAAGCTCCAAGAAATCGGAGCTAAAATGGAGGCTTCGGCCCATCGGCCCCCTAGAACAACGGCCATGGAGGGTCATGATCAACACACTTGCAGATCGCATCCGCGGGCTCGCCTCGCTCTTTTGGCGCGAAGTAGCCAAGTTTGGCGCTGTCGGCGGTGTTGCGTTCGTCATAGATAACGGCTTGACCTACTATCTCATGCACGGCCCGATGTCGGACAGTGAGGCGAAGGCCCGTTTCGTCGGCGCCACCGTGGCCACCGTGTTCTCGTGGATCGCCAACCGTTTCTGGACCTTCCGCCACCGCCGCCAGCAGAACGTGGTGCGCGAGTTCGTGATGTTCATCATCATCAACGGAATTGGTATCGGCATCTCCACCGGCCTCACCGCCATCGCCAAATACGGCATGAACATCCAGGACAAGAACGTTCTCTTCGCCGCCGGAGTCGTCGGCATCCTCGTGGCCACCGTCGTGCGCTTCTTCGCCTACCGCTTCCTGGTCTTCAACAAGGAACTCGACGAAGAGCCGGCCTTCTCGCATGACCACGAGATCATCGAGGCCCACCACAGGGCCAAAGCCAAGGCCATGCATGTTGCCAGCTCCGAGACTGGCTCGGACCAAGGCGAAGACGCGGTCAAGCGCCGCTGACGTGCCTAGGCGCCGCTGACGCGCTCGTTGTCCAGCAGGTGCCGGGTGACGTCGACGTCCGGGTGCACGAGGACCACTGAACCGTCTTTGCTCCACGCGCCCAGTGCGTCCGCGAGGGCCGACTCCAAGCCGTCGGCGGCGCGGACCAGCAGGCGGACGCCGGCGTCGTGTTCCCTGGCGAAGCCGTCCAGCAATTCGCCGTGCGAGTGTCCGGCTTCAGGGCGGCGCAGCGCCGGCAGCGCGGCGTCCGGTTCGGCGTGCGCCATGAACACGTCGCCGTGGGAGCGGACTTCGGCCGCGTAGTCCACGACGCCGGCAGGCAGTTCTCCTGGCCAGCGCATCGCGAGTGCCGCGAGCGGCACGGCGACGACGGCGTCGAAGTCGGCTCCCGCACCGACGTCGGGGGTGTCCGTGACAAGCAGGTCGGCGCTGCCGCCGTCGAGCACCAGTTCCATCCCCAACTGCCATCCGGCCAGCGCCCATACGAGGGACTTCCAATGGGCCGGCAGGTCGAGGCGAAGGCTCATGCCCGGTTCGGCGTCGAACTCGTCCTGGAGTAGGTTGCTGGTCTTGGCCACCCAATTGTCCAGGACCCGTCCCGAGAGCTCCACCCGTTCGGCGTCCGGCCCGTACCAGGTCAGTCGGGGGGATGTGGCGTGTCCGGAGCGCAGGGCTGCCATCAGGTTCATCGCGGGGGTGTTCATGGCTACATCTTGCCACGGGGCGTCCGGCCCGGCGCAGGCGGGTATGACTTGCGCCACATGGGGCCAAGGGCCGGTGACGGCACGGCGCTTGAGGGGCCAAGCAATTTCCCTGAAATTCAATGAAAATACATCTTAAGTGAGTCGAAGCTTCCGTTTTTCCGCGGAAGCGCGCGGATGGGGCAAAAAAATCGCGGGCGTGGCGCGGCGGGAGTTAGTGCGGAAAGTTGATTATTATCCCGGCGCGGCTTGACGGCTTGGTAGTTACACACGTGTAATTAGATATCGAACGCCGCTGCGGGAGTATCGGGTACATAACCGAGTACCGAATGAGCACGGCAGCAGCTGCACACATCAGGAGGGACGCCATGGGGCAAGCGTTGCGTATCCAGGAAGATGCAGTCGTCGCGGAATATGCGTCGGTGAAGTACCGGTCGCGTGAAGTTCCGGGGGATTGGTATGTTGACCCGGCAGATCCGCAGGCGGCGGACCGCTACATAGAGACCACTCGGGAGTCGCTGGAAGACGAGGCAACAGCCTTTCTTGCTGCCCACGAGGCTCTTGTGGGAGGCACGCCGGCAGATCCGGAGGATGATCTCGACGATCCTCCGATGGAGCTGCGCCGTCCGCTCGACAACCCGGCCCAGCCGGTGTGGATCGGGCTTCCGCGCCAGGGGGACTTCGACGACGAAGGCGAACTCGGCTGGCAGACGGACGCCTTGTGCGCCCAGACGGACCCGGAGGCGTTCTTCCCTGAGAAGGGCGGCTCCACGCGGGATGCCAAAAAGGTTTGCGGTGCGTGCAATGTCCGTTCGCAGTGCCTTGAATACGCACTCGCCAATGATGAACGTTTTGGTATCTGGGGCGGGCTCTCCGAGCGTGAACGCCGCAGGCTGAGGAAGCGAGCGGTCTGATTCTCAAGGCAGTACACGTTACCGCCGTCGTCGTCTCGCACGACGGCGGTAACTATCTCCCCAGAACCCTGGCGGCTCTGCTGGACCAGACGCGTCCGGCAGATGCCGCCATTGGCATTGATACGGGCTCCCGCGACAAGTCCGCCGCGTTGCTGCAGCGGGCTCTCGGCAAGGACAATGTCACCGGCACCGGCGAACACAAAGCAGGTTTCGGTGCGGCCGTCATGGCCGGCCTGGCCCGCTCGGCGCCACCTTCGCGGGAGCCGGGAGCCGTGGAATGGATCTGGTTGTTGCACGACGACGCCGCTCCCGCCCCGGATGCACTCGCCGAACTGCTTCAGGCAGTCGAGCGAGCACCTTCCGTCACAGTGGCCGGTTGCAAGCAGTTGTCCTGGAACGCGGAACGCAGGCTCGTCGACGCCGGCCTGTCCACGAGCCGCTGGGCCGAACGGCTGACGCTCATAGAAGCCGACGAACTCGACCAGGGCCAATACGACGGGCGCACGGACACTTTCGCGGTGAATTCCGCCGGCATGCTGATCCGCCGCGACGCCTGGGAGCAATTGGGCGGCTTCGACCCCGCGCTTCCCGGAGTGGGAGACGACGTCGATTTCTGTTGGCGCAACTGGCTTGCGGGCAACAGGGTGGTGGTGGTTCCGGCGGCGCGCATGTTCCACGTGGAGAACCGTCCCCACAGCCTGGCGACACCTGCGGCCGCACGCAAGAGCCAAGTCCATTTGAGGCTCACCCACGCTTCGCCGTGGAAGGTTCCGCTGCACGCGCTCGGCGCGTTGCTCGGGAGCATGGTGAGGCTCGTCTTAAGCATCCTGGTCAAAGAACCGGGTCACGGAATTTCCCAGCTTGGCGCGACCGTTGCGGCGCTCGGCCGTCCCGGGGCGATTTGGCGTTCGCGGCGAAACGCCGCCCGGACGCGACGCGTACCGCGGTCAATGGTCAAGGGCCTGCAGACACCGCGGCGCGAGGTTTGGGCCCATCGACGCTCCCTCGTCGAGGCGATTGGCGCAGACGAATTCCAGGAGACCGACTCCCTGGCTCCGGAACCGAGCGGTGACGCAGGTGACGATTTTGTGGCCCTAGCAACGAATGAGCGGGGTTGGATCGGGACGGGCGCGGTGGCCGCTGCGTTTGTTGCACTGGCTGCCTCCATCGTGGGGTTGCTGGGGCTCCTGGGTGCAAACGGCGTGACGGGCGGCGGCCTCTTGCCGTTGTCCGCCGCAGGCGACATCTGGCGGTCGGCATCCACGTGGTGGATTGGCTTGGGCGCGGGTTTGCCCGGACACGGGGATCCGTTCGCCTACATCCTGTGGCTTGTGTCATTGCTCGGGGGAAGCGATTCCAGCACGGCGATCGTGTGGCTGTTGTTGTTGGCGATGCCACTGTCAGGATTGGGCGCCTGGTTTGCCGCGGGCGCGATGACCAGCTTGCGCCGCTACCGTTTCATGGCGGCGCTGATCTGGGCCGCAGCCCCGGCCCTTCAAGTCGCCGTGAACCAAGGACGGGCCGGCGCCCTCTTGGCCCACGTAGTGATGCCCTTGTTGGTGCTGGCACTCTTCCGGGCCACCGGATCGGCCCTGGGGCGCGGGACTACGCTGGACCAGGTCCAGCAGTCCGGCCGCGCCGCAACCAGGCCGTTGCCGGGCAAGCCGGGCGTCAACGGCACTCCGTCGTGGACTGCTGCTGCCGCGGCCGGCTTGGCGCTGGCCGTGGTGACTGCCTCTGCGCCATCCCTGCTTCCTCCCTTTGCCGTCCTCATTGTTTTTTGCGGGATCGCCTTGGGGCGGCGGGGCCGGACCATTTGGTGGTCGCTGCTTCCAAGCGCCGCGCTCTTTGCGCCGTGCGTCCTCTCGGCGCTTGAACGGCCCCGCACCATGCTGGCCGATCCTGGCGTCCCGTTGGGATTCGAAGCCGCACCGTTGTGGCAGCAACTGCTTGGCCAACCCTTGAAATTCGACGTCAACGGCGGATTGGCCGGCTTGGCATTATTCGGCCCGTCGGGTATTCCGTGGGCGCTGGCGCTTGCCCTGCTGATCGGCGCGCCGGTCCTGCTCCTGTCCATCGCCGCACTCTTTGTCCCCGGAGGCCGGTCCCGCGTCACGCGTTTCCTCTGGGCCGGAGCCCTTGTGCTCCTCGGCTGGGCATGGCTCGCCGGACACGTCGCAACCGGAGTCGACGGCAACCTGCTCGTCGCGCCATTCACGGGTCCGGCAGTTTCCGCGGCCGGGTTCGCGTTCCTGGGAGCGGCGCTGATCGGCGCCGATAACCTCCTCCACCTGAGGGCCAAGGCGGAAGACGGCCGCCCGGTCCAGCGCGCTGCAGTGCGCATCGTCTCCGCTGTAGCGACGCTTCTCCTTATTGCCGGACCCCTGGCAAGCATGGGCCTCTGGGCAACCCAGAATGTCCTGGCCGGCCCAGACAGCCCGCCCTCGGCTAGCGGCGCGCTGGGCACGCCGCGACTGGTCCAGCCCGCAGGTCCCGGCACGTTGCCGGCCACCGCCGTCGACCACGGCCAAGGGCCCGAACAGACCCGCACGCTGGTCATCACCGGCGGTGAGAACGGTGGCTACACGTCATCCCTCATGCGCGGAGCCGGTACTACTTTGGACTCGCTCTCGACTGTCGCTGCCGGACGTTCCATTGTGGGATCACCCGGGCAGGAACGCCTCGTGGCCGACGACGACGCTACCGCGTCCATCCGGAACGCCGTAGCCACGATTGTCGCGGGAACAGGGGTTGACCCGCGGCCCGCCCTTGAGCAGCTTGGCGCAGGATTCGTGGTTCTGAAGTCAGCCGACACCGCCGCACCGTTGACGGCCAACCGGATCGATTCCGTGCCCGGCCTGGTGGCTGTGGGCAAAACCGATTCCGGGTGGCTGTGGCGGGTCACGCCGCTCAACCAGGCCGCCGCGGCCGACGCCGAAACGGCACACCGTGTCAGGGTGGTGGACGCAAAAGGTGCCGTCGTTGCGCTCTTGCCTTCCGTTGGATCCTCTGCCACCGGCAACATCCCGGCGGGCGGGGACGGACGCCTGGTGGTGCTCGCTGAGCGGGCAGATGCCGGTTGGAGCGCTTGGTTGGATGGCCGCCAACTGAGCCCGACGACGTCCGGATGGGCCCAAGCATTCACCTTGCCGTCCGCGGGCGGCCAGATCGAGATCCGCTACACCACCGTGTGGGAGCCTTGGCTCAGCATTTTGCAGGCCGTGGTGATTGGATTGACCGTCCTTCTGGCCATCCCCATGCCTGCCCGCAGGCCGAAAGCCGGCCTCCTGAAGGAACAAAACTCCCTCCGTAAGGAGTACAGCAGTGTCTGACAACCAAGGACCGGCCGCCGAGCCCGGAGCGGGGTCGAGGAAGCGCGGCCAGCGCAAAGCCCACAACCAGAGCAAAGGCCAGAACAAGAACAAGGCCGTTGTGTTGGGAGCGCTTTCCGCGACGTTGCTCCTTGCTGCTGGGGCCGGGATGGTGTCGGCAGCCTCGATCCTGCCGTCGCCGTCGGGAAGCAAAACGCTGGACATGACCCTCGCGGATGTCCCGGCGGGCAGGACAGCCGCAGTGTGTCCGGCACCTCCCCGTCTCGCCGAGGGAACGAGCGCGGGCACCGACAGCCAGTTCAGCCCTGTTTCGCGTTCGGCAAAGAGCTTCCTGGACGCGGTGGTGCTCAGCGACGCCGGCGGATCCGTTCCCGGGAGCAACCTCGCCTCGCTGGGTGGTTCTGCAATCGCCGATATTGCCAAGCCTCCCGCCGCCGCCCCAGCCCCTGCGTCCGGGCCGCCCGTGCTGAATGCCGGCGTCGTGGCCCAGCGGCCTGCGGGCGACGTCACCGTGGTGGGCGCCGATCCCATCAGCGGCCAGAAGGCCGCGGTAGCGGGCCTGATGAGCTACACCGCGAGCGACGGCGACCTCCGCGGACTGGCGGCCGCACCCTGCCAGCAGCCGGTCAATGATGCATGGCTCCTTGGAGCGAACACTGCACTCGGGCGAACGGCGGTCTTGAACATCAGCAATGCCTCGGGTACCCCGGCTACCGTCAATCTCGAGCTGTTCGGCGCCCACGGGCAGATCCAAGCCCCGGACAGCCGAGGCTTGCTGGTTTCGCCGGGAGCTACCCGGTCCATCAATTTGGCCGGACTGGCCCCGAACGAGGGTCAGCTCTCGGTGCATTTGCGCAGCAGCGGCGGCCCGGTCGCGGCAACCATCCAGCAAAGCGTCCTCCGGGGCCTCACCGCCGGTGGCGTCGAGGTCATCACTCCAGGTGCCGGCGCCGCCGATTCCCAGGTCATGACCGGGGTGGACGTCCAGGACCCGGCCGCCGTGAAGTCACTCGCGGACAAGCCCGGTTTTGCCGACGTCGTTCCGGCGCTGCAGATCACTGTTCCCGGTCCTGTGGACGCCGTCGTGGACGTGCGCTTGTACGGGCCGAACGGCCAGCGCGCATTGCCCGGCGGGGGAGCCGTGACCGCGAAGGCGGGTTCGGTGACCGAAGTGCCGCTTACGGGCGTCCCGGCCGGTATGTATACCGTCAGCGCTACCTCGGATGTTTCCTTCGCAGCGTCCTCCCGCGTAACGCGGGGGCTCAAGGCGGAGGACCCCGTTGACTTCGCCTGGTCTCCGGCTGCGGTCCGTTTGGGCAGCCAGCATGTGATGGCGGTACCCCAAGGCGGGACCCGTTTCCTCAGCTTCGGTGTGCCGACGGGACGGGCCACTGTCAGTTACACGCCGGTCACCTCGGACGGCAAGGTACACAAGGCGCAAACGGTCGACATCGCCGGAGGGACCACCGCGGTCATCGGCGTTCCGGACAAGTCCGACGGCGCGGCGGTTTCGGGCTACATCGTGTCGGCGGCAGGGGATGCGGCCTACGGCGCGCTCGTCCTCGGCCAGGGCGATCAACCAGGCGTTTCGGTCCTGACCATCCAGGATGGCGCTGCGGGCCACGAAAAAGTGCAGGTCACGCTCGGTTACTGATACCGGCGGCGGTACACGGGGTCCAGGGTCTCCGGCGGCACTCCGAGCATCTCGGCGGTGTACTCGACGACGACGTCGTGCACCAGGTCCTGGAGGTCCTCGCGGCCGCCGGTGGTGTGCTCGACGACGCGCCGATAGATGGTGATGACGGGACCCGCGCCGCGGGCTGCCGGGGTGTACGAGCCCAGCGGTGCCGCGGTGCCTTGTGCCACCAGTTCCTCAAGGTTCGGCGGGATCTCGTCCACCGCGAACGCGACACCGTCGAGCCGTTTGCCCCACATATCCTGCAGCCGTTCAGCGGAATCGAGCACGAGGTCGTCGAACCTTTCGGCGCGCGTCCGGTAGCCGGGAAGGTTGGGAAGGATGATTTCGCCGCGCAAGCCCCGCCCGTGGCGGTTCCTGCGGCGCTCCCTGAAGCCGCGTGCGGACGTGCCCGCCGTCGTCGTTTGCTGGCTGTCCCCGGTGCCGGACAAATGGACTGTGAAGCCCGGAACGTGGTGCTGTGACTGCATATATCGACTCTAGACCCGTGATTCCGCCAACGCGACATAATGCGCGCAAAGGGGCAATGCACCGCGCCGCGGGGAAGTGCGGCTAATCTGGGATGTTGTGGGTGCAATTCGTCAGTGTTCCAGATCAGCTTGCCGCCAATCCGCGGTGGCTACTTTGACGTACGTCTATGCCGAGTCCACGGCGGTGCTTGGTCCGTTGGCCACGTATGCCGAGCCGCATTCCTACGATCTGTGTGCGCAGCATGCCGAGTCGCTGACCGTACCGAGGGGCTGGGAAGTCATGCGGCTCGCCATGCCGTCCTCACCGCCCCAGCCGGGGCCGGACGATCTCCTTGCCCTGGCGAATGCAGTGCGGGAAGCCGCATCGGCGCCTGCCGCGCCGGAACAGCGCACAGTCCGGGCCCCTTTTGACGGACCGGCCCCCGTGGAGGGAACAAGGCGCCACCTGCGCATCCTGCGCGATCCGTCCTGAACCCGGACGACAGCAACCACGCGTCCATTGCCTCCGTGTACCGCCGCGTGTGTCGCCCAATGTGTCGCGGCTCCCTGAGCGACAAGCATTGTGACACCGTGTGCAGCGCCGCTGGGTTGTACTCTGGAAGCTGCCATATCTGTCCAAAGCGGCGTCCGCGAGATGCCATCCAGGGAGCTTCAACCATGCCAAAGGTCAGTCCTGAATTGTTGTCCATCCTGCGGTGCCCTGTCACCGGGTCCCCGCTGGAGCAGGACGGCGAGGAACTTGTCTCGACGGCCGCGTCCGCCTCGGGTGAGAAGCTCCGCTATGCAATCCAGGACGGAATCCCCTTGCTCCTGCCCCCCGAGCTGCTGGCCGCCGCCAACGCCGCGGCCTCAGACCAGCACGACGCAGGCCAGCACGACGCCTGAGCCCCCCTGACTCGACCATTCGGTACTTCCAAAGGACTTCCATGACTTTCGACTACAAGGTTGCAGACATCTCCCTGGCCGAAGCCGGGCGCCACCAGATTCGCCTGGCAGAGCACGAAATGCCGGGCCTCATGTCGCTGCGCGCCGAGTTCGGTCCAAGCCAGCCGCTCAAGGGGGCGCGTATTGCCGGGTCCCTGCACATGACCGTGCAGACCGCGGTGCTCATCGAGACGCTGACGGCCCTCGGTGCGGAGGTGCGCTGGGCCTCGTGCAACATCTTTTCCACCCAGGACGAGGCAGCGGCCGCCGTTGTCGTCGGCAAGGGAACTGTCGAGTCTCCCCGGGGTGTTCCCGTGTTCGCCTGGAAGGGCGAGACCCTCGACGAATACTGGTGGACCGCCGAGCAGATCCTCACCTGGCCGGGCGCGGACGCCAACCCTGAGCTTGGGCCCAACATGATCCTCGACGACGGCGGAGACGCCACGCTGCTGGTCCACAAAGGCGTCGAATTCGAAGCAGCCGGCGCGGTGCCGACCGCCACGGAGAGCGATCCCGAAGAGTATGCGCTGGTCCTCGACGTGCTGCGGACGAGCCTTGCCGCCGACCCGAAGAAGTGGACCCGCATCGCCGCCGGGATCCGTGGCGTGAGCGAAGAAACCACCACGGGCGTGCACCGGCTCTACCAGCTCGCCGAACAGGGCAAGCTGCTGTTCCCGGCCATCAACGTCAACGACTCGGTGACCAAGAGCAAATTCGATAACAAGTACGGCATCCGCCACTCCCTGCCGGACGGCCTCAACCGCGCCACGGATGTCCTGATGGGCGGAAAGGTCGCCGTCGTCTGCGGCTATGGCGACGTCGGCAAGGGCGCCGCAGAGGCGCTCCGCGGCCAGGGTTCGCGCGTGATCGTGACGGAGATCGACCCCATCTGCGCGCTCCAGGCAGCAATGGACGGGTACCAGGTGGCCAAGCTGGATTCCGTGTTGGAACAGGGCGACATCTTCATCACGACTACGGGCAACAAGGACGTCATCATGGCCTCCGACATGCTCCGCATGAAGAACAAGGCGATCGTGGGCAACATCGGCCACTTCGACAACGAGATCGACATGGCCGGACTGGCAAAGGTCCCCGGCGTGCACAAGGTGGAAATCAAGCCGCAGGTCCACGAGTGGGTGTTCGCCGCAGCCGACGGCCGCGAGGAGCGTTCGATCATCGTGCTTTCCGAAGGCCGCCTCCTGAACCTGGGCAACGCCACGGGCCACCCCTCGTTCGTTATGAGCAACTCCTTCGCGAACCAGACGATCGCCCAGATCGAGCTGTGGACCAAGAGGGACCAGCCCGAGGCCGAGCGCGAATACTCGAACCAGGTCTATGTCCTGCCCAAGATCCTCGATGAGAAGGTTGCCCGCCTGCACTTGGACGCTTTGGGCGTGGAACTGACCGAGCTCAGCAAGGAACAGGCGGAATACCTGGACCTTGACGTTGCCGGGCCGTACAAGCCGGAGCACTACCGGTACTAAGAACACTGGCTGGGGGCACGCCGGAAGGCGGGCTCCCAGCCAATATCAAGCCGCGCCCCTTAGGATGCGGCTGTGGGGCGTGAGTTTTATTGGGGGGCGTGAGTTTTGGAGAAAACAGGAATGGGCCTTAATCCCGACGGCGAGCAGGCGGACACTTTCGAGCAAGTGGACGCTGCGAGGCTCTTCGACACCGAGCAGGACGGCGGCAGCGCCCGACACTTGGATGCTGGGCACTTGGACGCTGGGCACATGGATGCTGGGCCGACGAAGCGAAGCAGGTTCCGCAAGGTCGCCTGGATCGTGGTTGTCTGCCTCATTGCCGCGCTCAGCGGCACGTTCGCCGCAGTGGCCCCGCATGCGGCGAGTGCGGCAATCGAGTCCGAGGGATCATCAGGTGAACGCAGCGAGGCAGCGGCGGTGCTGCCCGTCGTGAAGCCTGCCACGGTGGTTGCCTCGCCAGCGAGCGGAGCCAAGCAGGTGAACCCGGCCGCGCCTGTCACTATCAGTGTCAAGGACGGAACCCTGGACAGGGTCTCCCTGACGAGCGCTCAAGGCAAGACCGTTGATGGTGCGTTGACCCCGGATGGACTGAGCTGGACGGCATCCACTCCGCTCGAATTCAACTCCTCCTACACCTTCAATTACACCGTTGCCGATGCGGCCGGTCGCGCAACGTCGAAGACCGGATCCTTCACGACGGTCTCCACGCAGAACGAGGCCGACGCCGCCATGTACCCCCTGGACGGGGCGAAGGTGGGCGTGGCGCAGCCGCTCCAGCTCACGTTCAGCGAACCGGTCGTCAACAAGGCCGCTGTCGAGAAGGCCATCAAGGTCACCTCCACGTCGGGCCAGGTGGGGGCCTTCCACTGGTTCAGCGACACCATGGTGCGCTACCGTCCGGAGAACTTCTGGGCAGCGAACAGCACCGTCACCGTGGATCTCAAGCTGTTCGGGGTGGACTTCGGCAACGGCCAGATCGGCAACTTCAACAAGACGAACACCTTCAAGATCGGCGACAAGAAGGTGGCGGTGGCCGACGCGGTTGCCCACACGTTCACGGTCAGCATCAACGACCAGCAAGTGGGCCAGTGGCCGGACACCATGGGCGACACCAGGTTCCCTTCCGCGCGCGGCTACTTGGTCCTTATGGAGAAGTACCGGGTGGAGCACATGGACGCCTCCACCATCGGCCTTAAGCCGGGGGATCCGGCCTACTACGGACAGCTTGACGTCAACTACGCGACGCGCCTGACGCCCAGCGGCGAGTTCATCCACCAGGCCACCGACTCGGCCTTGCCGTACATCGGCGTCACGAACCTCTCCCACGGCTGCATCGGATTGGGACCTGACGGCGCGAAATGGGTGTTCGACAACATGACGACCGGAGACGTCGTCCAAGTGGTCAATACCCAGGGTGACTACGCCAACTACGACGACGGCTTTGGCGACTGGAACATCCCCTGGGCCCAATACGCCGACTGACCCAATACGCCGACTGACCCAGTACGCCAACTGATAGGGCGCGCCTGAGCGCACTGCCCCGGACGCATCGGAACCCCCGGTAGACTTGGCGGGTCAGTCTTGGGGGCTGGCTTTCTGCCGGGGGATGTGGAGTTGCACTGTGGCGTCGCAAAGGAAAAGCAAGACCGGGAAGATTCTCGGAATCATGGGGATATGCGCCGGCGTTGCGGTCGGAGGAATCGGTGTTGCAACCGCCCCGAACTGGCTGCGAACGGCGGTCGAATCAGAAGCGGGATCTCCGCAACGCACGGATGTGGGGTTGGCGTCCGCTGTCGTCAAGGCAGTGGAACTGGGAATCACGCCCCTTGACGGCGCCCGCGAAGTGAATCCCGCCGTCGGGCCTTCCGTGAAGGCGGTACACGGCACGCTGAAGGACGTTGAACTCGTCCCGGCCAAGGGCGGAAAGGCCATCACGGGAAGCATCAGTTCCGATGGCAGCACCTGGTCCACGCTGGATCCCTTGGCGTTCAATACCGAGTACCGTTATGGCTTCACTGTTGTTGACGGCGCGGGCCGGGAAACCCGGAAGACGCAATCCTTCAGCACAGTATCCACGCCCAACGAGGCCAATGCCTTGGTGTTCCCCAACGACGGTTCCGTCATGGGTTCGGGGCAACCCATCGAAATCAACTTCAGCGAGCCTGTGGCGGATAAAGCCGCCATGGAACAGGCCGTGAAGATCGGCGTTTCCTCTGGCCAGGAAGTGGCCTGGCGCTGGTACTCGGACCGCAAAGTGCGGATCCGCCCGGAGACCTTCTGGGCGGCCAACACGAGCGTCACGGTGGACATGCCTTTGTTCGGCAAGGATTTCGGCAACGGAATGATCGGCAACTCCAATGTCAAGGCAGTGTTCACGACCGGTCCGCAGCGGATAGCGGTAGTGGACGACGCCACCAAGACCATGAAGGTGTATTTCGACGGCGCACTCGTCAAGACAGCTCCCGTCACCCTTGGCAGCCCGGACTGGCTCTCGCCCACCGGATACGCCGTGATCATGGAGCAGGAACGCCACTCCAAATTCAACGCCGGCAGCATCGGACTCAAACCCGGTGACAAGGGCTACTACGCACCGCTCGTCGTCGAGCACGCCAACCGGCTCACGAACTCAGGGGTCTACGTTCACCAAGCGCTTCCATCGGCTTACGGGGCCGTCGGCGCATACAACGTCTCGCACGGCTGCGTTGGCCTGCTCCCGGCCGATGCCGCGTGGTTCTTCAACAACATGCGTACGGGGGATGTGGTGCAGGTACTGAACACCGGAGCCCCCGCGGTGGAACCGCTTGAAGGCTTCGGGGACTGGAACATCGCCTGGGCCGGCTACGCGAAGCGCTAAGCCCTGCCGGGACGTGGAGGCAGTTGTGCCCGACGGCGTTGCGCACCGTGCGTGCCGCGCGCTTTGCTAGCGCGTGAACGGGAGCCTGTTGAGCCGGTCGCCCATAACGGCGCTGCGTTGTTCAGCGCGGCGCAGCCGTTCCAGGTCCCGGTTTCGCCGCTCGCCCAACACTGCGTTCAGGTAGCCTTCCGGCGTCGTTCCGGGCGGCGGAGGTGGAGCGACGTAAGCCGCCAGCTCGCTTGCAAGGGCCGCGGCCAGGCGGGCGCGTGAGTCCGGAGCCATCCGCCAGGCCTGCTGGATGAACTGTGAGGCCCGCCTCGCCGTCCCGTCGGGAACCCTGCCGATATCGGCGAGCGCCACCCAAGCCTGCAGGTGCGGAGGCGCGAAGGGGAGGATTTTGGGTTCGGCAGGAACGCGCTGCCTGAGCGCATAGGTTCCTGCCACGACGTCCCCGAGCCTCTTCGACTTGTCATTGAACAGTGCCACGGCAATGGCCAATCCGCCGAACGTCGCGTAGATCTCCAGGAACCCGATCAAGCCGCGGATCACCGCGTGCCGGAAACGGATGGATCCGCCGTCGTCGCGCACGATCCTGAGCCCGGTAGCCAGCTTGCCCAGAGAACGGCCACGGCTCAGCGTTTCCACCGCCACGGGGACCACCACGAGGCACAGCACCCCACTGGACAAAACCATCGCGTTGCCCGCGGCCACGTCCACATCAGGTGCCGCCATACCGATCAGGAACAACAGGCCCACCAGCAACACGACGTGAACCAGGACATCGAGCATGAGCCCAAGGGCCCTCGCCCCGAACGATGCCGGCCGCAGTTCAAGGACTACGGCCTCGCCGGTAATGATAGAACTCAAGCCCGCCCCCAAGCATTGCCACGACCTCCGCAGGACCGGACGGCTCCCGCTGGATCGAGTCTAACCGCGGCCGCCGATGCGGAGGAGGGCTTTGCGTGGATGTGGGACTGTTTGGGGAGGGTGGGGATTAGGGTAGAGCCGTGGACATGGATGCCTTCTCCGTGGTGAACGGGACCAAATGGGCCCGCTTGCACGAGCTCGCGCACAAACGACGCCTGGACGGCGGCGAAGCCGACGAGCTGCTGCGTTTGTACCAAGTGGTGTCATCACACCTGTCCCTCATCCGGTCCGTGGCCCCGGAGAGCGCACTCTCCGCCTCCTTGTCGGCGGCCCTCGCCCAGGCCCGCACGCGCTTCACCGGGGCACGATCGAATTTCATGGAAGACCTCGCCCGCTTTTTCGTGGTGTCCCTGCCAGCCGCGTTCTACCGATTGCGGTGGCTCACTGTCTGGTGCGGGGTTTTCTTCTGCCTTGTGGCCGGTGCCTACACGTTCTGGATCGGAACGTCCCCGGACGCCTTGAGGGCCCTCGGAAGCAGCAACGCCGTGAAGCAATACGTCGACCACGACTTCGTTGACTACTACTCCGAGAACCCTGCTGCATCCTTCGCCGGCGCGGTCTGGACCAACAATGCCTGGATAGGGGCGCAGGCCGTGGCCTTGGGCATCACCGGATTCTGGGTACCCTACATGCTGTTCGGGAATGCCCAGGGCCTGGGAGTTGCGGCTGGCGTGTTTGCCGCCACCGGCAAGATGGACGTGTTTTTCAGCTACATCCTCCCGCACGGCCTCATGGAGTTGACGGCTGTGTTCATCGCCTCCGCGGGCGGTCTCCGCATTTTCTGGGCGATGGTTTCACCGGGTCCGAGGCGCAGGATGCAGGCAGTCGCGGAAGAAGGCCGTTCCCTGATCACGGTGGCCCTGGGCCTGGTGCTTGTCCTGTTCGTTTCCGGACTCGTCGAGGCCTTCGTCACGCCGAGCCCGCTTCCCGTGTGGGCCAAGATCCTGATCGGTTCGCTCGTTCTCGCGGCATACTGGATCTATGCCTTGGTGCTGGGCGGGCGGGCATTCCGCGCCGGCGCCACGGGTGACCTGGACGCAAACGACGCCGGATACCGGGAGATTGCCGCCTGACGGCACCCGGGTCCGGCCGCAATCCGACGTCCGCCGGGGTGGCTCATCGTCTCTCCGCGAGGGCTGACGGTAGGCTCGATGGCAGAGAAGATTGCCAGCGGACCGTTCCTGCTCCGGCATGTGAATCCTACGGAAGTGAAATGCAAGTGACCGAGAAGAGCCCGATCCCCAAAGATCCGGACGCGGATATCCACGACGACGGCGACGAGCCGGCCTTCGAATGGATGAAGCCTGCGGCCAAGTCCGCAGCCACTGATGCACGTCCGGCCGGGGCCCCTGACGGAGCCCGGGACTCTTCGAGCACGCGGGAGCCCGAAGAGGGCAGACCGGGAGACGGCGCCGTGGGAGCGGCAACCGCAGGCGAAGCTGCACTGCCGCCCGCGGGACGGCCCGTGGCAGGACCTCCCGTCGCAGGACAACAGGCGGAGAGCCGGGCAGACCGCAAAGCCGCCGAGGCTGCGGAGGCCGGACAGGAACCAGCCCTCTTCGCGGAGCCCCTGCCGACGTCGGCCCTTCAGGTCCGCCCCCCGGAAGCCGAAGTGGAACGCCGCAACCACGAGCGGGAGCAGGCCGCCAACGCCAAGCCGCTGGCCCCGCGCATTTTCCAGGTCCTGCTGGCCGTCTTCTACCCGGTGGTCCTCCTGGTGCTGGCAATCCGCGCCGTGGCGAGCCCGCTGTTCTTGTGGGTGGAGTACTACCGGCCGGGATTCCCTGGCGACGGCTACGGCTTCAACGCCGATGACCGGATGACTTATGGGTCCTACGCCCTGGACTATCTCAGCAACTGGTCCGGGCCACGCTACTTGGGCGAGCTCGTCAACCAGAACGGCGAGAAGCTGTTCAAGGAAGGCGAAGTTTCCCACATGGCCGACGTCAAGACCGTGATGCTCTCCGCATTCGGAGCCGGCGCGCTCATGATCATCATCGGCATCATCGCCATGCTCTATCTGCGCAAGCGAAGCACGGGCGGAATCCGCCGCGGAATGTTTGCCGGTTCGATCGTCACTTTGGTGCTCATCCTTGGACTGGGCACGCTTGCGGCCTTGGGCTGGCAGCAGTTCTTCACGGACTTCCACCACATTTTCTTCGCCAACGGCACCTGGACATTTGCGCTCGACGACACGCTGATCCGCTTGTTCCCGGGGCAATATTGGATGGACTCCGGGATTGCGATCGGTGCATTGGTCTTCATCACGGCCCTGCTGACACTCATCTTCACCTGGCCTACCCGCCGTCGTCGCGGACTTGCACCCAAGAACCAAGCTGCTGCGGAACACAGCGCGGATGCGGACCCGGAGGTCCGCGCGGAAGCCGGCACGCCGGAGAAGTAGCACCACCGCAACAACGAGGAAAGCGGTCCGCCTGGGAGTCTCCAATCCCAGGCGGGCCGCTTCGTTCATGCGGGGGTGTTTAGTGTGCGAGCCGTCCTGGCCTTCCGGTCAGGCCGCTCAGATCCAGGACGGCATCCACATGCGCATCCGCCAGTCCTGGTAGCTGATCACTTCCGCCGTCCACACCGGATAGAAGAACGCCGACAACAGCACGGCAAGGACCACCACAAGGCCCACCAGGTACAGGCCGGAGCGGCGCCGCCATGGAGGAGCCCCGCTCCTGCCGAGCACCAGTCCCAATCCATAGACGAGGGCCAGCACGAGGAAGGGCTCGAAGGAAAGCGCATAGAAGTAGAACATGGTGCGCTCCGGGTACATGAACCACGGCAAATACCCGGCGGCGACCCCGGCCAGGATGGCCCCTGCCCGCCAGTCGCGCCGTCCCGCCCACCAGAACAGCACCACAAAGAGCGCAATCGTGGCACCCCACCAGACCACCGGGTTGCCGACCGACAGGATCGCCGAAGTGCAGTTGGGCAGATCGCAGCCGGGAGTGCCCGGCTTGGGGGACTCATAGTAGAACGATGTGGGCCGCCCCATGACAAGCCAGGTCCACGGACTCGCCGAATACGGGTGCGGCGAGCTGAGGCCCTGATGGAAGTTGTAAGCCTGCACGTGGTAGTACGCCAGGGAGCGCAACGGCCCGGGAATCCAGCCCCACGTGGCGGAAGGATTCGTGTCGGCCCAGTGCCGGTAGTAGGCGTCGTTGGAAAGGAACCAACCGGTCCAGGTCGACAAATACACGGCAGTCGCCGCGGGAATCATGGTGAAGAACGCCGGAATGCCGTCCTTGATGATGCCTGCGCTGGGCCAGCTCCGGATGCCCGCAATGCGCCGCGCGCTCATGTCCCAAAACACCGTCATCAAGCCGAAAGCAACAACGAAGAACAGCGCCGACCACTTGGTGCCGACCGCCAAGCCGAGGCAGACACCCGCCGCCAGCCGCCACCACCGGAATCCGAGCCACGGGCCCGAGGCGAGGTGCACCGCCGTCGGACGGCCGTCCTTGGCTCCGCCCGCCAGCGCGGCAAGCCGTGCCGCCAAGCGGCGTCGTCCGTCGTCGCGGTCCATCAGCAGGGCGCCAAAGGCGGCGAGCAGCCAAAACATCAGGAAGATGTCCAGGAGCGAGGTCCGCGACATGACCAGGTGGTGGCCGTCCACGGCGAGCAACAGTCCCGCCACCGCGCCCAGGATGTGGGAACGGAACAGCTTCAGCGCGATCAAGGCGACCAGGAAGATGGAGAGCGTGCCGGTCAGAGCCGCGGAAAACCTCCAGCCGAAGGAATTGTCCGAACCAAAGAGCCACATCCCGAAGGCGATCATCCATTTCCCTACCGGGGGATGCACCACGTACTCGGGGGAGTTGAGCAGGACGTTGGGGTTGCCCGCATTGAAGGCATCGTTGGCCTTGTCCGGCCAGCTCCGCTCGTAACCGCTGACCAGGAACGAGTAGGCATCCTTGACGTAGTAGGTCTCGTCGAAGACGAGGCTATGCGGGTCACCGAGGCGGACAAAACGCAGAATCCCGCCGATCACGGCCGTGATGGCGGGGATCAGCCAGAACCACAGCCTCAACGACGGCGGATAATCCCGCCAGCTCTGGATGGTTCCAATGAGCCGCGTCCGCAGGGCCTCGGCCGTGAAAGCCTCCCGGGGCCGTATCAACCAGGTTTGCGGGGCGGGGCGCAGGGAGGTATCGGTCACTCAGCCCATGCTACCTTTTGCCTCCGGTAGCTCCCTGAAGGCCGGAGGCGGAGCCAGGGCATTAGGCTTGTTGGGTGACTGAACAGCTGAGCTCTCCGGATGAAACCACCGTTCCTGATTCGGCGGAGTCCCTTGAGGCGCACGCGCTTCCTGACCTGCCCGACGGCGTAGGCCGGATAGTGCTGGCTGCCACTCCCATCGGCAACGTTGGCGATGCCTCCAGCCGGCTCATCGAGTTGCTGCAGACGGCCGACATCGTCGCAGCGGAGGACACCCGGCGCCTGCATCGGCTCGTCCAGTCGCTCGGCATCACCGTGTCCGGCCGGGTCATCAGCTACCACGAGCACAACGAGGCCGCCAAGACCGAGGAACTGCTGGACCACGTCCGGGCCGGCAAGACCATCATCATGGTGAGCGACGCCGGAATGCCCGCAGTGTCCGACCCCGGCTTCCGCCTCGTGGAGGGAGCCGTGGCCGCAGGGCTTTTCGTCACCGCCTTCCCCGGCCCGTCCGCCGTGTTGACGGCCTTGGCGCTATCGGGGCTGCCCACCGACCGGTTCTGCTTTGAAGGATTCCTGCCCCGCAAAGCCGGAGAACGCAGCTCCCGGCTTGCGGACCTCGCCGACGAACGCCGGACGATGGTGTTCTTCGAGGCCCCGCACAGGCTTGAGCCAATGCTCCGTGCCTTGCACGAGCGTTTCGGCTCGGACCGTCGCATCGCGGTCTGCCGCGAATTGACGAAGACCTACGAGGAAGTCATTCGGGGAACCATCCGGGAATTGCTCGAGTGGGCCGAAAACAACGAGGTCCGCGGCGAGATCGCCGTCGTCGTCGCCGGCGCCCCCGAACAGGCGCCAGGCAAGCCTGAGGACCATGTTGCCGCCGTCAATGAACTCATCGCCCAGGGAATCAGGCTCAAGGAGGCGGTGGCCGCAGTGGCCGAGGACGCCCGCATCAGCAAGCGCGAGCTGTACTCTGCCGTGCTCGCGGCGCGTTAGGCCGTGCTTGCGGCGCGGTTGCTTCAGCCCCCACTCCGGGGCTGTGCAACTGCACAAACTCTTGCGCCCGCGGCAGTGCGCGAAGGCGTAGACACTGCTTCGCGGCGGGCAGTACCGTGACAGTAATTCCACAAAAATCAAGTGTTGGTGCATCCCTACAATGTGCGCTGACTGACGAAGGAGTCACTGTGACTGTTACCGCCGATCGCGAAAGCGAACTTCTCGCCTCCGTTCCCACGGGGCTGCTCATCAACGGCCAGTGGCTGCCTGCCGCGTCCGGCAAGACGTTCGACGTCGAGGATCCCTCCACCGGCAAGGTGCTTGTGAGCATCTCCGACGCCGGAGTGGAAGACGGCGCCGCGGCGATGGACGCTGCCGCAGCCGCCCAGGCCTCCTGGGCCCGTACCGCTCCGCGCGAGCGTGGCGAAATCCTGCGCCGGGCATTCGAGCTGGTCACGGCACGTGCCGAAGACTTCGCGCTGCTCATGACCTTGGAAATGGGCAAACCCTTGGCCGAAGCCCGCGGTGAAGTAGCCTATGGAGCCGAGTTCCTGCGCTGGTTCTCCGAGGAAGCCGTCCGCGTCAGCGGCCGCTACTCCGCGGCTCCGGACGGCAAGAACCGCATCCTCGTCCAGAAGAAGCCGGTTGGTCCCTGTCTCCTGATCACCCCGTGGAACTTCCCGCTGGCCATGGCCACCCGCAAGATTGCCCCCGCGGTGGCCGCCGGCTGCACCATGGTCCTCAAGCCCGCCAACCTGACCCCGCTGACCAGCCTGCTCTTCGCACAGGTCATGCAGGAAGCCGGCCTCCCCGCAGGCGTGCTCAACGTCATCCAGACCTCCACGGCCGGCGCCGTCACCGGGCCCCTGATCAAGGACGACCGCCTGCGCAAGATCTCCTTCACGGGTTCCACCGCCGTCGGACAGGCCCTCATGCGCGAAGCCGCGGACAAGGTCCTGCGCAGCTCCATGGAACTCGGCGGCAACGCCCCGTTCGTGGTCTTCGAGGACGCCGACCTGGACAAGGCCGTCGAAGGCGCCGTCGCGGCCAAGATGCGCAACATGGGCGAGGCTTGCACTGCAGCCAACCGCTTCATTGTGCATGACTCCATCGCTGACGCCTTCGCCGACAAGTTCGCTGCCAAGATCTCGGCACTGAACACCGCGCGCGGTACCGAACCGGACTCCACGGTCGGCCCGTTGATCGACGGCAAGGCCCGAAACGGGGTGCATGCACTCGTGTCCGACGCCGTTGCCAACGGAGCGGTCGCCGTCACCGGCGGTGCCCCGGTGGACGGCCCGGGCTACTTCTACCAGCCCACCGTGCTCAAGAACGTGTCCGCGGACGCGCGCATCCTGAAGGAAGAAATCTTCGGGCCCGTTGCGCCGATCATCACCTTCAAGAGCGAGGATGAGGCCATCAAACTGGCCAACAACACCGAATACGGCCTGGTGGCCTACGTCTACACCAGGGACCTGAACCGTGGACTGCGCGTCAGCGAAAAGATCGAGACCGGCATGCTCGGCCTCAACGCAGGCGTCATCTCCAACGCCGCGGCACCGTTCGGTGGCGTGAAGCAGTCAGGCCTGGGCCGTGAAGGCGGTTTCGAAGGCATCGAGGAATACCTCACCACGCAGTACGTCGGCATCGCGGATCCCTACGCCGACTAGTAGGACTTCGGCGGACCTCTCGCAACGGGGAACTGCCGTTGAGTGAAAGGCAGGGCACCGAAACCTTTGGGTTCCGGTGCCCTGCCTTTGCCGTTCCAAGCCCAACTGATCCCCACCGCCACCCTCGCCTCGCAAGCTCGGCCAGGGAACCCTGGCGGCGTGGCCCCTCACTGTCGTTTTAGGCGCCCATAACGACAACAACTGCTAGTGAGTTGGGTCAGGGCCGCCAGCGGATGGAACTGAACAGCCTTTGCCAGGATCCTGCCGCACGGCGAGCCGCGGCGGTGGACATGCCACCCAGCCAACGGAAGGGCGTCGATAGGAGCTGGAACCACCGGGACATCAAGGATGGCGGGAACCAATCCGCACGGAAGGCCTCGAACCATGTGGCATTGCGCCGGAACGCCGCACGGACAGCCGCGATCCGGATCGGGGCCGGGTTCGCTTGCTCTGCCGCAGTGTCCGCAGGGACGCCCGCCGGGGGACCGTAGCGCTGCCGTTCGAAGTCGCCCGTGAGCGAGGCGACTGCGTGCTGCCCGGCGTCGTCGTCGGCTCCCGACGGCGACGCTGCCGCCACGGGCGCGCCGAGCACAGCCGAGTTGCTCAATCGGGCCGCGAAATGCCGCGGCGTTTCGCTCGGCACCGGCGGAACACCGTAATCCGTGGCGAGGTCCTGGAGCTCAGCCCACGCCAGGACCGGACCACCCGGCCTCAGGCGCCGCGCCCGGATGCCGGAGCGGACCAGCCGCGGGGAGGCCACCAACACCGCCAAAAGGAGCGCCGCTGCGGTGACGTACAAAATGGCCGCGGAACCGGTGCCCGTGCCCGATCCGATCCCCGGACCCGCAACGGGCGGTACAGCGGCGGTGCTCGGCGCGGGAGTCGAGGCACCCGGGGCCAAGTTTTCGTCATGCAGGTTGGTGCTCGGGCCGCCCGCTGCAACAGGGTCGCTCGCGTAGGGCGGGACCACGCCGCGGGAAGGGGTTGGTTCGAAGGCGACCCAACCGACTCCCTCGAAATAGAGCTCGGGCCAGGCATGGGCGTCGCGGGCATCCACCTGGTATTCGGGAAGGGGTTCCTGTCCCGCCACGGCAACAGTGGCCCCCGTGGCGTGGCCCGGCGCGTAGCCGACGGCGATGCGGCTCGGGATTCCCTCCAGCCGTGCCATGACGGCCATCGCGGAAGCGAAGTGCACGCAATAGCCGCTCTTCTGCTGCAGGAAATCCGCCAGCACGGACAGGCCGTTGCCGTCATAACCGCCCTGGACGGGAGCCTGCAGGGAGTAGCTGAACTGGGACGAGCGGAGATAGTTCTGGATCGCCATCGCCTTGGCATAGTTGCCGTTGGCGCCTGCCGTCACTGTCTTGGCGGTGTTCTTCACAATGTCAGGAACATTGCTTGGCAACTGGATGAAATCCTGCGAGATGGAGGTGGGCTTGGCATTGTCCTGGCTCAACGTCGCGGACGTCACGGAAGGCAGCGCCGAATATACCGTGTACTGCTGGTTCCGGGTGGTGCTGTCCTCGCCGCGGATGCTCAGTGTCTCGGGATCCCAGGACCAGCGTCCGCTCAGGCCGTTGACGGCGGTCGGGGCATAGGGGACCGGGAGATACGGGCTGGTGAACTGTCCGGTATCGACCACGGTCAATTGGCGGACCAGCTCGGCGGGGAGCGGGTAGTCGGGCGCCATCCGGCCAGGCCCGATGCGCCGGGAGGCTTCGCGGTCGTCCGGCGCCCAGGTATCGCCGTCGAACTTGTCAATGGTGACGGAACGCAAGTACACCGGGGCCGTGGAACTCGTGGCGTAGGTGATGCTGCCGTCACCGGTGGGATTCCGCAGGCTGTTGCCGAGCGTGATCATGGGATTCAGGCCGTTGGAGACGCCCCAGGGATTCAGCCTCGAACCGACCGGAAACGTCCCGCGCTCAAAGCCCGGAACCGCCAACGGCAACAGCAGCCCCAGCACCAGGGCCACGCCACCGATCACCATGGACCGTTTGAGCTGCCCCGTACCGTGGGCGTTGTCGGTCTGCAGCCTCGAGTCCGGTGCGAACCACTGGCTGCAACCCAGGATCAGGATGAATCCGGCGGCGGCAGCCAGGAATCCGGGCAGGCCGCCGCCTTGCGGCTTGATGGTCGCCGGGAACACGAGGACTACCAGCAGGCCCAGTCCACTTGTCGCGGGCATGCCGAGCGGGACGGCCAAGGCATCGATGAGGATAGCTACCAAGCCCAGCCCCGCGCACGCAACGAAAACTATTCCGGCGTTCGGGGAGACGGGCGCCGTCTCAGATACCACCGTTTCGCCGGCCCGTTTCAGGAATTGGCCCAGCGTGTCAAGGGTCGCGCCGGAAGGAATGAAACCCGCGATGCTTTCCGGCCGGAAGAACGTGAAGTCGAGGATGAACACCAAGGCGAGAAACCCGCCCAAAGTGGTGAGTACCGGGTGGACCCTCAAGGCACGAAGGACGGCGAGGGTCAATCCGACGACGAACACCGTGGTGATAGCGGGAACCAACCACGCCCAGCCCCTGAAAACCCCGTTGAGGGAGAGCGAGGCTCCGAGTACGGCGAAAGCGATGGCCGCCGACATTGCCCAAGGGTAGGCTCCAGGTCCCGGCTTCCGCGGGGAAAGGAGCGCCCTTCCCGGACCGCTGGACCTTCCCGGACTGTTGGAGGATGGGTCACTTGTCCCCGGCGGCTCCGGGCTCGGGGGCCGTCCCGGAGGGCCGTTCCTGGAGGTTGTGGTCATCGTGGCACCGCCGCGCCACGGCGGACGTCCATCGCTGCGGCAGCAGCTGCGAGGATCTCTCCCTGATCGAAGCCGGCCCAGGCGGCGGGAAGGTCCGTCCTCGAGCTCACGGCGACGGCACGCCATCCGCCCAGCTTGAGGGCTTCGATGACAGGTTGGACATGGCGCGGGTGGTCGGTAACCACGAGGGCAAATGCGTTGGCCCCGTAGCCGGCGGCCGGCGCCAACGCCCGGGCCTCGGAGAGCGGCATGTTGCCCAGCAGCGCGAGAACGGGGCCACGGAGGCGGTGCGCGGCCAGCTTGTCCATCAGGTGGTCGTCGAAGGGGGCCTCTGCACCCTCGACGGCGGCGGTTTCTTTACGGCCGCGCTCGCCGTGGACGTGCCGTGGACCGCTGAGCTGGATGGCGGCGAGGCTTTCGGCAATGGACTGCAGGCCTCCCAAACCACTGAATTCCTCGGTTTCGGGATACGGGGCGGAGCGGGATGAACGGAATGCGGGGTGTCCCGCGGCATCCAGGAACCGCAGCGAATAGTTGCGATCGGCGAGGTGGGTGCTGATCGACATCGCCGCCGTCACGACCCATTCGAAGTTCTCGCTGCTCACCAGTTCAAAAGCGTCGTCGTGCGCAGGGCCGAAGACCGCGGCCGGGCCGGACACGAAAGCGGAATAGCGCTGGTCCAGGATGATGGTCGCCTCTGGCGTGGTGACGGATTCCTCTTGCCGCACCATGAGCTCTCCGTGCCGCGCTGTCGCGGCCCAGTGGACGCGTCGCATGGGGTCCCCGTGCCGGTATTCGCGGGTCATCACGTCGTCGTCACTGGGGTTGGCGCGGATCCGGGTGGCCGTCACGCCGTCGTTTCCGCGCGCCCCGGCCAGGCCGGTGGCGGGGAGTTCGACGGCGGCAGGCGTCACGGTGAGGATGTCGCCGTCGTCGATCTCGTGGCGGTGCAGCGACAAGCCGAAGGGATCGCAGAACTCGGCCGTCACCGGACCGATCTTGAACTGGCCGCGCTTACCGGAGCGCAAATGGTATTCATAGCGGCTGGTGCCGCCGGAAGCGGCGCGGGCAGGAAAGCGAAAGGCCGGAGGTTCGCCGAAGCGCGGCGGCAACTGCTCCTCCATGATCACCGGCCCGGCGGCTGCACCGGTCCGTGCCACTGCCAAGCGCACCGTGGCCGTGGAAGAGGTTTCCACGGAGGAGGGATGGAATTCGCGGAACACCTGGAAGCGCGGTTTGAGGATACGGACCCCGGCAAGCGATACCAGCGGCAGCACCAACAGCAGGATCCCCAGGGCCAGCAGATCCCGCCTGCCCATGATCTGGGCAAGCAGCAAGGAACCCACGCCGCTGGCAAGCAAGCCCCACCCACGGGTCGTGAACAGATGCTTCGGAAGTAGATCGACCAGCGCCATGCCTGCCCCCCTTCTTCGTTTCCCTAGGCGCCGCGGCGTTCCACGCCAGCGTCCTGGCTGACGGGGAGGGAGGCCAGGATGGCCCGGATGATGCTCTGCGGAGTGTCACCGGAACTCGCGGCCTTGCGGTCAAGGATGATGCGGTGTGCCAGGACGGACTCGGCGACGGAAATGACGTCGTCGGGAAGGACGAAATCCCTGCCGTCAAGGGCGGCCGTCGCTTTGGCCGCCCGCAGTAATTGCAGCAGGGAACGCGGGCTGGCTCCGAGGCGCAGGCGGGCGCTGTCCCGTGTGGCCCGGCCCAAGGCAACCGTATATTCCTTGACGGATTGGGAAACATAAACCTGCTGTACCGTGGCGATCATTGCCGCGACGTCCGCGGAAGTGACCACAGGGGTGACTTTGGCAAGGGGTGAGACAGCCTGATGCGTCTCGAGCATCTCGATCTCCGAGAGCTTGTCGGGGTAGCCCATTGAGATGCGGGCCATGAAACGGTCCCGCTGCGCCTCCGGCAACGGATACGTTCCTTCCATCTCGATGGGATTCTGCGTCGCGACAACCATGAACGGTTCGCCCAGTTGGTACGAATGGCCGTCCACTGTCACCTGGTGTTCCTCCATGCATTCGAGGAGGGCGGACTGCGTCTTCGCGGAGGCGCGATTGATTTCGTCGCCGATCACGATGTTGGCGAACACCGCACCCATCCTGAACTCGAACTGCCGCGAGGACTGGTTGTAGATGGAGACGCCCGTGACATCCGAAGGAAGCAGGTCCGGGGTGAACTGGATACGGCTGACCTTGCAATCGATGGTCCGGGCGAGGGTCTTGGCGAGCAGCGTCTTGCCAACGCCCGGCACGTCCTCCACCAACAGGTGGCCTTGGGCGAGGAGCACGGTGAGGGCAAGCGTGGCGGCCTCGGCCTTGCCGTCGATCACTTTGTTGATGGCCGCCAGGATCTTCTCGCTGGCAGCATGGAATTGCCCAGGATCCATGACGCTCGGCTTGTGCCCGTTAAGGGACTCGCGCTCAGGCGGCAAGGCAACCACGGCCTCGTCCCGTAGCAACTCTTCGTCAACGGTGCCGTGTCGCTTTGAGTCCATGGACAATCCCCTCAGCCATGACAGAAACCCCAGCCGGGCCGCGGTGCCCTGGCCGGGATATACCGCCTTTTGTACCAGACTACCCAGCCTAGGGCCGCCGCAGACAGAGGCATGTTCTTGAGGAATGGATACACGGGGGATTAGTTCGCGGTCCGGAAGGCATCAGCAGGGAAAGATAGGGTGGATCCATGTGCAATTCCCTCCCACCGGCTTCCTACCGCGCAACTGAAACCGGCGATTCCCGCAAGGAATACCCGCCGGCTCCCGAACCGCTGCCGGTCCCCGTGATGGACAACCACACGCACCTAGATTTCCGGCACGGCCTGCTCGAAGTAGCCGTCACGGATGCTTTGGACGCCGCCGAAGCCGTGGGGGTCCAGGGCGCCGTGCAGGTAGGTTGCGACCTTGAGTCATCGCGGTTCACGGTCCAGGCGCTGGACGCGGACCGGCGGCTCCTCGGAGCTGTCGCGATCCACCCCAACGATGCCCCCGTGTACGCGGGACGCGGAGAGCTGGAATCGGCGCTCGCGGAAATCGAGGAGCTTGCGGCGCATCCTCGGGTTCGTGCGATCGGTGAGACCGGCCTTGATTTCTACCGCACCCATGGCGACGGCCTGGTGCACCAGCGCCATTCGTTCCGCCGCCACATCGATATTGCGAAGCGGCTGGACCTCACCCTCCAGATCCACGACCGTGACGCGCATGACGACGTCGTCCAGGTTCTCCGGGAGGAGGGGGCCCCGGAGCGGGTGGTGTTCCATTGCTTCTCGGGCGATGAAGAACTGGCCCGGATCTGTAACCTGAACGGCTGGTACATGTCCTTTGCGGGCACCATGACGTTCAAGAACGCCGCCAATCTGAGGGACGCGCTGGCCATCGCGGATCCGGAACTGGTGCTCGTCGAAACGGATTCCCCGTTCCTCACGCCGCACCCCTACCGGGGCCGTCCGAACGCGAGCTACATGGTGCCGTACACCGTTCGTTCCATGGCCGAAGTGACCGGAACCGAGCTTTCCACGCTGTGCTCGCAACTGGCCCAAAACACCGTCGCAACGTACGGTTCCTGGGACTGAGCCGAATCCGGTTTACATACCCAGTATGTAAAAATCTTGGTCACTTTATAACGCTTCGGTTACAGTGGGTAACCAGTAGCCGGGGTCGGGGAAGGCCTTCGGACAACTAACTCCGTTCGCAATTGGTGTTTTCAGTTGAATTGAGTGTGGCGGCGCACAACTCCGCTGCAGTCCTCCAGCATGCTTCGGCAGGCATCCGGGACCGCGGCAGGAGGCCCCTGTGCGCTTTTCCCCGTGCCCGGATGGTCCAAAAGTTACGGGCAAACATGGTTAAGTTCTTCACCACGGGCGGCAAGTTCAGTTTCGTCAAAGTCGGTGCGCAGCTGCTGGTGCTTTCGGCACTGGTGCTGGGAGTGGTTGCTTTTACAGGCAACAACAAATCAGTCACCCTCAACGTCGACGGCAAAGTGAGTTCCGTCCAGACCTTCGGCAACACCGTTGACCAAGTGGTCAAGGCAGCCAAGGTCGATCTGAAGGCTGAAGACCGGGTATCCCCGGCCTTGGACGCCTCGGTGCAGAACGGTTCCATCATCAACGTCAACCTGGCCAAGGCCGTCACCGTCAGCCTTGATGGCGCCCAGCGGACCGTCAACACCACCGCCCCCAACGTCGAAGGCCTCGTTTCCGAGCTCGGCGTCGCGAGCGCATCGGCCGTCTCGCAGCCGAAAGACACGCAGCTGGCCGTCTCCGGATCCTACGTTTCGATCCTGACCCCCAAGACGATCAGCCTGATTGTCGACGGTCAGAGTTCGGCAAAGACCACGACGGCGGCCGACGTGGGCACCGTCCTCAGCGATGCCGGCGTCTCGCTTGGCGCCAACGACCGGGTTTCGCAGCCCAATTCGGCTCCCGTTGTCCAGAACATGGTGATCAAGGTTTCGCGGGTGGACACCAGCAAGACCGCCACCGAGACCGAGAACGTCCCGTTCGACACGGTCACGACGGAAGACGCCACCCAGTTCAGCGACCAGAAGACGGTCACCCAGGAAGGGGTCCTCGGGCTGCTCAGCAAGACGTTCAAGCTCGTCCTTGTGGATGGCCGTGAGGCTTCCCGGACGTTGGTCTCCTCTGACGTCACCGTCAAGCCGGTCTCCGCGAAGGTAACGGTCGGAACCAAGGAACGCCCCAAGCCCGCACCTGCCGCAGCTGTTGCCTCCGGACCTACGGGTGCGCCGAACGAGGCAATGTGGGACAAGATCGCACAGTGCGAGTCCGGCGGGAACTGGGCCATCAACACCGGCAACGGTTACTACGGTGGCCTGCAGTTCGACATCCAGACCTGGATCGGTTCCGGCGGTGGCGCTTACGCTCCCAACGCCGCCGCCGCCAGCAAGGCCCAGCAGATCGACATCGCCAACCGCGTCTACGCGCAGCGCGGCCTGTCTCCGTGGGGCTGCGGATGGGCAGCATCCAGCTAGGCAAAAATGAACGTGGCCGGGTCCGGAATTTTTCGGGCCCGGCCTTTTCGCGTGCTGAAGCCAAGAGGCGGCGCTCCCGCCGGTCGCTCAGACGATACGATACCTAGGTGACTGAACCGAATTCCGAACCCGCCGCCGTCGCGCCCCTTCTGGGAGCTGCGGACATCCGACGGCTCGCCGAGGAAATCGGTGTCCGCCCCACAAAGACCCTGGGCCAGAACTTCGTCATCGACGGCAACACGATCAGGAGGATCGTCTCCGCCGCCGGTATTGATCCCGAGGAAACCGTGCTGGAGGTCGGCCCCGGGCTGGGTTCGCTGACGCTCGGCCTGCTCGACGCCGCCAAGACAGTTGTCGCCGTCGAGATCGATCCCGTACTGGCCGGCAAGTTGCCGGAAACGGTGCGCACGTGGCGCCCGGAAGCCGTGGACGAATTCCACCTGGTCCTCTCCGACGCCATGAAGGTCACCGAACTTCCGGTTCAGCCCACGGCTCTCGTGGCCAACCTGCCGTACAACGTCGCCGTCCCCGTGGTCCTGCACCTGCTCCAACATTTCCCGAGCCTGCAACACGGGCTGGTCATGGTCCAGGACGAGGTGGCGGACCGGCTGGCCGCGGGGCCGGGCTCCAAGATCTACGGAGTCCCCTCGGTCAAGGCCGCCTGGTACGGCCACATGCGCAAGGCCGGCGTGATCGGCATGAATGTGTTCTGGCCGGCCCCCAAGATCCACTCCGGCCTGGTGTCCTTCACCCGCGGCGCGCCGCCGGCAACGCACGCCACGCGCGAACAGGTCTTCGCAGTCATCGACGCCGCTTTTGCCCAGCGGCGCAAGACGCTCCGCGCGGCCCTCGCGACATGGGCGGGGAGCGCGGCGGAGGCCGAACGTTTCATTGTCGCTGCAGGCGTTGATCCGACTGCCCGCGGAGAGGTGCTCGATATCAACGCGTTTGTCCGGATCGCCGAGGCACGCCACCCCCTGGACGCATGAATCCGGCAATCGGCGGTGCGAACCGCGGGCGCTTCGTCGCACGGACCGTACGCGTCCGGGCACCCGGCAAAGTGAACGTTTCCCTCAACGTCGGCCCCTTGCGGCCCGACGGCTACCACTCTGTGGCCAGCGTGTATCTCGCGGTGTCCCTGTACGAGGAAGTAGCCGCAACGAGCACGGAGGGGACCGGGATCACGGTCAGCATCGCTCCCTCAAGCACCTTGGACCTCGACGGTGTGGACATCCCGCTGGACGAGCGGAACCTGGCCTACAAGGCTGCCGCCATCATGAGGGATGTCTCGGAGAAAGCCACGGGCGTGCATTTGGAAATCACCAAGCGCGTCCCCGTCGCCGGGGGCATGGGCGGCGGCTCGGCCGACGCCGCGGCGACACTCCTGGCCTGCGATGCCCTCTGGAACAGTGGTTTGTCACGCGAAGAACTGGCCCACCTTGCAGCCGAGCTGGGCGCGGACGTGCCGTTCTCGCTTCTCGGAGGTACCGCCGTCGGGCTTGGCGTGGGCGACGAACTCTCACCTGCCCTCGCAAAAGCGCAGATGGACTGGGTCCTCGTCTGCGCAGACTACGGACTTTCCACACCCGAGGTTTTCCACACCTTGGACAGGCTTCGGACCACCGAGGGACTCGACATCCCCGAACCGCTCGAGGTGGACGCCAAGATCCTCCAGGCGCTGCGCGACGGGAATCCCGATGCCTTGAGCAAAGTCCTCATCAACGACCTCCAGCGCGCCTCGATCGAGCTGGCCCCGCAATTGCGGGACACCATAGGGATAGGGGAGTCCAGCGGTGCCCTGGCCGGGATTGTTTCCGGTTCCGGCCCCACCGTGGCTTTGCTTGCCCACAACCCCCGGGCGGCCGAGGGGCTCGCCGAGGATCTTCGGCACCTGGGACACAACGCCCTTGCTGTGCACGGCCCGGTTCCGGGTGCCCGAATCATCTCCGATACCCTTCTTTGACACGTCGCCCTGACTGTTCACACCAGAAAGTAGTACCCAGTGGCCCACCTGCTTGGCGGTGAAAACCTCACCGTTTCATTCGCAACCCGCACCATCCTCGACGGCGTAACCCTTGGTTTGGAGGACGGCGACAGGATCGGCATGGTCGGGCGCAACGGCGACGGCAAATCCACGCTGATGCGCTTGCTGGCATTGCGCTCGACGCCGGACTCCGGCCGCGTCACCAAACGCGGCGACGTCAACGTCGGCTACCTCGACCAGTCCGACGTGCTCGACGGCGACCTCACGGTCGGCGCCGCGATCGTCGGCGACCAAGCCGACCACGAATGGGCCGCGAACCCCAAAATCCGCGAGATCATGGGTGGCCTCGTGGCCGACGTCGATTGGCACGCCAACGTGCATGCCCTCTCCGGCGGACAAAAGCGCAGAGTCGCCCTGGCCAAGCTGCTCATCGAAGACCACGACGTCATCATGCTCGACGAACCAACCAACCACCTCGATGTGGAAGGCGTCGCCTGGCTTTCCCGGCACTTGAAGACCCGCTGGCGCGCCAACCAAGGCGCGTTCCTTGTGGTGACTCACGACCGTTGGTTCCTGGACGAAGTCTGCAACCGGACGTGGGAAGTGCACGACGCCATAGTGGACCCGTTCGACGGCGGTTACGCTGCCTACGTGTTGGCCCGCGCCGAGCGTGACCGCACGGCGTCCGTCGTCGAAAGCAAGCGCCAACAGCTGGTCAAGAAGGAGCTGGCGTGGCTGCGCCGGGGCGCCCCTGCGCGCACGTCCAAGCCCAAGTTCCGCATCGAAGCCGCCAACGAGCTGATCGCAGATGTTCCTGATCCGCGCGACTCGGTGGCCCTCAGCAAGATGGCAACCGCCCGCCTCGGCAAGGACGTGCTGGACCTTGAAGGCGTCTCCCTGGACTTCAAGGGGGACGACGCCGGCCGGAAGCTCTTCGACGACGTCACCTTGCGCTTGGCTCCGGGACAGCGGCTGGGGCTGGTGGGCGTCAACGGTGCCGGAAAGTCCACCCTCCTGAGGCTCCTTAACGGCGAGATCACGCCGAGTTCAGGCAAGGTCAAGCGCGGCAAGACTGTTGTCACGGCGGTGCTCAGCCAGGACGTCAAGGAACTCGATGACGTGTCCGACCTTCGCGTGATCGAGGTCATCGAACGCGAGAAGCGCTCCTTCAGCGTGGGCGGCAAGGAATTCACGGCCGGCCAGCTCGTGGAGCAGCTCGGGTTCACGAAGGAAAAGCAGTGGACTCCCGTCACCGACCTTTCCGGCGGCGAACGGCGCCGCCTGCAACTTCTGCGTCTGCTTGTGGGCGAACCGAACGTCCTGATGCTCGACGAACCCACCAACGACCTCGATACCGACACGCTTGCCGCCGTCGAAGACGTCCTGGACGGCTGGCCCGGCACGCTGGTTGTTGTCAGCCACGACCGCTACTTGCTGGAACGCGTCACGGATTCCCAAATGGCACTCCTGGGTGACGGCAAGCTCCGCGGACTTCCGGGCGGCGTGGACCAGTACCTGGAATTGCGCGAAGCCGCGCTGGCGAGCGGCGCGGTGACCGGCGGCGCGTCGAGCGGCAGCGCGAGGCCGACGGCGGGAAGCGGCTCGAGTGCCGCAGCCTCCGGGCCCAGCGAAGCGGAGAAGCGCGAAGCCCGCAAAGACCTGAACAGGATCGACCGTCAACTGGGCAAAATCGCGCAACAAGAAGAGAAGCTCCACGTCCAAATGGCGGCCAAGTCCCAATCCGGCGACTTCGACGCCCTCGGCGAACTGAACACCAAGCTCCAGGAACTCCTCGACGAAAAAGAAGGCCTAGAGCTCGAATGGCTCGAGGCGGCGGAGATCCTGGGGGAGTAGGCGGGCTGGGACGGGCGCCGGCATCCTTTGCGGTTGCCTTTGGTGCCTGAGCCGGCGCTTCCGCGTCGCTTAGACACGGCCCATATGTGGGCCTGCGGTCGCTGAGCGACCTCCGGCCCACGAAGGGCCGCGATGCGCTCCTTTCGGAAGAACCGCCTCCGGCGGGGGTAAGTCACCTCGCGGGGGCGGACTGCCGGCGTCGTCCGCCAGCGGTGGGATGGGTAGGGGGCCGTGGAACTCGAGGCACAAGGGAGACTTCGGCAATTCTTGACACACAAATTTGCCAGCGACACAGATCGAGAAAATCAATGCGCGGATTCCAGTGCCGATAGGAATTTTGCGCGTCGTCGGGGCACATCGGCGTCGGAGGTCCGGGCGCCAATCGAAGCGGTTGTTTGGTGAATCGGGGGCGATTCTCGACACCCAAATTTGCCAGCGACGCAGAAAGTGAAAACCGCTGCGCGGATTCCAGTGTCGATAGGAATTTTGCGCGTCGACGGGGCGCATCGGCGTCGGAGGTCCGGGCGCGGGTCGAAGCGGCTGTTTGGTGAATCGGGGGCGATTCTCGACCCCCAAATTTGCCAGCGACGCAGAAAGTGAAATCCGATGCGCGGATTCCAGTGTCGATAGGAATTTTGCGTGTCGACGGAGCGCCTCGGCGTTGAAGGCCAGGCGCCAACCGGAACGATGGCAAGAGCGGTGCTGCGGGCCTTCGGGTAGGAGCGCATCGCGGCGCATCGGGGTTTGGAGGTCGCTCAGCGACCGGAAGACCCCATATGCGCTGTGTCTAAGCGACGGCGAAGGGCCGTTGCGCCGCGGAGGCGACCACGGAAACGCAACCGCGGAGGCGACCGCGGACACGTGGGAAGGCGACTACGGACGCAACCGCAACCGCAAAAGCCAACCAGACGCCCTAGCCCTCGCTCCGGAGTTCCGGCTCCTTTTGCAGGCCCGTCAGGCCGTTCCATGCCAGGTTGACCAGGTGGGCGGCTACCGCGCGTTTGTCGGGCTCGCGGTGGTCCAGCCACCATTGGCCGGTCATCGCCACCATGCCCACGAGCATTTGGGCATACATGGCGCCGTCGGCTGCGCTGAAACCGCGCCGGGCGAATTCGTCGGCGAGGAGGTCCTCTACGCGATCGGCCACGTGGGAGAGGAGGGTGGAGAAGGCGCCTTCGGGCTGGGAGGGCGGGGCGTCGCGCATGAGGATCCGGAAGCCGTCGCTCCGCTCCTCGATGTAGCCGAGCAAGGCAAGTGCCGCCTGTTCAACGAGGACGCGTGGTTTGGCTTCGGCGGCGAGGGACTCGTTGATGGCGTCGAGGAGGATCCGGAATTCGAACTCCACAACCTGGGTGTAGAGGCCTTCCTTCGAGCCGAAGTGCTCGTAAATCACCGGCTTGGACACGCCCGCGGCGGCTGCGATTTCGTCGATGGTCGTGGCGTCCAGGCCGCGGGCGGCAAAGAGGCCCCGGCCAATTTCGATGAGCTGGGAGCGGCGCTGGGCGCCTGTCATCCGGGCACGGACAACCTGGGCTGCGGGTGGGTGGTTGATCACCCTGGAACCCGTCGACTGCCGGGGAAGTCCTGTGCTGTTGCTCACGCATCCATCATGCCTTATGGCAAGCGTGAAGCGGCCTCTGGAGTGCCCGCCAATACCGCTGGAAAGGACTCGGGGTTGCGCCAAGTCGCGAACACCGCGATGGTCATGGCAAACTAGATTCTTGTGTGTGCGACCCGGTCAATCGGGAACCCCGCGGACCCTGCGTCCGCAAGGGCTAAGTGCGCACGGTCCGCTCTGGTGTAATGGCAGCACCCCGGCCTTTGGAGCCGTGGAGTATAGGTTCGAATCCTATGGGCGGAACTTGTCGGTGGTCTGCCGGCGCCGCCTCTGAAGGCACCGTCTCTCCCGAAGCTGTCCACTGGCTGCACGGAAGGCTGTGAATCGGCAAGAGTAGGATAGAGCAGATGCCGCAGCCGGGTTCGCCCGGACGTAACCGAGCAAGGAGAGCGACTTCGTGAGCCCCGATACTACTGGCCCCGCCGCTGTAATTGTCCTAGCTGCCGGAGCCGGTACGCGGATGAAGTCACGGACTCCCAAAATCCTCCACGAAATCGGCGGACGCTCCATGGTGGCGCACGCCATCCTCGCAGCGCGCTCCATCGATCCCCGGCAGCTGGCCCTCGTGGTCCGCCATGAGCGGGACCTCGTCGCCGCGCACATTGAACTGATCGATCCCGACGCCGTCATCGTGGACCAGGACGATGTTCCGGGAACCGGGCGCGCGGTGGAAGTAGCCCTTGACGCCTTGGACGCGAAGGCAGAACTCACTGGCACGGTAGTGGTCACCTACGGTGATGTGCCTTTGCTGACCGGTTCCCTTCTGTCCGAGCTGGTCGCCACGCATGAATCCGAAGGCAACGCCGTGACGGTCCTGACCGCGGTGCTCGACGACGCCAATGGCTATGGCCGCATCCTTCGTGCCGAGGACGGCACCGTGCTGGGCATCCGCGAACACAAAGACGCGAGCGACGCCGAACGTTCCATCCGCGAAGTCAACTCCGGCATCTACGCTTTTGACGCAAAAGTGCTTCGCGAGCAGTTGCGCAAAGTGACCACCGAGAACATCCAGCAAGAAAAATACCTCACTGACGTTCTCGAATTGGCGCGCGACGCCGGAGGCCGGGTTTCCGCCGTCGTCACCGCCGACCGTTGGCAGGTCGAGGGCGCCAACGACCGTATCCAGCTCGCCGCGCTCGGCGCAGAGCACAACCGCCGCATCATCGAGGCGTGGATGCGTGCAGGCGTCACGGTCGTTGACCCGGCCACCACCTGGATCGATTCCACCGTCACACTGGACGAAGACGTCCGCCTCCTGCCCAACACGCAGCTCCACGGCACCACCACCGTGGCGCGCGACGCCGTCGTCGGCCCCGACACGACCCTCACCGACGTTTCGGTGGGCGAAGGCGCGAAGGTGACCCGCACCCACGGCTCAGGATCGACCATCGGTGCGGGAGCCAGCGTTGGTCCGTTCACCTACCTGCGTCCCGGCACTGTCCTTGGGGAGACCGGCAAGATCGGCGCCTTCTACGAAACCAAGAACGTGACGATCGGCCGCGGTTCCAAGCTGTCCCACCTCGGCTACGCCGGCGACGCCGAGATCGGCGAGGACACCAACATCGGCTGCGGCAACATCACGGCCAACTACGACGGCGAGAAGAAGCACCGCACGGTGATCGGCTCCGGTGTACGGACCGGTTCCAACACTGTCTTCGTGGCCCCCGTAACGATCGGCGACGGCGCATACAGCGGCGCCGGTGCCATCATCCGCAAGGACGTTCCCGCCGGAGCCCTCACCCTGAGTGTCGCTCCCCAGCGCAACGCGGAAGGCTGGGTCATCGCCAACCGGCAGGGCAGCAACTCGGCCCAACGGGCGCAGGCTGCGCAAGCCGCGCTTGGCTCCACTGCCACCCCCGATTCCTCAAGTACTCCGGCAACCACAGAAGAGGGCACACAGGCATGAGCGAAATTACCGCACACGGCGAGAAGAAACTAGTTCTCGCCGCCGGACGGGCCCACCCCGAGCTGGCGCAGGAAATCGCCAAGGAGTTGGAGACCGAACTCCTGCCTATCGACGCCTACGACTTCGCGAACGGCGAGATCTATGTGCGCTCAGCGGAGAGCGTCCGTGGCACCGATGCCTTCGTCATCCAGGCGCACCCGGCCCCGCTGAACAACTGGCTCATGGAGCAGTTGATCATGATCGATTCCCTGAAGCGCGCGTCCGCGAAGCGGATCACGGTTGTGTCGCCGTTCTACCCGTACGCCCGGCAGGACAAGAAGGGCCGCGGCCGCGAGCCGATCTCCGCCCGCTTGGTGGCAGACCTTTACAAGACCGCCGGCGCGGACCGCATCATGTCGGTGGACCTGCACACGTCCCAGATCCAGGGGTTCTTTGACGGCCCGGTGGACCACCTCATGGCCATTCCGCTGCTTGCCGACTACATCCGCACCAGGGTCGAAGCGGACAACATCACCGTTGTCTCGCCGGACACCGGCCGTGTCCGCGTTGCGGAACAGTGGGCCGAGCGCCTGGGCGGTGCGCCTTTGGCGTTCGTCCACAAGAGCCGCGACCTCACGGTGCCGAACCAGGCCGTCTCGAAGACCGTCGTCGGGCAGATCGAAGGCCGCACCTGCGTCCTGATCGACGACATGATCGACACCGGTGGAACGATCTCCGGCGCCGTCCAGGTCCTCAAGAACGCCGGCGCCAAGGACGTCATCATCGCGTGCACCCACGCCGTCTTCTCCGAGCCGGCGGCACAGCGCCTGGCCGATTCCGGTGCCCGCGAGGTGGTCGTCACCAACACCTTGCCGATTCCGGCCGACAAGCGCTTCCCGCAGCTCACGGTCCTGTCGATCGCACCGTTGATTGCGCGCGCCATCCGCGAAGTGTTCGACGACGGTTCCGTCACCAGCCTCTTCGACGGCAACGCCTGATCCCCACCGGCTCCCAGCCTTCGCAAGCTCAGGCCGGGGCCCTCGCCGGCGTGGGCCCACTCATCGCTGGTCCAACCCAACTGGCTCGCATTAGTTGTCGTTATGAGCCCTCAAAACGACAACTAATGCGAGCCAGTTGGGGCGGGGCGGGGCCGTTTTCCCTTTGGCGGGACCCGGCTGCTAAACTCTTGGGGATACCTTGGCGAGGGAGAGCACATCCGGGTTAAAACCGGATTGCGGGTCTCCGTTATCGACTGGGTCTGAATCTCCTTCAACGAAGGCGGACCGCACCTGCTGCTCAGCGGCTGGCATTCCGCCGGGCGTGGAAGGTCACCACAGACCTCCGCCCTTGCTGATCGACTTGCCGGCAACTCGCCGGCGCCACAGTAATCAAGGAGTACACATGTCTGAGCAGAAGCTCGCAGCAGAACTGCGCACTGAATTCGGCAAGGGTTTCGCCCGCCGCGCCCGTGCAGCCGGCCAGATCCCCGCCGTCATCTACGGTCACGGCGCTGAGCCCATCCACATCAACCTCCCGGGCCGCGCCACCACCCTGGCCGTCCGAGTTTCCAACGCCCTGCTGGCCCTGGACGTCAACGGCGAAGAGCACCTTGCCCTCGTGAAGGACATCCAGCGCGACCCGATCAAGCAGATCATCGAGCACATCGACCTCCTGACCGTCCGCAAGGGCGAAAAGGTTACCGTTGACGTTGCCGTCCACGTTATCGGTGAAGCTGCCATTGGCGCTGTCGCCAACCAGGAAGCCACCACGGTTTCCCTCGAAGCCGAGGCTACGCACCTGCCCACCTTCGTCGAAATCAGCATTGAAGGCCGCAAGGCCGGCGAGCACGTCCACGCTTCGGACATCGTCCTCCCGAGCGGTTCGGAATTGCTCACCGATCCCGAGACCCTCATCATCAACATCTCGGAGGCCACTTCGGAGGCCGAAGAAGAGGCAGCTCCTGCCGCTGAGTAGTCGTTCGGTTTATTAGTCTTTCCGACTAATTGCGGCATTAGCCTTAGCGGGTGGCCGGGTCCCTGAGGGGTCCCGGCCACTTCTTTTTCATTCCACACTCTTGATTCCCTAGGATGACTCCATGACAGACACCTGGCTGATCGTAGGCCTTGGCAATCCCGGCGCTGAATACAGCCACAACCGCCACAACGTCGGCCAAATGGTCCTGGACGAACTGGCCTCACGGATGGGCGGAAGCTTCAAAGCCCACAAGGCCCGGGCGCAAGTGGTCGAGGGCAGGCTGGGGATCGGCGGACCGCGCGTAGTGCTGGCGAAACCGATGAGCTACATGAACGTTTCCGGGGGACCCGTATCCGGCCTGGCCAGGTTCTTCGACATCGCCCCTGATCACGTTATTGCCGTCCACGACGAAATTGATATTCCCTTCAATACGGTCAAGCTGAAGATCGGCGGCGGAGAGGGCGGGCATAACGGCCTGCGGGATATTTCCAAGGCCTTGGCTACAAAGAACTACTTGCGGGTTCGCGTGGGGGTGGGCAGGCCGCCCGGAAGAATGGACACCGCGGATTATGTCCTCAGGGATTTTGGAGCTTCCGAGAAAAAGGAGCTGCCATTCCTCCTGGATGAAGCTGCGGATGCCGTCGAGGTATTGATGACTCAAGGTTTGCTTGCCGCCCAGCAGAAGTTCCACCCCGTCAAGGCCTAGCAGCGTGGGCCTACGTGCACTCATTTCGGTGGTTAACAAGTACCCTGATCGTTAGTCGGCTGGCTAATTGATTCACGCCGATCGCTATGATACTTTGCAAATCACTGCTGGGGGTGAAGAGGAAATACAAAAGCAAACGACCCGCTGAACGTCACGTCCGCCAGAGCTGCGAAGGTAGCGTGATCTAAATTGCGAGCAACACCGGAGTCTGAAACAGAGCGACCCGCAACGGAGCGGCAAGCACTGGGCGCTGCAGAGCGTCGAAAATGGTCGTCCCTGGTCCGGCAGGATCTTCAGAACACGGTTATCGACGCGCTCGGTGACCCGTCTTTGTACGGAGTGGTGGTGGTTGGCGCGCCGGGCGTCGGCAAAGCGACTTTCGCCCGTTCGGTTGAGGCCCGGCTCACTCCAAAGACTCACGTCCTGCACCTCCACGGCTCCACTGACGTCAGCACTCCTTTTGGGGCGCTGGCCCATCTGGTGGCGAGGCTTCCCGTCGATGCCGCAGATTCCCCTGGCGCGATCATCCACGGCATATCGCATTTGATAAGTTCGGACGCCGCGGGGCGCGAAGTGCTCTTGGTCCTTTCGGAACTGCCCGCTTTGGACAGCATGAGCACGGCCCTTCTGGTGCACTTGTTAATCAGTGGGACAGCGAAAGTCCTCGTCACTGTCCGCCAAGCCACAGACATGCCAGAAGACCTGATCAGGCTGTTGAAAGACGGCCTCCTGGACGAAGTTGAACTTCAGGTTTTTTCACGGGCGGAAGTTGCTAAATTACTGAGCGGCGTCCTTGGAAAACGGGTGACCGCTACTGCTGCAAGCGCTTTGCACGCGTCCAGCGGTGGAAATCCCTTGGTGCTCCAGGCCATCGTCACCGAACAGCTCCGCTCAGGCAACCTGCACCTGGCCGGACAGGTTTGGGCGATGAAGGGCGAAATCCACCTTTCTTCCGCTGAAGTCCTGACCGACCTGGTCCGCTCGCGCCTGGCCCGGGAGACCCCCGCGGTCCAGGAAGCCCTGGAGCTGCTTGCCCTCATTCGAACGGCCCCGCTCGCCGTGCTCTTGGACGTCCTGGAACCTGAAGTGGTTGCCGAGATGGAGTGGTCCGGCTACCTGCGCGTCGAACCGTCAGGCGCCCGCCGGGTGGCGCTGCGAGACGAGTACATGGGTGAGGTTATTCGGGGCTGGATGGATCTGCCACGGCGGAATGAACTGCGGCGGCTCGCCGCCGGGGTGATCGGCAGCATCACCCGGGACCTTGATGCCGAGGCGCTCCTGGGCTTTGCCTCTTCGACACTGAATGTCCGCGAAACCCTTGAACCAGGAGTGGCACTGGCAGCTGCGACGGCAGCGAACAGGCAATTCGATCCCTGGTTCGCCTTGGAATGCGCCCGGCAGATCGGCCGCGAGGACAAGGAATGGGTGGCTGCCGCCCAGCAGCGCTGCGTTTCCCACGTTATTCTGGCCGAGCACGAGGCCGCGGTGGCCGCTTTGAAGGATGTGACGCCCGAGCAGCTTCGGCGCCTCCCGGCGTATGACTACGCGGACTATGTCCAGGAACTCTGCAGCGCGCTGCTGTGGGTTCCAGGTGGGCACCTCCAAATACCCGGCCTCATCGCCGAGGCCCGGGAGGATCTTTCCCGCCGATCGCAGGAAACCGGAGCGGATGCCACGGAAATCGAACGGGCAAGCGGGATGCTCAGGCTCGCGAGTTTCGAGCTCCACGTCCATCAGGGCGAGTATGCCGAAGTTGCCGAAGCCTTGGAGCAGGAGTACCGGGACGGCATCGATCTTCAACAAAGGCTGAGCTGCGGGAGCCTGCTGATCATGGCCTGGGCGGTGTTGGGCAGGGAAATGGAAGCGATCGAGCTGGCGCGCGAGCTGAGGCACAAGATACAGCGTGCAAAGGCGCGGCCGCGGTTGCACAACTGGTTGTCCGAAGGCTTGTTTGCCGCACTCCTGTGCAGCGGACAGTGGGAAGAACTAGCCCGGATGCTGACTGCGACCCTCGATCAGCAACCAAAGAACATCCATTATCTTGGCGGTGCCGCCGAACTGGCGCTGGGCGTTTCCTACACCTACGCAGGACGGGCTTCAGTCGCGATCGACACCCTGCTGGGCGCCCAGGCGCAGTTGGAGATCAGGCGCAACTACTACGGACCAGCACTGGCCTACTCCGCGCTCGCTTTTGCGTACGCCCAGGCCGGAGACGTGAAGGAATCCCGGACTTTTCTCGAATTGGCCGAAAAGGGACAAGGGGAAACGGCCTGGTTCCCCGCCTGGATGGCCGAATTCTGCGTCAAGATGGCCAGGCGTTGGCTGAAGGATCCCGGGGCGAAGCAAAGCCTCATCGAGTCCGCCAACCGGGATTTGGCGAAAGGACGGATCACCACGGCGTCCATCAGCCTCTTCGGCGCCACCGTCCACGGCACCGAGGAGGAACTGTTGCTCCTGGAGCAGGTTTCGTCCCGCCGCCAGGGCAAGATGGCCGCAGTCAACCGGATGGTGGCGGAGGGAACCCGCAAGAAGGACCCGAAGACGTTACTACTTGCAGCTTCGGTTGCCCAGGAACTGAAATTGGATGCGGTGGAGTCCCGCTGTGCCGTCCTGGCCTTGGACATCGCCCGGGAAGCCGGCGATTCAGCGTCCGCAAGGCTGGCCCAGCAACGGCTGGACCGCTTGGTCGGGACCGTGCCGGTACTTCCCCTGACACCTCACACTTTTGGACCCGAACTGACGGAAAGGGAGCGTCAGGTTGCAAAGATGGCCAGTCAAGGGTTGAGTAACAAAGAGGTAGCCAACCAGTTGCAAGTTTCCGTGCGCACAGTGGAAGGCCACCTTTACCAAATCTTCACGAAAATGGGAATCTCATCGAGGAGCGAGCTTGAAGGAACCGCGCAGTCATGACAACGCTGCGGCGGTTCATGCTCATGCCGGAGAACGCGCTACAAGGCCGCCCGAACCGTGGCTCGATTATGGGCATTTGCTCCCCGGAATTACGGCCGCCATCCGCGCGGATGATTGTTCGGCAGTCTTCATCGTGGGCGATTCCGGCCTCGGCGCGTCGTCCCTCCTGGCCCAGCTGGGCAGGGTTTTTGGCGGGGAAGTTGCGGTAGTCCCGATACACGGAAGTCCGTCACTGACCGCTGTCCCGTATGGGGTACTGGCTCCTTTCCTTGCCCATCTTTCACTCGCCGACATATCTTCCCGGGTTGCCGTGCTTCGCTCACTGTGGGATCACCTCGAGGGCATCCGCGTAGGTACAGGACCGGCTTTGCTGCTGGTCGATGACGCGCACTACCTGGACGATGCCACGTGCGCGATGCTGACCGAGCTTGTCCAGGCAGGATGGGCCAAAGTCGTGGCCGCATGCGTTCCACGGCCGGGAGTTCCAGCACCGCTCTTGCGCATGTGGCACGAGGGGACCGCCGAATGGTTCGACCTGGAGCCTTTGACCGCTGAGCAAGGCCACGAACTGTGCGAGGCATTGCTCGGGGGAATCGTCTTGAACAGCACGAGCCATGGTTTCTGGACGGAGGCGGGCGGCAACACCCTCCTCCTGAAGACCCTTGTCCGCGAAGCTGAGAGCTCGGGAACCCTCGTCCAACGGCACGGCGTTTGGCTCAAGACGGCCGCGACTCCGGTCCACACGGTAAAGCTGGAGGCCGTCGTCAAACTTCAGCTGATGCGCATTTCGGCCGCGGGCAGGGAAGCCTTGAACTTGATCGCATTGGCAGAACCGGTGGACGAGACGTTGATTAACGTTGTGGCCGGTGAAGCGGCCGTCCAGGAGCTGCTTGACCAGCATTTGATCAAGCCCGGAGGCAATGGGTTGCCAAACCTCCGGCTCGTCAATCCGGTCTACGGAGAGGTGCTGAGAAGCATCGTCCCGGCCGCGCAGAGCCTCCAACTGCATCGGCAGCTGATCTCCCGGATGGATGTGTTGGAGGATAACCCGGATTCCTTGTTGCGGATGGTGACATGGTCACTTGATTGCGGGGCGGACGTGCCCGATCGTCTTTTGATCCGGGCCGCGGTCCTTTCGGCGAGGCTACTGCAGAGCGAGACCGCATTGCGTATGGCGTCGGCGGTCCGGGACGTGCAATGGCAATCGATTGCTCAAGCCGTTTTGGCCCGCTCATACTTCAATCTCGGCCGCCGGGACGAGGCCGCGGCAGCCTTGGCCCAGGAAACTGTGGATGGCGACGCCGGACCCTCCCAGGTCGTATCCAGCAGCGTCCTTCGCGCGGCCACGCGTGCAGCCGTCGGGCAGTCGGCTTCCTTGATCCGGGCGGAGGCCGAGATCCTCCGCGAATGGGGCGAACAGCAGCCCGGCCTCGACGGCCAGCGGACGCCGGCCGCGCAAGCCGCGGTGACGCTCGCCGCCACCGTGATCGGGCTGCTCGCCGGCTCCGTCGATGGCGATTACAAGAGGATGGGCCCGGAACTGGAGCGGGTGCTCCTCCAGTCGGGAACCGTGGAAGGCTCCTTGGCCCCACTGTTCAGGGGCCTGGCACTCGCACTTAAGGCAGAAATGATGTGCGCCCTCGGCCGCGGGCGCCAGGCGAGGCTATTGGTTCTCGAAGCTGCCGCCTTGGCGCAGCCCCAGGAGAACGATGTCTTCTTCATCCCCGAGTTCATCTCCGCCCGCCTCGTCATCTGCGCGTTGGCCGTAGGTGACTGGGCCGACGCACAAAATCTCCTCGACAGGTACTACGAATCGTCGGGCGTCTCGATGGCGACCTATGGCGGCGCGGCCTACGTGGTGGCCGGATACATTGCCATCAGGCAGGGAAAAACCGGCGACGCCCTGCCCTTGCTGACGGCGGGACTCGAAGCCTTGAGGGACAGCGATCCGCAGAATCTCTTCGGACTGTGTGCCGCCATGGCTTTCTATGCCGCAGCCGGCGCCGGGCTGCCTGAAGCCGAACGGTTCCGGGCGGACTTCAAAGCCTGGGGACAACACAGCACCCACCTTCTCGCGGCACAGGCAAACAGTTTTTTCGACGCCGGACTTGAACTCCTCAACGCCGACGGTTCGGGAGTGGAAGCGTTGCACCAAAACGCTGACGACGCGGCGAAGGAAAACGCGACGTACCTTGAACTTCATGCCCTTGAGCTTGCGCTCGGCCTGGGAGACACCAGCAGGTTGGACCGGTTTTGTGAAACCGCGGCTGCAACGGAGGGCGAGTGGGCACAAGCGCTCGCCGAGTACGGACGGGCACTCAAGTTCGGGGGAGCTGCCCGGTACCTGTCCGCAGGGGAGAAGCTACAGGCAGCCACTGCCTACCATCTGGCCGCGAAGGCATATGGATTGGCGTTGGCAGCACCGGATCGCGGCCAGACCAAGGAGCTCAGCGCCGTAGCGCGGGCGGGGCTGGCGCACTGCAACGAAGAACTCGGCCAGGGCAGCGAGGAAACGCAGAACGAGTCCGTGGTTCCGAAGCTGACCAAGAGGGAATGGGACATCGTCAATCTGGCGGTCCAGGGACTCAGCGACCGGCAGATTGCGGACACGCTGCTTATCTCGGTCCGGACGGTCGAAGGGCACCTGTACCGCTGCTATTCGAAATTGGGGATCACCGGCAGGGACGAACTTGCAGGAGCCGCGGCCGTCGCGCAGGGAGCGTCGAGTACAGGCTGAAGCCGGGAATGGCCGCGGGGGAGTAGTAGTGCACTCTCGATTCGAACGGACGCCACTGCCGGCGACGAGTACCCGCCACCCGGGGGAAAGGTACTCACACCCGCATACGAGTATCCGGCACCAGGAAAGTCGAGTACTCACTACTGGTGTGGGCCTGACGGCCAGCTGGTTAATTGGGGGGTGTCACCACTCGATCACTGGGGGTCTCGCTCATGTTGACAGCAGGCAGTGCATCTACGGTCCATGCCGTTCGGTCCGGGAACGCGTCCCGGTACCAGGCGTTCGACGCATCTTCGGCGACGTCTTCGTCGGATGGAACCGGAGGCAAATCGGTAATTTCGACGGCCTGGCCGCCGATTGGACCCAGAGCCGCTGTTGAGGACATCGCCGTCGCGCTGGCAGCTTCCAAGGGTGGCGTCCTTGTTACTGGGCCGTCGGGGAGCGGCAAGAGCTACTTGACTACTCGCGCGGTGAACGAACTACGCGGGCGCTCATTCGTCGTCGTCATCCGCGGCAGCGCGGCGTTGGCGAGATCACCGTACGGCGCCCTCAATATCCTTCTGAGCGATCTTGACCCGGGATACCTGGCACATCCAGTCCTGGTGTTGTCGGCACTCACCAATTTGCTCCGTGAGCGCTCCGAGGGAAAGCCGGTGTACCTGGTCATAGAAAACGCGACCGAGCTTGATGAGTTGGCGGCCATGACAGTGGCCCAACTTGCGAGGAACGGCACAGCGCAACTTGTCCTCACCTGCACCGACCCGCAGCGGCTCTGCGGCGAGATCACGCGGCTGTGCGGGGATGGCTTCCTGCACCGGATCGACCTCAAGCCCCTGACTTTCCAGGAATCGCACGCCTGGCTCGAAGCCGGGCTCGGAGCACAGGTCTCCCCGTCCGGCGCCCATGCCCTGTGGACGGCCAGCGGGGGCAACCCGCACTACCTCAAGATGCTCGCAGCGGAGCTCGCCGAATCGGGTTCGCTCCTGAAAAGCGACGGCGTCTGGGTCTTGACGTCCCGGAGCGAACAGCATGGCAGGGCAATCACCGATCTGATCACCACGCGGCTTGGGCGAATGGGCGACGGTGAGCGCAAAGTCCTGGAGATCCTTTCACTGGCCAGGGCCGTGCCCCTGGAATCCCTGCTGGCACTCGCCTCGGCGGACGATGTGGACTCCCTTGAGAAAAGGGGCGTCCTCGTCGTCGACGACTCGTTGCCCAGGATGGCCCGGCTCCAAAGCCAGCTGGTCGGTGACGTGGTCCGGGCGAACGTACCCCCTGGCCGCAGCAACGAACTCCGGGGCCTGCTCCTTAAATCGATGGATCCGGCCCTTGGCCAACGCTCGATGTTGCTATCCATGGCCGCTTGGGCATTGGACTGCGGAGCCAAGCTGGGAAGGGAAGAAGCGCTTGAAGCTGCCGCGATGGCGAACCGGCACCTTGATGCGCGGCTGGCCCTGCGCTTGGTCCGGTCCATTCCGGGCCACTCCACGGTGCCCGGGGCAGTAGCCGAGGAAGCCCGCGCGATGATGACACTGGGTGACGTCGCTGCGGCCCGGGAGCTGCTGGGTCTTCACTTGGATGAACCCGGGGATGAAGCCACCCTGGCCGAATGGGTCCGGCTCAAGCTGGCCGAGGCCGCAGTCCTTCTGGCCCTTCCCGAAACCACGGCGCAAGCCTGCGAAACGCTGGCCCGCGTTAGGCAGCGGCTCGAAGCCGAAACCGGCGAAGGGCAGGACATCGCAACACTTCGGGAGGAACTTGTCCTTGCCGAATCGCAGGCAGCCAGCTATTCGGGTTCCTACGCTGAGATGGCGGCAAGACTGGAAGAAGTTCTTCAAGACTTTGAATCGCACGGCACCGAGTTCCGCCTCCTTGCCGGAAGCTGGCTGTGCGAGGCGTGGGCCCTGACGGGACGGCAATCCGAGGCGGCGGACATGGCGGAACAGCTGACGGCTGACTGCCATGATCCTGCTGTTTCGGTCGCGGCGGCCCGACGCGCCACATCGCGGCTACGGTTCGCCTTCGTACTTGCAGGACGGTGGGATAAAGAGGCGGAAATGGTCCAACCCGGCGACGACCTCTTGGTTTCCGTCGCCGAGGCACTGCCCACAGCGATCGATCTTCCCAAAGCGATCTTCCGGTGCCTCCAGGGACGGGGCCAGGACGGTTTGGACGCGCTCATTCCGGTCATAAGCCAATTGCGCGTCCAGGACAACGAAGGCATGTTGGATGTCGCCTGCACTGCGGCGGCCTACGCCTCGGCTTTGCAGGGCGAGCAGGAGCAGGCCCTGCGCTACCTGAAGGAAGCCTCCACCCAGCTGCGCCGGCCGACGTGGCGGAAGGAACGGACGAAGAGGTACCTCGCGGCGTTGGCCCGCGATCGGGTCGACGGCCCGGATGCCGCCGTCGAGGAGCTCCTCCGCTTGGCCGACGCCGACCGGGACGAGGGCGCCCCCGGTCACGAGATCTTTTGCCTCAGTTCAGCCGTTCGGCTTGGCGCGGTGGCAGCCGCTCCACGGCTGTTGGACTCGGCACTCCGCTGCCAGGGACGATTCGCGGAACTGTGCGTTGCGTACGCACGGGCGACGATGTCCGGAAGCGCAGAGCTTCTTCTTGAGGCTGCGCGGTTGGCCGAAGACATGCAGAACGACAGGTTCGCCTTCGATATCGCGGAGACGGTGTTGCAGCTGGACCAGGTTCAGTTGGACAAGACGGCCCTCAGGAAGGCGCGGCAGCTCGCGGAAACGTGCCGGCAGCGCCTGCGCACCCCGCAAAGCGGAAACCAAGAGGGATTGAAGCTGACCGCTCGCGAGATGGAGATCGCCAAGCTGGCGGCGAACCGGGAGAGCAACAAGGGTATCGCCGCGAAGCTCCATGTTTCAGTTCGCACGGTGGAAGGGCATCTCTACCAGATCTTCGGCAAGCTGAAAATCGTTGAACGCTCTGAGCTGAGCTTCGCGCTTGGCAACGTCGAAGGTGGTGCGAAATGACTGAAGTGGTTGCGGCCGATGCGCTTGTCGGACGATTCAACGTGATGGCCGCCGTCGTCGACTGCCTTCTCGACGCCAATGGGCCCGGAGTCCTGCTTTTCGGTGACGCGGGCATCGGCAAGACGGCACTGATTAACGAAGTGGTCTATGAATTAGGGCAACGTGTCCGCCCCTTCAGGGTCTTTGCCGGTCCAACCCTGGCCTCGGTACCGTTCGCTGCCTTGGCGCCCCTTTTGACGGCCTTGACCCCGAGCCAGATCAACGAGCCATTGTCGGTCCTGAGGGCCGTGGTCGCGGCGTTGAACCCGGCAGGCCAGCCACATCCGGCACCGGCGGTCCTGATCGTGGAGGACGCACATCACATCGATGACAGCAGTGTGGCTGTCCTGGCCCAGTTGGCAGCCGCGGAAGCCGCCAAGGTCGTGTTCCTTTGCCGTCCGTATCCGGCGCCGCCCGCAGAGGTCTTCTCGATGTGGTCCGAGGGACTCGTGGACCGATTCGACTTGCAGCCGCTCAACGAGCAGGAAGTCAACCAACTTTGCGCCCAGGCCTTGGATGCGCCCGTCGTCCAGGGCACCAGCGCCGTCCTTTGCAAGTACTCGGGTGGAAACCCGATGTTCCTGCTGGAACTCATCGAACACGCCAAGTCGTTGGGCCAACTGGTCTGCCGCAACGACGCCTGGATGCTTTCGGGTGAGCTTCGGGGAACCAGCGTGCGTTTGATGGACCTTGTCCGGAACCAGATCCTGATGCTGGGCGCCGCGCAGCGCGACACCCTGGAGACGGTGGCCCTCGCCGAGCCTGTCCCGCTGAACGTCGTGCAACGGGCCGGCGACTCCAGCGCCGTGGACGAACTGCAGGAACTGCACTTCATCGAGATTGCGTCCGACCCCGAGCGGCATGTCCGGCTGGCCCAGCCGCTGGTTGGCGAAGTCATCCGCCAGCTGGTCCCGACCGCCCACAGCATGACCATCCGGCGGCGCATCGTGAACCTCATGGAGTCCAAGCCGCAGACCATGGACGGGCTGCTGCGCTACGTCTCCTGGGGATTGGAATCGGGCACCGAGGTTCCGGACTCCGACATCCTGGAGGCGGCCCAGCTGGCAAACCGGTTGTTCATCCCCAGCTACGTGGAGCGGGTTACCGGCGCGATCAAGGATCCGTCCCTGAGGCTTGCCGCCCAAGTAGAGGTTGCGCGGGCCAAATGGTACCGGGGCGACATCAGGGGATCGGTGTCCTCGCTTGCGGGGGTCGTGGATCGGACCAATGATCCGCGGACGGTCCGGCAGGCATCGATGTTGGCGGCCCAGCTCGCCGGGCGGCAAGGCGTCGGGCCGAACGCCATCAAACAGGCTGCGTACGAATGGGAGGCAGCCTTGGCCAGGCTTGCCGAATCCCGTCAGGGCATCGACCCCGATGAGCTGGAACGCGGGAAACTGGGAAGCAGGCTCCTTTCGCTGGAAGGCCTCCAAACCGAAGGCCACTACGTCGAGACAGAGCGGGAACTCCGCCAGATCTGGAAAGAAGCGGACGACGACGAGTCCCGCCTCGTGGCGGGCACCCTCCTCGCAGAGGCCATGGCGGTCACGGGACGGCCGGTGTCCGCCATCCAGATTCTGATGGAGATACAGGAAATGGTCGCCGCGAGCGGCGACTGGAGCCTCCAGTACGCAGGAATGGTGATGCGCCGCTACATCCTGGCTTTGCAGCAGGCAGGCGAATTCGGCGTTCTTGAAGCGTTCCTCAAGAACCATGTTTCCCAAGCACCGAACTCCCTGATCTATTCGGGCGGGATGCTCCACCTGGCTGCCGGAATGGTGGACCTGCGCCGGGGAGACCTGGGAGTGGCCCTGCCCCGGCTTCGCCAGGCTGTCAGCATGCTGCGCGTCTCCGACATGGGGAGCGACTTGCCCGACGCCGTTGCTGCCGCCGCCTACGCGGCGTCGATCCTGAAACGCCGGGAAACCGCGATGACGTACTCGAACGAATACGACACATTGGTCCGGGAAGGCGTGCATCCGTCGCTGCTGGCACAAGGTCATGCGGCAGTTGCGCGAGCCGAGCACACCGGAACGCAAACGGCGATCTCGAGACTCATGTCCCTTGCGGATTCCGCGGCCGCGGACGGGGCTATCGGCGCCGAGATCGACATCCTGATGTTGGTCCTGAGGCTGGGAGACCCCAGTGTGGCGCGTCGGCTGGTAGCGGTAGCCCAGGGCAGCGAAGGCCGCACTGCGGAGTTCGCCTTGAGCGTCGGGCTTGCCCTCGCGCACAAGGACGCGGATCGCCTCATTGAGCTGAGTGATTCGGCAGCCAAGGACGGACTGGAGCTTGCCGCCGCTGACTGCGCCGGCCACGCCCTACGGATCCTGGAAAGCAGGGGGGACAAGGCGCGCCAGCTCGAAGGACAGCGACTCCTCAAGCGTCGCACCGCCGCTCTCGACAAGGCCGGCCCGGCCGTTGAAGGGGCCTCCCCGGATCTCCAGAAGCTGACCCGGCGCGAACAGGAAATCGCGACGCTCGTGCAGTCGGGGTCGAGCAACAAGGACATTGCGCTGAGCTTGGGCCTGTCATTGCGCACGGTTGAAGGCCACTTGTACCGAATGTTCGCCAAGCTTGGCATCAGCCACCGCGAAGACTTGATGAACGGTGCCCACGGCACGCAGGGACTGGGCTAGCCGCAGGCGCGACTGGGTTCACCACTGGGATCGGGTGACCGCTTCCCCGAAGCCGCGTTCCGCCGTCGTGCGCTTGAACAGACGGCACGCAAAGGGCGAAAGGCCTAAAAGCGAGTACTGAATCGAGTGGTTAAAAGCGCTCGGACGGGTAGTCAATCGCCGCGGGAGGGACCGCGCATCCAAAGACGGGTAGAGCCCACTCGCGCCCGCCTTGGGGGTTCGTTAATACGCTTTTCCTGATGGCAACCGCCACTCATTTGGGGATAAGTGGGTCTCGAGATGAAACGCAGGAAGAATTCTTTGCTACAGGAAAACCACCCGGTGATCCAGCGAGAAGTCAACTCCAATGCGACCGGTTTCCCGCATTCCGCGGGCACCCCCACAATCGAGCCGGCGGCGGGCGGTCATGTGCCCTCTGAGACCAGGGCACGTCCCGTTCCGCCGCCGGCTTTCTTTCACACTGGAGACAACAGGCACCGGGAGGTCGACTGACCATGGCACCGAACACGAAGGTAAAGACCCTCAAGGCAGAGCCCAACGGGAGCTCGCAGTCCTTGCACACGCAGGCACCAGCTTGGCCGGAGGGCGCGGGAACACGGACAACCACGCAAGATCAGGCGTTTACTTTCGACGTGGCGATCGTGGGCATGGGCTATGTGGGCCTGCCCACGGCGCTCGCCATCAACGCTTCCGGTCGGCGTGTCCTCGGCCTTGACGTGTCCGACGCCCGCCTGGCCGTGATCCGGGAGCAACGGGCAGATCTTCTGGACTCCGACCGGGAACGGCTGAGCAACGCGCTGCTGGACCCGACCTTCATGCTGAGCAGCGATTTGTCATTGCTTGCCCGCGCGGCGGCAGTGGTTGTGTGCGTTCCCACTCCCGTGGACGAGTACCTGGTTCCGGACCTCTCCATTCTCCGGGCGGCCTGTGCCTCGGTGGTCGATTTCGCCACCACTGGCCAGTTGCTGATGCTGACCTCCACAACGTACGTCGGATCCACGCGCGACCTCCTGGCTTTGCCCTTGGCAGCGCGGGGACTTATCCCGGGCCATGACGTGTTCGTGGCCTTCTCGCCCGAGCGCATCAACCCCGGCGTGGATTCGTTCTCCCACGAAGACGTCCCCCGGGTAGTCGGCGGCGTGACCCCGGCGTGCGGCGAAGTTGCCGAACGGCTCCTGAGCGCCAGCACCAAGTTGGTTCACGTGGTGCCGTCGGCGGATGTCGCCGAGATGACCAAGCTTGTGGAGAACACGTTCAGGGCCGTCAATATCGCCCTGGCTAACGAATTCGCCGATATCTGCCACGAACTCAACATGGAAGTCATGGACGTCATCGATGCGGCGTCCACCAAGCCGTATGGATTCATGGCGTTCACACCCGGTCCCGGAGTCGGCGGACACTGCATACCGTGCGACCCCCACTACTTGCTGTGGCAATTGCGCAAGGCCCGCTTGACAGCCCCGGTGATCGAGCAAGCGATGGCCGGGATTGCGGGCAGGCCGCACCAGGTGGTGGAGAAGGCCAGGCGTATCCTGTCTGACCGCAACCACGGTGTTTCCGGTGCACGCGTTATGGTCCTCGGGGTTGCGTACAAGCCCGACGTCGAAGATCTCCGGGAATCCCCGGCGTTGGAAATCATTGCCGCCTTGATCGCCGACGGAGCGGAAGTGGCATTCTCGGATCCTTGGTGCCAGACGGCTCCCGACGGCCATGGCGGGACCCTTCAATCCGAGCAATCGCCTGCTGACTGGGGTGCGGACCTGGTGATCCTGCACACGAGGCACAGCCAGATGGAACTTGACTGGCTGGCCGGAGCCCCGGCAGTCCTGGACACGACATACCGCTTGCCCAAGGCCGGCAACGTGACCCGGCTCTAGATCCACCAGGTTTTCGACGGAAGCAGGAGTAATGAAAACAGCAATAACCGGCGGTGCCGGGTTCATAGGAAGCCATCTTGTTGAGTACTTGTTGGCGGCCGGGGACGAAGTCGCCGTGCTGGACAACTTGTCGACCGGACGCCTGGAGAACCTCAAAGGCGTCATAGGCCACAGGAACTTCCACTTCGTCGAGGGCACCATTCTCGACCGTGACGCAGTGGACAAGGTGGTGGCGGGTGCCGACAGGGTCTTCCACCTGGCCGCCGCGGTTGGCGTGAATTTGATCGTCGACCACCCGTTGGAGAGCCTCCGCACGAATATCCATGGCACCGAAGTGGTCCTGGACTCGGTCCTCGAATCAGGTGCCTCGCTGTTGCTGGCATCCACAAGCGAGATATACGGGAAGAACACCTCGGACAGCCTCTCGGAGGAAGCGGACCGCATCCTGGGATCCGCGCTCAAGTCCCGGTGGACCTACGCAGCCGCCAAGGGTATTGACGAGGCATTTGCCCACGCATACTGGCGCCAATTCGGGTTGCCGGTTGCCATCGTGCGGCTCTTCAACACGGTCGGTCCGCGGCAGACAGGCCGCTATGGAATGGTTGTTCCGCGGCTTGTGCGGCAGGCGCTCGTCGGTGAACCCCTGACGGTTTACGGAGACGGCCATCAAACCAGGTGCTTCTCCTACGTCGGCGACATCGTTCCGGCCATCGTCCGCATTTCCGAGGAACCGCTTGCCTACGGAAATGCGTACAACCTCGGCGGCAGCTACGAGATTTCCATCCTGACGTTGGCCGAGAGGATTGTCGAACTCCTTGGGAGCGGCAGCGCGATCACTCTGGTGCCTTATGAGCAGGCCTACTCAGAGGGCTACGAGGACATGCGCCGGCGGGTTCCGGACAACAGCAAGTCCTTCGGGCTTGTTGGCTTCGAGCCGAAGACCACCTTGGATGAGATCATCCTCAACGTCGCGGCCGACTACAAACCCGCAAAAGTCCTGGATCCGGCAGGTTGGAAGATTACCCTCGCGTCGTGAACGAAGGGACGGCATAGCCTACAGCGTAAGGACGGGCGGCTGGGTGAGTGGAGTACACGCTGACCGGTCGCCCGCCCTTGTCCAAGGAAAGATCCGACGAACCCTTTTCCAGGAGCACGATGTGAATCGCCCAGCATCCGGATCCAAGCGTCACGGCCGGGGTGGAGCGGCTGTGCTTGCGGTCCTGACCTTGCTGACGGCAGCGTGCGGTGGACCGAGCCCGAGCCCGAGTCCGACGCAATCAGCCGGCCGGTATCCCTGGCACACCGGGATTGTATCCACCACCTTTTGGGTCGGCGAGATCTTTGATCCCAAAGCGGCAGACGGGAGCCAAGTGATGTCGACCTACGACTCCCAGTGGATGCAGAGCTATGGAGGCTGTGACGGCGTCGTGACGAACGGCTGCAAGACCGAGGCGAGAACGCAGGCCAAAGGCTATGCACCGACCAGCATGACTCCAAAGGAGAACCCGTTCTACCTCGATCTTCCTTACGACGACGTCAACGATCCCACCGCCTTCGCGGAACGGGCCAGTGTCATCCCGTGGGCAAACGATCCGGGTTTCGCGGGCAATGCCCAGAACCGTTCCTTCAGTTACATGAAGAACCAATGGGTCAGGATCCGGATGGGCAACCGGGAATGCTACGGACAGATTGAAGATGCGGGTCCGGGCCAGTATCACGACAAGGACTACGTTTTCGGCTCCAATGACGCCCGTCCGGCCAACAAAAAGTTCAACGGTGCCGGAATGGACGTCTCGCCTGCGCTCAACGGGTGCCTTGGTTTCTCCGATCTTGATGGCGAGTCGGACAAAGTCGACTGGCAGTTCGTGCCACGGGACCAGGTTCCCGCTGGACCGTGGCTGAACATCGTCACGGTCAGCCAAGTGAAGTAGCACCGGCAACCGGAGCCGTCCAGGCAATCCGGTAGTGACAGTCCCAAGAAAACCGGAGGTATCCATGCAGTGGCTTAAGAAGCTGTTTCGGCACGGTAACGGAAGGCACCTCGCCCGCCCGGCCGAAGCCAAGAACCAGAACAGGGCGGACCGTCCAGGCCAGGCATGATCCTCTGCCAATCGGCGGGATCGTTGATCGGCGGGTCAGGGCAGTTTGGCGTGGAATCCCGCGCTCAATACATCGGAGAAGCGTTGGGTTCCTTGATCGATCCCGCTACACACATGGCTGGCCGGATCCTCGGGGGTGTCCTGGGGGCACGACGTGTCCCGGTTCAAGGACCACATGGACACCCGTTGAACCCCCTTGCTGATGGCGAATGAGTTCAATCCGCGGGCCGCGTCAAGGTCGAATATCTCGCCCGGGAGGTCGTTCCGGCCGATCATAGGTGTCAGGCCCATCTTTCCCCAGATCTGTTCGCTGTTAAGGGTGATTCCCGCACGCTGGTAGATGATGCTTAGCTGGTCGTTGGTGGACTGGGCCGCTGAGGTTCCGGCATCGAGCATGCTTTGCGATTCGCTCCGGCTTGAACCGTAGTTCATGGTCATGATGTTGACCCCGGAGAGTTCGACGCCGGCGGCGAGCATCTGGTCGACGGCGGAGGTTCCGGCGTCGGTCAGCCCTTGCGGGGTGACCGGGAGGGTAAGCCAAATTGAGAGGGCGTGCCCTTCCTTGATCCTCTCCTTCTGGAGGGCAGCGACGGCTGCGGCGCGGCGCTGCCAGGCCGCGCTGTCCGCCAGGTTGTCGCCCTCAACGTCAAAGTCGATTGTTCCGGGGTTGTAGCGTTCCAGGACCGCACGATAGGCCCTTTCCAGATCTGTTGCATTCGAGCAGGAGTTGGCGAGCTCACTGTTGACTGAGCCGCCGAAGGACACAGCGAAGGCGCCGCCGTTTGACCGAAGCTTGGCGATACGTTCTTCGAGCTTGAGCGAGGTCTTCGCGGCATCGAGGCTGTATGTGCTACCCCAACTCGGTGTGCAGGGCTGTCCAGCCATTGCCACCACGAACGCCAGCGTGACATTCTTGGTGCCCTCGCCCACGGGTTTCTCGAAAGCGTATTGAGGGACCACAGTCACGTCGACGTAGCCGGAAAACCACGGGGGCTCGAGGGAACCGTTTGCGTCCGTGGTAAAACGCCACACGAGGATGCCTCCCATCCCCACCGCCACAAGGATTGCGGCAATGCAGGCCCGGGCGAAAGCTGACAGCTGGCGGCGAGGTCCCTTGGCCGGGGACGACGAGCGACGGACGTCCCGCGCGCCGTCCGACTCAGCCGAAACGGACGCGCCGCTTCCCCGGTTCCTGGACACTCTCTTCCGCCATCCTTAAATTCCGACTGCCTGATTGCACCATTTGACCACGAACGGATCGGATTCGCCCCTGCCCGCGCCCCGACGTTTGAGCCCGGTGTTGCGCGCGCAGCGCACGAGTAGTGGCACCGTCCGGACGTCAAGGTTGAGTGTAAAGACGGGTAGAGCGTACTCGTGTCCGTCGTCGCCCTGGTTCTTACGCTGATGGTGTCAGTTGGTTGAGGGCAACGGGGGAAAGACAGGTCTCACAATGGAAATGGACGCTCTGGTCCGAGCGGCATTAGGACGCGGCGGATTAAACCGAGAAGGCGTTTGCCTGGAGTTCGAACCTGCTCTTGGGGGATCCGGCACGGTCCCTCCCATGGACCCTGCGCCAATTGACGGCGCTGCCGGACGGCAGCGCGCCCTCATCGAGAGGGCCCCTGAGCGGGGGCCGGTGGTGAATAAGCCTTTGAGACCGAGGCTTCCCCCAGTCGCCACCGGCCCCTTCAGGAACCACGGCAGTGCGGGTTGGCGATGAGTCCGCGGGGGAAGGGCATCGCATCCGGACCGATCCGCATGTCGAGGAAGCGGGCAGGTCTTTGGGCTGCCTCGTGGGTGTCGGTGCTGCTCCTGTTGACGGGCGCAACATCGCTGATCAACGGAAGCCAGGCTCCCTCCGGATCCGGATCCGGATCCGGAACCACCAGCCCCACGCCGTCTGCCGCCCCGCTCTCATCCGTTAGCTTGACGTTTGATGCGGGCCGGTCAAGCCAGATGGAGGCGGCCCGGATCTTGAAGGACCACGGCCTCCGGGGCACGTTTTTCATCGATTCGGGCTTTGTTGGAGCGCCTGACTACATGACAACGGACAATCTCCACACCCTGGCCGCGGACCAGAATGAGATCGGCGGGCATACGGTCACCCTTGCCGATGTGACTTCCGTAGAGCCTGACGAAGCATCGAGGCAGATCTGCAACGATCGCGTGAACCTTACGGACTGGGGCTTCAAGGTCACCTCCTTTGCCTATCCGTTTGCGGCTTCGACGCCGAAGTCGGAAGAGCAGGTCGCTGGATGTGGCTACAACAGCGCGCGTGGCCTCGGCGAGATAACCACTCCCATCGACTGCGCGGGCTGCGCTGCAGCGGAAACCGTCCGCCCGGCGGACCTGTTCCGGACACGGGCAACATCGGAAGTCGGCAGCAAGTGGACGTTGGCCGACCTTCAGGCGACAGTAGCGCAGGCCGAAAAGGCCGGGGGCTGGTTGCAATTGACCTTCTACGACGTCGACAACAGCGGCAGCCCCCGCTCCATCAGCCCCGCGTTGTTCGAACAGTTCGCCACTTGGCTGGCGGCCAGGACCCAACAAGGGACCATGGCCGTGCGCACGGTACACGACGTGATCGGCAGCGTGGCGAAACCCGTAGTGAACGGTCCCGTCGCGGCGCCGGCTGCACCAGGAACGAACGCCCTCCGGAATCCGGGGCTGGAAACGGCTGGAAAGTATGGCTTGCCGCAATGCTGGCAGGTGTCGTCCTATGGCAAGAATGCCGTGGTCCTGAGCACCTTGAACCCTGGACACGCCGGCGTGGTGGCCCGACGCCTGGACGTGAGCGAATACTCGTCCGGTGATGCCAAACTGCTTCCCGTCCTCGATCTGGGAGCATGCGCTCCGAGCGTGAGTACCGGCCACAGCTATTCGCTCAGGGCGTGGTACCAGTCCACCGCGAAGACCCAATTCGAAGTGTATTACCGCAACAAGCTGGGCACGTGGACCTACTGGACGGCCAGTCCGTGGTTCGCGGCCAACACCAGTTACGAGCAGGCGATCTGGGATACGCCGCCCGTTCCGGCAGGAGCCGAGGCCATCAGCTTTGGACTGAACCTCTTCAGTGATGGCCAGCTTGCTACCGATGATTACGAAATGTACGACACAGTGGGAGCTCCGTCGCCGTGATAGTTCTGCTTTCGATCTTCTTGGTTCTGGGGGTCAGTACGATCTTTTGGTCGGTTGCCGGGCTGGTCCGCCTGGCGGGTGAGGAATCGTGGCGGGTCAAGGGGTTGTCTTCCCGGATCCGGGGGTGGATCGCGCTGCTGCGCGGCGGCACGTTACCGATCCCTCGGCGTCCGCGGGCCCGCCATCGTGCGAAGGGGGTGCGGCTCTACCCGGCGAATGTCGCGGTCCTCGTGGCCGCCCACAACGAGGCCCTGGTCATCAGGGAGACAATCCTCGCCGCGTCCGCTTTGGTACCTCGCCGCAACATCCACGTCGTTTCGGACATGTCCACTGATGACACCGCAGCTATTGCTCGGGCCGCGGGGGTGAAGGTCCTTGACCTTGAACCGAACCGTGGCAAGGCAGGCGCACTCGCGGCGGGCATCGCCCACTTCGACCTGTGCAAGCGGTTCAAGGTGGTCATGCTCCTGGACGCGGACACACGCCCGACGCCGGATTACCTCGAAACGGGGTTGCCGCTGTTTGACGATCCGACGGTGGTTGCCGTCGCGGGACGGGCCAAATCGATCATGAGTCCGGCACCTCCGACGGCGATCGGCCGCTTCCTCGTGGCATACCGGGAGCGCTTGTACATCGTGGTCCAATTGCTCCTCAAATACGGCCAAGCGGCGCAAGGGGCAAATGTCGTCTCCATCGTGCCCGGGTTCGCCAGCATGTACAGAACCAGTGCGCTCGCAAAAATAGAGGTCCTGGCGCCGGGGCTGGTGATCGAAGACTTCAACATGACGTTTGAAATCCATGCGAAGAAACTGGGAAGGATCGCATTCCATCCCTCTGCGGCTGTTGCGTATACCCAGGATCCGGACAACCTGAAGGACTATATCAAGCAGGTGCGGCGGTGGATTCTTGGTTTCTGGCAAACCGTCAGGCGGCACGGCCTGCAATTCAGCAGATTTTGGTTTGTCCTGGGGCTGTACATTGTTGAACTCGTAGCCAGCTGCCTTTTCTTCGTCCTTCTGGTGCCGGCATTCCTGCTATCGTCCCTCGCTGCCATCGAGGTGTGGATTTTCGGCAATCGCTCAGAGGTTTTTGTCTTTCTTTCAGGCGTCCTGCGGCCCCAGGACGTTCTCATTGGGGTCTTCCTGCCGGACCTCTTCTTGACAGTCCTTGCCGCAGTTTCGATGCGCAACCCGCGCTTTTTGTTGATGGCGCCCTTCTTTCCGTTGATGCGGATATTGGACGCAGTGATTTGCCTCCAGGTCTTGCCCAAGGCGTACTCGGCGAGTTCGTCGGGAGTTTGGGTCAGCCCGGTTCGGAGGATCCAACGCCAACCTCAGGAAATCGCGACGCCGGGGCCGTCCGTGGTGCGGACCGGCTAGGGACAGCCCTGGAAAGGTGGCGGACACGCGGACGCCCATGCCAGGCAGCCATTGCGGCTGGGTGGCATGGGCGTCCGACACTCCCGGAGTGGGTAATGTCCTGCTGACCCGTGGGTCCCGGGATATTAGTTGGTGACTCCCGAAGTGGTGACAACGTTGAGCCACGGACCGGCCGGCACGCTGGCACGGTCAACGAAACGCCACGATACGTGGTCATTGTCGCCGTTCAGCTCAGCGAAGCCCAGGCAGCCGTTCAATGCAGGGGAGACATCCATGCCTGCACCCTGGCTCGGGTCGCCGGAGAAGGACTTGTTGGCCGGACGCGCGTTGTTCGCGCCGAAGACGTAGGCCGAATCGTGGTAGAGCGAACCGCTCGAGGGCCCGGCGTCTTCAACTTGTCCGTAGCAAACGGCGCCATTGGGGCCGGTGATCTGGACCCATGCGTTCTTCATGTAGCTGTAGCTTGAGTCCGCACAGTGGTTGATGCCCGTTTTGGCGTTGTCCGCGGCGGCCCACGGAATAACATTGCAACGCTCGGCGAAAGCGACGCTGTCATTGACGTCGTCGTAAGGCAGGTCCAAGTAGAACGGGTTCTGCAAAGGCTTGGGCTGGTGCAGCGGGAAGTACCCATTGCTGGCTACGCGCTGTTCCGTGGCGCACTGGAAGCTCGTGCCGGTGCCGGAGCTGACTCCGTCGCAACCGCCGTAAGTGCTGCCGGGACAACCGCTCGCGCTGGACGGAGTGGTTCCCATGTTGACCCCCGTGTGCTGCAAGGCCCACTGGCCGTTGTAGGTGGAGCAGACCTGGGAGCCGTCCGAGAGGCTGGCATTGAAGATCTCGCCCACCCAGAACGTGGTGCTCACGATGTTGGTGTGGAGGGGGTAGGTTCCCGTGACGGGGAGGGGCGCTGCCGTTGGTGCGGGTGCGCCGGCGGCTGTTGCGGCCGGAGCGGGGGCGGCGGCAGCGGGCGTGCTCGACGGCGCCGCGGCCGGAACATTGCTGGGCGTGGGCGTCGGCGTCGGCGTAGCGGTGCGCGTTTGCGCGGATGAAGGCGAAGGCGATGAGCTTGGCCGCGAATATGAACCGCGGTCGCCGGCCTGATAGGAGGATTTGTGTGATGACTGGACAGCTGAGATGGTGGCGAACCCACCAAAGGCAAGTACAGCCACGGCGATGAGTGCTGTGAACAGGTGTTTCATATTTTGGGTGACATATCTGTTGGGGACATAGACATACGAGACCTGGGCAATGGATAAGGCGAGCTGCAGCTGAACGTGCGGCAGCGTCGTACACGGCCAAACGGTGTGTCACGACAGAGTTGTTGCGGAAATCGGCTGCGCTTCAACTCCCCAGAAGTAGCCAGCCGGAACTTACTCTTGCGGCACCAGCTTACACAGTCAGATCACAGAGCGGTAACAGAGGATGCAAATCCGGCGGGAAAACCGGGGTGGAAACGGCGTCGTGGTGCGTCGCCCGGAGGCTCCGTGGAGCGGGGATGTTTCGTGCAAGTAGCCCCGGAAAACCAAGTAGTTACCACTCAATCCAGGGACTGAAACCCGAAGGTAACGTTTGGAAATGACACCGGTCCGTGCCACAGCCGTCAGGAACGTGTGTCCGGCGGCCCGAAGATGAGACAGGACCATGGACGATACCGAAGGGACCCACACCCCGCCCCCGATTATTCGGGCCGCGGAGCTCCAGGAGATTGTTATTGCCTTGTCCGGGCCGGAACCGGCCGGGATAGTCATCTCGGGACCGGGAGGCTCCGGAATGACCACCCTCTTGGACGCAGCGGCTTCAGTGCTGGGCGGTTCCTTCAGCGTGATCGCCCACAACGTCTCGGAGTCGTTCGCGGACATTCCCTTTGGAATCGCCATGGCCCTTGTTCCGGACCTGCCGGCGAGGGCCAAAGTGTGGCCGGGTTCCATCGTGGCGGCTTGCCGCAAAGCGGTGCGTGGCGCAGCGACCTCCGGATCCGCCGCACTGCTGGTACTGGACAACATAGATTTCCTGGATGACATGTCTCTTTGGCTCCTGAGCCAACTGCTTGTTGAACCGGACATCCGCCTGATTGCCACCCACCGCTCGGACCGGCCCTTGAGAATGGAACTCATGGAATCCGTGGTGTCGCGGCAGCTGTCGGTGGTGACCCTGGACGATCTCACGCAGGAGCAGCTTCGCGAATTCCTTGATGATCGCCTCGGCGGGCGCGCAGCCCGCAGCCTGGTCCGGGACATCCATACCCTCACCGGTGGAAACCTGCAGACCGCGAAATTGTTGGTGGACGAAGCCGCAGCGCGTGGCGAGATCGTGGAACAGGCCGATTCCTGGATGTTGTCCGGACCAATCCGCTTGGACGGTTCGCAAGCGCTCGAGCTGACCCGCCACCGGCTTGAGGGCTATTCCGTGCCACAGCGGCAGGTGGTGGACATTCTGGCGGTGGGGGAGCCGATACCGCTGGCCGTCCTTGAACAACTCGGCCCAAAGCGGGCGATCGACGCGCTGCGGTCCGACGGAACCATCCGGGTCCTGAAAGACAGCCCGGAGACGGCAACGCTCAGCCATGCCATCGAAGCGAGGCTGGCCCGGCAGCACTTGGGACCTGAACGGATCCTCGAACTTCGGAGGAGCATCTACGCGACGTCCTCACCCGTTGGCGATGATTCGCTGTGGACGCTGTTCCGCCGCGTGGACCTAGAACAGGCAAGCGGTTTACCGGTGCCGGATGCCGATCTTTTGGCCGTGGCCATCGCCGCGAACGACATTCACGACAACCGGAGGGCCCGGCGGGCCGCGGAAGCGGTGCGGGCGCCGGAACTCGGACTGGTTGCCGGCGTGGAACTGGCGAGGGCGCTCTATCAGACAAGGGACTTTCCCGGGGCTGTGACGGTCTTGAAGGGTCTGGTGGCGAACACCCCCGACGTCCTGACGCTCGACTTCGCCCACGCTGTGTGGCTTCTGCTGCATGCGCTTCTGCCGACATCGCCGGGAGCCAATGTGCTGAAGGCGGTCCTCCAGGATGCCCGACGGCGGCTGGTGGCTGCCGCCGTCGGCATCCAGCCCGGCGAGCCAGCCCATCTTGGCGAGTCCGCCGTCCGGGACGAACTGGACGTCCTCCAGCTGTATCTGGACGCCCAAAACGGTAGCTGGCCTTCAGCCAACACCGAGCTGTTCCAAAGGCTTTGCCATAGCCAATTGGTCGATCCTGGATTGAGATCGGAGGGCCATCCACCCCCGCCCACCCAGGCCGGCGTGCTGTTGATGGCGCTCGTCTCCCAAGGGCTGGCTGTCAGCGGACGGTTCGCGGACGCCGTCGCACTTTCGACCCTGGCGCTCGAAGCGGTGGGGCGGCTGCCGCGCTGCCCCGTGGACTTCCACTCCACTGTGCTGACCATCCACGGGTCCAACCTGATCTGGCGCGGGCAATGGGGCGGGCCCGAAATGTTCTGCGCCGGAAGTTCCAGCTTCAGCAACCGGATGAGCTATTTCGGTGGCTCAGCGCATCTGTACAGGGCACTCGTACTTGCCAGGCAGGGGAGCCTGGAACTGGCATGTGAACAGTTCCGCCAGGCCAAGGCCCGGCTGGATGAAGCCGATCCTGACGGGCTCCTCCCGCCGGCGCTCGGCGGACTTGCCGCGGCTGCGTGGTTGCTGGGGGACGTCAACCAGGTCCGTCGCGCCCTGGCTGCCTACGATTCGCGGGCCAGCGGAGGGAACTACCTGGCCTCGCAGCTCGCCGAAAGCTATTCGTCCGCCGCCCGGTCAGTGCTGATTGGCGCTGAGCACTCGCACCGGAAGCTGCTCCAACTCGCCGGGTCTGCCGCCAAAAAGGGGCACCGGGCGCTTGAAATGTTGAATCTCGGCCTTGCGGCCCGTACCGGCACCCGGGGAGACCGGCAGCTGGGGGCCGGAGTGTCCGAGCTGGTGTGGAGTGTCGAGTCCGGCATGCCGTCGGGACAGGAAGCAGGACAGGAAATGGGAACAGGGCAAGTAGGCATCGGAGAACCTCAGCAAGCGTTGGACCAGGAGGAGGCTTTCGTTTTTGACGAGCCCCACCCGGCCAGTCCGGAGGCCGGATCCTCCGTCCTTCCCGGCGTCGTCAAGCTTTCCCAGCGTGAACGCGAAGTGACTGCCCTGGTGGCCTCCGGTTTGAGCAGCGCGGAGGTGGCTGCCCGCCTGGGTATCGCCGTGAACACGGTCAACGCCCACCTGCAGCGGGTCTACGGCAAGCTCGGAGTGTCCCGCAGGCAGAAGCTTTCCGAACTGTGGGACGAGCTCGCGAAGCCGGAGGAGTAGGGCCAACGCTCCTATTGGTGGGACAATTACAAGGTGACGCCGCCAGTCCTGGCGGTCCGCCGCTGGCGATTGCCACGTAGTCCTGACAAGGAGCACCGGTTTTGACAATGGTTTCCACCCCCGCGTGGGGAGATGCCCAGGTTTCCGCACTCGATGACGATGAAGTCCGTCGCATCCGCAACGACTTCCCCGTTCTTGGGCAGGAAATCAACGGCAAACCGCTGGTCTACCTCGATTCGGGGGCCACCTCGCAGAATCCCCGGAGCGTCCTTGAGGCTGAGCAGGAATTCTATGAACAGCGGAACGCTGCCGTCCATCGCGGAGCGCACCACCTTGCGGTAGAGGCAACCGACGCCTTCGAAGACGCACGTTCCACCGTGGCACGTTTTGTGGGTGTGGAGGACGATGAGCTGATCTGGACCGCCAACGCCACCGCCGGGCTGAACCTCCTGGCCTATTCGTTTTCGAACGCCAGCGTAGGCAGTGCGGGCGGGGAAGCCGGACGCTTCGCCCTCAAGCCGGGGGACGAAGTCCTTGTCACCGAAATGGAACACCACGCCAACCTGATTCCGTGGCAGGAGCTGTGCCGGCGGACCGGGGCAAGCCTCAAGTACATTCCCCTCGACGACGCCGGTGCGCTGCGTCTCGAGGAGGCAGCACGCCTCATCACCCCGCGCACCCGGATCCTGGCCTTCACCCACACGTCAAACGTCCTCGGCAATATCAACCCCGTTGGCGTGTTGGTCGGAATGGCGCGGGAAGTAGGCGCCTTGGTGGTCCTGGACGCATGCCAGTCCGCGCCGCACCTCCCCTTGGACTTCAAGGCGCTGGACGTGGATTTCGCCGTGTTCTCCGGCCACAAAATGCTGGGGCCCACGGGAATCGGTGCGGTCTATGGCCGCAGCGAACTGCTCAATGCCATGCCACCGTTCCTGACCGGCGGTTCCATGATCACCACAGTGACCATGGAGGAAGCCCAATACTTGCCTGCTCCCCAGCGTTTCGAGGCTGGAACCCAGCCTATTTCGCAGGCTGTGGCCCTCGCTGCCGCAGCAAACTACCTCAGCGAAACAGGAATGCAGCGGATCGCCCGACGTGAGGCGGAGCTCGGCCAAAGGCTTGTCACCGGCCTCAGCGCCATCGACGGCGTGCGTGTGCTGGGCCCCGGGCCGGGAGAAGAACGGACCGGTCTTGCCGCGTTCGACGTCGCCGGAGTGCACGCGCACGACGTCGGGCAGTACCTCGACGAGCTGGGCATCGCCGTCCGGGTGGGCCATCATTGTGCCCAGCCGTTGCACCGCAGGCTGGGCCTGAGCGCGTCCACGCGGGCCAGTACCTACCTCTACACCACATCCGATGAAGTCGATCTGTTGGTGGATGCGGTTGCCCGGATCAGGCCGTACTTTGGGGTAGCGGCTCCTGGAGCCACATCATGAGCGGCCTGGACTCGCTCTACCAGCAGTTGATCCTGGAGCATTCCAAGGCGCGCAGCGGCGGAGACCTTGCCAAGCTTCCGGCCCCGGGAACCGGCACCCCCGGCACGGAACAGAGCTACACGGGCCAGAGCCACCAGCTGAATCCCATTTGCGGGGACGAAATCACCCTCCGGCTGAGTCTTGGCACCGCCGGTGACGGACAGGCCGTCACGGAAATCCATTGGGACGGCGACGGATGTGCCATTTCGATGGCGTCGGCGTCCATACTCAGTGAAATGGCACCGGGCATGTCCCCGGTGTCTCTTCGCCACACGATCGACCACTTCCGCGAATTGATGCGTTCGCGCGGCAAGCTGGAAGCGGATGAGGAACTTCTCCAAGACGCTGCCGCCCTGGCCGGCGTTGCCAAGTATCCTGCCCGGGTGAAGTGCGCCATGCTCGCGTGGGTTGCCGCGGAGGACGCGCTGCGCCAGGCCGAGGCGGGCCAAGGGTTGGCCCAGGCTCTTTAGTGCGGGTGGGCCGAGGTCGAGTACCCTCCACTCTATTTCGGCCCGTGGTCCGGACTTAGCCTCGAAGCATGATTACTTTGGAGAGCAGGCGCGAATGGCGCCAGAGCCAGCATAGGGTCCGCCGGGCGGAATTCGTGGTTGTGGGATTGTTGCTCGCCCTCGTCGCCGCGACAATTCTTGCCGCCGTCGCGGGATTCGTGCGGTAAGGCCGAATGGTTCACCGCAGCTGTGCTGCGGCCTTCACGGCTGACTATATAAAGGTTGGAAAACCGCACGAGGCAAAGAAAAGCTCGGACCCGAAAAACCGGTCCGAGCTTTTTTGTACCATTGGCCTAGTCATCGCATCATTTGGGTACCCGCTGCGATGAGCACCGAAATCGACATGAGACCGAGAATTACCCAAACAAAGATCAATGACCAGTTCTTCTCTTGGGCTTTCCTGTGGGCCCCATGCCACACTCGTTCCATACTATTCGCGTCCATAGCAGCAAGGTATTCCTGCAGATACCGCCCAAACAGCGTGCCGACCACCCCAATTGAAAAGGGCATTACTCGCATTAAAATGCGGGCTACTCGTATGCGGTCCCGGCACGTCAGGCGCGGGTAAAAACGTCAGGCACGCCGTCGCCGTCGTCGTCCCTTAGCTCCTCCCGCACCACGTGGCGGTAGTGCCGGTTACGGGCTTTGAGTACGACGGCGGCAAGCACCGCCGCGGCGAGGGAACCGGCGAGGATGGCCACTTTCGCGTGGTCGTCGTGCGGAGAACCGCTACCGAAGCCCAGCTCGGCGATCAGGAGCGAGACGGTGAAACCGACGCCCGCCAGCATGGCCAGCCCTGCGACGTCGATCCATGCCAGGCCGTCATCCAGCCGCGCGCGGGTGGTCTTGGTGATGAGGAACGTGGTGCCGAGCACTCCAGCCGTCTTGCCGGCCACGAGGGCCAGGACGATGCCCGCCGCCACGGGATCGCGCAGGGCCGCTCCCAGTCCTTCGGCCCCGCCCAAAGCCACGCCGGCGGAGAAGAAAGCGAAAACAGGCACCGCAAAGCCGGCGGAGAAGGGACGCAAGCGGTGTTCGAAGCTTTCGGCGAGCCCGGCGGCAGGTTCGCCGTTCTTGCCTGAGGCTACGACCGGCACCGCGAAACCAAGCAGGACCCCGGCCACGGTGGCGTGGATGCCCGAGGCATGGATGAAGGCCCACGTGGCTGCGGCCAAGGGGAGCAGCAGGTACCAGCTGCGGACGCGTTTCTGGACCAGGAACGTAAAGAGGGCCAAGGGCACCGCGGCGGCCAGCAGCATGAAGGGCTGTAGGCCGCTCGAGTAGAAGAAGGCGATGATGCCGATGGCAATCAAGTCGTCCACCACTGCCAGTGTCAGCAGGAAGGTCCGCAATGGCGCGGGCAAATGCGTGTTGATGACGGCCAGGACGGCCAACGCGAAAGCGATGTCAGTGGCAGTAGGGATGGCCCAGCCCTTGAGTGTTTCCGCGCCCGAGCCGAGGTTGATCACCACATAGATGAGCGCGGGAAGAACCACGCCGCCCACCGCTGCCGCCACCGGAACGATCGCTTTTGCCGGCTTCCGCAGTTCCCCGGCCACGAATTCACGCTTGAGTTCCAGTCCGGCGATAAAGAAGAAAACGGCCAAGAGCCCGTCGGAGGCCCAGTGGCCCAGGCTCAATTCCAGATGCCAGGGAGCGTAGCCGATCTTCACTTCGCGCAGCGCGAAGTAGCCGTTGGCAAGGGGCGAGTTTGCCCAGGCGAGTGCGGCCACAGTAGCGGCGAGCAAAAGCGCGCCACCAACGGTTTCAGTGCGGAGAATAGCCAGGATCCGTTGATATTCCGGGAAACTGGATCTGCTGAATACCCTTGAGGGGGCAGCGTCGTGGGGGCGGTTCGCCATGTGGCTCCTTGGGGAGTGCGGGGTCAACAAAACTATTGCCGACCAGACTTCCCGGCGCACCTGTGTTCTATTTTAGCGGAACGGTCACCTACCCCGCCGAGGCCCCAACTAGCTCGCAGTTAATGTCGTTATGAGGCGTCATAACGACAACAAATGCGAGTCAGTTGGGGCCGGAAGGGGCGTTACGTGAGCAGCGCCGTGATCCCGATGACCGCCGTCGCGAGTCCGAGCACCATGGAGATGGCGACCAGCACGACGTGGACGGTGAGGAACTTCGTGGCCTTCCCGTTGGCGTCGCGGGCACGGGGGTCCGACATGACCCGGCGCAGGAACTGTGGCCACACGATGAGGGACCACGCACCCGCGACGATCAGCACGATCGACAGCCCGGCTGCCAACTGCACGCTAGTGGCTTTCGAGCCAGGCCTGGGCCTGCTGGGACTGGATGTTCAAGGCCTTGCCCACCATCGGTTCGGCTGCGTCGGCGATCTTGCCGCCGAGGAACGGAACCGACGACGTGACGGCACCTTCGAGCTCGACGCGGGTGCTGCCGCCGTCGGCCACCAGGCGCTGCGTTGCGGTGACATCCAGCGGGGCGCCGGAGATCTTGAGGGAGATGTTGCTGGTCCGCGAGCCGTCGGCCGTCGGGGCGTCCCACTTCTCGGTCTGGGTGACGGTGAGCTTCTCGCCCACGAACTTCCGGGCGATCTCCGGGAGGCGCGTGGTGGGCAACGTGCGGACCGTGGTGGTGGTGAAGGCGCCGGCGACGTCGCCGTCGATCTGGAATGATTCCAAAGTGCCGCCGACATACTCGCTCGTGTGGCGCAGGAAGTCTTCGTCGATGAAAGTGGCGGCTACGCGGTCGACGCCGTAGGGCAGGGTGGTGGATGCGTTCAGGGCCATGGGGGTCCTCCGTGAATATCTCGGTTGAAAGCTCTTGCGGCTCCCAAACATCCTACGGTGTGGGCGGGGTAGGCTAGGAACGCCCCGGGATTCGAGAGAATTTCGGGTTTTCGTGCTGCCTTCCCCACTCCAGGAGTGCCATCCATGAGCCCCAAAGGCCAACCGTCAGCGGTCAACTCAGGAATCAGCCCTGCCGGCACTGTCGCATCCCTTGATGGATTGCGTCGGGCCCTGGGTGAGGACCGGACCTTCGCCCGGGTCCGGCCCGAGGCCTCCCGGGCCTTCACCGAACGCAGTTCCGACTACCAGATCAGCGCCCCCGCGGGCCTGAGGGCCGCGCTGCTGGCCGAGATGGCCGATGGCCTCGCCTCCCAGAGTCTTGAAGACAGCGCCGTGGTGCTGGCCGTGACGGCAACGGGCCGCGAAGCCGAGGACCTCACCGAGGCCTTGGCTGCCTATCTCCCGGCGGACTCGGTGGCGGCCTTCCCCAGCTGGGAAACCCTGCCGCACGAACGGCTCTCCCCGCGCTCGGACACAGTGGGCCGCAGGCTCTCGGTCCTTCGCCGCCTTGCCCACCCGGAGAGCTCGACGGCGGGTCCCTTGCGGGTGGTCGTGGCGCCGGTTCGCGCCGTGGTCCAGCCGGTCGTGGCGGGCCTCGGAGAACTGGTCCCGGTGACGTTGAGGGTGGGGCAGGAAATGCCCTTCAGCGACGTGGTACGCCGCCTTGCCGACGCTGCCTATTCCCGCGTGGACATGGTGACCCACCGTGGTGAATTCGCCGTCAGGGGCGGTATTTTGGACGTTTTCCCACCCACCGAGGACCACCCGATCAGGGTGGAATTCTTCGGCGACGAAGTGGACCAGATGCGCTGGTTTGCGGTGGCAGACCAGCGTTCGCTCTCCGGTCCGGCCGTGCACCACCCCAGCGAATTGCACGCCCCGCCGTGCCGGGAAATCCTCATCACGCCGTCCGTCATGTCCCGGGCGGCAAGGCTCAAGGCCGAGATGCCGGCCGCCGCGGACATGTTGGAAAAGATCGCGGGCGGCATCGCCGTCGAGGGCATGGAGTCCCTGGCGCCCGTCCTGGTGGACGCCATGGTGCCTTTCGTGGACCAGCTGCCGGCCGGTTCCATCGGTGTGGTCATCGAACCGGAAAAGGTCCGGACCCGAGCCCATGACCTCGCGGCGACCAACGAGGAATTCCTCGAGGCAGCCTGGTCCACGGCGTCCGACGGCGGGACGGCTCCCCTCGATCTCGACTCGGTACTGGGCTCCCAAGCCGCCTCGGCGTTGCATGCGGCCAGCTTCCAATCCTTGACGGACACCCGGAGCGCAGCACTGGCCCACGGGGTCTCCTGGTGGTCCATCACGTCCTTGGCGACGGACGAGGACCTGGTCCTCGACATCGACGTCCTGAACTTGCACGCCCGTGAACCGCGCGGCTACCAGGGAGACGTCGCGGAGATGCTCGAATTCATCGGTTCCCATGTGCGGGACCAGTGGCGCATCGTGGTGGCGACGGACGGGCCCGGTCCTGCCCAGCGTCTCGCCGAGTTGTTCCATGATGCTGATATCCCGTGTTCCCGCGTCGACTCCCTGGCCCACGAACCCCAGGCGGGCATCATCGAGGTGACCACTGCCGCCGTCGGACGCGGTTTTGTGCTGGACGGCCTCAAGCTGGGGCTGCTCACGGAAGCGGACCTCCTGGGCCGCTCGTCGGCCGGGTCCACGAAAGACATGCGGCGCATGCCCTCGAAGCGGCGCAACGCCGTCGACCCCCTCCAGCTGCACGCCGGTGACTTCGTGGTCCACGAACAGCACGGGATCGGGAAGTTCGTGGAGCTGATCCAGCGCAAGGTGGCCGGCTCGTCTGCCGGTTCTTCCGGGGGAGACGCCGGTCTTCGCGAGTACCTCGTGCTCGAATACGCGGCGTCCAAGCGCGGTGCCCCCGGCGACCGGCTTTTCGTGCCCACGGACCAGCTGGACCAGGTGACCCGCTATGTCGGCGGCGATACGCCCTCGTTGAGCAAGATGGGCGGGGCGGACTGGGCGAGCACCAAGTCCAAGGCCCGGAAAGCTGTCAAGGAAATCGCGGGCGAGCTCATCAGGCTGTACTCCGCCCGCATGGCCTCGCGCGGACATGCCTTCGCGCCGGACACGCCGTGGCAGCGGGAACTTGAGGAAGCCTTCCCGTATGTGGAGACGCCGGACCAGCTCACCACCATCAACGAGGTCAAGGCCGACATGGAACGCGAGATCCCCATGGATCGCCTGGTCTCGGGAGACGTCGGCTACGGAAAGACCGAGATCGCGGTCCGGGCCGCGTTCAAGGCGGTGCAGGACGGCAAGCAGGTCGCGGTACTGGTTCCCACCACGCTGCTCGCCCAGCAGCACTATGAGACATTCACCGAGCGATTCTCCGGATTCCCTCTGCGCGTCAAGCCGCTGTCCCGCTTCCAAGGCGCGAAGGAAGCCAAGGAAACCATGGAGGGAGTCAAGAACGGCTCCGTGGACGTGGTCATTGGCACGCACCGCCTGCTGTCCAAGGACTTCGAGTTCAAGGACCTTGGCCTGGTGATCGTGGACGAGGAGCAGCGCTTCGGTGTGGAGCACAAGGAAGCGCTCAAGAAGATGCGCACCAACGTGGACGTCCTGGCCATGAGCGCCACTCCCATCCCGCGTACCTTGGAGATGTCCCTCACGGGCATCCGCGAAACGTCCACGCTGGCCACACCGCCGGAGGAGCGGCACCCCGTGCTGACGTACGTCGGGCCGTTCACCAACAAGCAGACCTCCGCGGCGATCCGGCGCGAACTCATGCGCGAAGGCCAGGTCTTCTTCGTCCACAACCGGGTGTCCTCGATTGAGCGCATCGCCGCCCAGATCCGGGAACTCGTCCCCGAAGCCCGCGTCGAAGTGGCGCATGGGCAGATGTCCGAGAGCCGCCTGGAAAAGATCATCGTGGATTTCTGGGAGAAGCGTTTTGACGTCCTGGTCTGCACCACCATCATCGAAACCGGCCTGGATATTTCCAATGCCAACACCCTGATTGTGGACGGCGCAGACAAGTACGGCCTCTCCCAGCTCCACCAGTTGCGTGGCCGCGTGGGCCGTGGCCGGGAACGCGCCTACGCCTACTTCCTGTACCCCTCCGAGAAGCCGTTGGGCGAGGTGGCGCTCGAACGGCTCAAGGCCGTCGCGGCCCACAACGAGCTTGGCGCGGGCATGCAGTTGGCCATGAAGGACCTCGAAATCCGCGGTGCCGGCAACCTGCTGGGCGGGGAACAGTCCGGGCACATCCAAGGGGTTGGCTTCGACCTGTACATCCGCCTGGTGGGCGAAGCCGTGGCCGAATACCGCGGCGAGGCCGAAGAGAAGGCCGCAGACATGAAGATCGAGCTGCCCGTCAACGCCCACTTGCCGCACGATTATGTGCCGGGTGAACGCCTGCGCCTTGAGGCCTACAGGAAACTGGCCGCAGCCATCACCAATGAGGCCATCGACGAGGTATTGGCCGAACTCGTCGACCGGTACGGAGAGCCGCCGCTGCCCGCGAAGAACCTGATCGCCGTCGCCCGCTTCAGGGTGGGTGCCCGCGAAGCCGGGCTGTCCGACGTCGCGCTCCAAGGCAACTTCATCCGTTTCTCGCCCGCCCAGTTACCTGAATCCAAGGTCATGCGGCTCAACCGCATGTACCCGGGATCGCAGATCAAGCCGGCCCTCGACGCCGTATTGCTCCCCAAGCCGAAGACGGCAAGGATCGGCGGCCGCGACCTGCAGGACGCCGAAATCCTGGAGTGGGCCAACACGGTAATCGAAGCTATCTTCGCGGCTTCGCCGGCCACCCAGACTGCGGGCTGAAGCTTGATGGGAGGACACCACGCCGCGTCCGGGGCCGCGGCGTGGATAGCTATCGCTTCAACCGGCCCGTACGCCTTGGGCTGGTACCCGCTGGACGCCACCGGAATCCTCATCGGAGCGATGACGACGGCGGGAACTGCCTTGGTGTGCGATTGGGACCACCGCTCAAGCACCATCGCCCACTCGCTGCCGCCGCTGTCCAACGTGATCGCCGTCGGGATCGAGAAGGCCAGCGGAGGGCACCGGCAGGGAACCCATTCGCTGCTGGGCGCTTCGGCTTTCGTGGTGCTCGCCGCCATGGCCGCCCAGTTCCAGCTGGACACTCCCGTAGGCCGTTTGTCCGTGGGTGCCGGACTGTTGTGCATGTTCATGATCAACCTGGCCGCAAAAGCACTGAAGCTGTTCCCGAACTCGGGGTGGATCTCCAATTGGATCTTCGCGCTCGCCATGGCCGGGCTGGTCACGTGGTTCGCTCCGCATCAGTGGAGCTGGCTGCCCTTGGCCATGCTCACCGGCGTCGTGGTCCACATTGCGGGCGACATGATCACCACCGGGGGAGTGCCGCTGTTGTGGCCCATCGTCATCAAACCGCCCAAGTTCTGGCGCAAGCTGCCCCTTGTCAGCGGGATTTGGCGGGCCAACGGCGCGTTCTCCATCCCGTTGCTTGGCAAGGCCGGCTCACGGCGGGAATGGCTGGTCCTGATTCCCGTGAGCGGCTACGCCATGGTCGGGCTTGGCCTGGCGGCGTGGGCATTGCTCCGGAACCAGTGGCCTGCCCTCCTGGCACTCATGGTGGGGCTGGGTGGTTGACGGTGGATCTCAGAACTTCGATTGGCCGCCGGCGGTCACAGTTCCAACAGGGTTGCCAGCCTTGTCAGTAGCGCCCGTTGCCGGAGAGTAGACCGGAGTAGCCGGTGAGAGGCCAGTTCCCGCGGTGCCACCCGAGCCGTTGGAGGTGAAGGTGATGACGAGGGTTCCGGAGGACTGGGTCCAGGCCATGGTTGCCGAGAAGGTTCGAGCCGAGGTGCCTGTGTTGTAGGCGGCACCAAGGGAGACGCTGCCAAATGCTGGCGCCGGGCAGGTGGAGCCAACGAACGTCAATACGTTGCCTGCGCTGATACTGGCGGTGCCGGTGGCAGTCAGGGTGGCGGACGTCGAATCCCAACCACTGCACAGGGTGTGTGCGTCCATGTCGGTCGAGAAGACGATGGTGAGCGTATCTCCTAAATCGGCTGTCTTTCCTGTCCCACCGTTGGCCATGGTGACCGAGCTGACAGCCGGGGCCGTAGTGTCGATCTTGACCGTTTGAGTTTGGGAATTGCTGGTGTTCCCTGCGATATCAGTGGCGGAGTAGAACACCGTATGAGTGCCGTCACCGCCGCTGACACTCACCGCGGCTGTGGCCGCGTTGACGGTGACCGGGGGAAGGGCGTCCACATGGTAGGTAATCGACGCGACGCCCGAACCGCCGGCGTCTGTCGCGCTGAGGTTAACCGTCACCGTGCTGGTCCTGTTGTAGCCCAAGGAGTTTGGCGTTGGCGAGATTGAGGCAACTCCCACCACCGGGGCAGTGGTATCGATCTTGACCGTTTGGGTCTGCAGGGTGCTGGCGTTCCCGGCGACGTCAGTGGCGAAGTAGGACACCGAGTGGTTGCCGTCGCCGCTGACGCTTACGGCCGCCGTGGCGGCGTTGACCGTCACTGTGCTGCCGCCGTCGACCGCGTAGTTGATGTTCGCAACGCCCGAACCGCCGGTATTGTCCACGGCGGCGAGGTTGACCGTGACCGTGCCCGTGCGGTTGAAGCCTGCCGTGTTCGGCGTCGGGGAAACCGAGGTCACGCTAATAGTGGGGGGCGTCGAATCAGTATTGACTGCAGAACTGCGTGCGCTTTCAGCGCCGGCCCACAAGGAGATGACAGGCGTGACTGTGTAGTACCAGGAGCCGCCTGGCACGCCTTGTTCAACGCAACTAAGGGTGGTCACCGTGCCCGCGCATCCGCCTCCTGCGGCCACCGCGGTACCACCGCTCGCAGAGGTGTAGCGGGCGACGGTGTAACCCGTCACTGCATGTCCGGCCGGTGTGGAAACAGCCGCCCAGCTGACGGTGACATTCGTACCGCTCAGGGACGCAGAGGGAGTGCCGCCTTGCGGCATGCTGTCGGCTTTTGCCGCCCCGAAGTTGCTGCTGCTCAGCGACTGCCAAAAGGCGTTGGCTGCCGGGCCGCCCCAGGAGATGAACAGCACCGCAAGGAGCGTCCACGTCACGCGACTGCGGACCGCCCGATTGTTTCCGCGGCCTGCAGAGTGCTTGGACTTGTTCATTTGCGGACCGCCATCGTCACTGGAAGGTGGAATACAGCGCCTTGGCAGCTGGATTGTGAAGCCGTCGACATCGACGCGGCTGCTGGCAGGGTGATCAGAATGGAGGAATTCGCCGGTATGGAAACCGTTGGCGTCAAAGGAGCGCCGGGAGCATTGAACGTCACGCCCGTAGTGGTGCACAGCGGGTGGGATGCATCCGCGGTGGCTGTTCCGTTCGCGGTGAAACCGTACACTTGCACCGCGAAGGCATTCGGATTGCTTGCCCGCACGATGGCGTCCGCGGTACCTCCCGGGATGAGGGTGGTAGCGGGACTGTCACCGGCAACGAAGGCGTCCACGGTCACTGTCTGCATGGTGGCGCTGGCTGCCGAGCCGCTGCCGATCCCGACGGTGGACCAATAGGCGTAGGCCGATCCGACACCCAGCACCAGGCTGAGCACGGCAGCCGTCGCGGCTGTTTTGGCTGCAGCCAAGGAGCCGGCCTTCATCCACCTGTTCGCTTTCATGTCAGTTGCCCGCATTTCAATTGCCCTGTCCCGTCCCGGAGTAGGAAATCTGGAGTGTTGCGCCTTTGCAACCGTCCTGGTTGAGCGAAGTGTCCAGCATTGTTATCTGTGGCCACCGAGACGCCGGAATACCGCTCGACGAGAGCGAGGAATTCCCTGGCGGGGCGGCGATCGGATAGTTGCCGCTGAATTGGGTTACTGAATAGTCCGAAGGATTGCACGGCCGGTTGTTCGCCACGGCCTGGGCATTCCGGGTAACTCCTGTCACGGAAACGGTAAGGCCCGTGACGTTGAGGCTGGAATTGCCCGGGTTCGTTAATTGAAGATTAATCGGCACCGAGTTGCCCGGTGCCAGCAGGCCGGTGGGGTCGCCTGAGATGGTGAACGGCTGGTGCTGGCCGGCGGTCACCGTCAAGGAAACGACGACGACGGCGGACTGTAGCGTCCCGCTGGTGCCCTTGAGGCTCAGGGAGTAGGTTCCAAGAGGTGTTGCTGAAGTCGTGGAAACGTCGAGGTTTGCCGTCGCGGATCCCGGCCCGACGGCGACAACCGCAGGCGAAAACGATGCTGTGGCTCCTGCCGGCAGACCTGAGATCGAGAGTGAGACGTTGCCGACAAAGCCGCCCGAAGACTGGACCACGACGTTGTAGCTCGCCGAAGTCCCCTGCGTGACGGATCTGCTGCTTGGCGCAAGCTGCAAGGTGATGGCTTTTGGCGTGTTCTGGTTTCCACTGCCATTACTACTGGCGGCAAGCACCACGCCCGATGTGAGAGTCACCAAAAGGAGGCCCGCCAGAAGCACTTTGGCTCCCGCTCGGACGATGCGAAGCGGCGAGTGGAATAACTCCGGAATGCTCGGCACCTGGGCCTCCTCTAGATCTGTTTTCGTGGGTTTTTCTCAAGCGAACGCACAGCGACAACTGGTGGGCCCGTGATGGACCCACCAGTTGAATTACTAGAGACTTCCGACCGTGACGGTAACCGTGGCGCTTTTGCAGGAGTCTTGGCTCGCGGCGTCGTTGAGGAAGGTCAGTGTTCCGCTGCCGACGGACGTGCCGGTTGAGTTGTGTGCCACGGGCGAAGTCGAGGTCACCGCCGTGACCGTGAACCAGGTAGCGAGGCAATGCGTGGGGTCGCTGGTGGATACCGTTGCTGTGAGGGCTCCCACCACTGTGTCAGTGTTGCTCGCATTGTCGGCCGTGTAGGCGACAGACGTCGAGTTACCGGGGGCAAGTCCCGGGGCGAAGTTTGCGTGCAGCGTCACCGTTCCGCCGCCGGCCGAGTTGGCCGCTCCGCCAGATCCGCTACCGGTGGTGCTCCAGTAGGCATAAGCCGCTCCGCCGCTTGCTGCCACGAGGGCGAGTGTTGCTGCTGCCGCGTAGACTTTTCCCTTTTTGCTGAATTTGCGCATGAGTGAGACTCCTTTGTGAATTGGTATTCCCCAGAACAGGCGACAGCGGCAATGAATTCGAAATTTCCAACCCTTGCTTCGATTGCCCATTCAATCGATGACCACATGCTGGCATGGGCGGTCTTTAACAAACAACGAGTGGTGTTACCCGTTTTTTCAGCCCCATGCGAGTGGTACTACTTGGTTTCGAAGGAGTCGCACTTAAACAACTGTGGCCCCGGACTAAATGTCCGGGGCCACAGTTTTGCGGTTAGGTCTTAGCTTTCGCCCGCCGAGTTGGAGCGGCCGAGAATGGTCTGCGGGATCCAGAAGGCGAGGCCAAAGAGGACCAGGCAGACGGCCATCGGCCAGGTGTTCTCCAGGGTCAGGAAAGTCAAGGAGTAGATGGCGCCCAGGAACAGGACCATGCTGAATACAAAGAGCAGAATGCTCTGGCCCATGGGGTTCTCTTTTTCGATGGGCTGGCTGGCGTTCTGGGACATGCTTTCCTCCTCGGCCCCGGGGGGCTCAAAAACTATGGCGGCTGCCGGGAAACTCAGTACGCGGATGAACCTTGTTCACCTTTGACGATGGCAATTCCGGAGCTCGCACCGATACGTGTTGCACCAGCAGCAATCATAGCCTGTGCATCGGCGAGGGAACGTACTCCACCCGAGGCCTTGACGCCGAGATCCGGGCCTACCGTCTTGCGCATGAGGGCTACATCTTCCACCGTGGCGCCGCCACCGTTGAAACCGGTCGAGGTCTTCACGAAGTCCGCCCCGGCCTCCACCGACGCCTCGCAAGCCAGGACCTTCTGCTCATCAGTCAGCAGGGCGGTCTCGATGATGACCTTGAGGATGGCTCCACCCGCGTGGACCGCCTCCGCCACTGTCGTGATGTCATCCACCAATGCGCCTTTGTCCCCGGCGCGGGCCGCGGCGATGTTGATCACCATGTCGATTTCATCGGCGCCATCCAATACGGCACCGCGTGCTTCGAAAGCCTTGACGTCGCTGGGGGTGGCGCCCAGCGGAAAGCCGACAACCGAGCAGGTGAGGACTCCGGAACCCTTGAGCGCCTTCGTGACGGTCTTGACCCAAATCGGGTTGACGCACACCGACTTGAACTTGTACTCAGCCGCCTCGGCACAGACTTGGCGCACCTCGGCCTCGCTGGCCTCTGGCTTGAGAAGAGTGTGGTCGATGTATGAAGCGATGCTTGCACTGTTGTCCAGTACGCTCGAGGCTTCGTTGCTCATGGAGGTCCTTCCGTGGCGGGCCCGGTGTGCCGCAAGGGTCGCGGCTCATCAAATGACCATCTTGCCACACTGCCCGGCTGCCGTGGAGGCTCCCTTAGGCGGCTGCGGAGCGCGCGGAACCCGGGGACTGGGTGGCACTGGAAGTGCGGAGCCTGGCGTCTTCCTCAAGCCGGGCGGCGCAGTGAGCCGCTGCGGCATTCGAGGACAAAACAAGCCCAAGGCGCATGCCGTCCCGGGAGGCGGCGTCCCCGATCGCCCAGATGCCCGGCACTGAAGTGGCGAAGTCGCGCGCCACCTTGATGCCGCCGTCGGGAGCTGTTTGCAGGCCGGCACTTTCAGCGAGCTCGTTGCGGGGGAGCCGTTCCTCGGCGAGCACCACAAGGTCGCCGTTCATGCTGCTACCGTCCTCGAAAACGATTCCGGTAGCCGGCAGGACCGAACCGGCGACGGAAGGCATGACCGCAGCCGGACGCAAGGTGGTACGGATGGGCCGGACTCCGCGGGCACGCAGCACCGCTTCGGCCTGGCCGGCCGCCGGACCGGTACCAACCAGAATCCCCAAAGGACGACGTCCCAGGACCCTGGTGATGTCCTTGACCGCGGTGCCGATCGGTTCGGCGTCGTCGATGGTGGAGTAGTTGAGGCTGCGTGCTGCGCCCTGCACCGGCGGGTACATGGGGGCGGAACCGGTGGCAATGACCAGCTGATCGTAGGTGAACTCGAGGCCTTCGGTGGTGGTCACCGTACGGGCCTGGACATCGATGAAGCTCGCGGCCTGGCCGAAACGCACGGAGACCTGGGGGAGGGCGGCCAGCTCCAGGAGCGCATCGGGGCACTCGTCGCGGTTGCTCAGCACGGTGATGTTGCCGGGGAACACGGTGGTTCCCGGCTGTCGCGAAGTAGTGCTGTTGCCTGTCAGCCGACGGACCAGGGCCTGGGCTGCGGGCCCGGCTCCGGCGATGACGAGGTGGACGGAGCCTGCGGACGGTGTGATGGACATGATGGTCCCTTCGCTGAACTGAGCTGTGGTTGATGTGCCTATGCCCAGCGTAGGCGGGGGGTTTTTCGGTGGTGTTTCCCTGTTGTTGCCATTTGGCGGTGGCCCGTTCCCTGATGGTTACCCGCCGGTAATGAGCTGGGTCACATGGGGGCGGGCGCCGTTGAGTTGCGGACCACCAACTCGGGAATGAGGCGCTCGTCCGCGATGGGAGCCTGAGCATGATTGAGCCGGTCCATGGCCACGGCTCCGGCGACACTTCCCAGTTCCATCGCGTGGAGGTCGACGGACGTCAGCTCGATGCCGTGGAGCCGGCTGGTCCGTGAATTGTCATAGCCGACCAGCGACAGGTCCCCGGGAATGGCCAGGCCCCTGGCGTAGGCGGCTTCGCGTGCCGCCAGCGCGAACTGGTCGTTGTGGGCGAAGATGGCGGTCGGGCGGTCCGCTGAGTCAAGGATTTCACTTGCGGCACGCATTCCGCCATCTTGCGTGAAGTCATGGGCCGGTACGGTCCGGGGAGCCAGGCCGGCGCCGCGCATTGCCTTCTCATAGCTTCTCCGGCGGACCGTATGGCCGTCATAATCGGGTCCGGCCAGATGGGCGATCCGGGTGTGTCCAAGGCTGAGGAGGTGTTCGGTGGCGGCGCGGGCGCCGGCGGCGTCGTCGGAATACACGCTGTCGACGCCGGGTACTGGCCGCGCGACGCTGACGATCGGGACTATCCGGGCCAGTTCCCGCACCCGTTCGTCCGGCTCCAGCAGCGTTGCGGCGATGATGATCCCCACCCGTGCCTCGATCAGCGAGTCCACGGCTCCCGCGTCTACGCCGTCAATTGACTGGGAGACGCTTAAGATGAGTCGGTTGTGGGCCTGGGGGAGCGACATCCTCACGCCGCTGAGGATGTCGGCATAGACCTCGTTGTGGATGTCCATCAAATAGAGCCCGACGGCGGAGCGATGCTTGCGTGCCAGGTCGGCAGCGGCGGCGTTGGGTCGGTAACCGAGACGTTTTGCCGCCTCGAAGATGGCCTGCTTCGTCTCGTCGCTGACGCCTGGAGCACCACGGAAGGCGAAAGACACGAGCGTGCGGGAGACGCCGACTTCACGAGCAACATCGCTCTGTGTTGCGGGACGGAGCTGCCGGTCAAGACCCATGCCCTCATCTTCCCACGGCGGAGAAAGTCTCAATTAAGTCATTTGTTAGATTGACCTTACATTTAAGTCTTTCGCGCGTTAGTCTGTTATTCAGAGCGGGTGTATGACCCGCATCACAAGACAAAGGAGTCCTGATGTCTGCTACGCAAAGCCACAGGGGAGTCGGCAGCGCGGTCGCGCTTCCTCCCCTGAGCAACGGCCCGCATCGTAAGCGCCTTGGCCTGGTCGCCCTGATTGCCACCTTCGGTGGACTGCTGTTCGGTTATGACACGGGTGTCATCAACGGCGCCCTGAGGCCAATGACGGCCGAACTCGGCCTCACCCCGTTCACCGAGGGGATCGTCGCCAGCTCGCTCGTCTTCGCCGCGGCGATCGGCGCGCTCTCGGGCGGGCGCATCTCCGACGGGTGGGGGCGTCGCAAGACGATCATTCTGCTCGCGGTACTGTTCTTCGCCGGCACCTTGGTGTGCGTGTTCACCCCGAGTGTCGGCGTGCTCGTCGTCGGCCGCGTCCTGCTCGGTCTCGCCGTGGGCGGCGCCTCGGCGGTGGTCCCCGTGTTCCTGGCGGAGATGGCCCCGTTCGAGATCCGTGGTTCCCTGGCGGGCCGCAACGAGCTCATGATCGTCGTCGGTCAGCTGGCGGCTTTCGTCGTCAACGCCATCATCGGCATCGTGTGGGGTGACGTTCCCGGCGTCTGGCGCATCATGCTTGCGGTCTGCGCGTTGCCGGCGATCGCGCTGTTCTTCGGCATGCTCCGCGTGCCCGAGTCGCCGCGCTGGCTGGTGGAGAAGGGCCGGCACGATGAGGCCCTCGCCGTGCTTCGGTCCGTCCGTTCCGAGGACCGTGCGCTCGCGGAGCTCGGCGAGGTCGAGCACGTCGCCAAGGAGGAGCGGGAGAGCCAGCAGATCGGCTGGCGTGCGGTCTTCAGCAACAAGAACCTGTTCCGCATCCTGCTTGTGGGAATCGGCTTGGGCGTCGCCCAACAGCTGACCGGCATCAACTCGATCATGTATTACGGCCAGACGGTGCTCGTCGAGTCGGGCTTCAACGAGAGCGGCGCGCTCATCGCGAACACCGCGCCCGGAGTGATCGCCGTGATCGGCGGCGTCATCGCCTTGACCCTGATGGACCGGATCGACCGTCGCAAGACCTTCATTCTGGGCCTCGCGCTGACCACCAGCTGCCACCTGCTCATCGGGTTCGCCTCCATGATGTTGCCCGTCGGCAACCCGATCCGCCCGTACGTGATCCTCTTCCTGGTGGTTGCCTTCGTGGGGTCCATGCAGACGTTCCTGAACGTCGCGGTGTGGGTCTACCTGTCGGAGGTCTTCCCGCTGCACATGCGCGGCTTCGGCACCGGCGTCTCGATCTTCTTCCTCTGGGTCGTCAACGGATTCCTTTCGCTGTTCTTCCCGTCGCTGGTCGCGGGGCTCGGGATCACCGGCACTTTCTTCCTTTTCGCCGTCGTCGGGGCGCTTGCCCTTGTCTTCGTCGTCAAGCAAGTTCCGGAAACCCGTGGCCGGACCTTGGAAGCGCTGGAGGAAGACGTCACCACCGGCGCCATCTACCTCGTCCACAAGAACCAGGGCTAGACGCGCAACCGGTAACCCCGCTTGACGACGGTTTCCACGAGCTTTCCGTCCGGCAGCGAGGACCGCAAGCGGCTCACCGTCATGTCCAGGGCGTGGACCGAGCCACGCAATTCCAGAAGGTCGGAAAGGGCCTCTCGGGACAGCACCGCGCCCCCGGCTCCCAAAAGCGCGCGCAGCAGGAGCAGCGGAGCCGGGGCCAGTTCCACCACGGAACCATCGATCCTCAAACAGCGGCCGCGCAGCTCGATGTGCCCTGCGGGGGTGTCGAGCCGGCGGACATGGTTCAGGGCCAGATGTTCGGTGACGAGCCGGATGAGCGCACCCATGCGGTAGCGGTCCGGGATGAGGGGGCTGAGCCCGGCGTCGACCAACGGCTGTGCGGTGACAGGCCCGACGGCGGCGACTGTCACCTGGGTCTTGAGGGCCTCGATCAGCTGGCGGTACAGGCCCATCTCGTGGGCCGTGCTCCACATGGCGTCTACCGCGGGCGCGCTCGTAAAGGTGAGCACATCCAAGTCCCCGGAGCAGGCGGCTTCGATGAGGCGCGGAAGCTTGTCTTCGCCGTCGGGCTTTACCCAGCGGTACGGGGTGACAGTGAGGACCGTCGCGCCGGACATGCGGAGGCGCTCCAACTGGCGGACGTCGGTGTAGCCGTGCAATTGCACGGCGACGGTCTTCCCGCGGACTCCTTCCTGAAGGAGCATGTCCACCAGTGTGGCGGTGGTTTCGTCACTGCTGATCCCGACGTCGGCAAGGCCTGCCGCGCGGACCGCGCCCCGGGCTTTTGGCCCGCGCACGAACATGCGGCAGGCCCCCAGCACATCGAGAAGTTGCTCGCCGATGCCGAAGGAGTCCGCGGCTTCGCACCAGCGCCGCATGCCGTAGGCGGTGGTGGCGATGCAGATATCGGGCTTGGCCGCGATGATCGTTTTCGTGTCCTCGATGAGGGTGATGTCTTCCTGGACCGGCGCGATCTTCAAAGCCGGAGCGTGCAGCACGGAAGCGCCGCGCCGCTCGAGCGCCTCGATCAGGTCACGTGAACGCCGGTGTGAAGTCACTCCGATCCGGAAACCGTCCAGCGGCGCATCGTCGCTTGGTCCAGGGGTGGCCAGCGGCGAGCCTGCATCGATGGAATCAAGGGCATTCAGCGTAGTCATGTGTGTTCTTTCAGGCTTCAAGGAGGGAAGCCGCGAGGAGGTCAAGGTCTGCGGTGGCTTCGGTGTGATCGCGGTTGGCTTCGGCCACGCGGACCACCTCGCCGATGACCAGGACGGCCGGGTTGGTGCAGCCTGCGGCCGCGGTTTCAATGGTGCCGAGTTCGGCGATGGTGGTGCGCTGCCCGGGGCGGTAGCCGCGTTCGACGACGGCCATGGGCATCGCTGGATCCATCCCGGCCCGCCGGAGCCCGGCAGCGAGCTGGGGGAGGGTGCCGATGCCCATGAGGACCACGATGGTCCCGCCGAGTCCGGCCAGGTGCGTGTGTTCCTTCTCGGTCAGCGGTGCATGGCCGGAAACCACGGTGAACATGTGGCTGACCTCGCGGTGAGTGACGGGAATGCCCGCGGCCGCCGGGACCGAGATGGCGCTCGTGACGCCCGAGATGACGCGGACCGGGACCCCAGCCTGCACACAGGCGCTGACTTCTTCGCCGCCACGGCCGAATACATAAGGGTCGCCGCCTTTGAGCCGGACTACGTTCTTGCCGGTCAACGCGGCGTCCACCATGAGCGTTTCGATGTCGCATTGGGCGACCTTGTGGTGCCCTGGGAGCTTGCCGACATCCACCAGTTCCGCGGACGTCAGTCGCGCCAGTTCCGCGTAGGGGGCGAGCCGGTCGTAGAAGACGACGTCGGCGTCCCGCAGCGCGTTGACCGCGCCTATGGTCAGCAACTCGAGGGTGCCGGGACCGCCGCCGACCAGGGTGACGTGCCCGGACTCGCCAGCAGCCGGTTCGCTGGCGACGGGGATCCCCGCTTCCCGGCAGCGTGCGAGCAAGGGCTCCCAGCCGGGCTGGCCGTCGTCGACGGCCGCGACCAGGAAGGGGCGTTCGGGCAGCGGGCCGTCAGAGTCGGCGCCATCGGGAGTGCTGAGCCGATGGACGACGGCGCCCGCGGCTTCGAAGCGCCGTACGGCTTGCCGCGCGGCGTGGGTAGAGCCTGTGACCAGAACGTCGCGGCCTGTGAGGTCGATGGTGAGCTGCATGGTTTGTGCTCCTTAGTCCTGGCCGCGAACGGGGATCGTGCTGGCGATGAGGACGCCGCCCTTTTCCTCGTTGGTGGCGGGGCGGATTTGGCCGCGTTCGGGGACGAAGGCGATGGCCTCGTCCTTCTGGTCGGGTGCGTTCACGAAGGAACGGAAGCGGCGCAGGCGCTCGGGGTCCTTGAGGGTCTCTGCCCATTCGTCCTGGTAGGTGTCGATGTGCCGGGCCATGGCGGCTTCGAGGTCGTCCGCGATGCCAAGGGAGTCGTGGATGATGACGTCTTCGATGTGTTTGAGTCCGCCGTCGAGTTCTTCCTGCCAGCGGGCGGTGCGCTGGAGGCGGTCGGCGGTGCGGATGTAGTACATGAGGTAGCGGTCGATGTATTTGATCAGGGTGTCGTCGTCCAGGTCCTGGGCGAGGAGCTGGGCGTGGGCGGGCAGGAAGCCGCCGTTGCCGCCGACGTAGAGGTTCCAGCCCTTGTCGGTGGCGATGACGCCGACGTCCTTGCCGCGGGCTTCGGCGCATTCGCGGGCGCAGCCGGAGACGCCCATTTTGAGTTTGTGCGGGCTGCGCAGGCCGCGGTAGCGCAGTTCCAGGTTGATGGCCATGGCGACGGAGTCCTGGACACCGAAGCGGCACCACGTAGATCCGACGCAGGATTTCACGGTGCGCAGGCTCTTGCCGTACGCCTGGCCGGACTCGAAGCCGGCGTCGACGAGTTCCTTCCAGATCTCCGGGAGCTGTTCGAGGCGGGCCCCGAACATGTCGATCCGCTGCCCGCCGGTGATCTTCGTGTAGAGGCCGTACTTCTCGGCAACGCGGGCAATGACACCCAGGCCCTTCGGCGTGATTTCGCCGCCGGCGATGCGGGGGACCACGGAGTAGGTGCCGTCCTTTTGCATGTTTGCCAAGGCGCGGTCGTTGGTGTCCTGCAGGGTACCGCGCCCGGCACCGAGCACGTATTCACTGTTCTGTGAGGCGAGAATCGACGCGATCGTCGGCTTGCAGATGTCGCAGCCCGCGCCGGTGCCGTATTTGGCCAGGATGTCCTCGAAGGAGGTCAGCTCCAGCACGCGGATGGCGTCGAAGAGTTCCTGGCGGGAGAGGCTGAAGTGCTCGCACAGGGCCTTGGAGACTTCGATGCCGGACTTCTTCAGTTCCCCTTCGAGGAGCTTCTTGATCATCGGCACGCACGAACCGCACTGGGTGCCGGCCCGCGAACATGTCTTTAGTTCGCCGAGTTCCTGGACGGGGGCGTTGCCCTCGCAGGAACCGCAGCCGTTGATGGCATCGCGGACGCTGCCTGCGGCGACGTTGTTGCAGGAGCAGAGGATCGCGTCGTCCGGCAGTTCGGTCTCGGGGGCGTCCCCGCCGCCCGCAGCGGTGAGGTAAGCGCCTGGTTCGGCGGGGAGTTCGCGGCCGAGCAGGGGGCGCAGGCTCATGTAGGGGGTGGCGTCGCCGACGAAGATCCCGCCGAGCAGGGTCTTGGCATCGTCGGTGGTGACGATCTTCTGGTAGACGCCGCGGGCGGGGTCGGCGTACACGATCTCCAAGGAGTGCTCGGTTGTGGCGAACGCATCGCCGAAGCTGGCCACATCCACACCGGAGAGCTTGAGCTTGGTCGCGGTGTCGAAACCCGGGAACGTCGCTTGGCCGCCGTGCAGCCGGTCGGCCACGATCTCAGCCATGGTGTTCGCCGGAGCCACGAGCCCCAGGCACATGCCATCGAAGTTGGCGACTTCGCCGATGGCCCAAATGCCGGGGACCGGGGTGGCGCAGTGGTCGTTGATGACCACGCCGCCCTTCTTGCCGAGTTCGAACAGCTGTTCAACGGTGGGGCCGTCCGCGGCGCCTTCCGTTCCGCGGAACAGTTCATCGCGGGGGCGGATGCCGATGGACGCGATAACCATGTCGGCGGGGATGACGCGGCCGTCCTTCATGAGGACGCCGGTGACCTGGCCGTCGTCGTCGGACAATACTTCGGCGGGGTAGGTTCCCGTCAGGACTTCGAGTCCCTTGGCGGTGACCAGACGGCCCAGTGCCTGGCCTGCGCCCTCGTCCAGCTGGGCGTTCATGAGCCAGCGTGAACCGTTGATGACGGTGGCCTGTGCGCCCAACTCCATGGTGCCCGCCGCTGCTTCCAAGCCGAGGAGGCCGCCGCCGATGGTCACGGTCCTGACGGTCCGGCCAAGCTTCTCCGTGAGTTCGGCGATGGCCTTGTTGATGGCCCAGACGTCGTCGAGGGTGCGGTAGACATGGGCGAGCTCACCGCCAGGGAAGGGGAGCTGTGCCGCGTCCGAGCCGGTGGCCACCACCAGGTGGTCGTAGTCGTAAGTGTTGCCGGCCGCGGTTTCCACGGATTTGGCTTCGGGGTTGATCTTGACCACCCGCTCGCCAGTGCGCAGGGAGATGGATTCGTGCTCCCACATGGACATGTCGCCCAAGGTGAGGTCATAGTCCACATCGGTCAGCGCCTTGCTCAGGGTGACCCGGTCATACGGAACGTGGGCTTCCTCGGTCAGGACCGTGACGTGCCAGCCCTCGAGACCGCGGGTATGCATGGCATCGGCAAAACGGTGGGCCGCAGGGCCTCCGCCGGCGACAACAATACGGCGCTGGTTTTCTGGGGTGGAAGTGTGTCCGGTCACTGGTGGCCTTTCGCATACGCCGCAGAACGTGCTCCGCAACTTGTCACTTCAGACTACGGACGGGCAGTTTCTCCTCAGTTTCCCTTTTGTTTCGTGATCTTAACTTCTGGGTCACGATTGGATGTCGGGACCCGTGAGGTCTCTTTTACGCACCCGACACATTGACTGCATTCGAGTGAAACACTCCCCGCCTACCTTGAAGACATGGCCGCTCGGCGGCCACCGCCTGAAGGAAAGGACAGCATTTGTCCGGCTGCAGGCATAGCGAGAGGGGTTGGCATGACCGTCATTCTGGAACGGGAAGAACAACTGACGAGCGCGCCGACCGAGTCCGGCTGGCACCGTGTATGCCCGTTGGACGAGCTGGAACCGGCTTGGGGCGAGGCGGCGTTGATCGACGGCGTGCAGGTGGCGCTCTTCCGCCTCGATGCCGACAATGTCTACGCAGTCGCCCAGCAGGACCCTGCAACCCTGGCCAATGTCATGGCCCGGGGGATCACCGGCTCCCGGGGATCACGCCCCACTATCGCCTCGCCGTTGCACAAGGAGGTCTACGACCTGCAGACCGGTGAGTGCTATTCCAACCCCGGGCTCCGGCTTCCGGCATTCAAGACCCGCATGGTTGACGGCTTCATCGAAGTCGAACTGTAGCCCGGAGCCCCCAGCCGCGCACCGCCGTCGTCCGTCGTGGAGCCGAAGCGCTCAGAGCCCGAGCGCCTCGCGGACATCGGCAAGAATGTGGTCCAAAGTGGTCCGCGCGGCGTGCCGGGTTTCGGCGAGTTCCGCCGCCGAACCGACCGACTTGATGACCTCCAGGTAGCACTTGAGCTTTGGCTCGGTGCCACTGGGCCGGATGATGACGCGGCTTAGGTCCTTGGTCAGGTAGAGGAGGCCGTCCGTCGGCGGCAGTTGCTCGCTTCCCTGGGCCAAATCCACAAAGGTCTCGATGGCGGAACCGCCAAAGGACTCCGGCGGATCGGCCCGGAGCCGGTTCATCATGGCGTCCAGCAAACCAAGGTCCGCCACCCGGATGCTGAGCTGGTCGCTCGCATGCAATCCATGCACCAGGTAGATCTCATCCAAGGTGTCGAAGATCGTCTTTCCTTCGGCGTTGGCCGCCGCCGCCAGTTCGGCGATGAGCAAGGAGGCGGAAATGCCGTCCTTGTCCCTGACGAGTTCGGGTGCAACGCAGTAGCCCAGGGCTTCCTCGTAGCCGTACACAAGTCCCGGCACCCGGGAAATCCACTTGAATCCCGTGAGCGTTTCCTCGTGGGCGAAGCCGGCCGCCGCCGCGATGCGGGAAAGCAGCCGGGACGAGACGATTGAGTTGGCGAAAACGCCCCGTGTTGAATCGCCTTGCCGCACATCCGCGGCGTGCCGGGCCACCACATGTGCCCCAAGTAAGGCGCCCACTTCGTCGCCCCGCAACATCCGCCAAGCACCCGTATCCGGGTCCTGTGCCGCTACGGCCGCGCGGTCGGCGTCGGGGTCGTTCGCCAGCACGATATCGGCACCCAAACGCGCCGCTGCCGCCAAAGCCAGGTCCAGTGCGCCGGGCTCTTCCGGGTTCGGAAAACTGACGGTGGGGAAGTCCGGATCCGGTTCTGCTTGCTCTTCCACGAGTGAGACGTCGGTGAAGCCTGCCGCATTCAGCACAGACACCGCAGTCTCACCACCCACGCCATGCATGGGGGTCAAAACGATCTTCAGTTCACGGGCCGGGAAATTCTCGACGTCGGCGAGGCCGGCCATCGCGGCCTCATACTCCCCGGTGATGGAAGCGGGCAGTTCAGTCCAGCCGGACTCGGCCAGTTGGATGGAATCCAAGGGGCCCACGGCTTCGATGCTTGCCGCGATCTGCGAATCGTAGGGTGCCACGATCTGGGACCCGCGGCCGCTTTCCTCCACGGCCCGGCCGCCCAAGTACACCTTGTAACCGTTGTCCTGCGGCGGGTTATGGCTCGCTGTGACCATGACACCGCCGTCGCAATCAAGCGAACGGACCGCGTAAGCCAGCAACGGGGTGGGAAGCGCCGAGGGCATCAGGAAGGTCTCGATTCCCGCGGCCGTGAAGATGGCTGCGGACTCCCGTGCGAAGACGTCCGAGTTGTGCCTCGCGTCATAGCCGACGACGGCGCGCGGCCGCGTTCCGGGGGCAGCAGCCTCAACGGCGTCCTTGAGGAAGGCCGCCAAACCTGCCGCTGCCCGGCGCACCACTACGCGGTTCATCCTGTTGGGACCAGGACCGAGGGCGGCACGGAGCCCAGCGGTACCGAACTGCAGCGTTCCGCTGAAGCTGTCTTCAAGCTGTTGACGGGCCGCGGCGACGCCATTGGAGGCGAGTCCGGCCAGCTCGGACAGCGCTGCCGCAGTGACCGGGTCCGGGTCCTGGGCAGCCCACTCGCCGGCGTCGGATATCAGCTTTTCAAATTCGGCATCGCTCGATGTCATAGGGATAAAGCTATCGTCAAAGGGAATGAATGCCGAGGTCACCGGCTATGTCAGCCGTCACAGTCCGGCCCACGCCACCCAACTGACTCGCATTAGTTGTCGTTATGAGGCGTCTAAACGACAACTAATGCGAGTCAGTTGGGCCCCTGGCGTCAGGGTCGCTGCCGCGTGGTGGTGAGGACGAAGCTCGCCGGGCCGCCTGCACTGAACGCTGCGGCACCCGTGTTCCCCCATTGCGGGAAGAAGATGTCCGAGATGACTACCGAGCCGTCTTGTGTGAAGACCTCCACCGACGAGGAATCCAAGAGGATGCGGAGACGGACCTTGCCGTCCTTCAGGGGCACGGAGGCTTGGTGGTAGGGGCTGAATTTCGGCGAGAAGTTGGAGGTCCCGGCTGCAGAGCGGTCCACTTTGAGGGTCTGGCTTGCGCGGTTGTACGAGATCCGGAGGCCTGCCTTCCCGTCCGCCGAAGCCCGCAGTACCAATCCGGCCTCGGAGGCGCCCGCAACGTCCATTTCGGCGTCGATCAGCTGGGTTCTGGTTCCGAAATCGCCGCCGAGGGGTTCCGTTGAATCGGTGACGGTGAGGTTTTTGCCATGTACTTCACTGGTCTTGGTGTCCGTGAGCGCATCCGCGGCAGCCTGGGCGATGCTCGAATGGAGCTCGAAACGGCTTCCTGTGGCTGCGAGGGTGAGCTGGCGGGGGATGGCCATTGACCCGCGCCATGGCGTGCTCGGGACGGTTTGCGCATAGTCCCAGTTCCCCATCCAGCCGAGAAGCACCGGCTTTCCACCAGGAGCCCCGGTGATGGTGTTGGCCGCATAGAAGTCCGCGCCATGGTCAAGCCATTGCGATTCCGTCAACGGGTCGCCCGGCTTTGCCGCGTTTTCCGCCGTGAACCGTGTGCCGTCGAAATTGCCCACGAAGTACTGCATGCCGGAGCCTCCTGCGATGCCTCCCGGGTTGATGCTCAGGATCATGACCCACTTCTTCAGGCCGTTGCCGCCGTCGACGTCCATCTGGAGCAGCTCGGGAACTTCCCAGAGCCCGCCCTGGGCGCCCACTCCCGAGAAGTCGCTGAGGAAGTCCCAGTGCAGCAGGTCGGTGGATTTGAAGAGTTTCACCACCTGGGCGTCAGCTACCACCGTGGTCATGACCCAGTATTTGCCGGGCTCGTACCAGGTAATCTTCGGATCCCGGAAGTTGTTCGACGCCGGATTCAGGCTGAGCACCGGATTGCCCTTGTACTTGGTCCAGGACGTTCCATGGTCCAGGCTGTAGGCCACGGACTGGGCCTGGCTGCCCTTGGGCAGCGCCCCGCCGTCGCCGTACGAGCTGGTGTAGAGGGCTACCAGCGGCGGGTTTCCAGCGGTGCCCAGGCCGGAGGCGTTCTTGGTGTCCGGAACGATGGCGCCGGAAAAGATTTCCTCACTGGCGGAGCCTTCCAGGGCCACGGGCTTCTGGGTCCAGTGCACCAGATCCGTGCTGGTGGAATGGCCCCACGACATGTCTCCCCAGAAGTTGCCGTGCGGATTGTGCTGGTAGAACGCGTGATAGGTGCCGTTTTCGTAAACAAGCCCGTTGGGATCGTTGATCCAGTTTTGCGACGCCGTGAGGTGAGCGGCGGGCCGCCAAGGGTCCGATTTGGACGGTGCGGGGGAAGCCATCCCGACGGCGGTGCCGCCGGTGGACGGCGACGCGTCCGGAGTCGGGGTGCAGGAACTCGCGAACATTGCGATGACGGCGGCGACGACGGCGAGTGCCGGCTTGCGAGCGGGCCGGAACGGGCGTTGGGGAGAGTGGAGCATGGGACTTCCTGGGTTGTGGAGCAGGGCGCCCGGGGTGAACCGGGCGCCCCATGTTGCCGGGCAGGCAGCAAATCCCCTGCCTGCCCGGCTGGTTTTGACTGTGGCCTACTTGTAGAGGCCTTCCCCGCCGACGCGGACGTTGGTGGGGAGGTAGCCGAACGGGCCGAGGCCGTTCTTGCCGAAGCTGCGGTCAACCTGCGTGACGCCACCGGCGAAGTTGATCTTTACCGTAGGGGAGAGGGACCCTCCACGGACTCCGTCAACGTTGTCGATGAACGACTGCACCAGGCCGCCCGGCTGCACGTAGTGCGAGTAGGCCTGGAACTGACGGCCGTTCTGCTGTGCCGACTGGGTGCCGCTCGGGTTGTTCGCCGGCAGGTTCAAGTCGGTCGGCGAGCCGAGCGCGAGGCCCGAGTTGTTCACCGGCTGGAAGTCCGAACGGACACCGTTGCCAACAAAGCCGTAGACGCCGTCGGGACCACGCATGCCATCGGCGTAGGTGAACTGGTGGCTGATCGTGAACAGGTAGTACTTGTTCTTGCCGTTTTCATTCTGGATGAAGATCTGAGGGCGCTCGGTCTGGTCGTTGACGCAGTTGGCGGACAGGATCGGCGGCAGGAAGTGCCACTGGGTCAGGTCCTTGTTGTCTGCGACGGCCAGGCCCACGCTCGCGGTCTGGAACCAGGAACCGGTGGTGGTGTTGACCGTGTTGGTGTTTTCGGCGTGGGGATCGCCTGCCTGGTAACCGAGATCAGCATCGGTGCACTTGTAGGAGCCGCGGTTTCCGGCGGTGTTGCCCTCAAAGACCATGAAGGTCTGGCCCGGGTGGGCCGGGTCTTCGAACGTGTACGGGTCACGGAAGGCGAAGCCGGCGTTCTGGGCCTTGGTCTGGTACAGCTTTCCGTCCGGTTCGAGCAGCTTGGTGTGCTGGAAGCCGTCGAAGGTCACGCCGTTCTGGTCGGCGTGGATGTTGCCGAGGGCCTTGGCAATGACTGCGTCCGGAGCGATCCCGCCTCCGCCCGCGTTGCGCTCTGCACGGTCGTAGAACGTGGTGGCCGTGTAGAACACGTTGACGTGGTCACCCTGCATGAGGCGCGTGGAACCGGACCATTCGGTGTTGCCGATGGAGGTGTTGTCCAGGAACAGGTGTCCGCCGTAGTTCCACTTGTCCTTCGCGGGGTCTGCGTTGGTCTTGCGGAAGAAGTAGCCGATGCGGGCGTTCCAGTGGCGCTGGTCGAAGCCGTAACCCGCGTGGCGGTCGGCGACGAGGGAGAAGATGACATCCCAGCCCTTGTAGCTGATCTGGTTGGCGTTCTGGTCGGTCAGGGACCACGTGTCCCAGACCCACACGTCGTCGTTCATGGCCGGGAAGTCCTTCGGGATCTCCGGCATGGTGACGTTGGGGCTCATGGAGTTCTGGCCGGCGGTCACGTTCGGGTTGCTCTGGGCCATGATCTGCTTGGCATCCGCCCGCGTCCACTTGGACGTGAAGTTTGCGGCGGGATCAAAGGCTTGTTGCGTGTGGACCGTCGGAAGCGGGAATCCCGGCGTGGGAGCCGGCATCGTGGTGGCCGGCTTGTCGGCAGGCAGGTTTGCCTGGGCTGCCGGGGATGCCATGAGCACCGTCGCGGCCACACTGGCAGCGGCCGCAAAAGCGGCTACAGACCGCAGGCGTCGGCGTGGCCTGTTGGGGGTTGAGTGAGATTTCATGCTTGCTCTTCTCGCGGAGGTTGGACTACGTGGAATTGGCGCAAGGCCTGGTCCGCACTCCGGCGTTCCCGTAACACCAATGGCGTCGTCGGGAACGCCATCGTGTCGGGTGGACGGGGGATTCTTAGGAAGCCCCCATCCTTCGGTCCGGCACGTCGACTTGCCGGGACCGTTCAAAGCTTGACGTGCGCATGATGCGGTTGCAAGCCGTGTTTCGAGTGCCGTTCCGGGCTCTGGAGCACATGTCAGACATATGTGCGCAAGCGTTTACATTTTTACACCGCGCGCGTGCCATGGAAAGCGCGGCGGGTCAAATGTTTCTGAATAAATCTGATTTATTTGAAAAGTTCACATGCCATTAACGCGGGGGCGAATTGACTTGACAGGAGTCGGAAAATTGCCGTGGGGACGGCTGTCGTTGGTGGGATTCGTGGTCCGGCTGGAGCGGGATACAAAACTGCCCGCGCCGGGGTCCGGCGCGGGCAGTTCGCTCGTTCGAGGGGGGCTATTTGGCCTTCGTGGAGCGGGTTCGCACCAAGGCGGTGACGCCCGCGGCCAGGCCGATGAGGCCGACCGCGAGTCCGAACCAGCCAGCCGTGGATCCTGCGTCGCTGGATGTCGTCGATGCCGCGGCCGACGGCGCCGGGGTCACGGACGGGGAGGACGTGGGAACCGCCGATGCGGCTGCGTCGCTCGCGGTGGTGACGAACGAGGGAGCCGGGTGCTCCGGTTCAGGCTGCCCCTCAACGGTCTTCTCGTCCCACTTCACCACCGTGCCGTCGGTGTAGCTCTGTGTGGCTGGCAGCGTCACGGTGGTGCCGGCGTCGGGGAGTACACCCACCGAGATCGAGAACGCCTGGTATTCGTTCTGCCCGATCTGGTGTGCGGCGTCCGCGGTCCAGACGACCGAACTGACCGCCTTGGTCACCGTTGCCCCTCCAACCGTGACGGGTTTTGGCAGGGTGGTGGTGACGAGCTCGGCCGTCCAGCCCTCGACCGGCTTCACGGACACAGAGTTGAAGGGCGTATCCGTGGGGAGTGATACTTCGAGTTTGTTGGTCTTGGCCGTCGGGGACTCGTTGGGAACGTTGAAGGTCAGGTGGGTGTAGCCGCCTGCTGCGGGGTCGTCGGGATTGACGTTGACGTGTGCGGACGCTGCGGAGATGCCGAAGGCGAGCAGCCCGGCGGCCATCGTCGCGGCGCAGGCGGTTTTGAGGGTACGGCGGGAGGAGGTCTTCATGGCAATGATGCCCTTTCACAAAGGAAATGCGGTTTGGGGACCGGGGCGGACGGAGGTCCGGACCGGTGAAGGCAGCGAGGTGCCGCCTGTCCCTGGCTATATGTGAAAGGGAGAGTCTCAGACGGCGGGCATCAGGGCTGGCGGGCCGCGCAGGGAAGGAAGCCGAAGGCCGGGAAGGCTGCGTGGATGCACAAACGGGGTCGGGCACGGAGCGGGGGTGCGGAGTGGCTGAATCGCTGTTGGAGCAGGCAGTTGGACCAGCGGCCGCAGCCACGCTGCCAGTGCCCACAGTGCTTGTTCGCCGCGCGCGAGGACCAGGGCCGTGGCCAGGGTTGCGACTGAGTGCGCCCCGAGCATGTGCCAGTCGCTGGCCGAGGCGTGGGTTGAGGCGATGGCGCTTACGCTTTCCGGGGTTGACGCCAAGGGAACATGTCCTGCATGCCCGAACTGCAACGATGCCGCGGTGGACGTTCCGGACAGGGCGCAGAATGCCCAGTGAAGGCAGAGCTGTCCGGCTCCCAGCAGCCCTGCGACGACGGGAAGCGAAAGCCGGGCGCGCGTCAGGATGGCGACAGGGAGGATTGTCAGGGCAGAGAGCGCCGCCAAAATGGCCGGTGCCGGAAGGTTTCCGCCGCCGGCAAGGTGCCCACCCGCGGCCAATCCAAGAATGATCGAGCCGACCAGGCTGGTCCGCAAGAACCGGAAAGGCGCGGATGTCATGATCGGCGGTCCTTCCGGTTCGAGCGCTTAGGGCGGAGAATCACTCAAATTCTACTGCGCTACGAACTCCGGAATAGCCGGGAGCCTGGGCTCCCGGCTATTCGATCAAAGCTTGGCGATGATGTCCGCCAGGAGGCGCGAAATGCGTGCGCCCGCCGTCTGGCCCGCCTCGATGACTTCCTGGTGGCTCAGCGGTACCGGGCTGATGCCTGCGGCGAGGTTGGTCACGAGGGAGATGCCGAAGACCTCCATACCTGCGTGCCGGGCGGCGATGGCTTCCAGAGCGGTGGACATGCCCACCAAGTCCGCGCCGATTCGCTTGGCGTATTGGACCTCGGCCGGAGTTTCGTAGTGCGGGCCGGTGAACTGGGCGTAGACGCCTTCGTCGAGCGTCGGATCCACTTCGCGGGCCAGTCCGCGGATGCGCGAGGAGTACAGGTCCGTGAGGTCCACGAACGTGGCGCCTTCAAGGGGAGAAGCCGCCGTCAGGTTGATGTGGTCGCTGATCAGCACGGGTGTGCCGGGGGTCCAGGCTTCGTTCAGGCCACCGCAGCCGTTGGTCACCACCAGGGTCTGGCATCCGGCTGCCGCGGCTGTGCGTACGCCGTGGACTACAGCGCGGACGCCTTTGCCTTCGTAGTAGTGGGTACGCGCGCCGAGAACGAGGGCCCGCTTGCCTTCCTTGGTCAGGACCGAGCGGATGGTGCCCACATGCCCCTCAACGGCAGGAGCGTGGAAGCCGGGAACTTCCGACGCCGTGAGGGTCGCCGTTGTTTCGCCTATGAGATCCGCAGCGGCGCCCCAGCCTGAGCCGAGCACGAGTGCGACGTCGTGGGTTTCGACGCCGGTCTCCGCCGCGATGTAGTCGGCCGCAGCTTTGGCGGCCTCGAATGGGTCTGTATTCATCAGCTCTGTGTTACTCACTGGTACAAACTACAGTGCTGCGCGCGTTGTTGAACAGGGCGCAGTTGGGCAGGTAAGCGGCCTCTACAGGCGTTCTCAGGTGGGGCTTAGTGGCAGGTCCGCCCGCATTAAGTGAGAATGGAACATTGTGACCATGCATCCTGACTTCAGCTCACCACGAATCGCGATCCTGGGCGGAGGTCCAGGCGGATATGAAGCGGCCATGGTCGCGGCGCACTTGGGAGCGAGGGTAACCCTCATCGAGCGCGCCGGACTCGGCGGCTCAGCCGTCCTCACCGACGTCGTACCCTCCAAAACCCTGATCGCGACGGCGGATCTCATGACCCGCGTCGGCGAGGCGGGGGAGCTGGGAGTCAAGTTCGCCGTCGACGGCAGCGATGTGGCGCCGGGCATGCGCGCGGACCTGGGCCACATCAACGACCGTGTCCTGCACCTCGCGCGGGAGCAGTCGGACGACATCCGGGTGGGCCTTGAGCACCTTGGCGTAGAGATCCTGATGGGCTCCGGAAAACTCCTGGACAACCACACCATCGAGGTCATTACCTCGGAGGGTGTCAAGACAATTACCGCCGATGCCATTCTTCTCGCCGTCGGCGCCCACCCCCGCGAACTGCCCACGGCAAAGCCCGACGGTGAGCGCATCCTGAACTGGGCACAGATCTACAACCTCGAGGAACTTCCGGAAGACCTGATCGTCGTCGGTTCCGGCGTCACCGGCGCCGAATTCGCTTCGGCCTACAACGGCCTTGGTTCGAACGTCACCCTGATTTCGAGCCGCGACCAGGTCCTCCCCGGCTCGGACACGGACGCGGCCCAGGTCCTTGAAGGTGTCTTCAAGCGCCGCGGCGTACGCGTCTTGTCCCGCTCACGCGCGGAGGCCGTTGAAAGGACCGACGGCGGTGTTAAGGTGACGCTTGGCGACGGCACCACCGTCTCGGGCAGCCACTGCCTCGTCTGTGTTGGCTCCATCCCCAACACGGCCGGAATCGGACTCGAAGAGGCGGGCGTGGCTGTCACTGAGTCCGGCCACATCAAGGTCGACGGCGTCTCCCGCACCACCGCGCCGAACATCTATGCCGCCGGTGACTGCACCGGAATCCTGGCCCTCGCCTCGGTCGCTGCCATGCAGGGCCGCATCGCTGTTGCGCACTTCCTGGGCGACGCCGTCATGCCGATCAAGCTCCACCAAGTGGCTTCCAACATCTTCACTTCACCCGAAATCGCCTCTGTGGGCGTCTCCGAGGCCGACCTCGAATCGGGCAAGTACCAGGGTGATGTGGTCATGCTGTCCCTGCTGAGCAATGCCCGCGCCAAGATGCGCAACACCAAGGACGGCTTCGTGAAGATCATTGCGCGCAAGGGCTCGGGCACCGTGATCGGTGGCGTCGTCATTGGTCCCAACGCCTCCGAGCTCATCTATCCGATCGCCGTTGCCGTGAAGCAGAAACTGCACGTCGACGACCTCGCAAGCACCTTCACGGTGTACCCATCGCTGACCGGTTCCATCTCGGAAGCGGCGCGGCGGCTGCACGTGCATATGTAGGGCTTGGCTCTCGACTCGCATTCGATCCTGCGACACAGAAAATGCCCCACGACGCGCGAATTCGCGTGTCGTGGGGCATTTTCCGTCGCGTGAAACCAGATCAAGCACTTTGGACGACGATGACGAGTCGGCCGTCGTCGATCCGGTAGAGCACCCGATAATCTCCCGTTCGGACGCGCCACTCGACCCGCCCTGCCAGCTTCTTGGCGCCGGGCGGGCGCGGAGTCTCGGCCAGTAACTCGATGGCTGCTTGGGCCCGGCGGCGGCCCTCGGGAGGGAGCTTGCGCAGTTGCCGAAGGGCCGCCGGTAGGAACGTGATGCTGTAGCTCACGTCAAGCCCAGATCGCATGTGCGTTCCAGATCAGTGGGTCGGCTATTTTGTCAGAGCCTCCTGAGATGCTTCGGGTATGGAAGCGATCGGACACCTCACTACCCGCCAGGCCGCTGCGCCCGGCGGCGGGTTCGTCGTGTTCCATAAGGTGCGCGAGCCGCGGATGGTGACGGCGGCTGCTCAAGCGGCGGGTCAAATGCCGGGGCCGCGTCGGCTCGCTCTGCTGGATCCGCCCGAGGATCGCGACAGCCGTCACGACGGCGGTCGCGGTGGTCCGCACGGTGTTCTTGAGGGCGCACTCGCGGCGTTGCGCTCGCTGGCACGGACGGCTGTGGACGACGTCGGGACGCTGGGGTTGCAGGCCTCCGCCGCGTTTGCCTCAGGCGTGGAGGAACTCTCCCGCACCCTGGACTACTTGCAGCTCGTCGCCGCGGGGCAGTTGCACCGGGCCCGGCAGGAGGAGCCGGCCGGCGGGACCGGCTGGACGACCGGCTGCGGAGCCGAAGCGCGGGAGGGCGGTTCCGGCGATGGGCCCGGTAGCGCGGAAGCTGAAGTCGGGGCAGCCGGTGCCAGGGCCGGCGTCGAGGGTGGCGGGCTTGCCGCGGGTGACGCGCGCGCCGGGTTCCGGGAGTTCAGGAACACGGGCGAGCACCTGCGCTCGCTGCTGCGGATCGGTGCGGCGGAGGCCCGGCGCCGCCTTGCCTTGGCGGAGGATCTGCTGCCGGGCCGCTCCCTGACGGGGCAACGGATCGAGCCGCGGTACGGGGAAGTGGCCGCGGCCTTGGCCTGCGGGAGCATCGCGTCCCGGCCGGCGACCACCATTACGATGGCCCTGGACCGGGTCCGGCCCCTGTGCAGCGCGGAGACAGCCGCGGACATGGAACACGCGCTGACCATGACGGCGGCCGAGAACGACGCCGATTTCCTGGCCAGGATCGCCCGCCGCTGGACCGACGCGATCGACCAGGACGGTGCCGAACCCAGCGAAGAAGCCTTGCGCCACCTCCAGGGCGCTTTCCTGCGGAAACCCAAACACGGGCTGCAGCATGTGGAGATCTTCGCCACCCAGGATCAGTACGAGCACCTGCTTACCGTCATGAACACGGCCACCAATCCCGGAGCCGCACGTCCGGGGAGCCCGGGGCCGGGGACCAAGCGGTGGACGCGGGCGGCGGAGACGGCGGGAGCGGGCCGGCAAACGCTCCGACGGACGGCCGGGCGGATGCTCTGCCGGGTGGTTCAGGTGATGATGCCGCGTCCCTGGACCGCCGCACGAGGGCGCAAAAACTCCTGGACGGGTTGCTGGGCGCCTGCAAGATTGCCCTCGCCACCGGTGCACTGCCTGCGGCCGGAGGCCAACGCCCCCAGATCATGGCCACCATCGATCACCGGGAGCTCCTGGCAGCGCTGAAAGACGCGGAGCAGCTCACGTTCCTCGGGCAATCTGGACAAGCCGGGCGCTCCGGCGGGTCGCAACGCGGCACGGGGAGCTTTACGTTCACCGGCCCGGTCCCGGCGGCCACGCTGCGGAAGATCGCCTGCGACGCCGACATCATTCCCGTCGTCCTCGGCGGCGACGGCCAGGTGCTGGACATCGGCCGGTCCTCCAGGATCTTCCCGGCGCACATCCGTAAGGCCATTACCGCCCGGGACAAAGGCTGCGCGTTCCCTTCGTGCACCATGCCGGCCCCGTGGTGCGAAGCCCACCACATCGAGTACTGGTCGCGGGGTGGACCAAGCAGTGTCGACAATGGTGTCTTACTCTGCAGCCACCACCACCATCTGATCCACAAGGAAGAGTGGCACATCCAAGTCCAAACAGGCGTGCCCTGGTTCATCCCGCCACCCCACATCGACCCACGCCAACAACCACGCAAGAACCGCTACTTCCATGTGTGACCATATGCTTCGGTTGGACATGCCTTGAGAGAGTGAACGGCAGGGGCCGACTTTATACCGGGTGATGACGTGCTCACGAGGTGACCTTGCTGCAAGCGCGCGCCTCGCCAGTGAATGTTAGGTTCGACGCGAAGCCGGCGAGCGGTCGGCGGGTCGCTTTGTAAACCTTCGGCACAGAAGAGCGCCTGTCAAGACGGCTTCTTCGGTGCCCCCGCTGACGACTGCGCAGCGGTACGCCGCGCTCTGGGGGGTCGTTGTTGGCTCCGGCGGGGTGGTGCGGCACGTCGAACGCGTGCAGAGCTAGAGTGAAGTACTCGTGCTGTACAACTAAAGGGAGATCTCGTGGGGTCGGTTGAAAGTCTCAGCAGTTTGGGTGCCTTTTCCGCGCGCTGTCTATTGCCTGACGGGTACGAATTTCCTGCTGCGTTGGCTCAGCCGGTTCACCTATCGCCCGCAGGTAGAGACATGGTGGAGGCGGTATGCGAGAAGTTTCCCACGAGTGACGCTGATGCCAAGGCAGCCGCCTTAGGACTGTTCGTTGCAGGCGACACTCTCCTCATTGATGCCGCCCAGACTGACGAGGATGAAGTTTCCCAAATTCTCGGTGCTGAAATTTCGGAGCGGCGGATCCGCTACCCATGGATATATGGACGTCAGCTTGACCTGCACTACGCTGCGGTTTACGACCAAGCGACTGCGCCAAGGAGTCTGCCGGCGCGTCAGTCCTATAATCTCTTGGACGGCGTTCCTCAAGGCGTTGCCCAAATTCGGGATGTAGTCGTAGGCCCTTTTGGGATCCTTCGCTCCGCTGATCTCAGGTACACCCCGCCCCTGACTTGTGGTCCAAATTTTCAGTGCACCCGGGTCGGCTGCAACACGGCACACCACGTCGAGATGCAAACGGGGTCTACACCGTCATCGGCGTTTTATCGTGAACTTAGGCGCATGTATCCTTCCTCGGAAAGAATTCGAAGCTACCACGGGGATATCCTGCGGCCGGATTGGGCGTACTGGGATCCGTTCAACAGTGATTCGCTATCTTGGTTGTTAGGAAATGGACTAACGCCAAGTGAGCAGAGGTTGTTGTTGGGCCGACTGATTTACCGCGGATCGGCAAGCGCCAAAGATCAGATCGGGTCCCTCAGCGCTTTTTCCGCTCCTAGGGGAAAGTGGTCTGCAGTCCTTCCCACCATCAACGATGCCCAGGTTTTGCAACTACTTCTGGTTTTCAGTACAGACGAATTGGTTTCACACCTGGAGTATCTTGTTGATACTGATGAGATCTCACTCACCTCGAGTGAAAAGCGAACCCCAGTATTACAGCGGCATTCGAGTGGGGGCGGTTTCGGCACAAGATTGCAGCTAAGCCGCGCTGGCGTTCGGTTCATGCCAGATGCGCCAGTACCGCTAATGCGCACTATGCTGCAAGCGCTTTATGCTGAGGCACAAGACGAGCTTGCCTACAGGCTCCTCGACTATTCAGGTTCGGCCTTCGAACGACTTGACTTATTTCTTCGTTCCGCCAGCGAAGAGGAGGTGCTTCAGCGCCTCGTTTTTTCCTCGCGATCCACCCTGGTTCGTGCTTTTAAGGAGTTGAAGTATGGGCGCTTTGCCATCCCTGGCAGCGCAGACGAGGCGCGGGCTCTCGAAGCGAGACTCATGTGGAAGTTGGGAGGAACAATGGAGGCGCCGACGAATCCTTATGCGCCGCTGCGACAATTTGGGGAAGTTTTGCGAGGGGTTGTCGGGACTGCTCAAGGGGCACCTTCGGAAGAGTGGGTTACGGCGGTTCGCAGTGCCGGGATGGACTTCTTTGTTGAAGCGGAGGCCGTTTTGGCATTGGCGATTGACTTTAGCGCCTGGATGATGACTACCGACCACTACTCCCAAGGCCGGGAGGCTTTCGCCTTTAGTCGTGTCCGCGCCAGGCAAACCGCAGCACGCCTTCTTGCAGAAAAGGGTGGTGATGAACTGGCCTTTAGGGAGAGCGGTAATTCAATGGGAACATTGCTGCAGGCATGCCCGGTGCTGGCTGATGCGGTCGACGAGATACTAATGCACGAGGAAAGTTACAGCCGAGACGAACAACCACCGTGGGCTAATCACACGCAAGTCCTGCTTTTCCCATTCCGGCACACCAAGCTGGTATGTGACCTGGCTGATAATTCTGTAAGCCAAATTGTTGCTTCCCTGCGTGGGGTGCAGTCTCAGTTTTCCCGCGCAGATGTAGCGAGAACACGCAATCGGCTCGGACATCCCCCTGAATCGTTCCCGTCAGCACAAGAATTGTTGACTGCATTGGATGGGGTCCTAGGCGCGCTGGGTGAAGTTGCTTCATTGGGACTTGTCCCAACGATTTACCAACTGCACTCGAAAACCGAGGATGCTTCAAAGCGCCAAAGCCGTGTGATGCGTGAGGGGGGCGGCAATGAGGTCGTACTTCATAGTCCTTCTGAACTGGTGTTGTCTTCAATTCCGTTGAACGCGGCACAACTTGTAGTGGTTCCCGGAGCGCTAATCCGTGGGACAGTGCATCCGATGGTATTTAGGCATTTAGAAGATACAGAATTTGCTAAGGAATGGAGCGAGTATCTGCAGTTCGACCGATCGGAGTCACATGGAAATGAGAACCCCATCGGACCGCCCTCCGCGGCGGGAGTGTAAGCGGTTGCTTGGGCGCCGCGCGGAAGCCTTTTGACTCGAAATAGCAACATAACTCGGGAGGCGTCTCGATAAGGCCCGGAGTCGCCGCGCTTAACCCTGGCAACGGACGCTGCGCCCCGGAGGACGCGCCCCGTCAGAGGTCGAAATTGGTGAGTGCTTGTTGGATCAGGGGCGGACCGGTCTAGAGAAAGGTGCTCGCGCGACGTGACATGATTGCCGGGGCGCGCCGCACCAAGGGATGTTGTGCTCTTCGAGAGCCGGTGATGTAAGTTGATCGGACCTGTCGTGCCTCCACACCGCGGCTGCCCTGATGCGCACACAGAGCGGACCGAGTACTCTTGCTCAGACTATGGGGCCGCAACCTCCCTGAAGATTGTCCATAAGGCCGAGCTGCGTTCTGTGGGTCACTAAGGCCACGGGGGCTTGTAAAGAGCGACGATCGCACACTCAAAGGGGTGTTGTCGTTGCAGCCTGGCTTCGCGGAGCGTGTGCCGGCTTATAACTGGGCTAATCGCTGTTTGACGCTTTCGCGGGCTACGAGGCATCAGCCTCAGTGTGAAGGATGGCAACCGCGCGCTGGGATCTATACGAGCGGCTCGTACGGGCGGGCTGCCGAAACGGCGGCCCGGACACCGTGCTGCTGCAGCTGTAGAGAGTCCGAGCCCGCAACCCCTACGCCGCAACGCCCTGGAAATGCTTCTCGATAATCCCCTTGATGTCCCCATGGCACCCTCCGCACCCCGTCCCCGCGCGGGTCGCCTTGGAAACTTCCGGCACGGACGAGCAGCCATCCAACACGGCTTCCTCGATGCTCGCGCCGCTGACGCCTGCGCAGCGACACACTGTGCGCTGCGGATCATCATTCGAAGCGGAAGAGCCGAGCTGGTCCGGCCCGTCCAGGCGTAGGAGGAGTGAACGGTCTGCTGGCAACTCGGAGCCGCGTTCGAACAGCATCACGAGCTCCGCGGCCGTGCGCGGCATGCCTACGGTGACGAGTCCTTCGAGCGCGCCGCCCCGCGTCGTCATTTTGACGTAGCGGCCGTGTTCGGGATCGGCCCACTGGGCGACCTGGCGCCGGGGCGTTCCCTCCGAGACACCCACGGACAACAGCTCGTCATCCCACGGCTCAGCGCTGTTGTCGCCAGCGACCGCCAGGTTGATGCCTCGCGCCTTCAACACCACGACGCCGGGCTTCTCCTGCGGCAGCGGTGCCAAGGTGTCGGCAGCGTCCTGGCCGCCTTCGGCAAGAAGGATCAGGTACTCGGCAAGCCACTCGGCCTGCCGCCAACCCGGTCCCACCAGCCCGGAGGGGCCAAGTGCTGTGCGGCATTCGGCGCACTCGGCATCGGCGCAGCGGACTTCGGCGCAGTCCCCGATGGCGAACATGTGCGGCTCGTGATAGGTCCGCAAATGGTGATCCACCAGGATGCCGGTGGCCGCGGGCAGCCCGCAGCCTTCGGCCAGTTCGATCCGGGGGCGCACGCCGCAGGAAAGGACAAGAAGGTCGCCTTCGATCCGCGACCCGTCGTTGAGGACGAGGGCGGAAAACATGCCGTCGGGGCCATTGTGCTCCACCGCCGTGGAACGGGCGTTGCCCACCATGGTGATCCCGCTGTTGCGCAAGCTCGCCGCGAGAACGGCTCCACCGCCGCGGTCGATGTTGCGGCCCAGCGGGAAGGAACCGTTGTGCACCACCGTGGCCAGGGCACCTTCTTCGGCTGCGGCCAACGCCGTTTCAAGGCCGAGTACACCGCCACCGAGCACGATCACGCGCTTGCCGGCAGTCACGGCGTCGCGCAATTGAGCAGCGTCGCGGAGGTCCCGGAGGGCGGTCACCCCTGGAGGGAGGACAGGGTGTGAAGGGTCGGGGTTGATTCCCGTGAGGTTCGGAATGACGGGTCGCGAACCCGTGGCGAACACCAAACGGTCGTAGCCAGGCGTGGTCCCGTCCGAAAGGACAAGCTGCTGGCGTGCGCGGTCGATGCGTTTGACGGTGACACCCAGCCGGACTTCGACGCCGTCCGCCGCCAAATCGGCAGCGTCCGCCATCGCGAGGGCTGCCGCGGTAGTACGACCCACGCCGAGTTCTGCCACCATGACACGGTTGTAGGCCGCTTCGCTTTCCTGCCCGACGACGAGCAGCTGGACAAGGCCGCCGCGCACGGCGGGCAACAGCTCGTCCACCAGCCGGGCTGCGACCGGTCCGAATCCGACCACCACAATTCGCTCGCTCACGATGCCTCCTTGACCTGCGTTGACAAGCCGGCGCCCGCTGGAACAGCCAACTGGCCAGCCAACGCCGATTCGATATTTGGTAGTGCTGCCTTCCGGACCCAGACCGTGCTGGTCTTGAACTCCGGCATGCCCGAGATGGGATCCGTGACCGCTTCCGTGAGCAGGTTGGCGCTGCCCAGTCCCGGGAAATGGAAGGGGAGGAAGACGGTGTCCGTCCGGATGCTGTTGCTGAGCTCCACCCTGCACAGGACCTCTCCGCGTTCGTTGGAGACCCGGACAAAGTCGCCGTCGGTGATGTCCCTGACGGCCGCCGTCGCGGGGTGGATCTGCAAGAGCGCCTCCGGCTGCGCGGCGGCGAGTTCGGCCACGCGGCGGGTCTGGGCGCCCGATTGGTAATGTTCCAGCAACCGCCCGGTGACAAGCGTCAGCGGGTCAGGATCAGAGCCGACGACGGCGGATCGCCGGGACCGCGTCCGCGGTGCCACCGGGACCATCACCGCGCGTCCGCTGGCGTGCGCGAAACCGTCGAGGAAGAGTCGCGGCGTTCCCGAACTACCGGTGGGATAAGGCCAGTAGGCAGCCTCTCCTCGATCCAGCATGGCGTAGTCGATTCCGGAGTAGTCGGCCAGGCCGCCCGCCGAGGCGAGCCGGAGCTCCTCGAAGACGGTCTCGGGATCGTCGCTGAACGTGGACGGAGCGTCGAGCGATTCGGCGAGCCGGGCCATGAGCCACAATTCGCTGCGGACGCCGGGGGGAGGGGTGAGCGCCTTACGACGGCGGAGCACGCGGCCCTCGAGGTTGGTCAGGGTACCTTCTTCCTCGGCCCACTGGGTGACCGGGAGGACCAGGTCGGCTTCCAGCGCCGTCTCGGACATGAAGAAGTCGCAGACAACCAGGAAGTCCAGGCTCCGCAGGCCCTCGATCACCGCGCCGGCGTCGGGGGCTGACACCGCAACATTGGCGCCGTGCACGAAGAGGCAACGGACGCCGTCGGGCTGTCCCAAAGACTTCAACAGCTCCACGGCGGGAAGACCGGGGCCGGGGATGAGTGATTCGTCGACGCCCCACACCTTGGCGACGTGGGCGCGGGCGGCGGGATCGGTGATCTTGCGGTAGCCGGGGAGCTGGTCGGCCTTTTGGCCGTGCTCGCGGCCGCCCTGGCCGTTTCCCTGGCCGGTCAGTGTGCCGTAGCCGCTGCGGGAGGATCCCGGCAGGCCGAGGAGGAGGCTGAGGTTGATGGCGGCGGTGGCGGTGTCCGTGCCGTCGACGTGCTGTTCGACGCCGCGGCCGGTGAGGATGTAGCTGCCGCCGCGCCGGGCGCCGTCGGCGAGGCGGCGGGCGGTTTCCCGGATAAGTGTGGCGGGCACGCCGGTGATTGACTGGACGCGCTCCGGCCAGAAAGCGGAGAGGCTACGAACTATCGCAGGGTACCCGGTGGTGCGATCCTCGAGGTATTCGGCGTCGGCGAGGCCTTCGTGGACCACCACGTGGGAGATACCCAACAGCAGGGCCAGGTCTGTTCCGGGGGTCGGCTGCAAGTGGATGCCGCCGCCGTCGCCGGTGAATGCGGCCGTCGCGGAACGGCGGGGATCGGCCACGATCAACCCGCCGGAATCGCGCGCGCCCTGCAGGTGCTGGACGAATGGTGGCATGGTCTCGGCGACGTTGGAGCCGAGAAGGAAAATGACGTTTGCCGAATCGAGGTCTTCCACGGGGAACGGGAGGCCGCGGTCCACACCGAACGCGCGGTTTCCGGCCGCCGCGGCGGAGGACATGCAGAAACGTCCGTTGTAGTCGATGCGCGAGGTTCCCAGCGCCAAGCGGGCGAACTTGCCCAACTGGTAGGCCTTCTCATTGGTGAGTCCGCCGCCGCCGAACACGCCGACGGCGTCGGGCCCGTACTGCTCGCGGGTCTGCTTGACGGCGCCGGTGACCAGCATGAGTGCCTGGTCCCACGTGACTGGCCGGTGGACGCCGTCGGACCCTTTGAGCATGGGTTCCGTGACGCGTCCGGTGTGGTTCAACAACGACGCCGATGTCCAGCCCTTGCGGCACAGCCCGCCCCGGTTGGTGGGGAAGTCGCGGCCGGACACGTCCAGGAGCGGAAGTGCCTTTGCCGCGGGAGCGGGGTCTGACCCCGGCTGCGCCGAGGGCGCCGCCGGGGTCAGGGTCATGGCGCACTGCAGCGCACAATACGGGCAGTGGGTGTTGGCGCCATTGGGCATATTAGATGTGTCCCATCGCGGTACGGTTGGCCTTCCGGAGGTAGCAGACCCAGCAAACGATGAGCATCAGCACGTAGGCGCCGACGAAGCCATAGAACGCGGGGGTGTAGGAGCCGGAAGCGCTGGATGCATTGAGTACCTGAGGGATGACGAATCCGCCGTAGGCGCCGATCGCGGAGATCAGGCCGAGCGAGGAAGACGCAAGGCGTGCCGTGCTGGCGGCGCTCGCACCGGAGCGCGCTGCGCGGCTGGAGGTGGCGAAGATGACCGGAATCATGCGGTACGTGGCGCCGTTTCCGAAGCCGCTCGCCGTGAAGAGGAACAGGAACAGGACCAGGAAGAGCCAGAAGTTCTTGAGCGGAAGGGTCCAGATCATGGTCAAGGTGATGACGGCCATGGCTGCGAACGCCGTGACGGTCATGCGGGCTCCGCCCATGCGGTCAGCCATGCGTCCACCGTAGGGGCGGGCGAGGGAACCGACCAGCGGGCCAAGGAAGGCGAGCGAGAGGACAACCGCGCCGAGGTGCATGGAGGAGAATGCCGGGAAGTAGTCCTTGATGAGCTTGGGGAAGACGCCGGAGAAGCCGATGAACGAGCCGAAGGTACCGATGTACAGGAAGGCCATGATCCACAGGTGCGGTTCCTTGAGTGCGGCGATGGAGCCTGCAACGTCACCCTTCGCGCTGGTGAGGTTGTTCATGTACTTCCAGGCGCCGAACGCGGCGACGAGGATGAGCGGAATCCAGATGAGGCCGGCCATGGGCAGGTTGACCGTACCGGCGGCCAGGAGCGTGACGGCGATCGGGACGATGAGCTGCGCGACGGCGGCACCAAGGTTTCCGCCCGCGGCGTTCAGGCCCAGTGCCCAGCCCTTTTCACGGGCGGGGTAGAAGAAGGTGATGTTTGCCATCGAGCTGGCGAAGTTGCCGCCGCCGAAGCCTGCAAGGCCCGCAACCAGCAGCATGACGCCGAAGGGGGTGCCGGGGTTTGAGACACAGAGGGCGAGGCCCGCCGTCGGGATCAGCAGCAGGAGGGCCGAGACGATGGTCCAGTTGCGGCCGCCGAACCTCGGGACCATGAAGGTGTACGGGATGCGCAGTGTGGCACCGACCAGGCTGGGGATCGAGATGAGCCAGAAGATCTGGTTGGTGTCGAACTTGAAGCCTGCTGCCGGGAGCTGGACGACGACGATCGACCAGAGCTGCCAGACGACGAAGCCGAGGAACTCGGCGAAGATGGACCAGTACAGGTTGCGCTTGGCGATGGAACGGCCAACGGCGTCCCACTGCTCCTTGTTCTCTGCATCCCAGTTGGCAATCCAGCGGCCAGGGCGGTGTTCAAGCTCGGGGACGAGGGCGGTGGGCGCCTGCTCGTTGGTGAGGATTTCGGTGCTTCGGTCAACTGTCACGGAGTGCCTCCTTTGTGGGGACGTTGTCCTTACACGTTAGGTACGGCGCGTTTCGCGGACCGTCGCGGTTTGTAAACGTGCTGTGACATTCACCTATCGGAGGGGGTCACCACTGCGTGAGGCGATGGTGAGGTTGTTGTGGCGCGGACCACAGAGTGAGACTTTTCCGGGCGTCCGCATCTTGGACTTGATTGTCCATTTGGTGGATACCGGGAACTATTATTGAACTCTCAATAATCTGCCGGCAGGCTCAGCGACGCCGGGCCGGCGTGAACGAAAGCATCCACTACATGTCTTCCATCGCTGAATCCAAGGAAAGCGAGTCAGTCAAGCCGGTCAACTCGCGGGGCCGGGTGATCTTCGCCAGCCTCATCGGAACGTCCATCGAGTTCTACGATTTCTACGTTTACGCCACGGCAGCTGTGCTCGTCTTCCCTAAACTCTTCTTCCCGACGGCGGACGAGACCACCCAGCTGTTGAGCTCCTTCGCGGTGTTCGGTGTCGCCTTCGTCGCCCGACCGCTCGGCTCTATAGTTTTCGGCCACTTCGGTGACAAATTCGGTCGCAAGGGAACCCTGGTTGCGTCCCTCCTGACCATGGGTATTGCCACGTTCCTGATCGGTTGCCTCCCCACGGCACAGGTTCCGGGCTGGACCTTCCTGGCTCCCACTTTGCTGGTTGTGCTGCGGTTCGCCCAAGGCCTGGCCCTCGGGGGAGAGTGGAGCGGCGCCGCGCTGCTCGCAACGGAGAACGCGCCGGCCAATAAACGCGCCATCTATGGAACATTCCCGCAGATGGGTGCGCCGATCGGCTTCATCCTGGCCAACATCATCTTCCTGGTCTTCAGCTACACCTTGACTCCCGAGGCCTTCGCCGCCTGGGGCTGGCGCGTGCCGTTCCTGCTCAGCGCCGTCATGGTGATCCTTGGCCTCTACGTGCGCCTCAAGCTCATTGAAACTCCCGCATTCACCAAGGTGCTGGAGTCCAACGAGGTGGCCAAGCTGCCCATCGGACGCGTGTTCAAGAAGAGTTGGCGCCCGCTGATCCTCGGTACCTTCATCATGCTTGCGACGTACGTGCTGTTCTACCTCATGACCACGTTCACCCTGACCTACGGCACCAAACCAACCCTGGCGGGCGCCCAAGCCGCAGCGGTCAAGGCCGGAAAGCCCATGACCGACGCGGCCGCCGCGGCGTTCGTACCAGGCCTGGGTTTCAGCCGGAACGACTTCCTCTGGATGCTGATTGCCGGCGTCGTCTTCTTCGGCATTTTCACCCTGGTGGCCGGTCCGCTGGCCGAAAAGTATGGCCGCCGCAAGATGCTCCTGGCCGTGACCGCGGGAATCCTGGTATTCGGCTTGCTCTTCGTGCCGTTGTTCAGTGGCGGCTTTGTTGGCACCATGGCGTTGCTGATCATCGGCTTCTCGCTGATGGGCCTTACCTTCGGCCCCATGGGTGCGCTGCTTCCGGAACTGTTCCCGACCAACGTCCGATACACCGGATCCGCCGTCAGTTACAACATGTCCAGCATCCTCGGCGCGGCTGTGGCTCCGTTCATCGCGGTCTGGCTCTGGGAGTCGGCCAAGGGCAGCACGGTCCTGGTGGGTGTCTACCTCAGCGCCATGGCGGTACTGACGCTCGTGGCCCTGTTCCTGTCCAAGGAAACCAAGGACACGGATTACGAAAACAACGTAGCTTGAGCTTGAATTAACGGGCTCGGGTTAAATGGCTCCGGCCCCGCACCCATGGTGCGGGGCCGGAGCTCTTTAATTGGGCCCACGCTGCCCGGGTTCCCTGGCCGAGCGAAGCGAGGCTAGGGAGGCAGTGGGTGGGCCCACGCTGCCCGGGTTCCCTGGCCGAGCGAAGCGAGGCTAGGGAGGCAGCGGGGACTAGTCTTCGATTGTCGCGATGACGGCGCCCGCGGAGACGGTCTCGCCTGCCTTGGCCACCAAGCCATGAATGGTGCCGGCTTTGTGGGCGGTGAGCGGCTGTTCCATCTTCATGGCTTCGAGGACCACGATCAGATCGCCTTCTGCAACCACGTCGCCGGCGGCTACTGCCACCTTGACGATGGTGCCCTGCATCGGCGAGGTGAGGGCGTTGCCGCCCGCGACTGCGGCTGTGGCGCCCGCAGAGCGGGAACGCTTCTTGACCTTGGCGCCCTTGGTGCCCGCGTTGGCGACAGAGGAAACCGAGCCGAGGGTCGCCGGAAGGACAACTTCCAGCCGCTTGCCGCCAACCTCGACGACGACGCGCTGGCGCTCACCGGCGTCGGCGGCTTCTGTTCCGGTTCCGGTAGGCGTCCACGCGGGGACGTTGTTGACGAACTCGGTCTCGATCCAGCGGGTGTGCACCTTGAACGGGCCTTCGGCCGGAGCGAACGCGGGATCGGTCACCACTGCGAGGTCGAAAGGAATGACGGTGGGGATGCCTTCAACCACCATTTCCTCAAGGGCGCGGCGGGAACGCTGGAGGGCCTGTTCGCGGGTAGCGCCGGTGACAATCAGCTTCGACAGCATGGAGTCGAAGTTCCCGCTGATGACGTCGCCCTGCTCCACGCCGGAATCGATGCGGATGCCCGGACCTGTCGGGTTCTTCAGGGTGCTGATGGTTCCCGGTGCGGGCATGAAGTTGCGGCCCGGGTCTTCGCCGGTGATGCGGAATTCGAAGGAGTGGCCGCGGACCTCGGGATCGCCATAGCCGAGTTTCTCGCCACGGGCGATGCGGAACTGCTCGCGGACCAGGTCGAGGCCTGTGACTTCCTCCGAAACGCAGTGCTCCACCTGAAGACGCGTGTTGACTTCGAGGAATGAGATGATGCCGTCCTGGCCCACCAGGAATTCGCACGTTCCAGCGCCGAGGTAGCCTGCCTCTTTCAGGATGGCCTTGGAGGACTCGTAGAGGCGCTCGTTCTGCTCCGGGCTCAGGAACGGCGCGGGGGCCTCTTCCACAAGCTTCTGGTTGCGGCGCTGGAGGGAGCAGTCGCGAGTGGACACCACAACGACGTTTCCGTAGGCGTCAGCGAGGCACTGGGTCTCGACGTGGCGGGGGGAATCCAGGAAGCGCTCGATGAAGCACTCGCCGCGGCCGAAGGCGGCAATGGCTTCACGTACTGCGGACTCGAAAAGCTCGGGGATTTCCTCGATGGTGCGGGCCACCTTGATGCCGCGTCCGCCGCCGCCGTAGGCGGCTTTGATGGCGATCGGGAGCCCGAACTCCTTGGCGAAGGCCAGGATCTCGTCAGCGGACTCGACCGGGTCGGCCGTACCGGGAACCAGCGGAGCGCCGACCTTTTCGGCGATGTGGCGGGCCTGCACCTTGTCGCCCAATGCGGAGATTGCGTCCGGGGACGGGCCGATCCAGGTGATGCCGGCGTCGATGACCTTGGCGGCAAACTCGGCGTTCTCTGCGAGGAAGCCATAGCCCGGGTGGATGGCGTCCGCACCCGACTGCTTGGCGACGTCGATCAACTTGTCCATCACGAGGTACGACTCGGCAGCGGTGTTGCCGCCCAGTGCGTAGGCCTCATCTGCCAGCCTGACGTGCAGGGCGTCGCGATCGGGGTCTGCGTAGACGGCCACGGATGCGATGCCTTCGTCCCGGGCTGCGCGGATAATGCGGACCGCGATTTCGCCTCGGTTGGCGATCAAGACCTTGGTGAGAGGGCTGGAAATGGGCTGCGCCGGATTAGCTGACAAGTTGACTCCTTCTGTCCTTCAGGGAGCCTAGCGTGATTTTGAGGGTTCCGCCCATATTGATGGGGGATTCCGTGTGTGAGACGGCCTGTCTTTGTAGGGTTGCTACAAAGGCTGGAAATTGGCCGTCGCGCTGGCGACCTGGACCGCCGCTATTCGCTGCCCGCTTCGGAGCCGTTGTGGGTCCAGAGTTCGGTGATCCCGACGTTCGCTTGCCCGAGCAGATCGCGGAGGGTCGAGATGGAGAGCCCGACGACGGCGTGCGGGTCGCCGTCGACCTTGCGGATGAAGGCCCCGCCCAAGCCGTCGATCGTGAAGGAACCGGCGCAGTGCAGGGGCTCGCCGGTTGCGATGTAGGCGTCGATGTCCTTCTCGCTCATCTCCGCAAAGTGGACCTCTGCGCTGGACACCGCACCGACCGTTGCTCCGGTGCCGACGGCCGTCTCGCCGTCGTTCATGTCCGCTGCGGTTTCGCGGCAGTCCACGAGCCAGTGCCCGGTGTGGAGGACGCCCTTGGAGCCGCTCATGCGCAGCATCCGTTCCTTGGCAATGTCTACTGTGTACGGCTTACCGTGCGATTCGCCGTCGAACTCGAACACGGAATCGCAGCCGATCACCAGGGCCCCCTCGGCGTCGGGCAGGGAAGCGACAGCCTCGGCCTTGGCGCGGGCAAGGAGGAGGGCGGTGTCATGCGCATCGGTGACGCCGTACCGGGCTTGCACGGCGTCCTCGTCCACGTCCGAGACGAGTACCTCGTGGTGGATGCCGGCCTCCGTGAGGAGCTTGGTGCGGGCGGGGGACTGGGAAGCCAGGATCAATCGGGTCACGGCTCAAGCGTAGTACGCGCCGCCTTCCTCGGACGCTCGCTCACCTATACGGGTGTTTGGCCCGACGCTCGCTCACCTGGGTGAGCGGGCGTTTGGGGAAAGGGCCTTAAAGGTGAGCGGGCGTCGGTTCTGGACACAGAACCGACGCCCGCTGATAGGCAACCAGGCGCTTAGTGGACCAGCTCCTTGGCCCCGCCCGCCGCCGTCGTGCGCTGCAGGTTTGCGCCCTCGACGTCGACGTCGGGCAGGACCCGGGACAGCCATCGCGGCAGCCACCAGGCCTTTTCGCCCAACAGGTACATCACGGCCGGGACAATGGTCATCCGCACCACGAACGCATCCACGAGCACGCCGAACGCCATCGCGAAACCGAGAGGCCGGACCATGGTCAGGTGGCTGAAGATGAAGCCGGCGAACACGCTGACCATGATGATGGCGGCGGCCGTGACCACCGCTGCGGCATGGCTGAAGCCGCTTCGGACGGCCTGCTTCGCGTTCTCACCGTGCATGAACGATTCGCGCATGCCTGAGGTGATGAACACCTGGTAGTCCATGGCCAGGCCGAACAGCACACCAATGAGGATGATCGGCAGGAAGCTCAGCACGGCTCCGGGGTTGGGCACGTCGAACACGGTGCCCAGCCAGCCCCACTGGTACACGGCCACCACGGCGCCGAACGCTGCCGCGAGCGAGAGCAGGAAGCCGCCGGTGGCCAGCAGCGGGACGACGATCGAGCGGAACACCAGGAGCAGGAGGACCAGCGAGAGCCCGACGACGATCGCCAAGTACGGCGGCAAGGCGGCACCGAGCTTCGCGGAGACGTCGATGTTGCCGGCCGTCTGCCCCGTCAATCCGATGGTGGCGCCTGTGGCCTGCTGGATTTCGGAACCCTTGCCCCGCAGTTCCGAGACCACCTGGACGGTGCTGGCGCTCGCGGGCCCGTCCTTGGGGATGACCTGGAAAACGGCCGTGCGGTGATCCTGGCTGAGGGCTACCGGAACGGCCGCCACGACGTTGTCGACACTGCGCAGCTTGTCCGCGACGTCGAACTGCTTCGTCTTGGCCTGATCGTCGCTGAGCCCGTCCGGGAAGGTGCCGACAACCACGATGGGACCGGTCATTCCCTCGCCGAAGCTGGTCCGGGTGAGGTCGTACGCCTTGAACGCTTGCGAATCGACCGGTTCCGAACCGCCGTCGGGCAAAGCGAGGCGCAGCTGGGAGGCCGGGAGGGCCAGCACCCCGAGCAGCACGACGCCGGCAAGCAGCGAGACCACCGGATGCCGGGTCACAAGCCCGCCCCAACCACGGCTGCTCCGCCGCTGGTCCGCCGCGCGGTCCGCAGAGGCGTGGTCCGGCTCGGCGTTGTGGTGCTCTGCCTTGGCCCAGGCCCGCTTGGAGATCAGTTTGCGGCCCACCAGCGAGAGGACTGCCGGAGTCAGAGTGAGGGAGACGACGACGGCGACTGCCACCGTCGCGGCGGCCGACAGGCCCATGACCGCAAGGAATGGCAGCCCGGGAACCACCAGTGCCGCAAGCGCGATGACGACAGTGAGGCCGGCGAAAAGGACGGCGTTGCCTGAAGTGCCGGTGGCGAGGGCCACTGATTCCTCGGCGTCCATCCCCGAAAGCAATTGCCTGCGGTGGCGGTTGACGATGAAGAGCGAGTAGTCGATCCCGACGGCGAGTCCCAGCATGAGCGCGAGCATCGGGGAGATGGAACTCATGTCAATGACGCCGGTGAGGGCAAAGGTACCGCCGACGCCCACCGCCACGCCGATGATCGCCATCAGCAGGGGAAGGCCGGCGGCGACGAGCGTTCCCAGCATCACAATCAGGGCAATGGCCGCGACGGCGATACCGATGATTTCGGAGACACCGAACAATTGGGAGACGTCCTCGGTGATTTCCTTGCTGGCCAAGGCTGTGACGCCTGCCGAGGAGACCCCATGGACAATGTCCTGGACTTGCTGCCGGACGGCGGGGGTCAGGCCATTGATCGAGGTCTTGAACTGGACCTGTGCGATCGCCGCTTTACCGTCCGTGGAGACAAAGCGCATCCCTTGGGAAGCGGTCACTTGGCGTTTGGCCAGGGCGAGGGTGGCGGCGCCGTCGGCGGCTTGCTTCTGGCCGGCATCGAGCTTCTGGCGTCCGGCCAGGAGTTCGGCCTGTTGAGGGGCAAGTTGGGCCTGGATCTGCGCCGCGGGCATACCGACGGCGGTCATTTGCTGCTCGGCGGCCTTGAGTTGGGCATCGCCTGCGTCGAGCGTGGCCCGCGCCTTGTCCAGCTCAGCTTGCCCGGCGGCAGCTTTCTGTTCCCCGGCAGCAAGATCGGACGGTGCCTTGTCCAGGGCGGCTTGGGTCGTGAACGGGTTGACCGTTGACTGCACATCGGGCAGTTTTTCCAGCTGGGGGAGGGCCGACGCAATGGCGTCCTTGCCGGCTTGGTTGAATCCGGCGTCGCCGGCTTCGAAGACGATCCCTGCGGAACCGCCCGAGGAGGCAGGAAGGTCCTTCTTGAGTTTGTCCAGCATCTGCTGGGTCTCAGTGCCGGGGATCTGGAAATTGTTGGACATGGTGCCGTGGAAGGCAGCGGCAGAGCCGCCGACGGCCACGAGCACTGCCAGCCAGAGGGAGATCACCAGCCAGCGGTGACGGTAGGAGAACTTGCCAAGGCGGTAGAGCAGGAGTGCCATATCGGAACCGATCTGTCGGTGTGTGGTTATGCCGAGTGTTGGGAGTCTGCCGCGGGCTGAGGGCTGTGCGCCGACGGGGTTTGAGGGGCGGGTGCCGTGAAGCCTGAACCGAGCAGGCCAATAGCGTCGATCAAGTGCTGCCGCAAGCTCGCGAGGGATTCAGCGGATAGATCCGGGCCGTGTTGTTCGAACCAGACGCTCATGGCGGCCTTGCCGCAGGAAATGATGGACCCGGCCAGGGCCCGCAAGTAGAGCTCGTTGACATCCGGGCCGAGGCGACGACGGGCAGCGTCGATGATCTGAGTGGTGCAGTGGTCCCAGGCTTCCAGTTCGGAACGCACCAACGCACGGTTGTCGTGGGTGAGACTGAAGAGTTCGGCCATGGGGGAAACCGTCATCGGGTCAGCCAGCGCCATGAGGGCGGCCCGGGCGGAATCGAGGATGGGTTCGTCCGAAGGGCGCAATCGGAACTGTTCCAAGGCATGGTCCAGGAAGCCTTCGGTCACGGACGCCAAGGCTGCTTCGAGGCTGGGGAAGTAGTTGAAGAAGGTGCGCCGGGATACGCCGGCTTCTTCGGCGATGTCTTCCACGGTGAAATTGCCGGCCCCCTTGCTGCGCAACACGGCGAGGGCCGCGTCGGCGATCGCTTGGCGGGTGGCCAGTTTGTTCTGTTCGCGGCGCGACGGGAGGGCGATAGTACCGGAAGGCGTCACATAGTTACACTAAGTGCAACTTTGCACTCAGGGCAAGTTAAATCTCGGGTGGGATCTCGTGTTCCTGGGGCGCGGCCGACGTCGCGGTCTGCGTGGATTGCTGGGTGGGCTGTTGGGCTGCCGCGCTGGTGAGGTAGATCGACTGGCCTGTGGCGCCTGGCTCGCCTTCGGCCAGGGGAATGGCGAAAACGGCAGTCCCGTAAGCGCACACTTCGGTCCAGTTGCCGCCCATCTCGGACGTGTCGAAGCGCATCGCGACGATTGCGTTGGCACCGCGCTGCTGTGCCTCGTTGACCATGCGGGCCATGACTTCCTGGCGGCTCTCATAGAGCGCCTTGGTCATTTCGGGCAGCTCGCCGCCGCCGAGGGAACGGAAGCCGGCCATTACCTGGGCGCCGATATCCCGTGAGCGGACGGTGAGGCCCATGACTTCGCCGAAGACGGCGTCGATCTTGTGGCCCGGAATCTTGTTTGAGGTGACTATGAGCATGGACAGAGCCTATCCAGAATCCACCCCGTTAAAAGGACAAATCCCCGGGGCATTTTGAACTGGCCCCCGGGGATTTGTCCGCGCGACGATGTGCCGTCGCTAGGCCTTGGCGCCAGCGAGCTCGCGGGTCTCCTCGGATGCCTCCGGGGACTCACCCTCGGCCGCGAATGCCGTTCCCTTGCGGGGCGCGTTGTAGAGCGATTCGTCCAGGATTCCCTGCCGCTTGGCGACGATGGCCGGAACCAGCGCCTGTCCTGCCACGTTGACGGCCGTGCGGCCCATGTCCAGGATGGGGTCGATCGCCAGGAGGAGTCCGACGCCGGCGAGCGGCAGTCCCAGCGTGGAAAGTGTCAGCGTGAGCATGACGACGGCGCCCGTGGTGCCTGCCGTTGCCGCGGAACCAAGGACGGAAACCACCACGATCAGCAAGTACTGGCTGAAGTCCAGGTTGATGCCGAAGAACTGGGCAACGAAGATCGCGGCGACGGCCGGGTAGATGGCTGCGCAACCGTCCATCTTGGTGGTGGCGCCGAGTGGCACGGCGAAGGACGCGTAACCCTGGGGGACGCCCAGGTTGCGTTCGGTGACGCGCTGCGTGAGCGGCAGCGTGCCGATCGAGGAACGCGAGACGAATGCCAACTGCACGGCGGGCCACACGCCCGAGAAGTACTGCTTGACGGACAGTCCATGGGTCTTGACCAGGATGGGGTAGACGACGAACAGCACCAGGGCGAGGCCCGCGTAGATGGCCACCGTGAACTTGCCGAGCGAACCGATGGTGTCCCACCCGTAGACGGCCACTGCGTTGCCGATCAGGCCGATGGTGCCCAGCGGGGCAATGCGGATGATCCACCAGAGGACCTTCTGGATGACGGCCAGGGCGGAAGCGTTGAGGTTCAGGAACGGTTCGGCCTGCTTGCCCACCTTGAGGGCTGCGACGCCGACGGCGATGGCGATCACCAGGATCTGCAGCACGTTGAAGGTGATCGACGTGCTGGCGACGCCGTCCGTGACGCTCGTGCTCGCGCCGATGCCCAGGAAGTTCTTGGGGAAAAGACCGGTCAGGAACGCCCACCAGTCGCCGGTCTTTCCGGCGTACTCGGCCTTCTTGGTGATGCCGGTGCCGGAGCCTGGCTGCAAGAGCACTCCAAGTCCGATGCCGATCGTCACGGCGATGAGTGACGTGATGGCGAACCAGAGCAGGGTGTTCCACGCCAATTTCGCGGCATTGGACACTTGGCGCAGGTTCGCGATGGAGCTCACCACGGCGGTGAAGATCAAGGGCACGACGGCGGTCTGCAGCAGCGAGACGTAGCTCGAGCCGATGGTCTGCAGCGTGGCGCCGAGCCCGTTGGGAGCTTTCGTGGTGCTGCCGGTGGCTTTGGCCAGGAGGCCGAGGGCCAGGCCGATCACGAGGGCCGCGATGATCTGGACGCCGAAGGACGTTGCCCACTTGGGAACCCGGGACGAAGTCATTCCGGCGGAAGTCAAAGTGTTGGATGAATTGCTCACCGGAACAAACTAGGCCCCGAAAAATACCACCGCGACCCGACGTTGAGAAATGTTACGGTCTCACATTCGACCCACCACCAAAAAGGCCCAAGAATTCGCCGCCAATCCACCCATTTATGAAGTTATTCCCGGACGGAATGTGGGGAATGTCTCGTACGTCTCAGCCCATCTGACTCGCATTTGTTGTCGTTATGAGCCTCCAAAACGACAACAAATGCGAGTCAGTTGGGTCACCCCAGCAGCGCCCGGCGAAGCGTATCCAGGCCCACAGACCCGATGTTCAGGGCATCCGTGTGGAAGGACTTCAAGTCAAATCCGTCGCGGCGTTCGAGTTCAGCCCGGATTTCTTCCCACAGCCGTTGCCCCACCTTGTACGACGGAGCCTGGCCCGGCCAGCCGAGGTACCGGGTGAATTCGAACTGGAGCTGGCCCGCGCTGATGGGAAGGTTGGCCTTGAGGAATTCGAAGCCCTTCTCCGAGGTCCAGGTGCCGCTGCCCCAGCGTTCCGGAACTTCCAGCTCGAGGTGGACGCCGATATCGAACACCACGCGGGCCGCGCGCATGCGCTGCATGTCCAGCATGCCCATGTGGTCGCCCGGGTCCTTGAGGTAGCCGAGCTCGAGCATGAGCTTTTCTGCATAGAGTGCCCAGCCTTCGCCGTGCCCGGACACCCAGCAGACGTTCCGCCGCCAGTTGTTGAGGAGCTCGCGGCGGTAGACGGCGATGGCCACCTGGAGGTGGTGGCCGGGGACGCCTTCATGGAACACCGTGGTGGTTTCGGCCCAGGTGGTGAAGGTATCTTCGCCGGCGGGGACGGACCACCACATGCGGCCTGGCCGGGAGAAGTCGTCCGAAGGGCCCGTGTAGTAGATGCCGCCTTCGTCCGTGGGGGCGATGCGGCATTCGAGCGTCTTCATGATGTCCGGGATATCGAAGTGCACGTCGGCCAATTCGGATACTGCCCGGTCGGAGAGTTCCTGCATCCAGGCTTTGAGGGCGTCGGTGCCCTTGATTTGCCGCGCGGGATCGTTGTCGAGGATGGCTTTGGCTTCCTCGATGGACGCGCCGGGCTTGATTTGCTCGGCCACCTGTTCCTGTTCGCCGATGAGCCGCTCGAGTTCCTGCACGCCCCAGACGTATGTTTCCTCGAGGTCCACGGTTGCGCCAAGGAACAAGCGTGAGGCCAGTGCGTAGCGTTCGCGGCCCACGGCGTCCTTTTCGGGAGCAAAGGGCAGAAGTTCCGCTTCGAGGAAGGCGGCAAGACGCAAGTAAGCGGAGCGCGCGACGGCGGCACCGGCGTCGAGCTTTTCCTGCAGTTCCGCCGGCAGCGGCTGGCCGTCGATGGTGGCTTCGGCGGCGAGCTTGGCGAAGAAGCCGTCTTCGGCCGCGTATTTGCTGGTCTGTTCGATGACGATCTTGACCTGGCGGACCGCGGAGACTTTCCCTGCGTCCTTCGCCGAGCGAAGGGAAGCGATGTACCCGTCGATCGCTTCCGCAACGTTGGCAGCGCGGCCGGCGATGTGCTCCCAGTGTTCGGCCGTGTCGGTGGGCATAAGGTCGAAGATCGCGCGGATGGTTTGGGCGGGAGATTCGATGTTGTTCAGGTCCGCGGCGTCCCAGCCGGACTCGTGGATCTCAAGGGCCAGGCCGAGCCGTTCCCGCATCGCGTCCAGCGTGACGACGTCGGAGGCGTCCGTGGGTTCGAGGGTGGCGAGCTCGTCGAGGGTGCGGCGGGCTGCCTCGGCGAAGGCCGCCGCGCCTGCGGGCGAGAAATCCTGGTATTCGGTTTCGTGTCCCGGCAGGCCGAGGGTGGTGGCGAGGCTCGGGTTGAGGGCAAGGAGGGTGTCCGTATAGGCGTCGGCGACTGCATCGATGGCAGTCTGGAGGCGTGCCGGAGCTGTGTTAGAGGTAGTCACCCCACGAGCCTAACCGCGTCCAGGCGCCTTATGAAAGGGTTGTTGCAGAAGATCCGGCCGCCAACCCAACCATCCCCACCGCCACCCTCGCCTCGCAAGTCCCCACCGGCTCCCAGCCTTCGCAAGCTCAGGCCGGGGCCCTCGCCGGTGTGGCCCCACGGCCAGGGAACCCTGGCGGCGTGGGCCCCCGCATTTAATGTCGTTCCGGGCCTTCAAAACGGCATTAAATGCGTGTCGGTTGGGTGACCACAAAACTCAGCCCCGGCTGCGCTTCCAGGCGCCTGGACCCGGTGTGGGATCCATGCGCAGTTGCTGCCGGCGCAGCCAGTGCCGCGTGCTCGGTTTTGGAGCTTCGGCTTCCTCGGACGCTCCAAGGGAGGCGACGACGGCGGCAAGCGCCGCGAGCTCTTCCGGCGTAGGGTCTCCCTTGACCACCGAAAGAAAGGGCTCGGCGGGCGCCGCGTCCGTGGAACCGGGCCCGGAGCCTGGGTTCTGTTCGACGCTCACAGGGGGATGTTTCCGTGCTTCTTGGTGGGCAGGCTGGCCCGCTTGTCGCGGAGGGCGCGGAGGCCCTTGATGATCTGCAAGCGGGTCTCCGACGGCGCGATGACGGCGTCGACGTAGCCCAGCTCGGCCGCCTGGTAGGGGTTGAGGAGTTCTTCCTCGTACTGGCGGATGATCTCGGCGCGCTTGGCTTCGACGTCGCCACCGGCCTCGGCGACCGCGGCAAGATCGCGGCGGTACAGGATGTTGACGGCACCTTGGGCGCCCATGACGCCGATTTGCGCCGTGGGCCAGGCCAGGTTGAGGTCGGCGCCGAGCTTCTTGGAGCCCATCACGATGTACGCTCCGCCGTAGGCCTTGCGCGTGATGACCGTCAGCTTGGGCACGGTGGCTTCGGCGTAGGCGTAAAGCAGCTTGGCTCCGCGGCGGATGATGCCTTGGAATTCCTGGTCCTTGCCGGGCAGGAAGCCGGGGACGTCCACCAAGGTGATGATGGGGACGTTGAAGGCGTCGCAGTGGCGGACAAAGCGGGCGGCCTTTTCCGAAGCCGAGATGTCCAGCGTGCCCGCGAACTGCATGGGCTGGTTGGCCACGATCCCGACCGTGTGGCCTTCAACCCGACCGTAGCCGATGATCACGTTGGGGGCGTAGAGCGACTGCATTTCGAGGAAATGGGCGTCATCCACGATCTGCTCGATGACCTTGCGCATGTCGTAGGGCTGGTTGGCCGAGTCCGGGATGAGGGTGTCGAGGGCGAGGTCGTCGTCGTCGAGCTCCAGTTCCTGCTCGTGCTCCAGGACGGGCGCCTCGGACAGGTTGTTGGACGGTAGGAAGTCCAGGAGTTCGCGGACGAACTCGATCGCGTCGGCTTCGTCATTGGCGAGGTATGTTGCAGTACCGGTGGTGGCGTTGTGCTGGCGTGCGCCGCCAAGGGTTTCCATGTCCACGTCTTCGCCGGTGACGGTCTTGATGACGTCGGGGCCGGTGATGAACATGTGGGAGGTCTTGTCCACCATCACGATGTAGTCGGTGAGGGCGGGGGAGTAGGCCGCCCCGCCGGCGCACGGGCCCATGATGAGGGAAATCTGGGGGACGACGCCGGAAGAATGGACGTTGTTGCGGAAGATGTCAGCGAACATCGCCAGCGAGGCGACGCCTTCCTGGATACGCGCGCCGCCGCCGTCGTTGATGCCCACCATCGGGCAACCGTTGCGGAGGGCGAATTCCTGGACCTTGACGATCTTCTCGCCGTTGACTTGGCTCAGGGAGCCACCGTAGACGCTGAATTCCTGGCTGTAGATGGCTACGAGGCGGCCGTCGACGGTGCCGTAGCCTGAGACCACGCCGTCGCCGAGGGGCTTCTTCTTTTCCATGCCGAACGCGGTGGAGCGGTGGACGGCCAAAGCATCGAACTCTATGAAGGAGTCTTCGTCGAGGAGCATGTCGATGCGTTCGCGGGCGGTGTTCTTGCCGCGGGCATGTTGCTTCTCGATGGCTTCGGGGCCGGACGGTTGTTCTGCACGGGCCTGGCGGTCGCGGAAGTCGGCAATCTTTCCCGCTGTCGTTGTCAGATCGTGGCTCATCAAATGTCTCCGGCTCTGTAGCTGATTTACGCTGGCACTGCTTTGTTAGGCATGCGCTCTTAAGTAGCATCCGTACAAAGTGCGGGCCCTGTTGGCTAGTCTAATGACGCAAAAGCCACAGACCGCTGTAGAAACCCTACAATTTTCCGACTTCAAGTCGAGCATCGAGTGATGTTACTCGCCAGTAACATAGTTGGGCTACAGTGTCCTCATGACCTCAAGCAACGATGCTTCTGCAAGCCCTGCCCTTCCCTACCAGGCACGTGGATCACTGAAGGGCCGCACCATTCTGATGTCCGGCGGCAGCCGCGGCATCGGCCTGGCAATCGCTACCCGCGCAGCACGTGACGGCGCCAACATCGTCATCATGGCCAAGACCGGGGAGCCACACCCCAAGCTTGAAGGAACGGTCTTCACGGCCGCCGAACAACTGGAAGCGGCGGGCGGCCAAGCGCTGCCGCTGGTGGGTGATGTCCGCAACGACGGCGACGTTGCCGCGGCGGTTGCCGCCGCCGTCGAACACTTTGGCGGAATCGACGTCGTGGTCAACAACGCCTCGGCGATAGACCTCTCCCGCACTGACGCGATTGACATGAAACGCTATGACCTCATGCAGGACATCAACGTCCGAGGCACCTTCCTGCTGTCCAAGCTCGCGCTTCCGGCCCTGCGGACATCGAACAACGCCCACATCCTGACGCTCTCGCCGCCGCTGAACCTTGACCCGAAGTGGGCAGGCATGCATCTGGCCTACACCATGGCCAAGTACGGCATGAGCCTCACCACGCTGGGCCTGGCCGAAGAACTCAAGAACGACGGCGTGTCGGTCAACTCGCTGTGGCCCTGCACGCTGATCGACACTGCCGCCATTCGGAATATGCCCGGCGGGGCACAGATCGTCCAAGCGGCCAGGGGCCCGGAAATCATGGCCGATGCGGCCCACGCTGTCCTGACCGGGGCGAACCTGTCCGCAGACTCAGGCGCTTCAGCAAGCAATACGGGCAACTTCTATACGGACGAACAAGTGCTGAGGGCTGCCGGAGTTTCCGACTTCAGGCCCTACAGTCTGGGTGCCCCGGAGGAGAAGCTGGTACCGGATATCTTCCTCTAAGCGGACAACTTCTTCCCGGACCGGCCTGGCTGGATAGGATTCTGTCTATGGACGTCGAACAGCCTGCCAGCAGCGAACCACGTGCCCCGCGCTTGGGCCTGGACCGCGATGCCTTGCTTCACCCCGACTTCCTCGCGGCCCCCGGTATTTCGCAATTGAAGATCGTGGAGATCACAGGCTCCACGAACGCCGATCTGCTGCGCGCCGTCACCATCGAGCCTAAGGAATGGGCAGACCTCGCCGTCCTTACCGCCGAGCACCAGACGGCGGCCCGGGGCCGGCTCGACCGTCACTGGGAGTCTCCCGAACGTTCGGCGATTTCCGTTTCGATCGTCCTGCGTCCCGTGAATTCCCAAGGCCTCCCCGTTCCCACCCAGAGCTATTCCTGGCTGTCCCTCCTGGGCGCGCTGGCCTTGCGCGAGACCCTCCTGGAAACCGCCGGCCTGCCCGCCGAGATCAAGTGGCCCAACGATGTCCTGGTCCGAGGCAAGAAGATCGCCGGGATCCTGGCCCAGATGGGACCGATGGGCGATGGCTCCGTTCCGGCCGTGATCCTGGGCACCGGCCTCAACGTGACGCTCGGCGAGGATGAATTGCCTGTCCCCACGGCAACCTCCCTTCTGCTTGAAGGTGCCACGACCACGGACCGCACCGTGCTTCTGCGGAACTACCTGTCACGCTTCGCGGCGCTCTACCGCAGTTTCTGCAATGCCGACGGCGACCCCACCGCGGGATTGGCCGGCGGCTCGTCCCTGCACAAGCGGGTTGAAGCTGTCATGGTCACCTTGGGACGAGAAGTGAAGGCGCATTTGCCGGGCGACCACGAATTGGTGGGGCATGCGTCCAGGTTGGATGAGTATGGTTCCCTTTTGGTGGTGGACCATGGTGGCCGCGAGCACGTCGTGACTGCCGGCGACGTCGTCCATCTGAGGGCTACCGAAAGCGGTTATGCGTAAAGAGCTCCTGCGCGGGGAGCAAGTCATCGTGATTACGCGGCAGCAGCCCAGGGCGCTTTTCGGTCCCGTCCTGGCGTTCATCTTGGTCCCCGCCGCGGCCGCCTTCGCCTGTGCATGGATAGTCAAGGGCGGACCAGGTAAGTTGCTTCCGGTCATCACGAGTGATTGGACCCAATGGTTGGTGGCCGCATGCCTGGCCATCGTGGCGATCGTGCTGCTTGGCTACAGCCTTCCGCGATTCATCCGCTGGCGCGGCCTACGGTACATCCTGACAAGCGGCCGGATAGTTGCCCGTTTCGGAATGCTTCGCCGGGGAGACTGGCAGGTCCCGCTGGCCGCGGTGCGCAGCGTGGGGATCAAACAATCGCTGCTCCAACGGATATTGCGCTCCGGGAATATATCCTTGGATACCGGGCACCCCGGCGAGGCCGTTCTCGCGGATGTTCCGGAGGTCGGCAAGTTTCGAAGTTTCATCCTGGATGCCATGGCCGAGCTTCCGACAAATGTCGGGTTCGGCCCGGGCGCCGTACCGGAGCGTGGCGACTTTGACGGTTTTGTTGGACCAGTTGACTACTCTGGTGCCGCGTTGCCCTGGGATGTGAGAGAAGGTGGAAGAGATGAGCGTTGACGAGCAGGAGCCTGAGTACATGGACCACGAGCCCGACGCCGTGCCCGAACCTTCCGTGGACCAAGCACCTACGGGGGTCCTCCCCGTGGTGTCCCCGCCCACCGGCGCATTGTCAGCAGAACGGCTTGCCATCAAAGCGCTGGAAACGCGGCTCTTGGGCGGCGAACGCAAACTCCGGCGGCGCGAAGTGGCGGCCGGAGCAGGCGTCTCGCTGTTGTCAGCCCGCAAGCTGTGGCGGGCGCTGGGGTTCCCGAATTTCGGTGACCAGGATGTAGCGTTCACCGAGCGCGACCTCGCGGCGCTTTCCACCATCCTCGACCTGGTCCGCGCCGGAAAGCTCACCGAGGAAGCTGCCATCTCCGTGACGCGCGCCATCGGTCAGATGACCGACCGCATGGTGGTGTGGCAAGTCGAGGCGCTGATTGAAGACATGGTGGTGCAGCAAGGCATCCCCGATGCCGTTGCCCGCAAGCAGCTGGTCAATGAACTGCCCAACCTTGTGGACGCCATGGAAGAGATTCTGCTGTACTCATGGCGACGCCAGATGAACGCCGGTGTGCAGCGCCTGGCCGTCCGTGCAGAGGCAGGTTTGCAGGCGAGCGAAGCAGGCCGCGAAGGAGATGAAGACGACGCTCCTTTGCCTTTGGCGCGCGCCGTAGGTTTTGCCGACCTCGTCTCCTACACGAGCCTGTCCCGCCGCATGAACGAGAAAACCCTGGCCCAGTTGGTCCAGCGCTTCGAGAACAAGTGCGCGGAGATCATCTCCATCGGCGGCGGACGCCTGGTCAAGACCGTCGGCGACGAAGTCCTCTACATCGCCGAGACGCCGGCCGCTGGTGCCGAGATCTCCTTGGCGCTCGCCCAAGCCTTCACGGAAGACGAAATCCTCCCGGAAGCCCGCGTGGCCATGGTCTGGGGACGGATCCTTTCCCGTCTCGGCGATATTTACGGCCCCACCGTCAACCTGGCGGCCCGCCTCACGGCCTTGGCTGAACCCGGCACGGTCCTCGTGGACGAGATGACGGCGGCAGCGCTGGGCCAGGACGAACGCTTCGTCCTGGTTCCGCAGACGGCCGAAAACGTTCGTGGTTTCGGGGAAATCCTTCCCGTCCGGCTTGCCCGCGGACTTGGCAAGGGACTGGTCCTCGACTGATGAATTCACCGTCCGCAGCAACCGCCCCTGAGCCGGGATTCACCTTGAGCTATGGTTTCGGGACGGACCGTGGACTCAGCCGGGAACTCAACGAAGACTCGCTCATCGCAAAGGATCCGGTCTTCGCGGTGGCTGACGGCATGGGCGGGCATGAGGCAGGCGAGATTGCCAGCGCGTTGTGCGTGCGTACCCTCGGCAGCATGCCGCAATTGGCGCCGGGAGTCCGCACGGCAACTGCCGTTGCCCTGCAAAGGTGCATCCTGGCTGCCGACTCCCAGATCCGGAATGCCACGGGTGGCCGCGCTGGAACAACGCTCACCGGCGTCGTCGTCGCCGAGCATATGGGCGTCCCGTATTGGCTGGTCATGAACATCGGCGATTCACGGACGTATCGGGTGAACGGGGGCGAATTCAGGCAGATCAGCGTGGACCATTCGGAAGTCCAGGAACTCGTGGAGGCCGGAAGCATCACGCGGGAAGAAGCCATGGTGCATCCGCGCCGCAATGTGGTGACCCGCGCCCTCGGCACAGGGGGCGAAAACGAAGCGGACTTCTGGTTGCTGCCCATCCGGGACGGGGATCGGATGCTGATCTGCTCGGACGGACTCACCGGGGAGCTGGGCGACGAGCACATGTTCCGGATCTTGAACACGGTTGAGAAGCCCCAGGACGCGGTGGATGCCCTCATCCACGAGGCGTTGCTGAGTGGCGGGCGGGACAATGTGACCGCGATTGTGGTTGATGCCAGGATCGAGTTGAACGACGCCGCAAGGACCGGCACCGGCTCTTCCTGATGGCCTTTGCAGGGAACGGGATTTGCGACATGCCCGGACTATGTAGGAAGATTCCGGTCAATACCACCCCAACTCCGGGCGGCCCGTGCCGTCCTGCAGAGGTAAACATGACCCAACGCTCCTCAGCGCGCTCTGGCGGCGCGACCCGTGCCGCCGTGCGACGCCCGTTCTCCGTTGCCTTCGCGGGCATTGCCATGGCCGTGGTGATGTGCGCCTTCCCGTTGCTTTCGGCCCATGCCGAGACCACTCTGGCTCCTCAGAATAGCCAATCGACCACTGCCCCGACCCCGGCCCCGGACCCGGCACCAACCGAGCCCATGCCAACCCAGCCGATAATCGTGGACCCGGCGCCCTCCAAGCCACCCGTCGTCGTGCCGGTGGCCCCGGCACCAGCCCCGGTGGCGCCCGCGCCCGCCGCGCCCGAACCGGCCCCCATGACTCAGGTGACCGTGGAACCGGAACCCAGCGTGGCGCCGTCGGAGGCTTCTGTCGCCTCCAGCCCGGCGACCCCGTCGAACAGCCCGACGGCGAGCGCCTCGCCGTCGGCATCGTCCAATTGGAATACCCCCATCCAGGACGGGCTCAAGGCCACGCAAGCTGCCTCGGTGAGCGGCACCAAAGGACCGGGCTCGGACATGTTCGCCGTGATCGCGATCATGGGCGGCGTGCTTTTGGTGGCGGCCGGAGGCATTGCCTTCGCCTTGTGGAGCCGCCACCGCTTTACGCACTGATACCCGCTTGTGATTCCTGCTTGTGATCCCTGCTTCCCGTCCGGGGGCCGTATTTTGTCGCGGCTTTGCGGCAAGATAGGTACGTGAGCACAGCAGAGAGCGAAACCGCAGTTCCAACGGAAGCCGTACGGGAAGAGTACGAAAACCTCGCAGACCTCGTCCGCAAGTACCGCTACGCGTACTACCAGGAAGATGCGCCGACGGTTTCGGATGCCGAGTTCGACTCCCTGTACCGCCGCCTCGAGGAGCTCGAGGCCCTGCATCCCGAGCTCGTGTCCAACGATTCGCCCACACAGGAAGTAGGCGGCGAGGTGTCGGCTGCTTTCGCCGCCGTCGAGCACCTCCAGAGGATGTACAGCCTGGAGGACGTCTTCTCGCTCGACGAGTTGGAAGCGTGGGTCCGCAAGGCCGAGGCTTCGGTCGAAAAGCTGGGCACGGCGGCTTCCCGCATTGCGTGGCTGACGGAGCTGAAGATCGACGGCCTGGCAGTGAACCTGCTGTACCGCGACGGCAAGCTGGTCCGTGCCGCCACGCGCGGAGACGGCACCACGGGCGAGGACATCACCCACAACGTGCTCACCATCAAGGAGATCCCGCGCCAGCTCAGCGGCAGCGGATATCCGTCCGAGGTGGAAATCCGGGGCGAAGTCTTCATTCCGTCCAAGGCATTCGCCGAATTCAACGAAGCGCTGATCGAGGCCGGCAAGGCGCCGTTGGCCAACCCCCGCAACGCCGCGGCCGGCTCCCTGCGCCAGAAAGACCCCGCGGAAACCGCCAAGCGTCCGTTGCGGATGTTCGTCCACGGCATCGGGGCACGCGAAGGCCTCGACTCCACGAGCCAGTCGGAAACGTACAAGCTGCTGGAGGAATGGGGCTTGCCGGTCAGCCCCTACCTGAAGGTCCTGGACTCCTTCGAGGAGGTCCTCGACTTCATCAAGCACTTCGGCGAACACCGGCACGACCTCCTGCACGAGATCGACGGCATCGTGGTCAAAATCGACGACTTCGCCACGCAGCGTGCCCTCGGTTACACCTCGCGCGTGCCGCGATGGGCCGTTGCCTACAAATACCCGCCGGAGGAAGTCCACACCAAGCTGCTGGACATCCAAGTCAACGTCGGCCGCACCGGCCGCGTCACTCCCTACGGGGTAATGGAACCGGTCAAAGTGGCCGGATCCACTGTGGAGATGGCCACCCTGCACAACCAGGACGTGGTCAAGGCCAAGGGCGTCATGATCGGCGACATCGTGATTCTCCGGAAGGCCGGAGACGTCATTCCTGAGATCGTCGGGCCGGTATTGGCGCTGCGCGATCAGCAGGATCCTCCTGTGCGCGAGTTCGTGATGCCCACGGAATGCCCCTCCTGCCACACGCCCCTTGCTCCGGCGAAGGAGGGCGACGTCGATATCCGCTGCCCCAACGCGAAGTCGTGCCCCTCCCAGCTGCGCGAGCGTGTCTTCCACGTCGCGAGCAGGGGAGCCTTCGACATCGAGGCTCTCGGGTGGGAGGCAGCCATCGCACTCACCCAGCCTGCGGAACCGGAAACTCCGCCCCTGCGCAGCGAGGCGGCCTTGTTCAGCCTCACGCCGGAGGACCTCGCCGACGTCCGCATCCACCGCGAGAAGCGCTCCAAAGGCGTGGGCACGGGAACGTTCGAATTGGTGCCCTACTTCTATTCCAAGGCCACCGCCAAGACCCCTTCCAAACCCACCGCCACCACCGAGAAACTGTTCAAGGAACTTGAGAAAGCCAAGACGCAACCTCTCTGGCGCGTCCTGGTTGCCCTTTCCATCCGGCACGTCGGCCCCACTGCGTCCCGTGCCCTGGCCACGGCCCTCGGGAGCATGGACGCCATCCGGGCCGCCTCCGAGGAGGAACTGGCCAACGTTGACGGGGTGGGACCGACCATCGCCGCGGCACTCAAGGAATGGTTCGCCGTTGACTGGCACCAGGAAATCGTGGATAGCTGGGCAGCTGCCGGGGTGCGCATGGTTGACGAGCGCGACGCCGGCATCCAGCGGAACCTGGAAGGCCTCACCATCGTGGTGACAGGCTCTTTGCCCACCCTAAGCCGGGACGAAGCCAAGGAAGCCATCATCATCAGGGGCGGCAAAGCGGCGGGCTCGGTTTCCAAGAACACCAGTTACGTCGTGGCCGGCGAGAACGCAGGCTCCAAGCTGGACAAGGCTGAGCAACTCGGCATCCGGGTACTGGACGAGGACGGCTTCAAGGCATTGCTCGACGGCGTCCTGGAACCCGCCGGCGGCACGGCTCCGGATGATGAAGACGCAGCCATTGCCCTGGCGGGCGTTGCGGCGGCGGAAGTGGACGCTGCCGAATGACGGCCGATGTCTTGGAGCTTCTCGCTGTTGCCCGCGTGGCGGCGGCGGCAGGAGCGGAGGTGCTCGCCGCCCGGCCAGCCGGCCCCGGCTCGGCGCGGAACCTCGGCGTCGTGAACAAGGGCGACGCCGGCGACTGGGTGACGGCCTTCGACGTCGCGGCGGAGAACGCTGTGCGGGACGCAATTACGGCAGCACGCCCGCACGACACCATCACGGGCGAGGAACATGGCACCACCCGGCCGGAGCAGCCCAGCGGCTACCGATGGTCCATCGATCCTTTGGACGGCACCACCAACTTCATCCGGAACATCGTCTACTACGCCACGTCCGTGGCCGTTGCGGATGCCGACGGCGTCTGGCTGGCCGGCGTCGTCAACGCCCCCGCGCTGGGACGCATCTACTCGGCGGCACGCGGCCATGGGGCGTGGCTTGAAGAGAACGGGCAGCGCACCCAGCTGAGCGGACCGCTCCTGGGCCGGACGGGACTGATTGTGGCCTCCGGGTTCAGCTACGATCCCGCCACGAGGGCTGAGCAGTTCGCCGGTCTCGGGAACCTCATGGAAGGCTTCGCCGATCTCCGGCGGCTCGGCTCCGCCGCATTGGATCTCTGCCTCGTGGCGGATGGAACGCACGACGCCTTCGGAGAACGCGGGCTCAACGAACACGACTACGCGGCTGGTGCGTTGATCGCTGAGGAGGCCGGATGCTGGGTCCGCCGCCCACGGCTGGCCAGCCCCCTGGATGGCGGCCCCACGGATGCGGATCGTTTGGAAGCGTGGACCTGCGCGGGAACCCTCGAGCTCTCGGGCAAGTTCCCGCTCTAAGGCCCTTCACCTTGGCCCCGACGACGCGGGATGACCGCCGTCGTCGGGGCTTTGTGGCTGGCTGCGCGTCTGGACCCTTCGTCGTTAGGCCCCGGCCGCGGCGAGCGACCCAAGCTCCGAGAAGCGGTTCGCCGGGCGGTCCAGGCCGTAGTGGTCCCGCAGCGTGCTGCCCGTGTATTCGGTGCGGAACAGCCCCCGGTGGCGCAGCACCGGCACCACGCGGTCAACAAAGGTTTCGAGACCCGACGGTAGAACGGCCGGCATGATGTTGAAGCCGTCGGCCGCGCCGTTTTCGAACCATAGTTGGATCGCGTCGGCCACTTGCTCCGGCGTTCCCGCGAAAGTCAGGTGGCCGCGGCCTCCTCCCAGCCTGCCGATCAGTTGGCGTACCGTGAGTTTCTCGCGGCGGGCAAGCTCCACAATGAGGGTGTAGCGGCTCTTTGCGCCTTCGATCGAGTCCTCGTCCGGAAGATCGGCGGGAAGTTGGCGGTCGAGGGGCAGGTCCTCTGGGTTCACGCGGAGCGTCTTGGCCAGCTCGGCCCTCGCGTATTCGGGCCGGATCAGCTCATCCAGTTCGCGTTCCAGGCGCAGCGCTTCGGCATGCGTGGAGGCGATCACCGGGACAATACCCGGCAGGATCTTGATGCTCTCGGCCGCCCGGCCAAGCGCGACCGTCCGGGCCTTGAGGTCTCCGTAGAACGCCTGGGCATCTTCCAGGGTTTGCTGGGCCGTGAACACGGCCTCGGCGTACCTGGCGGCCAGGCCCTTGCCGTTCTCGGAGGAACCGGCCTGGACAATCAAGGGATGGCCTTGGGGGGAGCGCGGCACGTTGAGCGGTCCGCGGACCCGGAAATGCTTGCCCACGTGGTTGATGGGCCGGACCTTGGTTGAGTCTGCCCAGACGCCAGCTTCCTTGTCGGCAATGACCGCGTCGTCCTCCCAGCTGTCCCAGAGCTTGGCGGCCACCTCCAGGAACTCGGCCGCTCGTTCATAGCGGGCGGCATGGGCGGGCTGATCGTCGATGCCGAAGTTCCGGGCGGCTTCCGGTCCGGCTGTGGTGACCACATTCCAGCCGGCCCGTCCGCCGCTGACGAAGTCCACCGAGGCGAAGCGCCTAGCCAGGTTGAAGGGATCGTTATACGTGGTGGACGCCGTGGCGATGAGGCCGATTTTCTCGGTGGCAGCCGCAATCGCTGTGAGCAGCACCGTCGGTTCCAGCTTGCCCGCGGGACGGCGTCCGACGTCGCCGAAGATCACGGGGGAGTCTGCGAAGAAGATGGAGTCGAACGTGCCGCGCTCTGCGATCCGTGCGAGGTTTTGGTAGTGCCGGATGTCGGTGCTGGCGCGCGGGTTGCTTTCCGGCAGCCGCCACGAAGCCTCGTGGTGTCCGGTGCTCATGAGGAATGCGTTGAGGTGGAGTGTGCGTTGCTGGGGGCTCATCTGTGTTCCTTTCGTTGTCTCCTGGCCGCCAATCAACCACGAGACAACCGCCCCGCGCCAGCGTCGCGAAACCTTCCCGCAACAGCAGGAAACCGGGCTTCACAGCCGGAAACCGGACTCAATCTGGCGCCACGCGAAGCAATGTTTGAGCGGCCTCCGACGCTCGCTCACTTATGTGGGGTTTCTCGCCGACGCTCGCTCACTTATGTGGGGCTTTCCCCCGACGTTCGCTCACCTATATCTGAGCCGGCGTTGGGGGATTGGGGTGGATATCTGAGCGAGCGTCCGAGGCTGGCTGGACGACGCAAAGCCGCCCACCGCCGTCGTACTTTAAGACGCTCGCTCACTTATGTGGGGTTTCCCGCCGACGCTCGCTCACTTAAGTGAGCGGGCGTTGGGTGGAACGGCCTTGTATCTGAGCGGGCGTTAGGCCCCGGGTGATAGTTCGGTCACGGAAACACCGCTTTGGCACCCCGGGCACCTCGGGCGCGACTACCATGGATCAGTGCATTCGCAGATTACCGTCCGACCCGCCCTGCCCGAAGACTACGACGCCGTAGCCCGTATCACGATGTCGTCTTACGTGACCGCTGGCTACTATGGCAGCCCGGACCACCCATACCTGGAGAAGCTGCGCGACGTGGCCGGCCGCGCCCGGTACGCCGACGTTTTCGTCGCCGAACGCGACGGCCAGGTTATCGGATCCGTCACGTCGGCGAAGGCCGGAGGCGACTTCTCGGACATCGGCCTTCCGGACGAACTCGAAATGCGTACCTTGGTGGTTGATCCGGAGGTTCAGCGCTCCGGCGCGGGACGAGCACTGGTCCAGGCCGTCGTCGACCAAGCCCGCTCCATGGATGGCATCAACGCCGTCTCCCTCACGACAGGCGCCACGTGGGAAAGCGCCAACGCCCTCTACGCCAAAACCGGATTCGAGCGCGAACCGGAGCGTGATTGGTTCGTACCCGGGACCGACATAAAACTGTTCGTTTATCGGCAGGATGTGCGCCAGCCATAAAGTTTCCTCGTAAACCCCGGTCATCGGGCCGGGTGCGGAAACTGAGAAAGGCGCGGCATGCGCAAGACATTCGGCACGGGCTCGGTCTGGGAACAGACACTTGGATACTCCCGAGCGGTCCAGGTGGACAACACGCTCTTCATTTCGGCCACGGCGGCGTCGGGACCTGATGGCATCGTCGGTGACGACTTCTACTCGCAGACCAAATACATCCTCGAAAAGCTGGGTGCGGTCCTGGCCGACGCCGGCTTCGACTACGAGGACGTCGTGCAGTCCAAGCTCTACCTGACCGACATCACCAAATGGGAAGACGCCGGCCGCGCGCACGGCGAGGTCTTCGGCGAGATCCGGCCCACCCTTTCCCTGGTCCACGTCCTGCCGTTCCTCGACGCGGAAATGCTGGTCGAAATCGAACTGGTAGCCCAGAAGAGCGCCTGAACAGCCCAACTCACTAGCAGTAAGTGTCGTTTTGACGCCTCATAACGACACTTACTGCGAGTCAGTTGGGTGGGAACTACTTGGGTGGGCGAGTCAGTTGGGGGAGAGTCGCGCGGGGACGCCGTAGCGGTGTTCCGGGCGGCCGGTGCTGCCGTAGCGCAGTTGGATTTCGACGGCGCCATCGTCGGCCAGCGAGGACAGGTACCGTTGCGCCGTGGCGCGTGAGACGCCCACCCGTTCCGCTACTTCCGTGGCCGAGTATTGTTCCCCCGGCGCCAAGGACTCCAGTACCGATGCTTCGGTCGCCGATCGCGGCTTTCCCGACGGCGCCACGTCCCCCGCGACGAGCGCCCGCTTGGCCCGTTCGATTGTGTCCTGGTCCACCGCATGCTGCCGGCCCAGGATCCGCCGGTATCTGGCATAGGAGCGCAATTGCTGCGACAGCGATTCGGCGGTGAACGGTTTGAGCAGGTATGCCAAGGCACCCCGCCGGAGGGCTGTCCTGATGGACACGGCGTCGGAAGCCGCGGTCAGCATCATGGCATCCACATCGAGTTGCCCCAGGAGATCCAGGCCCGAACCGTCCGGCAGGTAGACATCCAGCAACACGAGGTCCGGCCGAAGGCTATGCACGGACTGCAGTGCCTGCGCCGTCGAACCCACCGGGGCCAGGGCCAGGAAACCGGCCACGGAGTCCACGTAGGCGGCATGGAGCTTGGCGACGTGGAAATCGTCATCCACAATCAACACCCTGAAGTCTTCGCTCATTGGTTTCCTTCCTTGCGTTCAGCTGCGGGTGGTTCGGCTGCTGCGGAGGATTCCGCCAATGAGGCATCGCCCGGCTTGCCGGTAACCCCCGGCATCGTGGCCATGAAGACGGCGCCCGGGCCGCCGGACGAGCCGGGGTCCAGGACGCGCACGTCGCCACCGCGACGCCGGGCGAGTTGCCGGACCAGCGCGAGCCCGAGTCCCTGCCCACCTGCCCTGGCGATGACGCCTTCGGTGGGTTCCGCCGTCGTGAACCCCTCCACGAAAACCCTTTCGGGCTCGACACCGCCGAGGCCGTCGCCGGAGTCCGCGACGACGATGTGCAGCGTGCCGCCGTCGGGCCCTGGTTCGTCGAGCAGCTCAAGCTCCACCCAGCGTTGCGTCGAAGAGCCGGCGACGGCGGCATTGACGGCGTTGTCGATCAGGTTGCCAAGCACGGTGGTGACGTCCTGTGGCTCGGTGACGTGCTCCCGCACCAGCGTCTCCGGGCCGATCCGCAACGCCACCCCTCGCTCGTCCGCTTCCACGCTCTTCGCGCCGACGAACGCCTGCAGATAGGGATCCTGGAGGAGTTCGGCTTGCTGGACAGGAAACTTCAGGGGGCCGGTGGCGGAGATCCTGGCGAGGTAGTCCTTGGCCTGGCCGTGCTGGCCGATGCTCATGAATCCGGCGATCGTATGGAGCTGGTTCGCGAATTCGTGGCGCTGGGCCCGGAGGGCGGCGGACATGGTGCCCACGGCGTCGAGCTGGCGCGTCAGCTGCTGCAGCTCGGTACGGTCCCTGAGCATGACCACCCAGCCGAGATCCTCTTTGCGGTGCAGCGCCTTGCGGGCGTTGGCAACCAAGACCCGCCCGCCCGCGACGATTTCCACGGCTTCGGCGTCGTGCGCAGAGGGTTGCGTGAGGGCTTTGAGCTGCGCGGGGACGGGGGCATTCTCCCAATCGGTGCCCGCCAAGTCCGTGCCGGACCAGTCCGAGCCCGCCGCGGCAGGGGAGCCGGGAGTTACCGCGCCTTCCGGCATGCCGAGCAGCCGCCTGGCCGCGGCATTGAAGACCGTGATGCGGCCATCGGCGGAAATGCCGATCACGCCGTCGTCCACTCCTTGAAGCACGGCAACCTGGTCATGAACCAGGGTGCTGATTTCTTCGGGTTCGAGGCCCAACGTCAGGCGTTGCAAACGGCGGCGGAGGAGGAATGACGCCAGAACCCCGGCAACCAGGGAGCCTGCCGCGGTCACGGCAATCGGGACGATGTCCTTGGCAAGGCTCTGGCCGAGCGACTCCATCGAATAGCCCACACTGACTTCGCCCACCACCGTGGCTGCGGAACCTGTCCCTGCGGAACCCGGAGCGTACACCGGAACCTTGGCACCTGCGGATGGTCCCAGAGTGCCTGTGTTCCGGGTGGTGACTTCCTTCCCCGACAGCGCATCCGAGGGATCCGTGCTGACCCGTTCGCCCAGCCGGACCAAGTCCGGGTGGGCAAGCCGCAAGCCGGTCTCGTCGGTGACCACCACGAACAAAGCACCAGTGCGGCTCCTGGCGGCCTCGGCAGCAGCCTGGATGGGGCCGGCCGCGAGCACTGCGGGAGGCGGCGTTCCCGGCTCGTTGCTGATGGCTTGGACCTGGGAACGGAGCGCGGGATCCGAAGCCACAGTGCGTGCCAAAGTCAGCGCCTGGTTTTCCGCCTCCGTGCCGATCCGCCCATAGACGAGCCACGCATGCACGGTGCCGCTAAGCAGCACGACCAAGAGAACGACCCCCAGTTGCAAGAGCAGGGTCTGCGTCGAGAACCGCAGGGCAAGCCTGGGCATGCTGCCTCCTTCCGGCGGGGATTGGCCGGCTGGAGCGGGGCAGCAGCGGCGCTGTACTTCTACGTTCTACCTCTCCATTGAAGCATTGAGCACAATGAGCAAAATGCTCTCAATCAGCAGTATGTCCATCAAATCCCACAAACGCCTTGCTGTGAGCGTCGCCACTATAGGTTCTGTATCGCGCATCACATCGACGTGATGCCGTTCACTGTAGTAAGGAGCCGGCTGTGCTGGTATTGCTTGGATTCGCAATGATTGCGGTGTTCATGATCCTGATCATGACAAAGAAGTTGACGCCCGTTCTGGCGCTGATCATCGTTCCCACCATCTTCGGCCTGTTTGCCGGTGCCGGTCTTGGCATCGGGCCAATGGTTATGGATTCGATGAAGTCCATGACGTCCACGGCCGCACTCCTGATGTTCGCGATCGTTTACTTCGGACTCATGATCGACGTCGGACTGTTCGACCCGTTGGTGAGGTTCATTCTCCGCAAGCTGGGCAACGACCCCGCCAAAGTGGTTCTGGGCACCGCCATCCTGGCGGCCGCTGTATCGCTCGACGGCGACGGCTCCACCACCTTCATCCTCACCACCGCGGCGATGCTGCCTGTCTACCTCCGTTTGAAGATGAGCCCCGTGGTCCTGACCTGTGTGGCCGGCCTCGCCAACGGCACCATGAACATCCTGCCGTGGGGTGGTCCCACTGCCCGCGCAGCCACAGCCCTCAAGATCGACGTCAACGACGTGTTTGTTCCGATGGTGCCGTCCCTCATCGCCGGCCTCGTCGTCGTCTTCGTGTTCTCCTGGCTCCTGGGCCTGCAGGAACGCAACCGCCTCCGCGCCACCGCTCCCGAGATCTGGGGTGACGTCGCCGACGCAGGGGACGTGTTCGACGGCGGCACGCGCCGCGGCGCTGGCGGCACCGGATCCTCGGGCCGCGGCGGGACTGGCACCGGCGGAGGCTCCGGCGTCGTGGTCCTGGAACGCACCGAAACCTTGGTTGACCTCTCCGACACCGGCTTGACCGACACCGCACTCGATCCCCACCGCAAGACCCTGCGCCCGAAGCTCTTCTGGTTCAACCTCGGCCTCACCGTCGCCGTGATGGTCATGCTCGTGGCCAACCTTGTGCCGCTGCCCTACGTCTTCATGGTGGGCTCCGCGATTGCCCTGCTGGTCAACTTCCCGAAGGTCAAGGAACAAGGCGCGCAGTTGGTGGCCCACGCACCGTCCATCGTGGCGGTGGTCAGCATGGTCATGGCGGCGGCTGTCCTTACGGGTGTCCTCAACGGCACGGGCATGGTCAAGGAAATGTCCGCGTGGCTGGTCCACATCATCCCCGCCGAGATGGGTCCGTTCATGGGCGTCATCACCGGCCTGCTCAGCATCCCCATGACGTTCTTCATGAGCAACGACGCCTTCTACTTCGGCGTCCTGCCGGTCCTGAGTGAAACCGCCGCGCACTACGGCATCAGCGGCGCGGAAATGGCCCGGGCCTCCATCACCGGCCAGCCTTTCCACCTCCAGAGCCCCTTGGTCCCCGCGATCCTGTTGCTCGTCTCGCTTGCCAAGGTGGAACTGGGCGACCACCACAAGAAGGTCCTGTGGCGCACAGCGGTCATCTCGGTCGTCATGCTCGCAGTGGGCATGCTGACGGGAGCCATCGGCATCGGGTAACAAAGCACCCAGCAACGCGGGGTCACTTACGGCCCATTCGGGACCTCCGGATGGGCCGTAAGTGACCCCGCGTTGTTCGTCGTCCAACCCACGTAGACTAGTCCGGAAAACCATTTGAACTTTGCAGGGGAGATCCATGGCTGCGATCAACCGTGACGACGTCGCGCATCTTGCGCGTCTGGCTCACATTGAAATGAGTGCCGAAGAGCTGGACAGGATGGCGGGCGAGCTCGCCGTCATCGTCGATTCGGTGAAGTCCGTCAGCGAAGCCGCCGGGGACGATGTCCCGGCTACGTCCCACCCGATTCCGTTGAACAACGTGTTCCGCGAAGACGTTGTGGGCCACACGTTCACGGCCGAACAGGCGCTGTCCGGGGCTCCGGATTCCTTCGAGGGCCGCTTCAAGGTTCCGGCAATCCTGGATGAGGACTAAGCGAATGACTGAATTGAACAACTCCGAACTCATCCGCTTGTCCGCGGCTCAGCTGGCCGCCAAGCTGGCCGCGCGCGAGGTCACGTCCGTCGAGGTCACCCAGGCGTACTTGGACCGGATTGCCGACGTTGACGGGCAAGTCAACGCATTCCTGCACGTCAATGCTGAAGAGGCGCTCGCCGTAGCCGCCGAGGTGGACGCGATACGCGCCGCCGGAGGTGCCGAAGCCGAAGCGCTGCACGAACTCGCCGGCGTACCCATCGCCGTCAAGGACCTCATCGTCACCATCGGCCAGCCCACCACGGCCGGCTCCAAGATCCTCGAGGGCTGGCACAGCCCCTACGACGCCACCGTCATCAAGAAGCTGCGCGCAGCGAAGATGCCCATCCTGGGCAAGACCAACCTGGACGAATTCGCCATGGGTTCCTCCACGGAACACTCGGCGTACGGCCCCACCCGCAACCCGTGGGACCTGGACCGCATCCCCGGCGGCTCGGGCGGTGGCTCCGCGGCCGCCGTCGCGGCCTTCGAAGCTCCGCTGGCCCTCGGCACGGACACCGGCGGATCCATCCGCCAGCCTGGCGCCGTCACCGGCACGGTCGGCATGAAGCCCACCTACGGTGCCGTTTCCCGCTACGGCGCCATTGCCATGGCGTCGTCGCTGGACCAGATCGGCCCGGTTTCGCGGACCGTGCTGGACTCGGCCCTGCTGCAGGAAGTCATCGGTGGACACGACCCCTTCGACTCCACCTCGCTGACGGACCCCTTCGACACGCTCGTTGCCGCAGCCAAGACGGGCAACGTCACGGGCATGAAGATCGGCATCGTCAAGGAACTCCACGGCGAGGGCTACCAGGCCGGCGTTGAGAACCGTTTCAACGAGTCCCTTGAGTTGCTCAAGGAGGCCGGCGCGGAAATCGTCGAGGTTTCCTGCCCCAACTTCAAGTACGCGCTGGGCGCCTACTACCTGATCATGCCGTCCGAGGTCTCCAGCAACCTGGCCAAGTTCGACGGCGTCCGCTACGGCTTGCGTGTCCTGCCCAAGGACGGTCCCATGACGATCGAACGTGTCATGGGTGCCACTCGCGCCGCCGGTTTCGGCGATGAGGTCAAGCGCCGCATCATCCTGGGCACCTACGCCCTGAGCGCCGGCTACTACGACGCCTACTACGGTTCGGCGCAGAAGGTCCGCACGCTCATCCAGCGCGACTTCGACGCCGCGTTCGCGCAGGCCGACGTCCTGATTTCGCCGACGGCTCCCACGACGGCCTTCAAGCTGGGGGAGAAGCTGGACGATCCGCTGGCCATGTACCTCAACGACGTCGCCACCATCCCGGCGAACATGGCCGGTATCCCGGGCTTGTCCCTGCCTGGCGGCCTGGCCGACGAAGACGGCCTGCCCGTAGGCATCCAGCTGCTGGCGCCTGCCCGCGAGGACGCCCGCCTGTACCGCGTGGGCGCTGTCCTTGAATCCTTGCTTGAAGAGAAGTGGGGTGGCCCGCTGTTGGCGAAGGCACCTGAATTGAAAAACGCAGGTCTCGGTACCGCATTCAACACCGCCGGAGGTTCCAACTGATGTCTACCGACGCCATCCTCAGCTTCGAAGAGGCCATGGAGAAGTACGACCCCGTCCTTGGCTTCGAGGTCCACGTGGAGCTCAACACCAAGACCAAGATGTTCTCCTCCGCTCCGAATGTCTTCGGCGACGAGCCGAACACCAACGTCAACGAGGTTGACCTTGGCATGCCCGGCGTCCTGCCCGTGGTGAACAAGACGGCGGTAGAGTCTTCCATCAAGATCGGCCTTGCCCTGAACTGCAAGATCGCCGAGTCCTGCCGCTTCGCCCGGAAGAACTACTTCTACCCGGACACCCCGAAGAACTTCCAGACGTCCCAGTACGACGAGCCCATCGCGTACGACGGCTACCTGGACATCGAGCTCTCGGACGGCACTGTGTTCCGCGTCGAGATCGAGCGCGCGCACATGGAGGAGGACGCCGGCAAGCTGACCCACATGGGTGGCGCCACGGGTCGCATCCAGGGCGCCGACTATTCGTTGGTGGACTACAACCGTTCCGGTGTTCCACTCGTCGAAATCGTCACCAAGCCGATCGAGGGCGCGGGTAGCCGGGCACCTGAGCTCGCCAAGGCCTACGTGGCCGCAGTACGCGAAATCGTCAAGAACCTCGGCGTTTCCGACGCCAAGATGGAACGCGGCAACGTCCGCTGCGACGCCAACGTCTCGCTGCGCCCGCACGGCCGCGAACGTTTCGGCATCCGTTCCGAAACGAAGAACGTGAACTCGCTGCGCGCCGTCGAGCACGCCGTCCGTTACGAAATCCAGCGCCACGCAGCCGTCCTGGACTCCGGCGAGCCGGTCATCCAGGAAACGCGCCACTGGCACGAGGACACGCGCACGACGACGTCGGGCCGCGCAAAGTCCGACGCCGACGACTACCGCTACTTCCCGGAGCCGGACCTCGTTCCGGTCCTGGCATCCCGCGAATGGGTCGAAGAACTCCGCGCCACGCTGCCCGAGCCGCCCGCGGCGCGCCGCAAGCGGCTCCAGGCCGACTGGGGCTATTCGGACCTCGAGTTCCGCGACGTCGTGAACGCCGGCGTCATGGACTCCATCGAGGAGACCATCGCCGCCGGTGCCAGCGCCTCCGTGGCCCGCAAGTGGTGGATGGGCGAGATCGTCGGACGCGCCAAGACGGCCGACGTCGATCCTTCCGAACTCGGCGTCACGCCGGAAACCATCGTGGAGCTCAACAAGCTCGTCGAGGGCGGCAAGATCAACAACAAGATGGCTTCCCAGGTGCTCGACGGCGTCCTCGCCGGCGAGGGCACCCCGGCCGAGATCGTGGAGAAGCGCGGCCTCGCGGTCGTGTCCGACGACGGCCCCCTGCTGGAAGCGATCGACGCCGCACTGGCGGCCCAGCCCGACGTTGCGGAGAAGATCCGCGGCGGCAAGCTTCAGGCCATCGGTGCGATCGTCGGCGGAGTCATGAAGGCCACCCGAGGGCAGGCCGACGCGGGACGCGTCAAGCAGCTGATCCTGGAGCGGCTCGGCGTCGAAGGCTGACCACCCGCGCCTCACCCAACTGGGTCGCAGTTAATGTCGTTCTGAGCCGTCAAAACGACAACAACTGCGACTCAGTTGTGTCTGGATCCACAGCCCCCACACAGCTTCAAGCGTCATCATGGAGTCATCAGTTCTTTGCTGCCCGCCCCTTACCGGCCCGGGGAGGAGCGGAGAAAGGATTCGGCCATGTCCACCATGACTCCGGGGGTTCGTAAGGCCCTCATCGCCGGCGGTATTGCCGTCGTCTTGAGCGGCGGTGGTGTGGCCGCAGTCTGGGCTGCCGGCCAGATCATCCCCGCGTACGTGGCAAGCGCGACGCCGACAAGTACGGCGTCGCCCGCCACGCCGTCGCCCGGGGCTACGTCGCCCGCCACGCCGTCGCCCGGCAAGGCCAGGCCGTTCCCCGTGCTTCCCCGCGGCATCGCAGGTCCGGGGATCCACGGTGAGTTCACGGTCAAGAACAAGGACGGCAGCTACACGACGCTCGTGTCGCAGCGAGGCACCGTGCAGTCCGTCAGCGATTCGAGCATTTCCGTCAAGAGCGAGGACGGCTTCACGCAGAGCTACGCGATCACATCGTCGACCACCATCGTCAAGCTCCCCGCTTCCGGAACGGGCACGCAAGGCCGGCGGCCATCGCCCCAAACCATCAAGGCCACCGACCTGAAGACGGGCGACACTGTAGCAGTCTCCGGCACGAAGAGCGGCACCACAGTCACGGCCACACGCATTATCGCAGGTACCTTGCCTGCTGCGCCCAGTGATGGCGGACGGCGGTTGGGCTCCGGGAGCGTCTCTTCCTGAACGCTGTTCGAGCTGACCCTGCGCCCGCTCGTCTGGCTATGATGCTACTACCGCCGCACCACGCCCGTGGTCCGGCGGCTTAGCCACGAAGGAGACGAATGCGCCCCACGATCAAGTCCGTGGCGGCGGCAGCCGGGGTCTCGACGGCGACCGTGTCCTATGTGCTTTCAGGCAGAAGCGGCAAAGACGGCAGCAGGAGCGGTTCCGGGGTGGCACCAGCTACCGTGCTTCGGGTTCAAGAGGCTGCCCTCGCCCTCGGATATCGCCCCAACCAATCGGCACGGGCAATCCGCACCGGACGAACGAACCTGCTCATGTTGTCGCTCACCATGATCTCGGATCCGTGGGCATTGGATGTGAGCCGCGCTGTTGGTACGGCTGCGGCCCGACGAGGCATTACGCCGATGATCCTGGCCGATACCGACTGGCGGGTGGCCCTCAAACGGCAAAACGCGGACGTGACATTCATCGACGGCGCCGACGAGCCCGGCGATGTCGAACTGCTGGCACACGCGGCAAGGTTGCAGCGCCTTGTGGTCTTCAGCGACACCATGGAACCTGAGGGATTCGACGTCGTGCGGCCGGTGGTTGGTTCGTCGTGCGATCTGGCAGTGGAGCACCTCACCGCGCGGCACCGCCGCGTGGCTTGCCTGATCTCATCGGCACCGTCGATGAGCACCCTGGACATCCGCTTGGGTGCCTACACCCGCGGCCTTGCCAAGGCTGGTTTGGAGTACCGGGACGACTACGTCGAGGCGTATGACCGCGACGGACTCAGCGCGTTCGACGCAGCGTTTCGGCTCCTGCAGCGTGCGGACCGACCGACCGCGATCTATGCGACCACCGACTTCGCCGCGATCGCAGCCATCCATGCGGCCCAACGCCTGCAACTCCGCATTCCGGAAGACGTCGAAGTGATCGGGATCGGCAACACCACGGAAGGCGAGCGCATGACGCCGTCGTTGACCACCGTTGGTCCTGAGGGCTTTTTCGATGGCTTGGCCGCATTCCTGCTCGACCGCGCAGAGAATCCCGATGTGCCTGCCGGCATTCTGGAATTCCCGTGGAAGCTCATCGTGAGGGACTCAGCGCCCTCGGCGTGAATCCGACTCTCCGATGAGAAACCCGACGCTCCCGGCGTGAGCCGGGGCTGTCCCTTTGGCAGGTCGAGGCATGCGCCCGGTGATCGCTCTAACCGCCCTCCATGCACTTTGGTGACGTTTTGTGCCCGAAAAAGTTAAGAAAAGATCATTCGAAATCTTGCCTTTAAACGATTAACATGATGTGATCAACTGCACAACACCAGTTGGGTTGGCTGTTCGCCGAATGCGGGCCCGCCCCGAAGGACCGTCGGTCTTCTGACCAAGACATCGGAGAATTCTTATGAACCACAACGTGACCCGCAGGTCATTCCTTTCCTTTGCGGCTGCCGGTGCCGCCGTCGTTTCGCTCGCTGCCTGCGGCGGGAACAGTGCCGCAGGGGGCAGCGCAGCCAAGGCCGCCTACGCTGCTCCCGCGAAGGACCTGAGCGCGGAGCTGAGCTACGCCATCTGGGACGCTGCGCAAAAGCCCGCGATGCAGAAGATCGTGACCGAATTCAACAAGCAATACCCGAACATCAAAGTCACCATCGACGTCACGCCGTCCAAGGGCTCGGCCTACTGGACGAAGATCCAAACCCAGGCAAGCAGCAACACCCTTCCGGACGTTTTCTGGATGAACGGCCCGCACATCAAGCTTTACGCGCAAAACAACCAGCTGTTGTCCCTGGACGGCCTGGTGTCCGGCAAAGCAGTGGACACGGCCAATTACCCCAAGGCACTCGTGGATTTGTACACCGTCAACGGGGCGTTCTACGGGGTCCCCAAGGACTTCGACACCAGTGCGCTCTTCTACAACAAGGCCCTCTTCAAGGAGGCCGGCGTGTCCGAACCGACGTCCACCTGGACGTGGGACGACGTGAAATCCGCCGGCGCGAAACTATCCAAGTTCTACCAGGGCAAAGGCATCTACGGCTATGCCGGCGACCTCACGGGTGGCCAGACCAGCTACTACAACACGATGATCGAAGCCGGCGGGACCATCATCTCGACCGACGGCAAGAAGTCCGGATACGACTCCGCCGGATCAATCGCCGGCCTCCAGTTCTGGCGCGACCTGATCGAGTCCGGGGTTTCGCCCTCGATGCAGCAATTGACGGACACCTCCTCGAGCGACATGTTCACGTCCAGGAAATTGGCTATGACCATGGACGGTTCCTGGACCGTCGGGCCGGCCCAAAAGGCACTCGGTGACGATCTGGGCATTGTCAGCCTCCCGAAGGGGCCGAAGAGCAACCAGAGCGTGATCCACGGACTTGCCAACGTGATTCCCGCCAATGCGAAGAACCCTGCCGCGGCGCAGGCATTCGTGGCCTTCCTGGGAACCCAGGATGCTGCCAAGATCCAGGCGGAAACGGGAACCGTCATCCCGGCCTTCAACGGCACCCAGGACGCCTGGGTAAAGTCTGTTCCCTCCGTTGACCTCAGCGTCTTCCTTGACCTGGCCAAGGATGCCTCGCCCCACCCGGCGTCGGCCAATACAGCCGCCTGGAACGAACTCGAGAACACCCTGCTGCCGCAGGCGTTCGCCGGGACCAAGCCGGTTGCCGACGTCGCAAAGGACCTTGCCAGCCAGATGAATGCCGCCCTGGCCAAAGAATCATGAAAGCCCAGACCCTGACGCCGGCAGCCAAGGGCGTCCGTGCAGCCCTACCAGCGGGGCATCGCCGCAAAGGAAAATCGAAATCGGATGGCTGGTGGCCATGGTTGTTCGTGGTGCCCACTGTCGCGGGCATCGGCGTGTTCTACCTTTGGCCGATCGTCCAGACGTTCTACTACAGCTTCACCAAGTGGGGAGTCTTCGGCGGAACCAAGTTCATCGGCCTGGACAACTATGTGCGGATGTTCGCGGATTCCACCATTCCGCAGTCAATCGTCAATACGCTGGTCTACACGGTGGTCGTGCTGCTGGGAATTCCCATCGCGGTCATCCTTGCGTCCTTGATCGAGCGTCCCGGCCTGCGCTTCGCGGCCCTGTACCGGACGCTGTACTTCATTCCCTACATCACCATGCCGGCCGCCGTCGGGATCGTATGGAGGTTGATCTACAACGGTGACTTCGGACCCATCAACTGGTTCCTGGGCTTGTTCGGGATCCAGGGCCCCTACTGGACATCGACGCCGGGGTTCGCGCTGCTTGCCGTGGCTACCGTGGGGCTTTGGATGTCGCTGGGATTCAACCTCATCATCATCAGCGCGGGACTGCGCGAGATTCCGCGGGAGCTCTTCGAAGCCGCGGAGATGGACGGGGCCAGCCGGGTCCGCCAATTCTTCAGCATTACCGTTCCGCTGTTGACGCCCAGCATCTTCTTCGTCACGATCGTCACCGTCATCAGCGGTTTCCAGCTGTTCGATCTGCTGTACGTGATGATGGGGAAAGCGAACCTGGCCATGCCGCAGACGCAAAGCCTCGTGTACATCTTCTACAACCAGGCCTTCCTGCAGAACGACAAGGGCTATGCGGCAGCCATCGGCATCTTGATCCTGCTGATCATCGCTCTTCTGACCGCTTTCCAATTCCGCATCCAGAAGAGGTGGGTCAACTATGTCTGAATCGATGCTCTCAACAAAAAGCGGCGTCGAATCGCGGCAGAGCGGAACAGCTGCATTCAGCCCCTCTCGCGCCGGGGGCAAACCACCGGGACCCTCAAGCCGCGGCACCAAGGGCGGCAACGGCAAGAGCCGAGGCGGCACCAAGGGCGGCAAGCAAGGCTCGAACGTGCTGGCACATTGTGTACTGGGCATTGGCGGTTTGGCCATGATCTCGCCGCTCCTGTACCAGATCGTCATGTCGCTTTCGACGAACGCAGAAGTCCAAAGCACGCCGCCCACGCTGTGGCCCAGCGTTGTCCAGTGGCACAACTTCGTGGACGTCTTCACCTCCATGAATTTCGGTTCACAGCTCTGGGTGACAGTAGCAATCACCGTGATCCGGGTGATCGGGCAAGTGCTTCTCTGCTCGATGGCGGGCTACGCCTTTGCGCGGATGCAGTTCCGGTTCAAGGGGCTCGTCCTGGCCGTCGTCTTGTCGATCATCATGGTGCCGTCCCAGTTGTTCCTGATCCCGCAGTACCAGATCATCCAAAACCTGGGGTGGCTGAACAGCATTGCCGGCATCGTGGCTCCGGGCATCTTCAGCGCTTTCGGCCTGTTCCTGATGCGCCAATTCTTCATGGGGCTCCCGGACGAACTCGAAGACGCGGCACGGCTCGACGGCGCCAATCCATTCCAGATCTTCTTCCGCGTGATGCTGCCACTCGCGGCCAATGGCCTGTGGGCCCTCGTCATCATCACTGTGCTGTGGTCCTGGAATGACCTCTTGTGGCCTTTGGTGGTGACGTCGACGGCGAACGCCGCACCGTTGAGCGTCGGGCTTTCGAACCTCCAGGGTGAGCACGCCAACAATTACCCGATCCTCATGGCAGCATCGCTCATGGCCATGGCGCCGATCCTGATCATGTTCCTGCTCATGCAGAAGCGTGTCATGGCGGGCATCGGCCGCTCCGGACTCAAGTAGGGACTCACGTGGACTCACGTGGACACCCACGTAGACACTCACTTAGGAAAGGACCGCAGCCTTGACGGAACAGAACCCGGCCCCGGAAGACGGTTGGTCGTTCGTGCTCGTGGATGCCCTGGAAAAGGTCTACCCGGACGCTCCACCCCGGCCGTTCGACAGGACCATTCCGATGTCCGTTTTCCCCGGCGAGACCGCCTCGGTCCAGGTGGCCCTCCGGCCGCCCATGAAGCACGACTTCCGGCTGTCGGGGGCGTTGGAAGTCTCAGTCAACGGTCCGGCGGCAGGATTTACCTCCATTTCTCAAGTTGAGCTGGTGCCATGTTCATTGGCGGCATTCCCGGAGCATGATGCCGGTTACCACCGCGACACCCCCGGACTGTATCCGGACCTATTGCGGCCAGCCCCGGACGGGATGATCAAGCCCCTCTACGGGCAATGGACCTCCGCATGGATCGACTTCGTGGTGCCATCCGCGGAGAACGCCGGTGAGCATGAACTCGGGATCTCGGTACGGGACGCGGAAGGCAACACGCTCTTCGCCACCCACATCTGCGTCACTGTAGTGCATACGCACGCCCCGGAACTGGAGATCGTGAACGCCCATTGGTTCCACTGCGACGGCCTGGCGAGCCATTACGGCGTCGAGGTCTTCAGTGAGCAGCATTGGTCGATCATCGATGCCTTCATGGGGTCCGCGGCAAGGATGGGCGCCAACTCGCTGCTGACACCCACATGGACCCCTCCGCTGGACACGGCCATCGGGGGAACGCGGCTGGCCACCCAACTGATCCGGATCCGCGATGATTCCGGCTACCACTTTGATTTCAGCAGGCTGGAGCGCTGGGTTGGCCTTTGCGCCAAACACGGCATCGAGTACCTGGAAATCGCCCACTTGTTTACCCAAGGGGGGGCCAAAGCGACTCCGGCGATCTATGTCGAAACCGCGGAAGGCCTGGAGCGGCGGTTTGGCTGGGACGTGCCGTCGACGTCGTCCTCGTACCGGGAGCTCATGGCCGAACTGCTGCCGGCCCTGCGTTCCTTCCTGGCGGAGCACTGGTCGCTTGACCGGGTCATTTTCCACATATCCGATGAACCGGAGGGCGCCGAGGCCCTGGCGGGGTACCAACAGGCAAAGGGCGTCGTCTCGGATCTCCTGGACGGTCTGACGGTGGTTGACGCCCTGAGCGACTTTGAGTTCTACCGCAGCGGGGCCGTGCCGAATCCCATGGTGGCAAGCGATGCCGTGGCACCGTTCCTGGCGGCGGGCGTGAAGGACCTGTGGGTCTATTACTGCGTCGCGCAGGACACCGGCGTTGCCAACCGGTTCATTTCCATGCCTTCAGTGCGAAACCGGGTGTTGGGCCACCAGCTCTTCGCCCTGGAATGTGCGGGGTTCCTGCATTGGGGATTCAACTTCTATAACTCGGCCCATTCGCTGGGAACCGTCGATCCGTTCAAGGACACGTGTGCCGGGGGAGCCTTCCCGGGCGGCGATGCCTTCCTGGTCTACCCGGGACCGGACGGGGTGCCGTGGGAGTCGATCCGTTACAAGGTGTTCGCGCAGGCCATGTGGGACCACCGGGCTCTCTCGCTCCTGGCCAAGCTGGCCGGTCGCGAAGAGGTGCTGGCGCTCATCGATACGAACGGCTCCGGCGGCAGCCTCGCTATGGACAGTTTCAGCTACGACCCCCTTCACTACCGGAGGGTTCGCGAGCTGGTCAACCAGGGAATCGTGCAGCGCGTGGGTCAAACACCGCCCGCGCATCAACTTATCTAGTTAGGAAAGTACTTATGGACCTCAAAGTAGGCATCGTCGGATTCGGCTTGCGGTCGTCGCTGTGGCGCCACGCGCACAAGCCCGGCCACGGTTCGGAAGTCACGGTTGTGTGCGATCTGGGCGAGCGCGGCAGGGCTGACGCAGCAGAGAAGATCCCGACGGCGGTCATCACCGAGGACCTGGACGTCTTGTTGGCCTCCGGCCTGGACGCGGTGCTGGTCCTGACCCCGGACAACCAGCACGCCGCCGTCGCGGTCCGGACGCTCAAAGCGGGCATTCCCACCTTCTGCGAGAAACCGCTCGATGTCACGCTGGAAGCAGCCGACCTCATCCTCCAGACGGCCTTCGACACCGGGACACGACTGTACGTGGGCCACAACATGCGGCACATGCCGGTAGTGGTGCAGATGCGGGACATCATCCAGGCCGGGACCATCGGTGACGTCAAGGCCGTTTGGTGCCGGCACTTCGTGGGAAACGGCGGGGACTACTATTTCAAGGATTGGCATGCCCAGCGCGCCAACACCACCGGGCTGCTGCTGCAAAAAGGCGCGCACGATATCGACGTCATCCACTGGCTCGCCGGGGGATACAGCACCAAGGTGCAGGCAATCGGTGATCTCGCCGTCTACGGGGACGTCGCGTCCCGCCGCGACAACACGGGCCGCCGGATGGGGGATTGGTTTTCGGTGGACAATTGGCCCCCCACCGAGCAGACGGACCTCGCTGAGACGATCGACGTCGAGGACATCTCGATGATGAACATGGTCCTGGACAACGGTGTGCTTGCCTCGTACCAGCAGTGCCATTTCACCCCGGACTATTGGCGGAACTACACCGTGATCGGCACCAAGGGCAGGATCGAGAACTTCGGTGACGGGGCCGGCGATCAGATCTATGTATGGACCACCCGGACAACCTCAGGTTTCGCCGAGCCCGACCAGAAGGTCTTGGTCCGTGACGGCGAAGGCGGCCATGGCGGTGCGGACCCCTTGCTGATCGCAGAGTTCCTGCGGTTCGCCAAGGACGGGGGAACCACGGCGACCTCGCCGATCGCGGCCCGGGAGGCCGTGGCCGCGGGAGTGCTTGCCACCGACTCCCTCCGCGGCGACGGTTGCGCGAAGCTGGTTCCGGCCTTGCCGGAAGAGCTCGTGGAGTATTTCAACGCAGGGCAGCCGGCCCGGGTCCGGGAACTCTAGCGCCGCGTGCCGCCGGCGAGTTCGGTCATGACGGTTTGTAGTGCTTCGCAGACCGTCATGACCGATTTCCGTTTCAGGGTCTCCGGCCTCGCCAGGATGTCGATCTTGCGCACGGAATTCACCCCCGCGAGCGGTCGCAGCACCACGCCGGCGTCCAGGACGCGCTGGGCGGTGAACCGCGGGAGCAAACCTATCGCGCCACCGTCCGCCACGAGCGAGGCCACGGTGGAATAGTCGTTGATGCGGTGCAGGACGTCCGCCGGGCGCCCGCTGACGGCGACGACGGCGGCCAGCACGTCCGCGGGGGAGTATCCGTCGCGGCTGGTCACCCAGGGCTGCCCGACGACGTCGGCCGGCCTGAGTTCGCGGCGCGCCGCGAGCGGGTGCCCGGCAGGCAACGCGACGTCGAGCGGTTCGTCGGCGAGCGGGATGACGGCTACTTTGTCGGTGGGCCAGCCGGGACTGTGCTCCATCCGGTGCGCGAGCACGAGGTCGTAACGCGCGGCGAGGCCCGGAAAGTCTTCCTGTGCGACGTCTTCGTCGGCGAGCTTCACACGGGGAACGCTGTTTTCCGGACCCGCGGCGCGTGCAGTCGTCAACAAGGCCGCGAGCGGAGCGAACAAAGCCTGCCCCGCACTGTGGAAGGCGCTCACAGTGACGGTGGAGCCAGGGGAGTCGTGGTACGCGCCGATCGCCGCCTGGGCGTCGGCCATGGCGCTCACGACGGCGGCTCCGGCGTCGGCGAGGACCCGGCCAGCGTCGGTGAGCACCAAGGCGCGGCCTTCCTTGCGGGTCAAGGGCACGTCCACCGACTTCTGCAGGAGGGCGAGCTGCTGGGAAACGGCCGAGGGAGTGACCATGAGCGTCTCGGCCACGGCCTTGACACTGCCGAGATCTCCTAGTTCCCTGAGCATTTGGAGCTGATGTACTTCCATTTAGCAAATGCTAAATCGTTGATTGAGAAAAACCTAGTTGTGCTAAACCGTCCGTGGGGCTTCAATGAAGTGAAACGGCACACAAACGGCCCAATCCCTTGAGTTAGGAAGACCCATGAAGGCTCTCTACAAGTCCGGTCCCCACGCTGGTTTTGAACTCGTCGAACGGCCCGAACCGGAGGCAGGTCCCAGCGACGTCAAGATCCGCGTCATGACCACCGGTATCTGCGGAACGGACCTGCACATCCAGTCCTGGGACGCTTGGGCGCAGAGCATCATCGAGACTCCCTTGATCGCGGGACACGAGTTCTACGGCGAAGTGGTGTCCGTGGGCGAGGACGTCCGCGACGTCAAGGTCGGTGACCGCGTCTCCGGTGAAGGCCACGTGGTCTGCGGCATCTGCCGCAATTGCCGCGCAGGCCGCCGCCAGATGTGCATCCATACGGTGTCCGTGGGCGTGCAGCGCGACGGCGCCTTCGCCGAATACGTTGTCATTCCGGAGACCAACGTCTGGGTCCACCACGATCCCTCCGTCACCCCGGAGCTTGGCGCCATCTTCGACCCCTTCGGCAACGCCGTCCACACCGCACTGAGCTTCCCCCTCGTCGGCGAGGACGTGCTCATCACAGGCGCCGGCCCCATCGGACTCATGGCAATCGCCGTCGCGCGCCACGCCGGTGCCCGCAAGATCGCCATCACGGACGTGTCCGCTCCCCGTCTCGAACTCGCCCGGAAGATGGGCGTGGACCTCGCCGTTGATGTGTCGAAGATGCGCGTCAAGGATGCCCAGCTCGAGCTCGGCATGCGCGAAGGATTCGACATCGGCCTGGAAATGTCCGGGCATCCCACGGCCCTGCCTGAGATGATCAACAACATGAACCACGGCGGACGCATCGCCATGCTTGGCTTGCCCAGCCAGTCCATCGACATCGACTGGGGCAAAGTGGTCACCCACATGCTGACCCTCAAGGGCATCTACGGCCGCGAAATGTACGAAACCTGGTACGCCATGAGTGCCATGCTGTCCTCCAACCCCGTGCTGCACAGCCACATCTCCGCCGTCGTCACGGACAAGCTGTCCGCCACCGACTGGGAAAAGGGCTTCGAAATCGCACGCGCCGGCACAGGCGGCAAGGTTGTCCTCGACTGGACTGAACTCTAGAACGCCGAACTCTAAGACACCGTAAAGTCCTCCCCAAGACCCCAGTACCAGGAGCCACCATGTACTCAAGCATCAAAGAACAGCTGCAGGGCGAACTTGAAGAGATCCGCACCGCAGGCCTCTTCAAGACCGAACGGCACATCGACTCGCCGCAGGCCAGTCACATCTCCGCAGGCCAGCTCGGCCAGCCGGCGAACGCCGTCCTGAACTTCTGCGCCAACAACTACCTGGGCCTGGCAGACCACCCGGACATCATCGCCGCAGCCAAGTCCGCCATGGACGAGCGCGGCTTCGGCATGGCCTCCGTCCGTTTCATCTGCGGCACCCAGGACCTGCACCTTGAGCTCGAAGCCCGGGTCTCACAGTTCCTCGGAACCGAGGACACCATCCTCTTCTCCAGCTGCTTCGACGCCAACGGAGGTGTCTTCGAGTCCCTGTTCGGGGCCGAGGACGCCATCATCTCGGATTCCCTGAACCACGCCTCGATCATCGACGGCATCCGGCTCAGCAAGGCCAAGCGCTTCCGCTACGCCAACCAGGACATGGCTGACCTCGAAGCCAAGCTGATCGAGGCCTCAAGCGGCGAAGCTCCGGCCCGGCGCAAGATCATCGTGACGGACGGCGTCTTCTCCATGGACGGCTACCTCGCGCCGCTCGAAGCCATCTGCGATCTCGCCGAAAAGCATGACGCCCTGGTCATGGTGGACGATTCCCACGCCGTCGGCTTCATGGGAGCCACCGGCGCCGGAACTCCGGAACACGCGGGTGTTTCCGACAGGATCGACATCTACACCGGGACGTTCGGCAAGGCCCTGGGCGGTGCCTCCGGCGGCTACGTCTCCGGCCGCAGCGAAATCATCGCCATGTTGCGCCAGAAGGCCCGCCCCTACCTGTTCTCCAACTCCCTGGCCCCCGCGATCGTCGCAGCCACCATCAAGGCCATTGAACTGGTCCAGGGTTCGGGCGAGCTCCGCTCCAGGCTCTTCGAGAACGCCGCATTGTTCCGCCGCCGCATGAGCGAGGAAGGCTTCGAGCTGCTCGACGGCGAGCACGCCATCATTCCGGTGATGTTCGGCGACGCCGTGCTTGCCGCGAAGGTTGCCGACGAGATGCTCCACCACGGAGTGTTCGTCACCGCGTTCAGCTACCCCGTGGTACCCAAGGGAGCGGCCCGGATCCGCGTGCAGCTCTCGGCCGCGCACAGCTCCGAGGACGTCGAGGCGTGTGTCCAGGCCTTCGTGAAGAGCCGCGCAGCCGCGGGGCTCTGAGTTCCCATGATCCTCACCATCCTGGGCGGCGGGGGATTCCGGGTACCCCTGGTCTATTCAGCGTTGCTGTCCGACCATGGGCCCGGCCGGGTCACCGAACTGAGGCTGTTCGATGCCGACCCCGCGCGCCTGGGCGTGGTGGCCAGGGTCCTCGCCGACATGGCCGAGGGGGTGCCCGACGCACCAGCAGTGAGGACGTTCACGGCGCTGCCGGAAGCCTTGCCCGGCACCGACTTCATCTTCTCCGCCATCCGGGTGGGTGGACTCGAGGGGCGCGCCGCCGATGAGCGGATTGCCCTGGCGCACGGTGTCATCGGGCAGGAGACCGTCGGTGCCGGCGGGATTTCCTATGCCTTGCGGACCATTCCCGTGGTGCTGGATATCGCCGAGTCGGTGAAAAAGCATGCTCCGCACGCCTGGTTCATCAACTTCACCAACCCGGCCGGCGTCATCACCGAGGTCATGACGCAGGTCCTTGGCAACAAGGTGGTGGGGATTTGCGATTCGCCGGTGGGGCTGGCCAGGCGATGCTTGCTCGCAGCCGGAATCCACCGCGGCGCGGCTGCCTTTCGGGATGGCTCCGTGCAGATCGACTACATCGGCCTGAACCACCTGGGCTGGTTGCGCGGGCTCGTGGTCGACGGTGCGGATGTCTTGCCGCGGCTCCTGGCCGACGACGGCGCCATCGAGTCCTTTGAGGAGGGCCGGCTGTTCGGCGCTTCGTGGATCAAAGCCCTAGGTGCGGTTCCCAACGAATATCTGCACTACTACTACTTCAGGCGGGAAGCGCTCGACGCCGACCGGCGCGCCCACATTACCCGCGGCGCCTACCTGGCGCGCCAACAGTCGTCCTTCTACAGCGGGCTCGAGGCAGCAAACGACGGCGGTGCGGAGCCCGCCCAGGGGGTCCCGTCGTCGAAAGCGGCTTTCAGGCTCTGGGAGAAGACCAAGCTCGATCGCGAAGAGACATACATGCAGAGCAACAGGGACGCGGCAGGCACGTTCGAACGCGACGCCGAAGACCTGGTTTCCGGCGGCTACGAGGCCGTGGCCTTGGCGATCATGCGCGCCATCAGCCAGGGCGAATCGGCCCGACTGATCCTGAATGTCCCCAATAAAGGCACCCTGGCGGAACTCGACGCCGACGCCGTCATCGAGGCGCCGTGCCTCGTGGATGCGGGTGGAGCCCGCTTGCTCCCGGCCAAGCCCCTACCGGACTACGCGCGCGGGCTCGTCGTCAACGCCAAGGCGGTGGAACGCGCCACCATCGACGCTGCGCTCACGGGTTCCCGGCGCTCCGCCTACACGGCGATGGCCATGAACCCGCTCGTGGACTCGGTCAGGGTGGCAGAAGCGCTCCTGGCCGACTACATCGGCCATTTCAAGGAACTCCAATACCTGCGCTGAACCCCTTCGCCTAGGCCCTGTCCCGAGGCGGAGAGGAGGCCTAGTATCTGCAGCATGGACAAAGATGCAGCACCTTCCGTGACCGAAGTGTTGGATTCGCAGCAATGCTGGAATCTCCTGAGGGGCGTGTCCGTCGGCAGGCTGGCCGTGTGGCTGGGAGACCACCCTGACATTTTTCCGATCAATTACACCGTGGACCAGGGGACGGTCGTCTTCAGGACCCTTGGGCGAATTCCCGGTGGCCATGGAGGTGGACGGCGTCGACGCCAACACGGGCGTCGCGTGGAGCGTTGTGCTCCACGGCAAGGCGGCGCCCGTCAAACAGCTCGACGACGTCATCAACACGTTCTCGCTGCCCCTGTTTCCTTGGGAATCCGGCAAGAAGGACCATTTCGTGCGGGTTCCCGCGGATTCGATCTCCGGACGGCGCTTCACCGTCACGGAACCGCTCACGTGGTGGACCCCCTACAGCGGCATCAAGCCGTCCGCGTTGGAATAGCCGGCACCGGCCCTGTTCGGCACCGGGCGCTACTCGCATCTGGGCCTGCGCGCTGACAGGATGGGGGGATGGCTGCAAATTATGATGTGGTAATTGTCGGTGGAGGAATCGCCGGGTTGTCGCTCGCCTCAGCGCTGGCCGGCCAGTGTTCGGTAGCCCTCGTGGAAGCCGAACAGACACTGGCGTACCACACGTCCTCCCGCTCGGCCCGGCAGCTCATCCCCAGCTATGGACCCGCCGTCGTGCAGGAACTCACCGTCCGCACGCTGGAGCTGATGGCAGCCCGCGACGCCGGATTGCCGGTACCGGTCCTGGAACCGCGCTCGTTCATGCTGGTGGGCGACGAAGCCACCGTCAAGGCGGAAGCCAGCGGACACATGCACCCCATCACGCACGCCGAAGCCCTTGAGCTGTGCCCGGCACTGAATCCGGGGGCCTTCACGGCCGCCGGCCTGGACACGGGGTCTTTCGCCTGCAATGCGCCCGTGCTGTTGGAAGACCACCGGCAGCGCGCCGAGGCCGGGGGAGTGGACATCATCACCGGCGCCCGGGTCCATTCTGCCCAACGGCTTGGTTCCGGCTGGCAATTGGGCGCCGGGCTGGAAGGCTTCCAGTCCGCCGTCGTCGTCAACGCGGCAGGTGCCTGGGCGGACGAGCTCGCGGTGCTCAGCGGCGTGGAGAAGCTCGGCTTGCAGCCGTTCCGGCGCACGGCGGCCATCGTCGACGTCGAGCGCCCGCTTCGGCCGGGCACCCCCATGGTGGCGGCGGCCGATGACACCTACTACTTCAGGCGCGAGGGGGAACAGGTGCTCATTTCCCCGTCGGAAACGGTGCCGAGCGGTCCCGAGGACGCGCGGCCGCGGCCCGGCGACGTGGAAGAGCTCGTGGTCCGGCTGAATTCGATCACGTCGCTGGGCATCCGCTCCGTGGCAAAAGCCTGGACGGGGTTGCGCACGGAGGCTGCCGACGGCGTTCCGGTGGTGGGATTCGACGCCGAGGCTCCCGGTTTCTACTGGCTTGCCGGACAGGGCGGCTACGGTTTCCAGACCTCTTCCGCCATCGCCGAACTGGCTGCCGCGGAGATCCTGGGTTCGGGGACCGTTGGCACCGCACCGGGCATCAGTCCGGCATCCCGGACACCGAGGGAGCTGGCAGCGGCCCGTTGGTCCATCCGCCGTTGAACAATAGGTTCATGAGCGGGCAGACGAGCACACTGATCAGCAACATCGGCGAACTGATGACCCAGGACGCGGAGCATCGCGTCCTCAAGGATGCCGCCGTAGTAATCGAGGGTGAGCGGATTGCCTGGATCGGTCCGGCGTCGGAGGCTCCGTCGGCTGATGGGCACGTGGACGCGGAAGGCCGCGCCGTGCTCCCGGGGTGGGTTGACTCGCACTCGCATCTGATTTTCGCCGGGGACCGGACCGCCGAATTCGAGGCCAGGATGGCCGGCCAGAGCTACAGCGCCGGCGGCATCGCCGTCACCACGGGCGCCACGCGCGCAGCGAGCGACGAGGAACTGACCCGGCTCGCTGCCGGGCGCGTGGCAGAAGCCGTTTCCCAGGGCACCACCTACCTCGAGAGCAAGACTGGCTACGGACTGGACCTTGAGAACGAGGCCCGGAGTGCACGCATCGCGGCAGCGACCGTGGATGAAGTCACCTACCTCGGCGCGCACTTGGTCCCGGCCGGAGCCGACGCCGAGGAATACACGGACCTCGTCTGCGGTCCGATGCTCGACGCCGTCCGGCCGTACGTGAAGTGGGCCGATGTCTTCTGCGAGCGCGGCGCTTTCACCGAAGAGCAGTCGCGCCGCGTCCTGACCGCGTGCCGCGACGCGGGCCTGGGCCTGCGCGTCCACGGCAACCAACTGGGTGAAGGACCTGGCGTGCAGTTGGCCGTGGAGTTCGGTGCGGCCAGCGTCGACCACGTCAACTACCTCTCGGCGGCAGACATCGGGGCGCTCGCCGGGACCTGGAGCGGCTGGGATGCCTCCACCGGAACGGGCACGCGCGGCACGGTTGCCACTTGCCTGCCTGCTTGCGATCTCTCCACCCGCCAGCCGCTCGCCCCGGGCCGGGCACTGATCGACGCTGGGGTGCAGATTGCCTTGGCCGCGAACTGCAACCCCGGCACCTCCTACACGAGCTCCATCGCCTTCTGCGTCACCACGGCGGTGCTGCAGATGCACCTAAGCGTCCATGAAGCTGTCCGGGCGGCCACGTACGGCGGTGCGCTCGCGCTCGGCAGGGAGTCGGGCGTTGACGTCGACGGCGAACGGGCGGTGGGTTCGATCGCCGTCGGGCACCGCGCCGACCTGCACATGCTCAAGGCGCCGTCGGCGACCCATCTGGCGTACCGGCCCGGAATCCCGCTGACTTTCGCCGTGTGGCGGGCGGGCGTCCGCGCTGTCTAGCGGCGCCTCCGCAACGCGTCTCCCTACAGCTTTCGCAGCACAGGCAGGGCCTCTCCAGATGGAGGGGCCCTGCTTTTGCTTGGGCGTGTCCGAGGTGCCGCACGATCCTTGTGCGATTGAATATGATCGTTTAGTGTTTATATGGATCATAAAACGTCAAATGGTTGAGTGTTGAAGAGCGCGTCGAAGTAGCGCGGACAGGAATGGTAAGTGCGATGAGTAACAACACCCTCGGGGCCTTCATGGAAGAAGAGCTTGTTTCGCAGCCCGAGGTCTGGCAGCGGGCCGTCGAGCAATCCAAAGCGGAGCACCTGCTTCCCGTCGACGGCGAGCGGATCGCCGTCGTCGGTTGCGGTACCTCATGGTTCATGGCGCAAAGCTATGCCGCCGCCCGCGAAGCCGCAGGCAAGGGCGTCACCGACGCGTTCGCAGCGTCCGAAGCCTTCCTCAATCACAACAGCGCGGGCCGCCAGTACGACGCCGTCATCGCCATTACCCGCTCCGGCACCACCACGGAGGTGCTTGAGCTCCTGGAAGCCTTGCGTGGAAAAGTCCGCACTATCGCGGTGATCGGCGACGTGAATTCACCCATCACCACCCTGGCGGACGCCGTGATCGGCCTTCCCTACGCGGACGAGAAATCGGTGGTCCAGACCCGCTTCGCCACGACCGCCCTCGTGTACCTCCTGACGAGCCTGGGCATCGAACTCGGCACGGCAATCGAGGACGCCCGTCCGGCAGTGGCCGAGCCCGTTTCCCAGGAGTTGCTCGACGCCGAACAGTTCACCTTCCTCGGTACCGGCTGGACCGTTGGCCTGGCCCACGAAGCAGGCCTCAAGATGCGCGAAGCAGTTCAGGGCTGGACCGAATCCTATCCGGCAATGGAATACCGGCACGGTCCCATTTCCATCGCCGCCCCTGGCCGGGTGACGTGGATCTTCGGCCCGCAGCCCGAGGGCTTGGACGCCGACATGGGCCGCACCGGCGCCCTCTACGTCAACACCGGCAAGCACCCGCTCGCCGAGCTGGCACGGGTCCACAAGGTCACCCTGGAGCGGGCACGCGTGCGCGGCCTCAACCCCGACCTCCCGCGCAACCTCACGCGCTCTGTTGTCCTGAACGCCACGGCCTAGGCAATCCCATGGTTCTCGGAGCCGCTGAATCCGCAGTCCTGGCCTTCGATGTCGGAGGGACCGATCTGAAGGCAGGCCTTGTCGACACAGCCGGGAATGTCCTGGGTTTACGCCGCAGGGCTACGCCGCATGATCCTTTGCGGCCGGGCGAGGCGATCCTGGACGCCGTTGAGGCATTGGCCTCGGAATTTGCCGCTGAATTCCCCGCCCACCCGGCGAAGGCAGCATGCATTGTGGTCCCGGGAATCGTGGACTCCGACACCGGAGTGGGGATCTATTCGGCGAACCTGGGCTGGCGGAACTTTCCCTTTGGGGAAAAGGCCGCGCAACGCCTCGGACTGCCGGTCTCCTTCGGGCACGATGTCAGCACGGCCGCCGAAGCCGAATTCCGTTTCGGAGCGGCCCGGGATTTTCGCAACGTCGTGGTGATGGTGGTCGGCACCGGGATCGCCGCCGCTGTCATCTCCGACGGGTACCCGGTACGCGCAGGCGGCTTCGCCGGGGAACTGGGGCACGCCCTCGTTCCGGACCCCGACGGTCCGGGCCACACGATCCTCGAGGCCGTCGGCTCCGCCGGAGCGATCGCCCGGCGTTACAGCGACAAAGCCGGCACTCAGCGCGCCGGTGCCCGCGAAGTCCTCGAACGGGCCACAGCCGGCGATGCCCTTGCGGCCCGGATCTGGGCCGACGCCGTGGACGCCCTCGCTTTCAGCCTTAGCCAATGCGTCAGCATCATCGGCACCGAGGCAGTGGTGGTGGGAGGCGGGCTTGCCGAAGCCGGAGAAGGACTCCTGCAGCCACTGCGTTCCCGCCTCGATGAGCTGCTCGATTTCCAACGCCGGCCCATCATCATGCGCGCCCAACTGGGCCAGGATGCGGGTTTGCTTGGCGCCGCCATGAGGGCCCGGGCGCTGCTCCCGGCTGCGAAGGCCGCCTCCGGCACGGGGACGGGGCGATGAACCAGCCGATGAACCAGGCCATGAAACGGGTCATCACCGTCACGCCCAATCCGGCCATCGACCTGAGCTACCACGTCGCCGGGATCACCCCCGGAGCAAGCCATCGTGTTGCCGCGCCCCTCAGCCGCGCAGGCGGAAAAGGCCTCAACGTTGCGCGCGTGGCGCACCAGCTGGGCCATCCCGTGCTGGCACTCGCGCCCTGCGGCGGCACGGCGGGTGCCGAATTCGCTGCCGAACTCCTCAGCAGCGGCGTGCCGCATCGCCTGGTTCCAGTCGCCGCGAACACTCGGCGCAGCATCGCCCTCGTCGATACGGTGGGCGGCGAAACGTCCATCTTCAATGAAGAGGGCAGTCCACTCCAACCGTCAGAATGGCAGGCGCTGGCCGCCGCCGTCGTCGACGCCCTGGACGGTCAAAGCGCGGGAGTGCTTGTCGGATCCGGGAGCCTGCCGCCCGGCGCGCCGGCCGACTTCTACCCGGCGCTGGTGCGCCTGGCGCACGACGCCGGGATTCCCGCCGTCGTCGATACCTCCGGTCCCGGGATCATCGCCGCCGCACGCGCCGGGGCGGACCTCCTCAAGCCCAACAACCACGAGCTCCTCGAAGCAACAGGGGAAAGCAACCTGGACGTAGCAGCGGAGCGTTTGATCGGGCTCGGGGCCAAGACGGTCCTGGTCAGTGCCGGCGCCGACGGCATGCTCGCGTTCCACCATGCCGCCCCCGGAGGGTACTGGGCCGCCCGGCTCCCGGAACCACTCAGCGGCAACCCCACAGGAGCCGGCGACGCCGGAGTGGCGGCGGCCGCCGTCGCGCTCGCCGACGGCATCACCGACATCCCCACGATCCTCCGCCGGGCAACAGCCTGGTCCGCCGCCGCGGTGCTCATGCCGGCCGCCGGCGAGATCTCGCCGCTCTACGCGGACCTCGAAGACCAACTCATTCTCAGCTGGAAGGAGACCCTGTGACGCTCGTCAGTACACGGGAACTCATGGACACCGCCACGGCCAACCGAATCGGACAGGGCGCCTTCAATGTCATCCACCTCGAAACCGCGGAAGGCCTGGTAGCCGGGGCGGAGTCGGCTGGTGTTCCGTTGATCCTGCAGATCTCGGAGAACTGTGTCCGTTTCCACGGCGGACTCGTACCGATCGCCCGGGGTGCCATGTCCATCGCCCGGGACTCTTCGGTGCCCGTGGCCCTGCACCTGGACCACGCCGAATCCGAAGAACTTGCCCTGCAGGCTGTCGACCTCGGCTTCGGGTCCGTCATGTACGACGGCGCGCACTTGCCGTACGACGCGAACGTCGAAGTCACGCGTCGGGTCGCCACCTACGCCCAGGACCACGGGGTCTACGTCGAGGCCGAGCTCGGGAAGGTGGGAGGCAAGGACGGTGCCCATGCCCCGGGAGTCCGCACCGATCCGGCCGAAGCCCGTTCCTTCGTGGAAGCCACCGGCGTCGACGCCCTCGCCGTCGCCGTTGGTTCCTCGCACGCCATGACCGAACGCAGCGCAGCCCTGGACCTGGCCCTGATCACCCGGCTCAAGGAAGCCGTCCGGCTGCCGCTCGTCCTGCACGGGTCCTCCGGCGTAGCAGATGAAACGCTGGTGGCGGCAATCCGGGCCGGTATGACTAAGATCAACGTATCCACACACTTGAACGGGTTCTTCACCCGCGCCGTCCGTGAGTACCTGGATGCCAACCCTTCCGTGGTGGACTCCCGCAAGTACATCAAGGCCGGACGTGACGCCCTGGTGTTGGAAACCGCACGTCTGCTGACGCTGTTCGCGAAAGTGAACTAGTCCCAATTTCCGGAAGGTTCGTGATGACCCGCAACGATCGACTGACAGCCATCCTTGATCTCCTCGCCGAGTCAGGGCATGTTGAGGTCGAGGATATCGTGACCCGCTTGGCCGTCTCGCCGGCGACGGCCCGCCGTGACCTGGACAGCCTCGCCAAGCAGCGGCTCCTGAGCCGAACCCGCGGGGGTGCGACCACGGGATCCGTGGCGTACGAACTTCCCGGGCGCTACAACAGGGATGACCACGCCGAGGCCAAGCAGCAGATTGCCTTGGCCGCTTCGGAGCTCATCATGCCCGGGGCCGTGATCGGACTCAGCGGCGGCACCACCAACACGGCTTTGGCCCAGGTGCTTTCCACCCGCGAAGACCTGAACGCGCCCTCCAACCGGCCCATGCTGACGGTGGTCACCAACGCCATCAACATCGCAGCCCAGCTTGCCGTGCGCCCCAACATCAAGATCATGGTCACCGGCGGCATCCTGAACCCGCGTTCCTACGAACTTGTGGGGCCCTACACCGATGTCATCATGCAGAAGGTTGCCTTGGACATCGCCTTCATCGGGGTCAACGGCGTCGATCCCAAGATCGGGCCCACCATCACCGACGAGGGAGAAGCCATGGTGAATACCGTCATGGCCCGGCGTGCCACCGACTCCTATGTCCTGGCCGATTCCACGAAGATCGGCAAGCGTGCCTTCGCGGCAATGGCCGGGTACGACTTCCGGCGGCTCATCACCGATTCGGGCATCACGGCAGAAGACAAGGCTGCGTTTGAAGCAAGCGGCACCGAAGTGATCGTGGCCAAGGACGACTAGCTTCGATAAGTGCCCGTCAGAAGACCATCGGGGGAGCGTTCAGCACGGTTTCATCGGTGCTGCGCTGCACCCACTGGCTGAACGGCGTGTCCAGATCATACTTGTCCTGGTCGTTGCGGATCAGTGTCCGTAGCTCCGCGTTGCCCGGGTTGTTGAGCGATTCGAAGTACTCCACCGACCAGTGGAACCACCGCATGCAGAAGAGCCGCATGGTGAGGCCATGGGTCACCAGCAGGGTGTTGGGCGCGTAGTCGGGTTTTTCCCAATGCCGGTACAGGGTTTCCATGAAGGACGAAATCCGGTCGTACACATCGGAGCCTGATTCGCCCTCGCGGAACCGGTAGAAGAAATGCCCGTAGAGGTTGCGGAGCTCCTTCTGGTCCCCGATGTCTCCGGCGATCTGGAAGTTGGCCCAGTCCTGTTCGCGCAGCCGGGGCTCCTCGATGACCCTTTCCGTGAGGCTGCCCAGATTCAGTGCCTCGAGGGTCTGGTAGGCCCGAAGGTACGGAGAGACGTAAACGCATACGGGTTCGCCGTCGAGCTTCCTGCGCAGCGCCTCACCCGCAGCCCGTGCCTGCTCTACGCCAAGCTCCGTCAACGGGATGCGGTAATCGGGCACACGGTTGTAGATGGAAGTGTCGGCGTTGGCGGCGGACTGGCCGTGCCGGATCATGAAGATTCGTGCTGGCGCGCTCATCCCACCAAGCATAGGCTCAGGAGTGGCCCGGCCCGCGCAGGCGGACACTGGTGGACCCGCCTCAGGGGAAACCTCAGGCAAATGAAGGCAAGATAGGAGCATGCTCCTAGCCTCAACGCGCCGGTTGCGCGCCGAAGTACTGATCGTCCTTGGCCTGTCCCTGGGCCAATCGGCCGTGTACTCCGTGGTGCAGTTGTTGGACAAGATGACCCAAGGGCCTTTGGCCCATGCGACGTCCACGCTCAACCGCTCGCAGAGCACGCGCGAGTACTTCGATCTCACCTACCAGCTGCTGGACATCGCGTTTGCCCTGGTCCCGGTGGTGTTGGTGTTCTACTTCCTGTCCTTGCACCGCCAAACCGCGGAGAGTCCCTCGGGCTTCACCCGGCTGGGCTTCAACTTCGCCCGCCCGGGCCGTGACGCGTTGCAAGGACTGGGCCTCGCCGCGCTGATCGGGATCCCGTCGCTGGGCCTCTACGCGGCCGGCCGCGCCCTCGGGATTACGACGGCGATCATCCCCAGCGGCCTGGACTCCTACTGGTGGACAGTGCCCGTCCTGGTCCTCTCCGCGGTGCGGCACGCGGTCGTCGAAGAAGTCATCGTGGTGGGCTACCTCCTGGACCGGTTCGGGAAGTTCGGGTGGAGCACCACGCTGGCGATTGTGCTCAGCGCGCTCCTTCGCGGCAGCTACCACCTGTACCAAGGCTTCGGGCCCTTCATCGGCAATGCCGTCATGGGCCTCGTGTTCGGCTGGATCTACACCAAGACCAAGAGGGTCATGCCGCTGGTGGTGGCCCATGCTCTCCTGGACATCGTGGCGTTCGTCGGCTTCAGCGTCTTCGGCAAGGCAATCGGGCTGGGCTGAAGCGCGTTAAAAGGTTTCGGCCGCCACTGCGGGGTGACGTCATTGGCACCCGCATATGGCGGCCGAAGTTTTTCCCGGGCACTCCTGGCCCGATGGTCCGTCAGATGGTGACGGCTCCGTTGGCGGTTTCGAACGTTACCGACATGATTCCCGGCGTTCCGTGCGGAGCCATCCATTGGACTGCAACGTCCTCGAGAGGCTTCTCCACGGGTTCCCCTAGCCACTCGGTGACACGCTCCGCGGAGCCGGCGATGGTGAGGCTGGACATCTTGACGTCGCTTGGGTAGACGAGGGACGGGTGAAGTGCAGGGTCGCCCTCCCACCGCAGCAAGTAGGGAACCTGGGGATCGGCGATGAGCCCCAGGATGCCGATTTGCGACCAGACGAGTTCGCGGCCGTCCGGGAACTTGCGGTTGCCAGGAACGGCGGCGCGTCCAAGCCGCTGTTCGAACGGGCTCAGGTCGTCCACAGCGACGCACCAGCCCATCCAACCACCTCCCGCGGCGGAGCGTGCACGGACGGCTTGTCCAAAAGGTGCCTTGTCGGATGCCGGGTGGTCAAGGACCTCGACAACTTCCAGGTATTTGTGGTCAGCAAGGGGAATGATCATGTTCCGGGTACCGAAGCGCGGGTGCACTCCGCCCCGGACTGCGTCCACTCCCAATGCTGCGGAAATCCGCTCGGTGGTGGCCAAAAGGCCATCTCGTTCACAAGCGTAAGAGACGTGATCCATGCGCATGGCTTCATCTTGGCACTTTGTGATGGAGCTCTCAGCTAAGTCAAGCCTAACCAAGGTGGGATGTATCGAAAAGGCAGCTCAGAGTCACTTCAGGACGCGCCGGGACCGAAAACTACTGTGTTCGTCACAAAGCTTCCGGAGCCCGCAACACCATCCCTAGACTGGCGGCAACCGAACACCGGCAGGCTGAATACTTCGGCCCGGCAAGCTGAAGCACGGCACGAGCCCAGACAACCAGGAGTCCGCATGTCCCAAGGCTGGTCATTCGAAACGCGCCAGATCCACGCCGGCCAGGAGCCGGACTCCGCCACCGGAGCCCGGGCACTCCCCATCTACCAGACCACCTCGTTCGTGTTTCCCAGCGCGGAAAGCGCTGCCAACCGCTTTGCGCTCGCCGAGCTGGCGCCCATCTACACCCGGATCGGCAATCCCACGCAGGATGCGGTGGAACAGCGCATAGCGAGCCTGGAAGGCGGCTTGGCTGCGCTCCTGCTGAGCTCCGGCCAGGCCGCGGAAACGTTCGCCATCCTCAACGTCGCCGAGGCCGGCGACCACGTGGTGGCCAGCCCGAGCCTCTACGGCGGTACCTACAACCTGCTGGCCCACACGCTGAAGAAATTCGGAATTTCGGTCACCTTCGTCGAGGACCCGGACAACCTCGACCACTGGCGCGAGGCCGTGCAGCCAAACACCAAGCTGTTCTTCGCCGAAGTCGTCTCCAACCCCCGCCAGGACGTTTTGGACATCGAAGGCGTCTCCCGCGCCGCGCACGAGGCTGGAGTCCCGCTCGTCGTGGACAACACCCTCGCCACGCCCTACCTGATCCGGCCCATCGAGTGGGGCGCTGACATCGTGGTGCATTCGGCCACCAAATACCTGGGCGGGCACGGATCCGCCATTGCCGGTGTCATCGTGGACTCCGGCAACTTCGATTTCGGCAAGGACCCCGAGCGGTTCCCCAACTTCAACACCCCGGACCCGAGCTACAACGGCCTGGTCTATGCCCGCGACCTCGGCAAGGACGGTGCCCTCGGCGCGAACCTCTCCTACATCCTCAAGGCCCGGGTCCAGCTTTTGCGCGACCTCGGCTCGGCAGTTTCACCGTTCAACGCTTTCCTGATCTCCCAAGGAATCGAAACCCTCAGCCTGCGGGTGGAACGCCACGTGGACAACGCCACCAAAGTGGCGCAATGGCTCGAAGGGCGCGACGACGTCGAATCGGTCGCGTATGCGGGGCTGCCATCCAGCCCGTGGTTCGAACGAGGACGGAAGTACGGGCCACGGGGAACCGGCGCCGTGGTGTCCTTCACCATCCGGGGCGGGATCGACGCCGGCAAGCGCTTCGTGGACGCCCTGGAGCTGCATTCCCATGTGGCAAACATCGGCGACGTCCGTTCCCTGGTCATCCACCCCGCGTCCACGACGCACAGCCAGCTGACGGCTGAACAGCAGGCCGTGGCCGGCGTGAGCCCGGGACTGGTGCGGCTGTCCGTCGGGATCGAGCACATCGACGACATCCTCGCGGACCTCGAGTCAGGATTCCGGGCGGCCAAGGGCAGCTAGGCCAGCCGCCGGTTCGTTCCGTGATGGGTCGCCCACTCCGGTGGGCGCCCCATCTCGCGGTTAGCCCGCGATGTAGTACCCGGAAGTGTCGGCTATGAGCTGCACTGTGCCGTTGGAGTTGTTGGTGAAGGAAATCGTACCGTCCGGAGCAACGGGCGTAATGGCGAAGTTCGGGATGATCTGTCCCGTCGCGTAGTTCACGTTCGAGGTGCTCGGCTGCGGGCTTCCTCCGGCGTAGGCGGTGATGAACCCGAACGACGTCGGGTTGGCCACGGTGATGTTCATCGCGACAGCGGAAACACCGGACGCTGGAATGCCACCCTGTCCCGCGACCTTGACGTTGATGGTCTGTCCGGGGGCAACAGGTCCGTTGATCCCGCCGGTGCCGTTACGGGTATCCAATTGGCGGAACGGGGCCTGCGCGGAAAACGCCCCGGCGGTTGACGGTGTGCCCGCAAGGTAATAGCCCGAGGTATCGGCGATGATCTGGACGGTTCCGCCGGAGGTGTTCGTGAATGAAATCGTCCCGTCGGGAGCGACCGGCGTAATGGCGAAATTCGGAACGATCTGTCCCGCCGCGTAGTTCACGTTCGAGGCGTTCGGTCGCGGAGTCCCTCCAGCGTAGGCGGTGATGAAGCCGAACGACGAGGGATTGGCCACCGTGATGTTCATCGCGACGGCGGAAACACCGGAAGAGGGAATACCGCCGCGGCCTGTGACTTTGACGTTGATGGTCTGTCCGGGGGCAACGGGTCCGCCGACGCCACCGGTGCCGTCACGGGTATCCAACTGCCGGAACGGGGCCTGGGCGGAGAACGTCCCGGGAGCGGGCGACGCGCCAGGCGTGAGGGAGTAACCGGTGATGTCGGCGATGAGCTGGACCGTGCCGTTGGAGCTGTTCGTGAAGGAAATCGTGCCATCGGACCCCACCGGCGTGATCGCGAAATTCGGGACGATCTGCCCTGGGGCAAAATTCAGGTTCGAGGTCGCCGGACGATTTGTTCCGCCGGCGTACGCGGTGATGAAGCCGTTCGACGTCGGGTTGGCCACCGTGATGTTCATTGCGACAGCGGAAACTCCGGTCGCCGGGAGGCCGCCGCGTCCCGCAACCTTGACGCTGATCGTCTGTCCGGGGGCGACCGGCCCGTTGACGCCACCGGTCCCGTCCCGCGTGTCAAGCTGCCTGCAGGGGGTTGTAGCCGCAAATCCGCCCAACGGGTCTTGCGACGGCGAAAAGAGCGACGGGCTGACGTACAGCAGCCGGTTAGGCATGCAGTTTCCGGTCGACTGGACTATTCCGGCTGTTGCGCCGACGGTCAACGTTGCCGAGACCTGCGCGGGGCTCCACGAGGGATGCATGGCGAGGAGCATCGCGGCCGCTCCTGCCGCATGCGGAGAGGCCATCGAGGTTCCATTCAGGACAGCCGTTGCGGTATTTGACGTCTGCCAATCCGAGGTGATCTGGACTCCTGGTGCGTACAGGTCGACGCAGGGACCGTAGTTGGAGAACGATGCCTGCCGGTCGAAGCTGTCGCTCGCGGCCACCGTGATCGCGGCAGCCACGCGGCTGGGGGACAGCGTGCACGCGTCCGTGCTGGAATTGCCGGCCGCCAAGGTGACGGTAATGCCGCTATTGATCGCGCCCTGGACAGCGTCGTCCAGGCTCTGGTTCGCAGGTCCGGAGAGGCTGAGGTTGGCGACGGCGGGTTGGCCGGGCTGGTGCTGCTGGACCATCCAATCGAGGCCGGCTATGACGTCGGAGGAGTATCCCGTACCGTCGCAACCAAGGACCCGCACCGGCACGATGGTTGCCGACTTGGCCATGCCGTAGGTGCTGCCGGCCGTGATGCCTGCTACGTGCGTCCCGTGGCCGGCGTCGGGCATTGCCGGATCGGTGCAGGGGGCATTGGCGGGCTGCCCCGAGAAGGCACTCCACCCCGCGGTCACCCGACCGCCGAAGTCCACATGGGTGCCAAGCACCCCGTTGTCCACAATGTAGACCTGAACCCCGGCGCCGCTCGAAGGCGGGGTGTAGCTCCCGGACAAAGGGAGGGTGCGCTGATCGGTCCGGTCGAGGTTCCAGGGTGCCGGCGCTTGGGTGTCCGAAATCCGTACCGGGGTGTCCCGCTCGACCGATGCCACGTGGCTCGACTTCGCCAACGCAGCGGCCTTCGCTGGCGTCGCCGTGACGACCGCGGCCTTCACGGCATGCGTGAACGTCTTGTCCACCGAGACTCCCTGCGAGCGCAGCTCCGCGGTCTTCCCGTCAACGTCGGTGCCTTCGGCGTAGTGGACCACGTATCTGTCTTCGCCTGCTGCCGGAGTCGTGTCGGCGTGCGCCGGCAGCGGCACTCCCACGGTGAAACCTGATACCAGCAAGAACAGGGCTATTGGAACGACGCCGGATGGCTTTTTCACGAGCTTCAATCTTCCTGTGACGCACAGTGGCGGCGGAGACATCCGAAGGATGCAGACTGCTGCGCCCAATTCTATCTCCAGTCACACAGGCATCACCCGTCTCTTCAATTTCAGACATCCACAACCCCGGCTTCGTGAACAAAACGCGGCCAAGTGTCACAAAGCTGTCATAATCTTCGTCAGAAGGGGTCCGGTTTTCCTAGACTCTTCCCATAGGTCATGAGTGCCAGCGACAGCCCCGGCTTGCTGGCCGGCAACCCTCCTTTCGCGGCGGGGTGCCCCGGGTGAAGACCTGGCCCTTCGCTGTGTTGGCGGCGGGCAAGCGCGATGTGAGGTGTCGACGAATGACAATTGCTGCAACAGCCATACCCCTTTCAGGTACCCAGGACGGAACCCTCAAGTATGTTTCCGTAGGAGGGCTCGAACTGGAGGCCGGGGGTTTCCTCCCTGAGGTCGTCCTTGCGTACGAGACCTGGGGCCGGCTCAACGCCGACGCTTCCAACGCCGTCCTCGTGGAGCATGCACTGACCGGCAGCACCCATGTGGCCCGTGGCGAGAGCGACGAAGAAGGCTGGTGGGAGCAACTCGTTGGTCCCGGCGCCACCATCGACACGGACCGCTACTTCGTGGTCTCCGTCAACATCGTGGGAGGCTGCTACGGCAGCACCGGGCCGTCGTCGAGCGCTCCCGACGGCAAGCCGTGGGGCTCCCGCTTCCCGCTCGTCACCCTGCGGGACAGCACTGTAGCCGAAGCCCGGCTGGCCGACGCCTTGGGGATCCACAGCTGGCACACCGTGGTGGGCGGGTCCATGGGCGGTGCCCGCGCACTGGAATGGGCCATCAGCTATCCGGACCGCGTCAAGCGATGTGCCGTGATTTCGATCGGGGCGTACAGCACTGCCGAACAGATTGCGTTCGCGCAGGCCCAGACGCTCGCCATCCGGCAGGACGCCGACTTCAAGGGCGGCGACTACTATGGCCAGGCAGCGCCCGAGGCGGGGCTGGCCCTCGCTCGGCGGATCGCCCACATCACCTACCGTTCGGCGGATGAACTGGACTTCCGCTTCGGCAGGAACGCCCAAGGCGGCGAGGCACCCCTACAGGCTGCGGCCTTAGGGGACCGTGGCCGCTACCAGGTGGAGAGCTACCTCGACCACCAGGGACGCAAGCTGGTCCAGCGCTTCGACGCCAACAGCTACATCGCCATCACCGAGGCGCTCATGAGCCACGACATCACTCGCGGCCGGGGCTCGTTGGAGGACGCGTTGTCCGTGGCCACGGCGAAGTTCTTCGTTGCCTCGGTGGACTCGGACCGGCTCTATTTCCCGGAACAATCGCACGAGCTGGCCAAGGCCTTGCCCGGAGAAGTCCCCGTTCATGTGATCGAGGCGCCCATCGGGCACGACGGTTTCCTCACCGAGATCGGCCAGCTCGGCCCCCAGCTGCGGGAGGCGTTCTTCGGCTGAATCAGCCGTTCATGATCTCCTGGCGGAGCTTCATGTAGTCCTCCATGGCAATTTTCCCGTCGCTGTACTCCTGGTCGAGTTCGGCCAGTTTCCGTGCCCGGTAGCCTTGCGGCGCGCTGTCCGGCTGGGGCGCGCTGTTCGCTTGCGGAGTAGCCGACGACGGCGGAGCGGCCTGAGGTGCGGGCATTCCCACCGGGGGTTGCGGCTCAGCCGGGAAGATGACCGGGGGTTGCTCCGGGTATCCGACGGGGTAGTGCTGTGGAGGATAGGGCTGCCCGGGGTAATCCTGCGGAGGGAAGTCCCGGAGCCTGCGCTGGCGCGATCGGTTGTACATGCGGATCCCCATGGGAATCAGCCAGGAGCAGACGATGATCCAGAAGATCACATTGTTCACGGTGGAGGGCCTCCCTAGTCTTTCACCAGCTTAGCCCCGCTTCCTGTGACCCACAGGGGTCCGGTTCAGCTCCGGGGCAGGATGGTGTCGGCAGGACCGAAGACGGGTCCCGGCGTCGGGCGTTTCGGCAGGATGCCGTCGCCGGAGGAGCGGTGCCGGATCCGACGGATGACCCACGGGACAAAATACTCCCGTGCCCATACGAGGTCGCCCGAGCGGGCCTCGCGCCAACTCCGCTGGGGGAGTGGCTTGGGGAACAGCGGCTCGAGGTTGTGCGGCACGTTGAGCGAATCGAGGACCATCGCCGCGACGGTGTGATGGCCGAGCGGCGAGAAGTGCAGGCGGTCTTCGTCCCACATCTGGGAGTTGGAGAGTTGCCGCAGGGACCACATATCGGCGATCACGGCATCGTGGCGGGCGGCCACCGTGCGGAGGTTTTCGTTGTAGATGGCCACTTTGCCGCGGATCCGGCCGAGGACCGATGACGCGGTGTCCGGACCGTTGAAGAGAACCACGGTGGCGCCGTCGGAACTCAGGGTCTGCACTGCGGCATCGAGTTTCTCGGCCAAGGCGTCGGGATCGCCGCCGGGACGGATGAGGTCGTTGCCGCCTGCGGAGATGCTCACGAGGTCCGGCTTGAGGTCCATGCACGGGCCAAGTTGTTCGTCGAGGATCTGCTGGAGCAACCGCCCGCGGATGGCCAGGTTGGCGTAGGCGAAATCCCGGTGCCCCCGGCTCAGTTCCTCGGCTACGCGGTCGGCCCAGCCACGATGTCCCCCGGGGTTGTTGGGCTCGGGGTCGCCGATCCCTTCGGTAAAGGAATCACCCAATGCCACGTAGCGGGTCCATGGATGAATCCGTTCGTCCGGCTTTGGTCCCACCGTGGGATCAATGTCACTCACGTCCATATCCTGCCTCTTGCTGCAACGCCACGCGCCCGTAGCTTGTTACTCATGGGTAACTGCAAGAATAGTCCCATGAGTCAAGCTTCCGCCTTTCCTGCCCCGGTCGTTTTGTGGTCCCACGAAGAGGAGGAGCGGGCTGGGAAGCCATTGCTGGTCCTGTTGCACGGTTACGGGTCCAACGAGCAGGACCTCTTCAGCCTTGCAGGCTTGTTGCCCCAGGACTTCGTCGTCGCTTCGCTCCGTGCGCCGATCGCGACGGGCCCGGGCTTCACGTGGTTCCCGCTCACGGCGTCCATCGACTATTCCCTCGACGCCGTCAAGGACGCCGCGGAGTACGTGTTTTCCTGGTTGGACTCCTTCAAGTCCAACCACAGCTCGGTGACGCTTCTCGGCTTTTCCATGGGCATGGCCATGGCCACCTCGCTGTTGCGGCAGCGCCCGGCGGACTTTGCCGCCGTCGTCGGGCTTTCAGGCTTCGCCGTCGACGCCGATGCGGACCCCGCATTCCGCGACGCCGAACTGGACGGTTCCGTGCCGCTCTTCTGGGGACGGGACCAGCAGGATCCTGTTATCACCCCGGACAAGATCGAATACACCATGGACTGGGTCCGAAAGCACACGGATCTGACCAAGGTGCTCTACACAGGCATGTGGCACGGCATCAACCAGCAGGAAATCGGCCACGTTGGCGAATTCCTGGAGCACAAGGTCCTCTCGTAGCAACGCGGGGTCACTTACGGCCGATCCCGAGGTACGTTTTGGGCCGTAAGTGACCCCGCGTTGCCCTAGGAAGCGGCCGCGATCCGCACCGTCTGTCCGTTGACGGTCACCGTATCGCCGACATGGAGTTGGCGGCCGCGCCGATCGTCGATCTCGCCGTTGACTTTGACCAGGCCGTTCTTGATGAGTTCCGTGGCTTCCACGCCGTCCTCCACCAGGTTGGCGAGCTTCAGGAGCTGGCCGAGTCGGATCATGTCGTCGCGGATGGGGATTTCTTCGATTTCCGGGTTGCTCATACAAGCAATGATGCCTGAAGTAAGGTGGTGAAAATGCCGCAATCGTCCCGTCCCGCCATCCGAAGCACCTCCCGTCCGTTGCTCACCGGCCTGCTTCTCGCGGTGGCCAACGGTACCCTGCTTCCGGTCCAAGGCCGGATCAACAGTGCGCTGGGGGCAAAGCTCGACGACGGCGTGGCGGCCGCCGTCGTCAGCTTCACTACCGGGCTGGTACTGATCGCCGTGATCGGCCTTGCGCTGCCGAAAGGCCGCGCTGGTTTGCGCCGGATAGTGCCTGCCGTCAAGGAGCGCAGCTTTCCGCGGTTCTATGTGGTGGCTGGCGGGATCGGCGCCCTCTACGTGATTGCCCAATCGTTCACCATTGGCCTTCTTGGAGTCGCGTTGTTCACGGTAGCCGTGATCACAGGGCAGACCATGAGCGGCCTGTTCGTGGACCGGCTCGGCATCGGTCCCGGCGGGAAACGCTCGATCACGGGGGTCAGGATTTTGGGAAGCATCCTGACGATCGCGGCCGTCGCCTGGGCCGTGTCGCCGCGCCTCGGGGCTGCGGCCGACGTCGGGTCCTTGCTGTTCCCGATCCTGTTGCCAGTCGTGGCGGGTTGCCTCATGAGTTTCCAGCAAGCCATGAACGGGACTGCCACGGTGCACTACGGCAGTCCCATCGCCGCGACGCTGGTGAATTTCGTGGCCGGAACGGTCATTCTCTGGATCGCCTGGCTCATCAAGGCGTCGTTGCTTGGTCCCGGGCACGCCCTTCCTGCGGAGTGGTGGTATTACGTGGGCGGCCCGATGGGGTGCGTCTTTATCGGCCTGGCTGCTTTGTTGGTCCGCAGCCTCGGTGTTTTGGTGACGGGGCTGGGGATGATTGCCGGGCAGCTGCTCGGATCCCTCGCGCTTGACCTGATCCTGCCGGCTCCGGGAACCTTGGTGGCTTTCCCCACGATCCTTGGCACCTTGCTGACCCTGTTCGCCATCATCGTTGCCACGCTGCCTTGGCCGAAGGGCGCGCTCTCTCCCCGCCGTCCCGCCAAGCGCCATTCGGGCCAGTCCCGGAGGCAGGACAGCGGCCAAAGGCCGGTAGGCTAGGACACGCAGCTTCCTGCACAGCATTACCTTCGCGCACAACCACGGACCGCACCCAGCGGCCCTGTAGAACATTGGAGTACCCATGGCAGCAAAATCCGTCCTCGACCAGGTCATTTCCCTCTCCAAGCGGAGGGGCTTCGTGTTCCAGGCCGGTGAAATCTATGGTGGCTCCCGGTCCGCGTGGGACTACGGCCCCCTCGGTGCCGAGCTCAAGGAAAACATCAAGCGCCAGTGGTGGCAGAGCGTTGTCCGCGGCCGCGAAGACGTGGTGGGCCTGGATTCCTCCGTGATCCTGCCCCGCCAGGTATGGGAAGCCTCCGGCCACGTCGAGGTGTTCTCCGACCCCCTGGTCGAGTGCCTTTCCTGCCACAAGCGCTACCGCGCCGACCACCTCGAGGAAGAGTACGAGGAAAAGAAGGGCCGTCCCGCCGAAAACGGCCTCAAGGACATCGCCTGCGCCAACTGCGGCACCCGCGGCCAGTGGACCGAACCGCAGGAGTTCTCCGGCCTGCTCAAGACGTTCCTGGGCCCCGTGGCCAGTGAAGAAGGCCTGCACTACCTGCGCCCGGAAACCGCGCAAGGCATCTTCGTCAACTTCAGCAACGTGCTCACCACGTCCCGCAAGAAGCCGCCGTTCGGCATCGGCCAGATCGGCAAGTCCTTCCGCAACGAGATCACGCCGGGCAACTTCATCTTCCGCACCCGCGAGTTCGAACAGATGGAAATGGAATTCTTCGTCGAGCCGGGCACGGATGAGGAATGGCACCAGTACTGGATGAAAGAACGCATGTCCTGGTACACCGATCTGGGCATCCGGCCGGAGAACCTGCGTTTCTTCGAGCACCCGCAGGACAAGCTCAGCCACTACTCCAAGGGCACCACGGACATCGAGTACCGCTTCGGTTTCCAGGGCTCCGAGTGGGGCGAGCTCGAGGGCATCGCCAACCGCACCGACTTCGACCTCTCCACCCACTCGAAGGCCTCGGGCCAGGACCTCAGCTACTTCAACCAGGCCACCAACGAGCGCTACACGCCGTACGTCATTGAACCGGCCGCCGGCCTGACGCGCTCCTTCATGGCCTTCCTTGTGGACGCCTACACGGAAGACGAGGCACCCAACGCCAAGGGCGGCGTCGACGTCCGTACCGTCCTGAAGCTTGACCCGCGCCTGGCGCCGGTCAAGGCAGCCGTGCTGCCCCTGAGCCGCAACGAGGACCTGTCCCCGAAGGCCAAGGACTTGGGCACCCAGCTGCGCAAGAACTGGAACATCGACTTCGACGACGCCGGCGCCATCGGCCGCCGCTACCGTCGCCAGGACGAGATCGGTACCCCGTTCTGCATCACCGTGGACTTCGACACCCTCGATGACCAGGCCGTCACCATTCGTGAGCGCGACACCATGAGCCAGGAACGTGTGTCCCTGGACAAGGTGGAAGGCTACCTGGCCGCACGACTGATCGGCGCCTAAGCGTGTCCATCGAGTACCGCGAATGGCGTGAGGGCGACGACCTCGCGCTCCTGGAAATGTGGGGTGGGCCGGAGACCCTGCCGGCCCAGCAATTCCGCGCCGCCCTTGCGCCGTCGAGCAACAGCGGCCAGGGCCAGCCTTGGCGCCGGTGCATCGTGGCGGAAGACGTCGTTGACGGCATCGGAATTCCGGTGGCCGCGGGGGTGGTCCACGAGGCGTCCCTGCACGCGGAACGTCTCTGGGCCTACATCGAGGTTGCCAAGGACCACCGCCGGAGCGGGATCGGGGCCACGCTCCTGACCATGCTGCGGCGCGAAGCCGGGCAGTCGCCGTCGGGCGTCACCAAGCTGCGCAGCAAAGTGGAGCCCGGCACGGCCGGTGCCGCCTTCGCCGAGTGGGCAGGGCTTGCACCCATCCAGCGTTCCCGGCCTGTGGTGGTGGATCCCGAGCCGCTCAGGCTGCCTGTGTTTGGTGACGGCTCCGAAGAAGCCGCTTCCGAGCGGGTGGAGGACCTCGCCACGGGATCGGTGGAACTGAGCGACGTCGTCGGCCGGTACTACACAGCCGTGCACCACTGGGACAACCCCGGCGAGCTGGGCATCCCCACCGTGCAGCGGCTGTTCCTCGACGATCTGACAGGGGCCCACGGAGCCGTCGTGCTACGAGCACCCAAGGCGAGTGCCTTTGGCGCCGGCGTTCCGGCCACCCGCAAGGGCAAGCTGCAGGCCTTCGCCATCAGCTATGCCCAGGGCAGCTCGGACGAGCCCTCGGAAGTGTTCCTTGGCCACGACCCGCTTTTGCCGGATGACGAGGCGCGGGAGGCGGTCCGCGACCTGCTGGCGCTTATTGCTTACCAGCACCCCGTGCTCCTTGAAGTGGACGATTCCATGACGGCCGTGTGCGCCGTCGTCGATCCCTTGCTCGAGCAGGGCAAGGCGAAGCTCCGCGGTGCGGACACCCTGGTGGTCAGCGAATAGCTTGCGGCTGGCCCAACTGACTCGCAGTTGTTGTCGTTTTGAGCCCTCATAACGACAACAACTGCGAGCCAGTTGGGTGAACCCTTGACGGCGCCGCTGCCCTGGGTGTAGGCATGACGACGTAAGCCCCGGCCGTTGCTCTGGTGGGGTAGCGGCGGGTGGAACGAATCCGGTCTCATGAAGAGAATCGGCGGTAACACCCATGAATGGAACAGCCCTCGACGGACTCCGTGAACAGCTCCGTGGGCAACTCGTCACTCCCAGCGATCCTGACTATGACTCCGCCCGTGCAGTCTTTAACGGGATGATCGACAAGCATCCGGCGGGAGTCGTCCGGGTGGCCCAAGTGGCGGACGTCATCGCGAGCGTGAACTTCGCCCGGGACAATTCCCTGCCATTGGCTATCCGCGGCGGCGGCCACAGCGCCCCCGGTTTCGGGACCTGGGACGATGCCCTTGTCATAGATTTCGTCAATCGTACCGGGGTCCGTGTTGACCCCGACGCCGGTACGGCCCGTGCCGAGGCGGGAACAACCTGGGCAGATTTCAACCACGCCACCCATGCCTTCGGACTCGCTACCACTGGCGGGATTGTGGGATCCACCGGCATCGCAGGCCTGACCCTGGGTGGCGGCATCGGCTATCTTGCCCGCAAGCACGGCCTGTCCTGTGACAACTTGATCTCCGCTGACGTGGTGACTGGGGACGGCAAGTTCCTGACTGCGAGCGAAACCCGGAACGAGGATCTCTTCTGGGCCTTGCGGGGAGGCGGGGGAAATTTCGGTGTGGTGACGTCGCTGGAGTACAAGCTGCACCCGGTGGACATGGTCCATGTGGGCATTGTCATCTACGGAGCGGAGAACACCGAGACGGTGGCGAAGTTCTACCGGGATTACATGGACTCCGCTCCCGAAGAGTTCGGCGCGTTCCTCGGCTTCCATCAAGGCCCGCCGGTGCCGTTCCTTCCCGAAGAATGGCACGGCAAGCCAGTGTGCGTCGTGGTCGGGATGTGGACGGGAGACATGGCCGAAGGCGAATCCCGCTGGGCGCCGTTCCTCGAAGCCGCACCTGTAGCCGGATCCCTGATCACCCCGATGCCGTACCCGGCACTCAACGTGGCATTTGACGGGCTCAATCCCAAAGGGCTGCAAGGATACTGGAAAGCCAACTTCATCAGTGAACTCAACGATGGCGTCATTGGTGCGCATGCGGAGTTCGGGTCCACGGTGACCAGCCTCAACACCGCCGTCCATGTCTACCCGATCGACGGCGCGGCGGCCCGGGTCGGAGCCCAGGACACCGCCTTCGCGAACCGCGGCATGAAGTTCGCCCCGGTGATCGCGGCACAATGGCCGGACCCCGCGGACAACGAAGCCAACATTGCCTGGGCCCGGAACTACGCGGAGGCTCTCCGTCCGCACTCTGCTGCCAGCGGCTACATCAACTTCATGGATGCAGAAGACCAAAGCAGGATCAGCGACAACTACGGGGTCAACTACGAGCGGCTGCAAGCCATCAAGGGCAAGTACGATCCAGGAAACCTCTTCCACGTGAACCAAAACATCAAACCCGCCTAAGCACCCGGGTATCAACCGCGCCCAACTGGCTAGCAGTAGGTGTCGTTTTGAGCGCTGATAACGACACCAACTGCGAGCTAGTTGGGTGGGACACAGCGCTGCCCCACGTAGGCTTGTGGGCATGAGGTTTTGCAGCTAATGGGTCACGGCCATTCACACGGACACGCAGAGCATTTCGAGCCAAGCCCGACGGCGCTCGCGTCACGCAGGCGGGCCAACTGGCTCCTCGTGGCCGTGCTGGCTCCGATCGCGGTACTCACGATCGTTGCCATGGTGGTCATGTGGCCATCGGGGAGCAAAGAGGGCATCACGTTCGCGAGCCCCTACACGGCCGCTCCCGGGGTGACGTTCGATACGGGCAAGATCCAGGCGGTTACTCAGGAAAGCTGCACGCAAGGTACGCAGGCGCCGAGTACGAACGGCACGAACCAAAGCAGCGGCGCACAGCCGCAGGGGTCCCAATGCACCTTCGCGTCCACGCAACCGGATAACGGCGGCAGCCCGGTGAAAGTGGTCATCAACCCGGACGTGGCCAAGTCCCACGGCGTCAAAGTGGGGGACAGCATCCGCTACCTGAACCTCTCCGGGGTGCAGGGCGCAGCGGCAGGCAACGGCTCGCCGTCGTACGTTTTCCTCGACTTCGTGCGGACCGTTCCCATGGCCCTTCTGGCGATCCTGTATGCCGTGGTGGTCATTGCGGTGGCGCGCTGGCGCGGCTTCAGGGCGCTCCTCGGGCTGGCCGGAGCCTACGTGGTGATGGTGAGCTTCATGCTTCCGGGACTGGTGGAAGGCAAGCCGCCGCTGCTCGTGGCTTTGGTCGGCTCCACCGCCATCATGATGGGGGTGCTCTATTTCGCCCACGGATTCTCGGCCAAGACCTCCACCGCGTTGCTGGGTACGATCTTCGGCCTCGGCATTACGGCGCTGCTGGCGGCCTGGGCCACGGATGCGGCCAACCTGACCGGGATCGCGAGCAGCGAGGGCGCCACGCTCGTGAACATGTCGGACAAGATCTCGCTCTCCGGAATCATTCTCTGCGGTCTGATCATTTCCGGGCTCGGAGTGCTCAACGACGTGACGATCACCCAGTCCGCGGCCGTGTGGGAACTCTACGAGCTCGCACCCGAGACTGGCGCGCGAAAGCTGTTCACCTCGGCCATGAGGATCGGCCGGGACCACATCGCCTCCACGGTCTACACCATCGCCTTTGCCTACGCCGGCGCAGCGCTACCCCTCCTGATCATCGTCATGCTGTACGACCGTCCGCTGGTCGATGCCCTCACGAGTGCCGAGTTGTCCGAGGAAGTCATCCGTACACTGGTGGGCTCCATCGGCCTGGTGCTGGCCATCCCCGTGACCACCTTGATCGCCGTGCTGGTGGTGAAGGCGACCGGTCCGAGGCGGCTCGCGGCTGCCGTCGCGGCGGATGCGGCGCCAGCTCTCGACGACGACGGGAAGGTCCGCGAGCTTGAAAACGCCGGGTCCACCGATGCCTTCGAGTCCTTCGATACTGGCGAGCTTGCCGCCGTCGTCATGACCAGGCGGGCACGCAGGGAAGCCGAGCGCCGCTAGCCTCCGATGACATTTGTCATCCTTCATTGGTGACACACGCCCGGGCGCCGGACACGGATCCCGGCTTTGATGGGTAGTGGAGCAAACCAAAGCCAAGGAGAGTCATGACAACAGCGAGTGTGCCGGCCGTCCAAGCCGCCGGACTGCACAAGAGCTTCGGGAAGGTCCACGCCGTACGCGGCCTGGACCTCACCGTGCAGCCGGGGGAGGTGGTGGCGTTCCTCGGTCCCAACGGGGCGGGCAAGACCACCACGATCGACATGATCCTCGGATTGAGCGCCCCGGACCAGGGTAGCGTCTCCATCTTCGGCCACACTCCCCGGGGAGCCATCGCCCGCGGCCAGGTGGCAGCCGTGATGCAGACCGGCGGCTTGCTGCGGGACATCAGCGTCCGCGAGACCGTGCAGCTCAACGCTGCCATGTTCGATTCCTCCCGGCCCGTGGACGAAGTCCTGGCGCGGGCGGGCATCCTGGAGATCGCCGACCGCAAGGTCGAAAAGTGCTCAGGCGGCCAGCAGCAGCGGCTGCGCTTCGCCATGGCCCTCGTCTCCGATCCCGGATTGCTGATCCTGGACGAGCCCACCACCGGCATGGATGTGGCGGGACGACGGGACTTCTGGACCGCGATCAGGAGCGACGCCCAGCGCGGACGGACCGTCATCTTCGCCACCCATTACCTCGAAGAAGCCGACGCCTACGCGGACAGGATTGTGCTGGTCCGGCAAGGCAGCATCGTGGCGGACGGCACCGCCGCCCAGATCAAGAACCTTGCCTCGGGCCGTACCGTCAAGGCTTCGCTTCCGGCGGCAGAGCGCGGGCTCCTGGCCGGGATGCCGCCCGTCGAAAGCATGGATTACAACGGCGGCCGCCTCACCGTCCGCACGGGCGACTCGGACGCCGTCGTGCGCTTCCTGCTCAACAACACGGGCGCCCACGACGTGGAAGTGGCGGCCAACAACCTCGAGGAGGCCTTCGTGGCCCTCACCGGAGACGATGCGGTGCCGGAATCCACGAGCATCACGTTTGAAGGAGACCTCGTATGAGTGCGGCAACAGTCCTCCAGGAACGGAAACCGTCCGCCGGCGGGGTCAACCGCACGTTCCTGTGGATCGAAATCAAGCGGATGCTCCGGAATCGGCGGACCATCATGTTCACGGTGTTCATGCCGGCCGTCTTCTTCTTCATTTTCGGCTTGTCCAACAAGGACAAGCTCCTGCCCAACGGGCACAGCTACGGCCAGTACATCCTCATCAGCCTCACGGTCTATGCCGCGATGACCGCAGCTACGGGCGCCGGCAGCCAAGTGGCGGTGGAGCGTGCCCAAGGGTGGAGCCGCCAGCTTCGGCTCACGCCCCTCCTGCCCGGTGCGTACATCGCGGTGAAGGCCATGGCTGCGCTGACGCTGTCCCTCGTTGCCGTCGTGGCCCAGTTCGTCATCGGCGCCCTTGCAGGTGTCACCATGGATGCCCAGACCTGGCTGACCGCGGGGTTGGTCGCTTGGCTGGGTTCCCTGGTCTTCGCGGCCCTGGGCTTGTTCGTCGGATACCTTATGCCGAGCCAGAATGTCATGCAGATCCTCGGCCCGGCCCTGGCCATCCTTGCCATGCTCGGTGGACTTTTCATGCCGATCGAGATCATGGGGGAGACCTTCGGGAACATCGCCAAGTTCACGCCCGCGTACGGGATCGGGCAATTGGCCCGAAGCCCCATCACCGGCGAGTTCGACTGGGCGTGGATCGTCAACGTCCTCATCTGGCTCGCGATCTTCGTGGCCGGGGCTGCGATGGCGTTCCGCCGCGACACGAAACGTGTCTGAACAGGCCGCTAGGGTGGTCACCATGACCAGCAGCCAAGGCCGAACCTCCTTCAGGGACATGCTCGTCAGCAACATGTTCCGCGGTGCCATGTTCCGCGGTCCTGGGCCACGGGGCTGGTTCATCGGCGCGGGACTTTCCATCCTGCTCTGGGCCTGGCCGACGTGGAACATCGTGTGGTCCGTGGACGAGCCGCTGGCCTGGAAAACGGCGGCGTCGGCGTCCCTGATTGTGTTCTTCGCCGCCTACGTCTTCCTGCCACAGATCAGTTGGCGCCTGGGCGTCCGGGCGGGGATCGTGTCCGTCTTCATCCTGCTGGCGCTGAACGGGGTGATGATCCTCATCATCGGACGGGAAGCCTTGTGGACCTGGACGTTCCTGGCCTGCGCCATCGCCATGACGTCCCTTCCGCCGCGCGCGGATTTCTTCCTCATCGTCGGATTGGCCCTCGCTTCCTTCACCACCCAGTTGGTGACGGGCAACGAGGAGCAGGCCTTGCTCCAGGCCGGGATCATCGTGTCCCTCGGCCTCATGATGTCCGCCTTCGCGCGGCTGATCAGGCAGACCGCACGGCTCCGGGAAGCGCAGACTGAACTGGCCGATGCAGCCGTGGCGGCGGAGCGCAGCCGCGTGGCCCGGGACATGCACGACATCCTGGGGCATTCCCTGACGGTCATCGCAGTGAAGGCCGAATTGGCCGGCAGGATGCTGGACACCGTCCCCGGCGAGTACCCAGCCCGCGACCGGGCCGCCGCCGAGATCTCCGCGGTGCAGGACTTGGCCCGTGGCGCGCTCGCCGACGTCCGCGCCACGGTGGCCGGTTACCGCGGCGTCAACGTCCTGGCGGAACTCGCAGTCGCCCGGACGGCCCTGGAATCGGCAGGGATCGACGCCGAATTGCCGGGAACCGTCGAACAGGTTCCGGCGCGTCACAGGGAGCTCTTCGGCTGGGTGCTGCGCGAAGGCGTCACCAACGTTGTGCGGCACTCCGGCGCCGCGCGCTGCCGCGTCCGGTTGACGGCGTCGAGCGTTCTAGTCGAGGACGACGGCGTCGGTCCGGCCTCCGGGGGCCGCTCCGGGAACGGACTGGCCGGGATCCGCGAACGCGTGGGTGCCGCCGGGGGAACGGTCAGCATTGGCCCGAGCGACCTGGGAGGGTTCAGATTGGCGGTGGAGGTATGAGTATCCGATTGGTGATCGCAGACGACCAGGCGCTCGTGCGCGGAGCATTGGCCGCGTTGCTGGGGCTGGAGCCGGACATCGAGGTGGTCGCCGAACTGGGCGACGGGACAGGGGTGGCGGCCGCCGTCGTCGAGCACTCCGCCGACGTGGCAATGCTCGACGTCGAGATGCCTGGCCTGGACGGGATCAGCGCGGCAGCGGCCGTGCGGCGGGCCGCGCCGTCCTGCCGGGTCCTCATGGTGACCACGTTCGGGCGGCCAGGCTACCTCAAGCGCGCCATGCAGGCCGGCGCTTCCGGATTCGTCGTCAAGGACACGCCCGCCCGGCAATTGGCCGAAGCGGTACGCCGCGTACACCAAGGTCTCAGGGTGGTGGACCCGGTGCTTGCCGCGGAATCGTTGACCGCGGGAGACAGCCCTTTGACCGAACGCGAGGGGGAGGTGCTCAAGGCAGCGTCCGACGGCGGAACGGTAGCCGACATCGCGAAGTCGGCGATGCTTTCCGAAGGGACGGTGCGGAACTACCTGTCCGCCGCGATGGCCAAGACCGGCGGCCGTACACGTGCCGAGGCCGTGCGGATCGCCGAAGACAACGGCTGGCTGCTCTAGCGGCCAGGCACGTATTCGACCGTCCCGTCGATTTGCCCCGCTTTGAGACAATGGACGGGTGACTGTAGTAGCAACGCCCCCTTCGCCCAAGCTCGAACTGCCCCCGCTGCAGCTCGGCCGGATCACGGTGGACACCCCCGTGATCCTCGCCCCGATGGCTGGAATCACCAACTCGGCCTTCCGTCGGCTGTGCCGTGAATACGGCGGCGGCCTGTATGTGGCGGAGATGGTGACCTCCCGTGCCTTAGTGGAGCGCACCCCGGAATCGTTGCGCATCATCTCCCATGACGACGATGAAAAAGTCCGTTCCGTGCAGTTGTACGGCGTGGACCCCGTCACCGTTGGCCAGGCAGTGCGCATGCTCGTCGAAGAAGACCGGGCGGACCACATCGACCTCAACTTCGGCTGCCCCGTGCCCAAGGTCACCCGGCGCGGCGGCGGATCCGCCCTCCCCTGGAAGATCGACCTTTTCACCTCGATCGTCCAGACGGCTGTCAAGGAAGCCTCCAAGGGCGACATCCCGCTGACCATCAAGATGCGCAAGGGCATTGACGAGGACCACCTCACGTACCTCGACGCCGGCCGGATCGCCCGCGATTCGGGCGTTGCCGCCGTCGCGCTCCACGGCCGCACAGCCGCGCAGTTCTACTCCGGCCAGGCCGACTGGTCCGCCATCGCACGCCTGCGCGAAGCCCTCCCGGACATTCCCGTCCTGGGCAACGGGGATATCTGGTCCGCCGAAGACGCAGTCCGCATGGTGCGCGAAACCGGGATCGACGGCGTCGTAGTGGGCCGCGGTTGCCAAGGTCGCCCGTGGCTCTTCGGCGACCTCCAAGCCGCGTTTGAAGGAAGCGACCAGCGCCACCGTCCGGGCCTGCGCGAAGTAGCCGAGGGCGTCTACCGCCACGCCGAGCTCATGATCGAAACCTTCGGCAACGACGAGTACAAGGCGCTGCGTGAGATCCGCAAGCACATGGCCTGGTACTTCAAGGGCTACGTGGTGGGAGGGGAGCTGCGTGCCAAACTGGCCACGGTGCCGACGCTCGAGGTCCTGCGCGAGCTGCTGGACCAGCTGGACATGGACCTGCCGTACCCAGGCATCGATTCGGAAGGCCCGCGCGGACGCGCAGGTTCCCCCAAAAAGCCGGCGTTGCCCAAGGATTGGCTTCTCAGCCGGCAGATGGACGCGGACCAGACGCGCGATATCGCCGCAGCCGAACTCGACGTCTCAGGCGGCTAGAGCGCCGCCCGGACCGGCGCGTGCACGCGCACGGCCCGAGTCGTGGAAAACTGGCTGCATAGGCACGGGCTGAAGAGACGCCGGTGCACGGCAAGCGGAGGAGGCAGATACCCATGGGAACTGAAGCGATGTCTGCAGCACGCCCGGCCGAAAACGCAACGGGCATTCCAGGCTACGTGGAGGCCGACTCGGCACGCTGGGTCCAGGAACCCCGCAAGAATACCTACCGCTCGGACTTCGAGAGGGACCGGGCACGGGTGCTGCATTCGTCAGCCCTCCGGCGGCTCGGGGCCAAGACCCAAGTGGTGGCCCCGGATACCGATGACTTCGTGCGCACCCGGTTGACGCACAGCCTTGAAGTGGCCCAGGTGGGCCGCGAATTGGGCCGCGCTCTCGGTTGCGATCCGGATGTTGTGGACACGGCGTGCCTGAGCCACGATCTTGGCCATCCGCCTTTCGGGCACAACGGGGAATCGGCGCTCAACGAGGTCGCCCATGGAATCGGTGGCTTCGAAGGCAACGCCCAGACCCTGCGCCTGCTGACCCGGCTTGAACCCAAGGTCCTTGCCCCCGACGGCCGGCCCGCGGGCCTGAACCTGACCCGGGCCAGCCTTGACGCCGCGTCCAAATACCCGTGGTCCGCCGTCGACGCCCCCGTCATCCACGGACAGCGGAGCAGCAAATTCGGCGCTTACGAGGACGATCTGCCCGTGTTTGCCTGGCTTCGTGACGGAGCGCCGGGGAACCGTTCCTGCATCGAGGCCCAGGTGATGGACCTGGCCGACGATATTTCGTACTCCGTCCACGACGTCGAGGACGCCATTGTTGCCGGCCATTTCCAGCTGAAGTGGCTGGACAATCCGGACCACCGGGCCCGCGTGGTGGGCTACACCAAGCAGTGGTACCTGCCCCACAACGATCCCGCCGAAATCGACGCCGCACTGGCACGCCTCGAAGCCACGAGCGTGTGGGTCCGCGAAGCCGACGGCAGCCGCAAGTCGATGGCCGCGCTGAAGGACATGACCAGCCAGTTGATCGGCCGGTTCTGCCAGAGTGCCTTGGAGACCACGAGGGCGCACTTCGGCCCGGACCACCTCACCCGGTACGCTGCGGAACTCATGGTCCCCGAGGAAACCGTCACCGAGATCGCGGCCATGAAGGGCCTTGCCACGACGTTCGTGATCTCCACCGACCATCGGCAGCCCGTCTATGAGCGCCAGCGCGAAGTCCTGCACGCCCTCGTCGGCGTGCTCAACGCGAGCGGAGACCGGCATCTGGAACCGATGTTCGCCGCGGACTGGCGGGACGCCCCCGACGACGGCGCCCGGCTTCGCGTTGTCATCGACCAGGTGGCGTCCCTGACGGACGCTTCGGCGCTGGCGATGTACGAACGCCTCGTGGGCAGCCTCCCCTCGCTCTGGTAGCCCGACGGCGGCCCGCGGCTGCCCGTGCGGAGCGACTAGGATGGTGACGTGGCTGGCCTGATCAAACGTGAAGATATCGACGAAGTACGCCAGCGCACCGATATCAAGGAAGTAGTGGACGGCTACGTCACCCTCAAGGGCGCCGGCCTGGGGACCTTCAAAGGCCTGTGTCCCTTCCACGACGAGCGCTCGCCGTCGTTCACTGTCCGTCCGCAAGTGGGCCGGTACCATTGCTTCGGCTGCGGCGAAGACGGCGATGCCATCTCCTTCGTCCAGAAAATGGACCACAGCTCCTTCCACGAAGCCGTGGAAAAGCTCGCAGCCCGGATCGGCTACGAGCTCCGCTATGAAGACGGCGGCACGGGTCCCAACCGCGAAGAGGTCGGCAAGCGCCAACGGCTGCTGGATGCCCACAAAATCGCCGACGAGTTCTTCCGTGCCCAACTGCTCACCGCAGGTGCCGCAGAGGGCCGCAACTTCCTCCACGGCCGCGGCTTCGATCGGACCGCGGCCGAACAGTTCGGCGTCGGCTACGCGCCCCAGGGTTGGGACTCGCTGCTGAAGCACCTGCGCGGACGCGGGTTTACGGATGCCGAGCTGAAGCTAACGGGAATGTTTTCGGAAGGCAACCGGGGCATTTACGACCGCTTCCGGGGCCGGCTCATCTGGCCCATCCGGGACATCGCCGGCGACACCATCGGCTTCGGCGCCCGCAAGCTCTACGAGGACGACCAAGGACCGAAGTACCTGAACACTCCGGAGACCGTGCTCTACAAGAAGTCCCAAGTCCTCTACGGCATCGACCTGGCCAAGCGGAACATCGCCAAAGACCGGCAACTGGTGGTGGTGGAGGGGTACACGGACGTCATGGCCTGCCACCTTGCCGGCGTCGGTACCGCTGTGGCCACGTGCGGTACGGCCTTCGGTACGGACCACATCAAGATCGCCCGCCGCTTGCTGTCCGACGACGGCACCGGGGGAGAGGTCATCTTCACCTTCGACGGCGACGCCGCCGGGCAGAAGGCCGCATTGCGCGCCTTTGAAGAAGACCAGCGATTCGTCGCGCAGACGTACGTGGCCGTGGAACCGAGCGGAGCGGACCCCTGTGATCTTCGCCAGCTCAAGGGCGACGCGGCTGTCCGGGACCTGATCGGCACCCGCCGGCCCCTCTTTGAATTCGCCATCCGGGCCTCGCTCAAGCGACACAACCTGGACACCGTGGAAGGCCGGGTCGCCGCCCTGAGGGAATCGGCCCCCGTCGTGGCGCAGATCCGTGATTCCGGTATCCGTCCCGCCTATGTCCGCGAGCTGGCAGGCTGGCTCGGCATGCCCATCGAGGAAGTCAGCCGGGCCGTGGGCTTGGCCGCCAAACGCGCTGCTTCCGGCGCGGCGGGCAATACAGGAACTGCGGGATCTGCGGGCACTCCAGGAACCCCGGGGCACGGGCAAGGCGCAGCGCCGGGCCAGTCCGGCCAGCCAGCGGCAGCACCGCCGTCGAACGCTCCCATCGCGTTCATGCGCCCGGATCCGCGGGATCCCATTGCCGCCATGGAACGGCAGGCCCTCGAAGTGGTCATCCAGAACCCGGCCGTACTGGGTGGCGAAGCTGCGCTTAGCGGCGGAGCATGGGAACGGTTTGAAGCGTCCCATTTCGTCACTCCGGCCTACTCAGCCGTGCACACCGCCATCCGGGCCGCCGGGCTGGCACACGCGGGAGACCCTGTGGCCTGGGTGGAAGGGATTCGCCAGGAGGTTCCGGAACCGCTCCAAGGCCTGGTCTCCGAGCTTGCCGTCGTCCCACTGCCGGCCAGCACGCCCGAAGCGCTTCAGCGCTATTGCCGCGACATTTTGGCCCGGCTTTTCGAGCTGCAGATCACCAGGGTCAAAGCGGACAAGATGGGTCAGTTACAGCGACTGGACGCCTCGGCCCAGCCGGAGGAGTTCCAGCGCCTCAACCGGGAACTCATGCAGCTGGAAATGCAGCGCCGCGCGCTCCGCATGGACAGCTGAGGGCCGCCCTGGCGCCGATTTCGTTTCCCGGCAGCCCTTTGTTAGGCTTGTACACGCTTCATTCCTCCGTAGCTCAATTGGCAGAGCATTCGACTGTTAATCGAAGGGTTACTGGTTCAAGTCCAGTCGGAGGAGCGCTACTCAAAAATCCCCGTCCTCAGTAGAGGGCGGGGATTTTTGGCGTCTGTGCCTCACCTGTTGGTGAGGGTGATGTCGTCGAGGTACATCCAGGTGTCGTCGGCGGGGCTGGAGCCGTCGAGGTGGACGTTGTACCAGAGGGTGATGGTTNACCTGTTGGTGAGGGTGATGTCGTCGAGGTACATCCAGGTGTCGTCGGCGGGGCTGGAGCCGTCGAGGTGGACGTTGTACCAGAGGGTGATGGTTTGGCCTTTGTAGGCGGTGAGGTCGGCGGTGAGCTGGGTCCAGGTGCCGTTGTTGTTGCAGAGTTTGAAGAGGCTGCCCAGGGTGGTGCCGGTGGTGGTGCGGACTTGTGCTTCCATCCAGTCGTACGGGCAGGCGTTGCCGGTGCAGGGGTCTTCCTGGCTGTGGGGCTGGTACCAGAAGGACAGGGTGGTGGTTCCGGTGGCGGGGATGGTGAGGGTCTGGGACAGGCTGCTGTCCCCGAGGGGTTCGGTTCCTGAGGCCAGGCCCAGGAGCGCGGAGCCGGTGCCGGTGTGGGCGGTGGTGGAGGCCACGGGTGCCCTGACGCCGCCGGTGGTCCAGGCGGTGAGCCCGGATTCGAAGCCGCCGTTGGTGATGGCCGAGCTGGTGGTTCCCGTGGGGGTGACCGGTGCGGAGGCTGCCGACGCCGGGGAGGTGCCGATCGCGTTCGTGGCGGTGACGGTGAAGGTGTAGGCCGTGCCGTTA